>JAUQXK010000072.1 GCA_030834695.1 Desulfobacterales bacterium
ATGTTGGAGATTGAAAATGGAGTTAATATTAAAAGCGTTTGAGGACGAGCGGAAAGCGTATGAGGGGATGCGTGTTCATGTCGTTAATCCGCCGGCACGAGGTAGCAGAAAAGGGGGCGAAGAAAGGAGGGGCAAATGCCATATCAGCGGGGAAAGGCCTTTTATTCGGATTTTATCTTCGAAGGCCGGCGCTACCGCAAGAGCTGGGGGGCGGTCAGCCGGTCCGTGGCGTCCGAGAAAGAGGGGAGCTGGAAGCGGGAGATCCGGAGCGGAAAATATTTTCAGCGGCTGCGCCGGATAAGCTTTGACGCCCTGGCGGAAAAGGTGATCGAGTGGGGCCGGGCCGCCAAGAGGCCGGGCACGGTCACACGCTGGGAGAAATCCCGAAAGAAGCTCAAGGCCACCTTCGGCGGCAAGACCCTTGCAGCGATCACAGCCGACCTGGCCGAGCAATACAAGGCCAAGCGCCTCCAGGAGCTAGGGCCCGGCGGGCGTCCGATCCGGCCGGCGACCGTCAACCGGGAAATCGACTTTTTGAAGCTTTCAATCCGCAAGGCCGTTGAATGGGGGTATCTGGCTTTCAACCCCTTGGCGCCGGTCGGCCACCTGGCCGAGGACAATGAGCGCATGTGGGTGTTGACCGAGGCCGAGGAAGAAAGGCTGCTTGCCGAATGCGATAAGAGCCACCAGCGCCGCAAATACCTGCGGGCCATGGTCGAGCTGGCACTCAATACCGGAATGCGCCTGGGCGAGCTCCAGGGCCTGAAAAAATCGGACGTTCACCTGCGGCAGCGGTTCCTCTCGGTCACCGGCACCAAGAACCACGAGAACCGCAACGTTCCCTTGAACGCCCGGGCGCTTGAGATCGTCAAGGGCCACATCATGACAAGCCCCTCGGAGTTCCTGTTCTGCAACGAATACGGAAAAAAGTTGACGGTCCTGACCAATGCCTTTTGGCATGCCGTGGCGGAAGCGGGCCTGGAGCGGGCCGGCGTGGATGAGAAGGGCAACCCGGTCAAGGTGCGCTTCCGGTTCCATGACCTGCGGCACACCTTCGGCAGCCGGCTCGGCATGCGCAGCATTGACACCAAGACGATTATGGAGATAATGGGCCACCGGACGCACCAAATGGCGATGCGCTACCAGCACCCGGCGCCGGATCACAAGTTGGCGGCTGTCAAAATTCTGGAAAAATTACCCCCTAAAGTCACCACAGGCAAAATTTTGAAGATGAAAAAAGGAGCTAAATCGAGAAGATAGGGCTACCGAACGGAGGTCTGCAAAACCACTATTCTCCGGTTCGAATCCGGATGCCGCCTCCAGTTTTTTCTTAACATTTCGGTAGGTCAAATGGCTCGCGCGGATCGGGCGAATGGCTTGCCGAATTTGCATGTAGTCCTTCGTGTCCGGCAGCCGGCAGCCCAAAACGCGGCACTGGCCGGGCGGCCGGTTTCATCCAACTCGATCTTCTCCTACCGTTCCGGCGGCTAATTCCCATGAAACAACACGCCGCCCTCAGCCGTCTGCGCCATTCAGTATAAACCCGCCATCCTTGCATCGGCAAACCCGCTATCAATCAGGTTGAAGGCGGATGCGGGGCTTTTCCATTTTGATTTTTAGCGGTATGATACTATAAAGATATCTGCTGAAACGAATCGGGTGAGGCCATGAAAGCTGAAGCTATCCTTTCATCCGCGCCGGCCGGATTCAGAGAATGCAAGGGTGGCCAGGGCCATGATCAAGGTGTTCTACAGAGCAGGTGCAATTTGGCGATGCGACTGCTGGGGCAAACAGCAGCTCCCCTCCCGCGATACATGGGTCGATTTGATTTCACCCAGCGCCGATGAAGTCGACCAGGTTCAGAAATCCCTATCGATTGAAATCCCTTCGCTGGCGGAAATGCAGGAAATCGAAGCCAGCAGCCGGCTTTACCAGGAAGACGGCGCTTACTTCATGACGGCTACCGCCGTCACCAGCCCCGAGCACGACGGATTGGAGTCGTCGGCCATCACTTTCATCCTTTCCGAGGCCTACTTGATCACCGTCCGGTACATGAACCCCAAGCCGTTCGACAGCTTTGCGGCCAGGATTATGAAGCCCGGCAGCAGTTATTCAACCAGCACGGACCTGATGATCGGGCTCCTTGAAACCATCATTGACCGCATGGCTGACATTTTAGAGATGCACAGCGCCGAAGTGGAGCGCATATCCAAGGCCATCTTTGCCGCAAACGGTCATAAGGGGGCGCCTCAGGTCAATCTCAAGGAAACCATCAAAGACATCGGCATCGAGGGAAACCATGTGTCGATCCTGCGCGAAAGTCTGGTCAGCGTCAGTCGCATGGCCATCTACCTCAACCAAGCCGTCGCGCAGCATCCCCAGGTCGCCGCTATTCGTGAAACACTGAAGGAGATTAGCCGCGACCTGGCATCTCTTGCCGACCACGCCTCCTTCATGTCTAGCAAGGTCAATTTCATTCTCGACGCCACACTCGGCATGATCAGCATCGAGCAGAATCAGATCATCAAGTTGTTCTCCGTGGCGGCGGTCGTGTTTCTGCCCCCAACCCTCATCGCCAGTATCTATGGGATGAACTTCCATTCTATACCCGAACTCTCCTGGCCGTTTGGCTATCCTCTGGCGATCCTGCTCATGATTGTTTCCGCGATTCTGCCATACTCCTATTTCAAGCGTAAGGGCTGGCTGTAGCATGATGCTCAAGCAACTAGCGTAACTGCCGGTGTGAACCAAACCTGGAGGCAAAGCCGATGACGAACAACGCCGCATCGAAATGGCCGATGGAAACCCCGCCCCGCATTTCATACCCCTTGCCGGACCGAATGGACGCGTTGACCATCCTCAGAGATCAGTACGGCCCTCCCCATCGATTTCTTAACGTTGCGGATGTTCCGGCCCCCCGGCTTTACCCTGAAGACGGGGGGAAGGTGTTGGTGGCGGTCCTGGCCACCGGACCGAACTTCAACACCAATTTCGCCAGCCTGGGACTGCCGATACCTGTTTTCGGGCGGGGTGACAGCAGCACGCTGCACATACCGGGCAGCGATGCGCTCGGGATCATCGTGGATGCGGGTTCGGCCGTGAAGGCGCTGCGGGTGGGGCAGGCGGTCATTCTGGATTCCTGGACCGGCCGGAACATCATCCGGGGCTACGAGACGCACGATGGGTTCAACGCCCAATTCGCCATCGTCGATGAGGAGCGCGCCATCCCGGTTCCCGAAGCGCTGAAGACCCAAGGCTCCGAGCGGCTCGCCGCCATGCTGCTGACCTATGGCACGGCCTACCGGGCGATCGTGGAACGCCTGGCCGTCGCACCGGGCGATGCGGTGCTGCTGATGGGGGGCGGCAAGGGGACCAGCTTCGCCGGCGCGCAAATCGCCAAGAACCTCGGTGCACGGGTCATCCTGATGGGGTCCAATGTCGGACTCGGCCGCCAGTTGATGGAGCGCAAGATTGCGGATGCCTTTATCGATCGGCGCAGCATTCCGAGTTCTGTTTTCGGCCCGATCCCGGCAGGGCTTGCGATGGAGCAATGGCTGACGCAGACCGAGCCTTTCCGCCAGGCGGTCTATGCGGCCAATGAAGGCCGGCCGGTGGACAAAATTTTCGAGCACACGGGCGGCCGGAATTTCCCGCTGCTGGTCTCTGTACTATCCGAAAACGGCAAACTCGCATTCTTCGGCGCGACCGGCCAGGGTCTTAAAGGCGAATACAAGGAGACCTTCTATTACGCCCAACAGCGGTTTGTGCTGGATGCCCGTTGGGTATGGATGCGGCAGAAGCAGGTGCTTTTTCGCAACCGGTCGCCGCGGGATATATTTTCCGAGATTCAACTTCCGATCGGGCGCAGGGGGCTGATCTGGGGCGCCGACGCGTATGCCCAGAAGTTCGTCAAGGCTGCGCTGGAGCGGCACGCCGAACTCGCCGTCATCGCCTCCCGGTCGCAAGACATGGAAGGCATCCAGGCGCTTCAGCGGTTGGGTGTCGCTGACGCGCACATCATCGATCACGACCGGTTTGCGCTTGCGGACGATATGCCGGACCCGCTGGCGGAAGACGGGCAGCCGAATCCAGCCTACGGCCGTGAGTACATGGCAACCGCCCGAGCGTTGGGCAAAGCCGTATGGGACGTCTTCGGGCCGCGGGTCAGTCCCGATTTCATCGTCGAACGGATCGATCAAAGCACCATGCATTTCAGCACCTTTTTGCTGCGCGACTTCAACGAGTCGGATGACATGCCCTGCGGGTATGTGCTCGCCCAAGGGCCGTCCAACCGGTCCATTCTGGGGTCCCACATGTACCGGCCCACACAGGCTCGCGAAGTGGTCCGGCTGCTCGCCCAGAACCGGCTGGTCATGGAACAGGAGGATCTGGAGGTAGCCCCGCTGGCCGGCCTTGCGGAAATTCAGCAGAAAATGTTGGATGGACGGATGGGCAAGCCCAAGGGAGTCGCGCTGGTCCAGACCGACCGGGCCGGACGCACGATTGCCTCCATTGAAAACGATTATCTGGGAGAACCGGTGATCCCGGCCGATCCGGACCACCAACGTTATGTCAGCGTGCATGTGGCAGAGAAGATCGCCATTCTCACCCTTAGCCGGGAGCAGGCGCTCAATGCATTAAACCATGATTTGATCAGCCAGGTTTCGGAGATCGTGGCCGGACTAAAGAAAAACCGGCGCATCCAGGGGCATCCGGTGAAGGCGCTCGTTATCCGCGGCGCCGGCCGGGCATTCGTTGCCGGTGCGGATGTGACCGAATTCTACGGCAGTCCGGCCGATCGCATCGAATCCATCGCGCTGCTCAACATCCGCCTATTCGACGCCATTGAGAAGTTGAAAATCCCGGTCATTGCTCTGCTGGACGGATTTGCTCTGGGCGGCGGCAATGAACTGGCCATGAGCGCGCATTACCGGATCGTCACGGAAAACACCCGAATCGGCCAGCCGGAGGTCAAACTCGGCATCATTCCCGGATACGGGGGCATGCAGCGCCTGCCGCGGCTGGTGGGGCCGGCGAAGGCGGCGGAGATGAGCATCAACGGCGAGCCGATCGACGGCCGCGAAGCCGTTTCATTGGGGTTGGCCGATGCATTCGCACCGGCCGCCACGGCACTGTTAAGCGCCTTTCGAGCGGCGCAGGCCGTGGTGTCGGGGAAGAAGAAGCTGCCGGTGAGAGACTGGGACGCCATCGCCGCCCGCCAGAAGAAACGATTGAACGGGTTGCTGTCCAGGCCGGAAATCAGGGAGATGCTTGCTTTTGGGCCGCCGCCAAGCGCTAAAATCGGCGATCCAGCCGCAGCCCGGGCCTACGCCGCTCGGTATGTTTTAAAGGCGCTGGAATACGGCTATGCGGCCGGATTCAAGAAAGGGCTGCGGAACGATGCCCGCCTGTTCGGAGAAGTCGCCGCTTCGCCCACCGGGCAGGAATGGATCCGCCGGTTCATTGAAAAGGACCCCTTGCAGTCGGCATTCATGAAACTGGTTGCGTTTTAAAACCCACTCTTCTTAAGAACAATTTGAGCTCTAAAAAAAATTCATGCACAGGCATCGAAATAGGGTTTGAGGGCCAACTGAATTCGGCGGCGAATCAGGACCGTGGGATCAACGGGACATTGATCGGAGGGCTGAGCGGCGTATACATCCGGCAGATGGGCTTTAACCCATGCCGGAGATAGGCCCGATTTGAGATTGGCCAGCAGCAGCTGCAGGGCGCTGGTGACAGCCGGGTGGCTCCAGTAGTAACGTAGTCGGTCGCGCTGGCTGCGCGAGCGCAGAAAGCGCAGTTTTTCTTCGCTGCCGCGGTAATGGGATTGCCAATGCGCCGGGTTTTCCAGCATGGCGGTCTCCAATACCTCACAGATGTTTGATCGTTGCACGCCGCGGCGTCGGTCGAGCTGCTCGGATTCGATCCGGGCCAGTCCGAACACCGCTTTTCGAAACGCATCGGTGAGGCAGGGCCCGACTTTCAGAAGAGTGAAATGGTCGGCCACCATCCGGGCCAGGCTGTCGGAAGGCTGGTAATCGGTGGAATGAACCTCATAGGTCATGTCCGCTGGAAGTTGGTCATGAAACAATGAAAGGTCACGGGCCTTCTCGCTGCAATAGCGAGCGACCACGCAGTCACCGAACTCGACTCCGGGTTGGACCACTATCGCCACGACCCGGTCCCACGCGAACTCCAGGCGTGCCGACCTGAAACGGACTTCATAAAGGCGCAGAGCCTCCTCCAATTTTTCGACCGGCGTGACTCCAAGCGTATGAGGGTCTTCGAGGGCGCCTCCGGGAGGCGGGACTTCGGCTCCGATCACATAAAGGGGGCGGGAAACGGTGGAGGGCAGCCTTTCGGCGGCGGATTCGGCTGCCCGGCAAAGGCTGACGGCGCGTTCGGCGGCGGTTTCCGGGGGAAGCTCCGGCTGGGGATCGTCGGCGCAGCCGAAGCCGGTGTCAATGTGAATCTTGTTGAAACCGGCCCGAACGCACTGCTGGACCAACTCCAGTGACTTGCGCATAGCGTTCTCGGCCGGTTCGTTGCGCCAGATGTAAGGTCCCAAATGGTCGGCGCCCAGCAAAATTCGGCTGCGCGGAAAGCCCATAGTGGAAGCCACCTGGCCGATCTCTGACGCGAAGGCCGCCGGGGTCATACCAGAGTAACCGCCAAACTGGTTGACCTGGTTCGCCGTAGCCTCAATCAAGAGATGCTCGTCTCGAGACTTGGCTAATTCCACCGCCGCTTCCAAAACCTCTCGGCGTGACGAGCAGATGGCCACCCGTCCGCCGCGGCGGCCGGCCAGGTGGTCGTTTCGCAGATCGAGCAAAATGTTTCTCATGAGTTTCGAAAAGGAGCCGGTTCCTCTTTGATGCGAAATTCACGCATAATACTATCGACCGGTATGCGGAGCAACGGTTTTCAACGGACATAAAGCGCCGCTGCGGTCGACCGCGAGCCGATCCGAGAGCTGGCTATAACAACGTCCTGCCATGATCATGCTGTCAGTTATCTTCTGGTGCTTGATTTTTTTCATCGATCCGGATTCTGGGGCCGCCCAGTCTCTGCCGTCGATCGGCATCGACCCATCATCTTCGAAAGCCTGCCGCACCGCAACGGGTGAAACACGTGCCGGCGATCTGCTGCGATACGCCCCGAGGCCTTTTGAGATTCGACTGCCGCCGGCATTGCCGGCGGTGCCGGCACGCATCATTCACCACGGGCCCCGCCACGAGCCGCGCCTCGCGTTGACGTTCGATGCCTGCGCCACCAAATTGAAAAGCGGCTATGACGAGCAGCTGATCCAGGTGCTGATCGAAAGGCAAATTCCGGCCACTCTTTTTTTAGGCGGGAAATGGATGGCAGAGCATCCGGAAGCCACCCACCACCTGGGATCCCGCGACCAATTCGAGCTGGCCAATCATTCTTTTTTGCATCCGCATATGGTCGGGCTGTCCGAAGACCGGGTGCAGCAGGAACTCTGGCGAACCCAGGTAATCATGTACTCGCTCACCGGGCGCCAGGCGAGGCTCTTCAGGGCCCCCTACGTTGAGATCGATGATGGCGTGGTGCGAGCGGCGGCCCGGATGGGTCTTACGACCGTGCAGTGCGATCTGGCTTCCGGAGATCCGGACACCGCCTCCACGGCCGATCGGATGGTTCGGAGCGTTGCACAACGAGCCCGTAACGGGTCCATCATCGTGATGCACATGAACGGCCGCGGCTGGCATACGGCAGAAGCGCTGCCGGCCATCATCGACGAATTGAACCGGCGGGGTTTTATATTCACCACCGTAAGTGAGTTGATCCATAGTCGGCATTAAGGGAAGCCGCGCGCGAGCCTGTTGACAGCTCATGTGGTATCGATTAATCCATGCTTAATACAGCCGACCATCGAGGCGCAAAGGATCAAGATGTCAACGATAACGATCCCATTTGACGGAAAACCGCTATGCTTCGAGGTGCCGGACGCCAACCTGGCCCAGGTGCTGCATCCCAACCCGTCAACCCCGCTGCGAGACCTGGATGCTGCGATTGAGGCGGCATTGGCCAGCCCGATCGGCCAGCCAGCGATCGAAGAGTGGGTGCGACCCGACGACCGCGTGCTGCTGGTGAGCGACGACAATACACGGTTGACACCGGTCCACCGCATGGTTCCGCCGCTTCTGCGGCGCTTGAACCGGGCCGGCATCCCCGATCGGCACATTGCCTGCATCATGGCGCTGGGGACCCACCGTTACATGACCGTCGAGGAAATGCAGGCCAAGGTGGGCATCGAGGTATTCCGGCGGATCCGGGTTTTCAATCATGAATGGCGCGAACCGGGAAACCTCATCGACCTCGGATGCTCCGCCTATGGGACCCCGCTGCAGGTAAACCGGGCGGTAAAAGAGGCGAACGTGTTGATCGGTCTGGGCGCCATCGTCCCCCACCACATCCCGGGGTATTCCGGCTCATCCAAGATCGTCCAGCCGGGTATTTGCGGACCCAAGACCACGGCCGAAACACATCTGCTTTCCTGCGAAGGCGGGGGCGATTCGTTTCTGGGGATCGAAGACAACCCGGTGCGCCGCGACATGGACGACATGGCCGACCGGGTCGGCATGAAAACCATCTTCAACGTGGTCATGGACAGCGAGGGGCGAGTCACCGGACTTTTTTACGGAGAAAGGCGGACGGCGTTCAAGGCAGGCGTGCAAGCCGCCCGGGACATATACGGTGTCGAATATCAAGAAACGCCCGATATCGTCATCGCCAACTCCTGCCCGTGTGATCTGGATTTCTGGCAATCCCATAAATCCCAGTATCCGGCTCAGCGGATGGTCAAACCCGGCGGCATCATAGTGGTCTGCACTCCGGCACCCGAAGGCGTGAGCCCGGTGCACACCGACCTGCTTCAATACACCGGCTGGCCTTCGGCTGCGATCAAGGCGGCCTACCGTTCGGGGCGTCTTACCAACGGCGTTGCAGCGGCCCTTGCGATTGCCTGGGCACTGGTTCGCGAGAAAGCTTCCGTGATCAATTACTCCCCAGGAATCCCCGCCGATCACAAGGCCAAGCTCGGCCACATCCATGCGCCCAGTGTGCAGTGGGCCGTGGATGAGGCTTTGATGCAGCAGGGGAAGAGCGCTCGCGTTACCGTATTGACGCATGCACCGGACCTGCTCCCGATTTTCAAAACCAACGCCTGACCAGCGGATGATCCGCCCTGGGCGTTAGCAATTACCCTCCCGCCTGCAGATCGAATTGGACGTCGAAGAGAGAGAGTAGCGTGGTTGTCGGAGCGTTCTAACTCTCAGATCGATTGGCGGCCGAGCGGCGGCAGCCCCGGGGGAGATGGCTTAAAAGCGAAAAGGGCGGTCCACGAGGCTGTGGACCACCCGGCGAGAAAAGGAGGAGGTTGAGAAAGTTCAGGTGGTTAACTTCTCAACGGTTCGAATCCGATTCGAACCGATCTTAATGACCCGCTGAAACCGAAAAGGTTACAATCAGAATCTCGGGATCAAATCAAGCTGTTGCCCGGCGCGGGAACGCAGCCAGCCTGCGCGTTATAAATTCGAGGCCATGACATGTTCAGTGACCGCGTCAGGTGGAATGAAAAATACCGCCGGAAAGATTACCCAGAAGAGCCATCCGCCATCGTCAAGAACTTCTTCGGATTGGTCCAACCGACAGCGGCCCTGGACATCGCCGCCGGCAGTGGGCGCAACGCGCTCTTTTTGGCCGGCCAGGGGTTCACGGTCGATGCCGTGGACATTTCGGATGAAGGGCTGTCGCTTCTGAAAGGCCGCCACCGTGCGGTTCGAAGCATCTGTGCGGATCTGGACACGTTTGATATTCCCATCGAGCGCTATGGACTCATTGTAAACATCCTTTTTCTGAATCGACGGCTGTTTCCTCAAATCCGCGAAGGGCTGAGGCCCGGTGGACTGCTGATTTTCGAAACCCTGCTCGATACGCCCGGGCGTACCGAGCACTCCACGCACGGCCGTGATTATTTTTTGAGAGAAAACGAGCTGTTGCATAGCTTTCTGACGCTGCGGATTCTGCATTACCACGAAGAAGGCGACAGCGGTCAGGAACCTGGCAGACGCCTGGCATCGCTGGTGGCGATGAAGGATAAATAAGTGGATCGCATGATTTGGCAGAGCCTCTTAGGGTTATTCGCCTTTCTTGCCGTGGCCTGGCTGCTGAGTGAAAATCGCCGCCGCGTGAATTTCAGACTGGTGGCCATAGGGATTCTCCTGACGCTTGCCACTGCTTGGGTCTTGGTCAAAGTTCCGATCTCCCGCGAAGCGTTCCTTCTCCTCAATCGATTCGTGCTCGCGCTTCAGGAGGCGACGCTCAGCGGTACGTCCTTCGTATTTGGATATCTTGGCGGCGGCCCCCTGCCTTTTGTGGAAACTTATCCGGGATCCAGTTTCATTTTGGCATTTCAGGCTCTGCCGATGGTGCTGGTAATGAGCGCCCTGTCATCGCTCCTGTTTTACTGGAAAGTCTTGCCCGTAGTCGTTCGCGGATTTTCATGGGGACTGCGGAAGGCCATGCGGGTCGGCGGCGCGGAAGGGCTGTCGAACGCGGTGAACGTGTTCGTAGGGATGGTGGAAGCCCCGCTGTTTATCAGGCCTTATATCGGGTGCATGAGCCGCAGTGAGCTGTTTTCGGTTATGACCTGTGGGATGGCCAACATCGCGGGAACGGTGATGGCCCTATATGCGGCGATCATCAGCTCTGCGGTGCCCGATGCCATGGGCCACATCCTGATCGCATCGATCATCAGTCTGCCGGCTTCCATCACCATCGCCAAGATCATGATTCCAGAAACCGGACCGGTGACGGCAGGTGAAATAACGGTGGCGGAGACAGCCACGGGCTCCATGGATGCCATCACCAGAGGCACGCTGCAGGGAGTGGAGCTCCTGCTGAACATTATCGCCATGCTGATCGTTCTGGTGGCGTTGGTGACCCTGGTCAATTTGGCGATTGGCCTTCTGCCGGACGTTTATGGAAAACCGATCACCTTGCAGCGCTTAATGGCCGTCATCATGGCGCCTTTTTGCTGGCTCATGGGTGTTCCCTGGAGCGAGGCGGCTGTGGCCGGCGCTTTGATGGGCACCAAGACGATTCTCAACGAGTTGATGGCGTATATCGATATGGGGCGCTTGCCGACCGGTTCGCTCAGTCCCCGCAGCCTGCTGATCATGACTTACGGCATGTGCGGGTTTGCAAACCCAGGAAGTTTAGGGATCATGGTCGGCGGTATGGGTACCATGGCTCCCGAGCGCCGGCCTGAAATTGTCGATCTCGGGCTCCGTGCCCTCGTTTCCGGTACGCTTTCATCCGGCACCCTGGGCTGTGTCATCGGTCTGATCGGTGTCTGAACGAACTCGCCTCTCTTTCCGCTGCCGAATCGTCAACTCAGATCCGCTTGACAGGTCTGCAGGTATTATCTATGGTGCAGGTCTAAAAGCGACTTCAATTTTTCGAGGAGGATCCCATGTCCAAGAAAAACAAATACGAATGCGAAAACTGCGGGAAAAAAGCGGAAGTGAATGCAGGAGGCAAGGTTCCGGAGTGCTGCGGTAAATCCATGCGCAGCGCCGAGAAGCTGCCGGTGTGCGAGATGAGCAGCACGGCCGAACACTCCCGGCTGGACGGAAGCGATGATGCCTGCGATGACGGTCGTTCCGGAAACTGATTGCGATCTTCTTGCGTGTTCTATCCAGACGGGCTTTGCAAACAAATCCCTCGGATACGCAAAGCCCGTTTTTATTAATCCGGCAAGTAAACAGGCTCGTTGAACGGATGGTTGCGGTGCGCTGCGGCCGAAAGCCCGCCCCGCCGATGAATGACTTGGCCGCATTGAACATATTCTACTGCCGGAGTAATAATGACCTGCGGCCCACCCGCCTGAACCGTTTCGGGTCACGAGGCATCGATCCGCATCCTCACCTCGAGCGCATCCGCCAGGGGAACCCCGTTTAAAAGGGCCAGAAACGGTTATCGTGCCAGATTTCCTCCGTAAGCGCCCGATCGATGTTGCTTAGAAAGTTCAAATGTTCGGTCTCCCATTCGGCTAGCCATTGATAGAGGGCCTTTTCATCAGGGTCTTGAGTCTCCAAGGCCCGACTGGAATAGACCTGGATGGCGTTTTTTTCCATTGACATGGCGGCGGCGATAGCGGCCGCCTCATAGTCAGCGGCTGCTATCTGACGCTTCAGATCCTTTGTCAGGATCTCGGTTACGGTTTTGAACTCGGCCTGTTCGATGTGGTCGTGAGGCTTGAATTTCTTGCTGGATCGGTAGGACTTGAACTGGTCGGATAGGATTTTGACATGATTCACTTCTTCTTCCGCCATTAGGTGGAAGAATTTCTTGACGGCCTCGCCGCGAGCCTGTTGGGCGACTTTCGAATAAAAGGCATAGCCGCGTTTTTCGAGCAGTATCGCATTCTTAAGGATCTCAGTGGCTCGGTCTTCGCTCATTAATTATCCTCCCTTATAAGTTTTTTCAATTCAATTTAGACACTGATCGCTCGAAACGCAACTCAGCCGGTCGGATTTATTACGTAGCTGCAAGAGCGTTCTGCGTCAAGCGGTCGAACAGGTCCGGCAGGTCGTTTTCGTAGCGGCTGCGCAGGGCCAGGCTCTCGAGAAAACCGTTGTGGCCTCCGTGCCGATGAATGACCGTGCTAACGGAGGGGCTCAATTGGAGTTCATGAAAGTCACGCACCGGTATGACGGGGTCGTCCGCGGAAGTCATCAAGGTGGTGGGCACGCACAAGTCCTTAAGCCTCGCGCCGGTGAGCGTGTATGCGTCAAAATATGCCCATGATGATGGAAATTCGCTGTACCGTTCAAGGATGAGATCCGTCGCCTGGCGGATGGTGCTAGAGCCGATGACCGTGCTGAAATCGTAACGATGTGGAAAGAGCCGTTGCTTGACGGCCAGCGAACGGCGCCATTTCTTCATAAAATATCGTCGGATCACCGGATGCCGGTCCGCGCGTCGGGTGGATTCCTCAGGGTCCAATACCGGGCTGATGGCGACAACATGCCGCAAGTTGGCGATAGGCCGGCACCGCAGCCCGACGCGCAGCGCGAAATTGGCCCCAAGCGAAAAGCCGACCAGGAAGACCGGCAAAGGGTGTGATTCCTGTGACAAGCGTTTGATCGCGTCGAAAACCTCATCGACCTGCGCTGCAAAAAAAAGCCCCGGGTTCAAATGGTGACTGGGACCGTGGTCCCTGAAGTTCAGCCGGAAGACATCGTATCCGCGCTGATAGAGGGCGCGGCCGGTGCGGCGTATATAAGTGGAATCTGAGCTACCCTCCCAGCCGTGCAGAAGAACGGCCAAGCCTTTGGAGCGGGCCGCTCGCTGTCGTGAACGCACACCGAGCAGGTTCACGCCGGCATCCGTGGCAATGATCTCCGCTCGCGCTGCCGTCTGCATCGAGTTTGGCCCCCACGCCCGCAGTGAGCTGCTGGCTAAAAAGGTCTGGATGTGGCCATTCCGGAGCGGGAGCGGAGGGGTGTAGGGGCGATTCAGCATTCAGTTCACGCATTCCCCGAAAGAGGGTCTTTATCAGAGATGTTTTTGAGGTCCTGGTCCTGGAAAAAGATCATCTGCCACATGAACGTCACAACGTCGTGGCGGATAATGTAAAGGCATCGGTCGTCTCCCCGGAATTTGAAATAGCGATGATCCGGTGCAAGCCACCGGTCGATGATCTCTGCTACGATAACCCGGCGACTCTTTAGATGCATCACCCGCGGAGTTTCTTCTCCGCGGTATCCGCTGTAACATTCCACTCGGATGTCTATCGGCAATACCATGGGCGCCTTATTTGTTAATGAAAAGGATGCAATGCCCGGAAAAGGGCCGGCCGTCTCAGCGATTTCAAATTTTTCCGAAGCAACCGGCTTCAAATCAAAAGGCGACGAAGCGGGACGGCTCAGCCGACATCCCCTTCTGTCCCCGGCTCCCCCAGAAAGCCAGAGCATAGCAAATGAGTGCGGCACCGAGGATCCAATGCAAACCCGCACTGACAGCGATCTGCGCAGCGGCTATCGATGCCAGGATCGAGGCGCACCCGTTGGCGGCCCAGGCAAAGGCCCGATCCTCCGGCCGGTGCAGCAGGAAGCGCATGCCAAGCGGGAAGGGTACACCCATGGCAAATCCGGGGATCATCACGCTGGTGGAAAGCACCGCGTAGCGCCAGAATTCCGGCAGCGCGAGCAGGCGGCTTGCGAAAGTCCAAAGCAGGATGCCAACCAACACCAGGGCGGCGGCGGCAGCAAGCAACGCCGGTCTTATCCATCGGATCCCGCGGCGCTCAGCCCAGAGACCACCGGCGCCGGATGACACAAGAAGCGCCGTGAGCGCAACGGCCAGACTGACCACCGGGTCTCCGAAGAAAAAGGTCCCGGCATAGATGAATAGCATTTCGGCGAATAGGAAGCCGGCCCCGATACCCAGAAAAAAAACGATGCTGGGCAGAGGGGCCATGCGGGATTTCTTTGAAATCGCAGCAGCCGGGACCAGCAGGAGCACACCGGCTACCACTATGGCCTGCACGAACACGACCCCAACGATGACCTCTCCGGCCAGAAAGATGGCCTGCAACCGTCGGCCGAGCGACCGGTACAGGTCACCGATCCGGTCCCATTTCAGAAAACGTCCTGGAAAGGGTTGCAGATCCGTCCGGGGTTGTACGTCGAGCAGGTACTCGGATAAAAAGTCTTTCATCATCCCATCGCGGGCGGCTTTTTCCAATCCCCGAATCTCACGGAAATGATAGGGCTCATCGAACACGTTGAATCGATTGGCGTCGGATTCCGCAGCGCCGGAAAGGTAGACGACGTCGAAGTTCAGCCGGCGTGCAAACTCCAGAACCGGTTGGGGGTTGCCGAGCGGACGCGGCATCGCCACGAAGGTAAACGTGTCCCAATTGCGCAGCATCAGCATGCAGCGCTCAGGCTCTGCCTGACCGACACGGGCCAATGCCTCTCGCATCGTTGCCCACAGTCGCAGCGTGATGGACGGGGGCAACAGAAGCCTGCGCGAGACGACAAGTGCCCCCTGCGGCGTGAGACGGCGCAGGCATTCTTCCAGGCCTTCCACCGTCAGCAGGTGGTCCTGGCTCAGGGCATCGGCGCCGGGCAGAGATGAGCCCCAATTCTCGATGTGGATCAGATCGAACGTCTCACCGGTTCGCGCGAGCAATGCCCGCGGGGTTTCGGAGACGACCTCCAGCCGATCATCGTGCCGTCTGATCATGCCGGCCAGGTTTGGATCCGGCTGGACGATGCGAACCTGTTGCGCGCCGGAAGCCCTGGCGCATGCAACCGCCAAGCCTCCTGCGCCCATTATCAGCAAAATCCGATCGGGGTTACCGACAATTTGATATCCGACGAAGGAGTGCGTGAAGCGCGCAAAATCAAACCCTTCGCCCAGGCTCGATTCGTAAAGGAACAACGGCTGGTCACGGTCGACGAACAAGACCTCGGCAACGGGCAGGGGATCGGTGTATTTCAAGCTGAGGCCCGGTGCAAAACGCAGGTGCGGGCTTCGAACTCTTTCGATCCGGCCCCGGATGCCGGATATCGATTCGACCACCTCGGTGTCCGGAAATTGTAGCGCTTGCGAGAGCATTTTAAATTCCGAAGATCTTATTTTAAGCCGGTTGTGGGCTGCCGGGGTCAGCAGCCATAAGCCGGCGCTGCAAACCAAAACCCATCCCAAGGCAATGGCCAATGCAAAGCTGCCGTGGCTTTTCTCTGTAGTCTTTTGCTTTTTGAGTCCGGCGGCTCCGAATATAAGCACCATTGCGGGGGCCAATGCGGTCAGCGCCACCATGGCAACCTCGCCGATAATCGCCAGCAGCGACACCGCTGCGATAGCGCCGAGGGCGGAACCCGTCATGGACCCGAAGTAAACCAGTCCCGGATGCTGAGGATAGGCGACGTACGCCAGGGCAATGACCCATCCCGCAAAGAGAAAGGGCAGGACCAACAGCAGGTAAAGTCCCAGCAGATAAACCAACTGAATCGGCTCGAGCACCATCCGAAAGTAGTCCAAAGGCAGGCGGACCATTCCAAGGAAGGCGATGATGATCGACGCGGAGCATAGGAGGCTGGGCAGGGCAACTCGCGCCGGATCGGATCTGCCGGAGGAGCAAATCCAGCGAGATGGATTCTGCAGGCTTAAAAATGACCCGCTGGCAGCGAAGCCGAACAGGGCGATGCTGATCACCATGAAAGATAAGTGGTGCCATTGGCTGATTGCAAACAGGCGAGCCAGAATCACTTCGAAGGCCAATGTCGAAAACGAAACCGCGAAAACCATCAAGTGTACCATACTCAGGGCCGGCCTTTCTCTATTGCATGGCCTGTCATGGGAACGAAGAGCACACCTGTAATCTGTTTGACCGACACGTCTTCGCCGTGCTTGGTCACCAACACGAGATTTTGATAGCCGAAGGGGCTTCCCAACGGAAGCACCAGTCGGCCGCCGTCCCTGAGTTGTTTCAGAAGAGGCGGCGGAATGTGATCCACCGCAGCGGTGATCATTATGGCATCGAAAGGAACCGCTTGCGGCCAACCGAAATAGCCGTCGCCGTGGCGACAGTTAATGTTCTTATAACCAATTTTATTCAATATGTTATATGAATTTTCATAAAGTTTATGTTTAATCTCCATTGTGTACACCTCCGCAGCCAAACCAGACAAGACGGCAGCCTGATAGCCCGAGCCTGTGCCAATTTCCAGGACCCGATCGGAGGGTTTTAATTGGAGCACTTCAGTCATGAGCGCGACAATATATGGCTGTGAAATGGTCTGGCCCTCACCGATGGGAAGAGGGTGATCGTTATAGGCTGAAGCGACGAGATCACTGGGAACGAACTCATGCCGGGGGACGGCCCTCATCGCGTCAAGCACCTGAGGGTGAGAAACACCGCGGGCCTCGATCTGCTCGCGCACCATGCGATCTCGTGCCTTGATTGTATCAGGGGTATCCGTCGATTCGGCCATCGGTTTAGAACAGGGACAGAGCAGAAAAAGGAAAAACAAAAGGGCTGTCTTTTTCATGGTCTCCTCCGATACTCAGCGAGGGCGAACAGGAAGCGGTTGATTTGAACCTATAGCACATGCCGTGAGGTGTTGTCAGGTCGGAAGGAAAGCGAACTGTTGGCTTATTGTGCTGTTTTATGATATCAAAATAAAAATCAGATCAACCTGGTGCAACTTGAGAGGTTCATGAATGGGGCTCTTCGTCAAAGACAAAGCGAGCACCGCTTCGGGAGCCGGAGAGCATGGCGACAAGGAAACTTCATTTTTTGGAGCCAAGCTTACGGTAAAAGGCAAGGTATCCGGTGGCGGCAACCTGATCGTGATGGGGACGCTGGAGGGAGAATTCGACCTGAACGGCGAACTGGTCGTCGCACCGTCGGCGCAGGTCAACGGCGAGGTCAAGGCCGTTAGCGTTACCGTGAGCGGGGGCTTTAGCGGTTCGCTCACGGCCAAGCAAAGGATTCATCTCGAAAAAAGCTCTGTGGTGAGCGGCCGACTGCTTGCTCCTAAATTATCTATGGCGGAAGGGGCTGTGCTGAACGGCGAAATCGAAATGAAAAAGCCTTCCGAAGGCAAGCCAGCCGCCAACGATAAGACTCAAAAAGAAAAAAAATAGAAAGAGGATATCCGGCATATGACCAAGGATGCAACCTCCGGGTCGACCTCGCTGGTGAGCCGGCCGATGGTTATCGAGGGTGAAATTAGCGGTGATGAGAGCCTGCATGTCGACGGCCGTGTCAAGGGAATCATCCGGTTGAAAGGCGACTTGTTCGTTGGGGTCGGCGGTGTCGTCGATGCCGAAGTCGACGCTCGGAACGTTATAATTCAAGGCACGGTTACCGGCAAGGTAATCGCTCGCCGCCAGCTAGAGGTGCAATCGTCTGGACGATTCAACGGTGAGTGCACGGCAGCATCCTACGAAATCCGTGAGGGGGCGGTTTTTGAGGGAGTATCCCGAATGATCAGCACCCCCCCAAAAAACGAACCAGCATCGATTCCTTCAGGACAGGACTCAAAAAGACTGGCTTGAGAATTTCAGAATCGCCCAGATCATCGACCATCAAGACTGTCCGATCTGGCGCCCTGATCGCTCCGAATCCACTCTTGCCCGGTCCCAACATTCATCGGAATCAAGCTTTCTTCCCCCTCTGTTGGCTGCAGCGGCAACTGTACGGAATTCGTGGCCGAATTGCAGCTTAACACTTTGTACTAATTCAGCTTTTTTTCTAATATACCTTGACTTATTTTGGCGGCTATGGTCTAAATTTATAGATTTATCCGTTAGACCATAAGAGATTTTTCGGTCTGTTGTTTATCCGCTCAGGGTACTGGTGTAACCCACGGAGCGGAGCTATTTGAAAATGGGAAGGTATGAATGAAATTCCGTTTCGAGTCGCTTGCGATACCCGATGTAATTCTGATTACCCACGATATATTTCGGGACCAAAGAGGCTTTTTTCTGGAAAGTTTCCGGGAGGAACCATTCTTGGGGCAGGGCATACCGCGTTTTGTTCAGGACAACCACGCATGTTCTGCAGGAAAAGTTCTCCGAGGCCTTCACTATCAGATCAAACCCGCTGCCATCGGCAAACTGGTGCGCTGCCTGCGAGGTCGAATCTTCGATGTAGCCGTGGATATCCGTGCGGGGTCGCCTACCTATGCTAAGTGGGTCGGTGTTGAATTGACCGCAGAAAATTGTAAAATGCTGTATATTCCTGAGGGCTTTGCTCACGGCTACTGTGCTCTTTCCGAAGACAGTGAAGTATTCTACAAAACAACCGGTTATTACTCCCCCGCACACGACCGGGGCTTTCGCTGGGATGATCCTGCGGTCAATATCAACTGGCCGGTCTCAGATCCGCTTTTGTCCGAAAAAGACCGCGCCGCGCCGCTTCTGAAAGATGCAGAAAACAATTTTAATTAAGAATTCATGGCCTTCAACCAACCGCCCAAGAAAGTATTATTTCATCGGAATTTCAGGCGCTTTTCTGGTGGTCATCTCAAGGTCTGGCACTACTATAGCCACCTGAAAGGATCAAACGACTTTACGCCGGCGTGTTATTTTTCCGAGGAGAGCATCTGGAATGAGGATAACCCATGGCTCGCTCTTAAAGAGCAAAGAGAGAAGATTTGGAGTCCCCAAAACGCGGACGCCTTGTTCCTAGCCGGAAAAGATTGGATGCTACTAAAGAAAGCTGCTCCGCCTTCACGCCGGATCCCGGTTGTAAATCTGATTCAGCACGTGCGGCACGCCGACCCTGCCGACATCCGATCTTCCTTCTTATCGAATAGAGCCGTTCGCATATGCGTGAGCGAACAAGTCGCCCAATGCTTGCGCGAAACCAGACGGATAAACGGCCCCCTATTCACCGTATCGAACGGCATCGATCTCGATGAAATGCCGATTTCAAACGAATGGACTCAGCGCTCGACCGACATCTTGATCGCTGGTTTGAAGAACCCGGTTCTCGCCATGGAGTTGGCTGAGCGGTTAAGAGAAATGACAAGTGCAGTGGAGGCGCTGTCGACGCATCTGCCGCGATGGCAGTTCCTTGAAAAGCTAAACCAGTCTAAAGTTGTCATCCTGCTACCCAATAAGACGGAAGGGTTTTTTCTCCCGGCACTGGAGGCGATGGCCGTGGGCGCCATGGTGGTTTGCCCAGACTGTATCGGTAACCGTTCATTCTGCATCGACGGCATCAACTGCTTCATGCCGGATTACACCTTGCTGGACATCGTTCAAGCCGCTGTAAAATCCTTTTCGCTTATTGCATCTGACCGACAACGATTGCTCACCGGCTCATGGCAGACGGCTCTCCAGCACAGCTTGTTCCGCGAGAAAAATGAATTTCTGGCAATTATGAAAAACCTCGGCAATATTTGGTAATATCAATGCAAAACCCGAATGACATCATTATAACGGGGATCCCACGATCGGGTACCACGCTGACATGCCATCTGCTCAACAAACTGCCGGGAGTCGTCGCGCTACACGAGCCAATGCACCCCCCTAAATTTTTTGGT
>JAUQXK010000073.1 GCA_030834695.1 Desulfobacterales bacterium
TCTTGTTAAACAGGATCTCGAACGACTCGGCGTTCTGGTGGTAGCTCTGCAGCATGCACACCTTCGACACATCGGCGAAGCCGAGCAGTCGGTCGGAAGTGGCGTTGTTAAACTCCGCCCCGTCCAGCAGGCCGCGGTCCAGGGCCGGCACGATCTCGCCGCCGGGCAGCGCGTTCACCGCCGCGCCCATGCCGGTGAAGAGGTCGATGGAAATACCCACGGTGCGGAACTTGAGGCCTTTGAGATCCTCCACCTTGGCGATCGGCTTCTTGAACCAGCCGAGCGGCTGGGTCGTCATCGGGCCGTAGGCGAACGACACGACATCCGCGCCGATGGACGCATAAATCTTGGCCAACAGTTCCTTGCCGCCGCCGTACTTGTGCCAGGACAGCAGCATGTTGGCGTCCATTCCGAAGGCGGGGCTTGACCCCCACAGGGCCAGCGCGTTCTGCTTGCCGTAGTGGTAGACGAACACGCCGTGGCCGCCGTCGAGCGTGCCCTTGGACACCGCGTCCAACAGGCCGAAGGCCGGCACCACCGCACCCGCCGGCAGCACCTCGATCTTGAGGTCCCCGCCGGTCATGTCGTTCACTTTTTTAGCGAAGTCGAGGGCGTACTCGTGGAAAATGTCTTTGGTCGGCCAGGTGCTCTGCCAGCGCATGGTGATCGGCCCCTGGGCCTTGGCGACCATGGGGAAGCCCAGGGCTGCGGCCCCGGCTGCGGCTGCCGTGAGGAATCCTCTGCGGCTGACACCTTTCTTCGAAACGGCCCTGCCCTCTTTCTTTTTCGCACCGATGTTCTTTTCGTCCATAGACTTCCTCCTGGGTGGTTTTCGCGGGCGCGAACTCCTGAAGCCCGCATCTTTAAGGTTTTGTGCAGCTCGATGAGAGCGAATTCCCCTGCATCTGCATCTCTCATAGCGCTGTGCGGGAAGCCGTCAGAAACCGCCGCACACCACATAACCAAGCCGTAAAAAATCGAATGGTGCAAGGCGTCGGCGGATTTCATAGCTACATTGTGAACAAAGAAAAATCAATAGGAATTTGAGACGGATTCAAAAAAATGATCGGCAATCAGACTAAATCCTGAGCCGAATTTTTGAATGCCCTGCGACCCTGGCGAGCCGAGATGCCCGTATGGGGGTTGACCATCCGCGCCTTCACCATATAGAGTAAAAAAAATCGAGCCGTTCGTCCCCGTGAGGCGGCCGATCACCGCAACCCGCTGAAAAGCGGATCGAGTCAGGAGGAAGGATGAATCTGTATCGAATGCTGAAGGATAGAGCGGACGAGGGAAGACCCGTTCGCGCGGGCGTCATCGGAGCGGGCAAGTTCAGCAGCATGTTCCTGTCTCAGGCGCGGTTGACCCCGGGCGTGCAACTGGTGGGGATTGCGGAGCTGGACCCGGACAAGGCCAGGCAGGCCTGCCTCCGCACGGGCTGGCCGGCGGAATCCCTGGTCTTCGGTTCCTCGGCCGCATCCATCGCGGACGGTGCGGCGGCCGGAAAGACCGTGATCACCGGAGACGCCCGGCAGCTCATCGAGGCTCCGCTGGACGTAATCCTGGAAATCACCGGGGTGCCCGAAGCGGGTGCGGAGCATGCCTGGCAGGCGCTTGAAAACGGCAAGCACGTGGTCATGGTGAATGTGGAGGCCGACGCGCTGCTGGGGCCGATGCTCCAGAAGAAGGCCGAGCAGGCCGGGCGCGTCTATTCCATGGCCTACGGCGACCAGCCCGCCCTCATCGCTGAGCAGATCGACTGGGCGCGCGCCGTTGGGCTGGAAGTCGTCTGCGCCGGCAAGGGGACGCGCTACCAGCCCGAGTACCATTATTCCACTCCGCGGACGGTCTGGGGGCATTACGGCTTCTCGGAGGAGCGCGTGGCCTCGGGCGACTACAACGCCAAGATGTTCAATTCCTTCCTCGACGGGACGAAATCCGCTATCGAGATGTGCGCCGTGGCCAACGGCAACGGGCTGGTTCCGCAGCGCTGCGGGCTGCAGTTTCCCCCCGCGAGCGTGGACGATCTGCCGCAGGTCCTCAAACCCCGCGATGCGGGGGGGATTCTCGAACACAGCGGCACGGTCGAGGTCGTGGCAAGCGAGAACCGCGACCGGTCTCCGGTGCCGCGTGATCTGCGCTGGGGGGTGTATGTGGTGTTCCGTGCCCCCACGGAATACGTCAAGCGCTGTTTTTCCGAGTACGGCCTGCGCACCGACGCCTCGGGCGAGTTCGCGGCCCTGTACCGGCCGTACCATCTGATCGGCTTGGAGCTGGGAATCAGCGTGGCGTCGGCCGCGCTGAGGGGCGAGCCGACCGGGTCGAGCCGCGAGTTCGCCGCCGACGTGGGGGCGGCCGCCAAGAAGGATTTGCAGGCCGGCGAAGTGCTCGACGGAGAAGGCGGCTACACCGTCTACGGCCGGCTCGTGGGCGCGCAGGAAAGCCTCGAAAAAGGGTTCCTGCCCATGGGGCTGGCGAACCATGTCAAACTCGTGCGGCCGGTGCCGAAGGACGCCGTCGTAACCTACGCCGACGTCACGATCGACGAAAGTCTGTTCTCGTACAAGCTGCGCCGCGCCATGGAAGCGGAAGCCAGGAAAAGATAGGAGACAAGCGCATGGACGCCGACTTTTCCGCCTTGGACCGGCCGGAGGTTCTGAGGGTCCTTTTCCACCCCCGCCGGGATGACGGTGCGCGGGCGGGCCGTCCACCCGAAGCAGGGGCCGGAACCCCGCGGGTGCAGGACGTCCTGGTGCCGGTAGGCGCCGGCATCGCCGTCGGCGCCCGTTTCCACCTGGGCGGCCCCACCCACGCCAACGTCCTCTTTTTCCACGGCAACGGCGAAATCGCGGCCGACTACGACGAGATCGGCCCTTTTTACAACCGGATCGGAATCAACTTCCTGGCCGTCGACTACCGCGGATACGGCCGCTCGACCGGGCACCCGACCGTAGCGGCTATGATGCAGGACTGCCACGCGGTCTATCGTTTCGTTTCCGCCTGGCTGGCCCAAAACGGTTTTACCGGCCCATTGATTCTCATGGGCCGCTCCCTGGGCAGCGCCTCCGCCATTGAACTGGCAGCGGCGGACGCCGAGCGGATCGCGGGCCTCATCGTCGAGAGCGGGTTCGCCTTTGCCGGTCCTCTGCTCCAGCTCTTGGGGGCCGATCCGGGTCGAATCGGCTTTCGCGAGGAGTCGGCTTTCCGGCACATCGAGAAGATCGGGCAGGTCAAAAAGCCCGTATTGATCATCCATGCCGAATTCGATCACATCATTCCCTTTTCCGACGGGCAGGCGCTCTTCGACGCCTGCCCGTCGCCCGCCAAAACCCTGCTGAAGATACCGGGAGCCAACCACAACGACATTCTGGCGGTTGCACCCGGCGATTACATGGCCGCCATCCGCCGCTTCGCCGCTGCGTGTACAACTTGATATAACAGCTTAACATTTTTACAAAAAGTTCGGCCGACCGACCCGAGCCTTAGCCATGCCCTCCGCCGGGCGATTGTTCCTCCGCCAGATCCAAGGTGCAACTTCAGCCCGCCCCGCCGATGAGCAAAACGGCCAAATTGGACATTCTTTATTGCATTCGAAGCGAGCAACCATAGGCTGCAACTCGTGATTTTAACCTGACCCTTCTTCCGCTTTCCGCTTAAGTTCCAGCGATTATGGGACGATAGACTAGCAACGGGCGGCCAACCACCGCCGAATGTCAGCCAGTAGGTCTTTTGGACCCATTTCATCATTTGGATTCGGCAGAACAGGTTATATGACTGCGGTTCGAACCAAAAAGCTCAAATCCGGCATGGTGCTGGCCGATGATGTCCGTGACATCAAAGGCCGGCTGCTGCTGTCCCGCGGCAAACCCCTCGGTCCGGACCACATCCGGATATTCAAGATCTGGGGGATTCCGCAGGTCGAGATCGCCGGTGTTTCCGATGACGAGGGCGCAGCCGCGCCAGCCCCGATCGATCCGGCCTGGCTGGAGGCCGCCCGCCAGGAAGCCGAGCAGCTGTTCATCCTCACCGAACGGGACCACCCCGCCGTAAAAGAAATCTTCAACCAGGCGGTCCAATACCGCGGCGCCCGGCGCACCCTTCCGGTGCCGGACAACCTGCCGCCTGAAGAATTATCCGCGCCAGCCAAAGAGCCGGATAAGGATTTCCTGGAGAAATTCATCGATCAGGACATCGCTCTGCCGGAAATCCCCTCCATCGTGATCGAGTTGAACGAGGTCATCGCCGACCCTCTGTCCACGGCCGATCAGATGGCCCAGGTGATCAACAAGAGCCCCAGCTTGACCGCCCTGCTGTTGAAAATCGTAAATTCGTCCTTCTACGGCCTGCCGTCCAGAGTGGATCGCGTGTCCCTGGCGGTCACCCTGATCGGAACCCGCGAGCTCTCGTCGCTGGCGCTGGGGATCAGTATCCTGTCGATTTTCAAGAGCATCCCCAGCAGCCTCCTGACCATGCGCTCCTTCCTGAAGCACAGCCTGGCCTGCGGCATCGTATCGCGGCTGCTGGCGGCGCATAAGACCCTGCGGCAGACCGAACAGCTATTCACCGCCGGGCTACTGCACGATATCGGACGACTGATCCTTTTCATCTATTTCCCGAAGGAAGCGCTCAGTTCCCTGCGCCGGGCGCGGCAGGCATCCGAACGGCTTTACCAGGTGGAAAAGAAACGCCTGGGCTGCCATCATGCCCAAATCGGAAAATACCTGTTGAACCGCTGGCGGCTGCCCCTGATCATCGAAAACACCGTCTGTTTTCATCACGAGCCGGCCGACGCTCCGGACCCGATTCCGGCCGCCATCGTGCATGTCGCCGACCTGCTGGTGAACGCCCTTGGAATCGGCACCAGCGGAGAACGTCTGGTCCCGCCTCTGGACGCCCGGGCATGGGAGGCGTTGGAACTGCCTCCAAGCTGCTTCGAGGTCGTGGTCCACCAGACGATCCATCAACTCAACAACCTGGAATTTCTATTGCCGGAAGACAGGCCATGAGCGGCAGCATCCCCTATACCACCGAGCAACTGCTCACCCGGATCGATTATCTGGAGGAAAACCGGCGGTTCGTCCAAAACGTGCTGGAGATGGCGCTGTCCCTGGTGGATTTCCAGGAAAACATCCTCAACAGCTACGGGCCCGAAACCATTCTGGAAGAAGCCGAAAAGCGGATCCGTTATTTGATTCCGTTCGATGCCAACGCGCTGTACATCGTCAACCAGGACAGCGCCGATTTTCAGCTGGCGGTGTGCAACCCGCCGGAAACGCGTGCGGCCCTTGCCGCTGACGTCGAGGATGCGATCGAGAAAGGCTTCTTCGCCTGGGCCATCCGCGAACGCCGCGGCATCTCCGTCGCCTCCCGGGACCGTTCCAAACGTCTGGTGCTGCATGTCATCGCCACGCATTCGCGCATTCGGGGGATGTTTGTCGGCCAAATGGACAACACCCGCAAGCAGATCCCGGACACCTCCCTGACGCTGTTGTCGATCATCCTGCTCAATACGGCCAACGCCCTCGAGAGCCTGGAATTCTACCGCATGCTGCGCCACCAGAAGACGATCCTGGAAAAGCAGGTGGAGGAACGCACCCAGGCCCTGGCCGAATCCGAACGCCAGATGCAGCAGGTATTGAAGCTGCAGGCCATCGGAACGCTGGCCGGCGGAATCGCGCACGACTTCAACAACATTCTCTTTCCGATCATCGGCTATACCGAAATCAGCATGGACGACGTGCCGGAGGACAGTCCGATCCGCCGCAACCTCGAAGAAATTCTCAAGGCCGCCAACCGCGCCCGGGAACTCGTTCAGCAGATTCTGACCTTCAGCCGCCAGAACGGCCGCGAACGCAAGCCGATCCGGGTCCAGTACATCGTAAAAGAAGCCCTGCGCCTGCTGCGCGCATCCATTCCCAAAACCATCGATATCCGCACCGACCTTGAAGAACGCTGCAACGCGATCATGGGGGATCCCACCCAGATCCACCAGGTCATCATGAACCTGTGCACCAACGCCTACCAGTCGATGCAGGAAACCGGCGGAACCCTGGACGTGCGGCTGGCGGAAACCCACATCGGCTACGAGGAGACGGTCAAACGCATCGGCATCAAAATGGGTCCCCATCTGCATCTGACCGTAAAAGACGAGGGCGTGGGCATGGAGCCGGGGGTTCTGCACCGCATCTTTGAGCCTTATTACACCACCAAGGAACCCGGCAAGGGAACGGGATTGGGGCTTTCGGTCATCCACGGCATCGTCAAGAACCACGGCGGATTCATCACCGTGGAGAGCGCCCCGGGCCGCGGCAGTACCTTCCACGTGTACCTGCCGACCCTGGAGGATGTGGAAGCCGAAATCGAGGAAGCGGCGAGCGCGGGAAAAAGCGGCGGCAGCGAACGCATCCTTCTGGTGGACGACGAGCCGCAAATCGTCGACATGGAAAAGCGGATGCTGGAGAAGTTGGGCTACCGCGTGACCGCTCAAACCAGCAGCACCGAAGCCATAGAAACGTTCGCCGCCCAGCCGGATCAGTTCGACCTGGTCATCACCGACATGACGATGCCGCAGATGACCGGCGACCACATGGCCCGCCGCATCTGGGACATCCGGCCGGAGATCCCGGTCATCCTCTGCACCGGCTACAACGAGATGATGTCCGAGGACAAGGCGATCGCCATGGGCATCCGCAAGTTCATCCTCAAACCGATCGACAAAGACGAGTTGACCGTGGCCATCCGCAGCGCCCTGAACAGCAGCCCCACGCCCTACCTGGTCCCCCGGAGAGAACCGGCGCTGGCCGTTTCGGCGCAAGCCACCGCCTGAGCTGCCCCACCTCGGATTTCGCGTTGACCGTGCGGACCTTTTAACCTAAGTTATTGCTCCGGCACTTACTATACCGGCAGCGAAATACGCAAAGACCGTCATGCCGGACTTGATAAGCCTGCCCCGTACCACGATACGGGGGCATCCACTCCCGCTCTATAGGATTCCGGCTTTCGGCGGGATGACAAATCTTGGCATATTTAATTGCCGAAGTAATAAATACGTCTCATGCGGCCATGTCGCTCATCGGCAGGGCGGGGTTTCGGCCGCAGCGCGCCGCAACCATCCGTTCAACGAACCAGCGCACGGCAGCTATCCCGCTCCATACGCGCCCGGACAGCCCCGGAGGACCGATGCCCAAACACACCCATCAGTTTATCGAGCGTTACGAAGGTCTGGTCGGATTCGGCCTCGACCGGGAGACGGATGAAAACACGCTCATCTGTTACCTCCAGAAATTTTCCGACGATGCGGTCATGAACGCCATCATCAAGCGGCTGGAGGACCCTGAGCTGGCTGAAATATTCGATCTGATCAACCGCCTGCTGCGGCGGCACTTCACCGAAGCCGAATACCACCGTTTGTTTCTGAAGGACGACGAATGCCGAGACCGAGGCGAGGAGGAGAGGTCATGCTGACCGAGAAACACCTCGAAAACTACGCCGATGTGCTTTGGTGGGGGCTGACCACCGCCCGTCGCAAGCGCTTCCGCAAGGGAGACCTCGTCCAGATTCGGTTTCATTCCGGGGCGCTGCGCCTGGCCGAGATCCTGCACCGCAAGCTGATCGAAAGAGGGCTCCAGCCGATCGTCCGGTTGGCGCGCACCGCCGACATGGAAAGCAGTTTTTACCATTTGGCCAACCGGCGGCAGCTGACCTTCATCCCGCCCGGCGAGGAGCATCTCTCGCAGCGCCTGAACGGCAGCATCTTCCTGAATGCGCCCGAATCCCTGACCCATCTGCGCACCGCGGCACCCGGGAGCATCGCCGCCGCCGCGGTTGCCGCCCATCCGCTGCGCACGATGCTCGAAACCCGGGAAGCCCGCGGCGATTACGCCTGGACCCTATGCCTGCTGCCCACCCCCGCGCTCGCGCATCATGCCGGAATCAGCCTGGCCCAGTACACACGCCAGGTGGTGAACGCCTGCTTCCTGGAGGCGGCCGCGCCCGTCTCCGAATGGCAGCGAATCCATCGCCGGGCGGGCGCGATCAAACGCTGGCTGGACCGGCTCCCCGCCGTTTACTTCCAGGTGGAATCTGCCTCGACCGATCTCATCGTCCCGCTGGGGGCACGGCGGCGTTGGGCCGGGGTGTCGGGCCGGAACATCCCCAGCTTTGAACTGTTCGTCAGCCCGGACTGGCGCGGCGTGCGCGGCGTTTACGGCGCCGACCAGCCGTCTTTTCGCAGCGGCAACAAGGTGCGCGGCGTGCGCCTGGAATTCAGGGACGGCCGCGTGGTGCGCTCCGCGGCGGCCGAGGGGGGGCGTTTCTTGAAAAAGCAGCTGGCCATGGACGCCGGAGCCGGTCGGGTGGGGGAATTCTCACTCACCGACCGCCGCTTTTCACAAATCACCCGCTTCATGGCCAACACGCTCTTCGATGAGAACTACGGCGGACGCTTCGGCAACTGCCACCTGGCGCTGGGCTCCTCTTACGCCAGCACCTATGCCGGTGACCCGCGCCGGCTGTCGTCCGCGGCGAAGGCCAGGCTAGGCTTCAACCAATCCGCTCTGCACTGGGATTTGGTCAATACCGAAAAAAAACGCGTGACGGCCGTTTTATCAGACGGCACCCGGAAAGTGATCTACGAGAACGGGGAGTTTCCCCGTTAAGCGCCGGCCCGGGAGATGGCGGGCGTCTCATTGAAGTGCTGGGGGGCGGCTTCGGAAACCACGAAGTCGGCGCAGAGATGTTGGACCGCTTCGACGAGCTGCTTCAACGGAAACGGTTTGATCAGAACCAGGTCGAACCCGGCCTCGTGCAGCAGCCAGGGGGTCCCGGACATCCCCACGATGGGGGTCCGTCCGCGTGCGGAGCTGCGAATGTGCTGTAATACGCCGTAGCCGTCGAGATCCGGCATGAGGTAATCGGTTATCACCACGTCGAAATTTCCGTGGTCGTACTTGCAGATGCCTTCCCGACCGTCCTGTGCGGTTTCGACCTGATGCCCGAATCGGGTCAACGCGGCCTCGATCAGACCCAGGATCCCTTTTTCGTCCTCAATAACCAATACCGACCCCATGCTGCCACTCTCCCAGATGCAGCCGGGCGAACGGCTGGCTGCAGCGCGTGGTCTGAAAAACGTTTAACCGTTCAGACCAGATTAGGCTTTTGGAAAATCAAGAGATGCGATGGTGGTGCGATGCGCAATATTTAGGAAAGGGATGCAGGCTTGTCAAACCGCAAAAAAAGATAAAGAACTCGAATGCCGTCTAAATTATCAACAATTTTTATCTCATTGAAAGCATGGGTTTTTTCAAGATGCCCGGTGAAAAGGCCAGATGCCAGGCTCATCCCCGCCGGATAACCCGATTTGCAACAATTTCATCAGGATCGGACCATAATCGGCAGATGCCGCCGAAAGTCGCCGGCGCTTTGAACTGCTTGAATCTTTGATTATCTCATTTTTCCTTCCAACGGATGAGCGCTAAACCTTGTATTTTCCAAAATCCTCCGATGACAGCTTCTCAAGGTAATCGGCCCATTTCTTGCCTTCCTCGCTGGTGTCCGCGATTTCAACGTCCGGCTCGCGGATTTTGGAATGCTGGATGACGGCATCTTCCACGAAGATCGGCGCCTCGAAGCGCAGCGCCAGGGCAATGGCATCGCTGGGGCGCGCATCCATTTCGAACGTCTTGCCCTCGGAGACGAAATGAATGCGGGCGTAAAACGTATTGTCCCGCAGATCGCAGACCTCGACGCGCTCGACGGAGATTTCAAGCTGCTCGGCAAAGTTCCGGAAAAGATCATGGGTCATGGGACGTTCGTATTTGATCTTCTGAAGAGCGGAAGCGATAGAGGTGGCCTCCAACAGGCCGATCCAGATGGGCACCGCCTGTTCGTCGTCCTCGGTTTTCAGGATGATGATCGGCGTGTTCGAAGCCGGGTCCATGGTTAATCCGGCAATATTGACTCTGCGCAGCATGAATCACCTCCCTCTACGGCCCGGCGGGGTCGCGCTCCAGACGCCCCCACAGAGAATGCGCCAGCGCCCGTTCGATGCGAACCTGCACCAACCGGCCCGGACGGATGAAGTCGGCATTCGCATCCGAACCCGCGTCGAAAAAATGAACGATCTTGTTCCCCCGGGTCCGGCCCGTCCATTGCTGCCCGAACCCCTCAGCGGCGCCCGCTGCCGCCGGCCGCTTGCTGAAGCCCTCCGCCAGGACCTCCTGCACCGACCCCACCAGGCTCTGGTGCTTGGCGGCGGTGATGCCGTCCTGGAGCGCGAGCACTGCGTGCAACCGCTCGCGCTTCTCCCGCTCCGGAACCTTGTCGGAAAGAAGGCGGGCGGGCGTGTTCGGACGGTCCGAGTACATGAAGGCGAACACGCTGTCGAATTCAACCTGCTGCATGAGGCCCAGGGTCGCCTCGAAATCGGTCCGGGTCTCGCCCGGGAAACCGACGATGATATCGGAGGTAACGGAGATCTGCCGATGACTATTCCGTAGTTTGGCAACGTTGTCAAGGTAATGCTCGCGCGTATAACGCCGGTTCATGCACGCCAGGACCCGGTTCGAACCGGACTGGACCGGCAGATGGATGTGCGCGCAAAGCTTTTCGAGGGAGGCAAAGCTGCGGATCAACTCCGCGGTCAGGTCCTTGGGATGGGAGGTCGTGAATCGGATGCGCGCCAGGTCTTTTACGGTGTTCACCTGTTCCAGCAGTTGTGCAAACGAACAGATTCCCTCTTTGGCGCCGTAGCTGTTCACGTTCTGTCCCAGCAGCGTGACCTCGCGGACCCCGGCCGCGCACAACCCGCGGATTTCATGCAGGATCGCTTCCGGAGACCGGCTGATCTCGCGGCCGCGCACATACGGCACGACGCAGTAAGCGCAAAAATTGTCGCAACCGCGCATGACGGTCACAAACCGCGAAACCCCGTTGCGGTCCGCCGCGCCCGGCGTTTCGACCGGCTCATCCGGGGGCTCATCCATCCCGACATCCACGAGCGTGCGAGAATGGGTCCGCAGCCGCATCAGCAGGGCTCCCAGACGGTGAACCGCGCGGGTGCCGAGGACCAGATCCACGTGCGGCGCACGCTCCCGGATGCGTTCGCCCTCCTGCTGGGCCACGCAGCCGGCCACCACGACGACCAGCTCCGGCCGCCGGACCTTGACGGCGGCCAATTGGCCCAAGAGACTGAAGGCCTTTTGCTCGGCTTTGGCGCGCACGGAGCAGGTGTTGACGACGACGAGATCGGCCTGGTCTGCGGACAGCGCCGGCACATACCCGAGCGGAGCCAGGCTCCGGGCGATGCGCTCGGAGTCGGAAACGTTCATCTGACAGCCGATGGTGTGGATGTAGAAGGACCTGGGTTGCATGCTCGTAGATACCGAAACGTCGGCGGGAGAATTGATTTTTAATGCGTCGATACCCGGTCAGTATAACCACCTCCCGCTGGAATGCAACCCGAAACGCGGCTTCCCATCCGATCGGTTTTCGATTGAGGTCGGCCGTCGGATCGGGTATAAGAGCCGCCTGATGGAAAAGCACTGGCAGATAGCGAACGTGGACGGAGCCGCCGTCGCCGCCCTCAAACAGGCCCTGGGATGCCATCCCGTGATCGCCGCCCTGCTCGTCAATCGCCGACTCGCCTCCCCGGAGCAGGCCGATGCCTTTCTGCATGCCTCGATTGCGCATCTGCGGCCGCCGACCGGGCTGAAGGATCTGGAAAAGGCGGTCGAGCGCGTGGTTCGGGCGATCGCCGCGGGGGAAAACATCCTGCTGTTCGGCGACTATGATGTGGACGGGACGACCGCCACGGCCGTCCTGTTCGAATTTCTGAAAGCCTGCGGCGCCAGCGTATCCTACTACATCCCGCACCGCCTCAACGAGGGTTACGGGCTGCAGGCCCGGCATATTGCCGAAGTGGCCGGACCGCGCCGGGCCACGCTCCTGATCACCGTGGATTGCGGCTCCAACAGCCATGCCGCCGCGGATGCCGCCCGCGCAGCCGGGATCGACGTGATTATCACCGATCATCACCACGTGAGCCCGCCGCTGCCGCAGGCCCTGGCGGTCATCAACCCCAAGCGCCGGGACTGCCCGGGCGGATTGAACCGGCTGGCCGGCGTCGGCGTGGCCTTCTACCTGGCCGTCGCGCTGCGGAGACGCCTGCGCGAAACCGGATTTTGGGCCAAGCGCACCGAACCCAATCTGCGCTCCCTCTGCGATCTGGTGGCCCTGGGAACCATCGCGGACATGGTGCCGCTGCTGGAGGAAAACCGCATCCTGGCGAAAACCGGCCTGGACGTGCTCGGATCCGGCCGGCGGCCGGGCCTGGCCGCCCTGATGGACGCGGCCGGGATCACCCACCGCCCGATGGATGCCGACGACGTCGCGTTTCGCCTGGCCCCGCGGCTGAACGCCGCCGGCCGCATCGACCACGCCGGACGAGCCGTCGAGCTGCTGACCGCCGACCGCATGGACACCGCCCGGGGGTTGGCCCACACCCTCAACCAGCTGAACACCAGCCGCCAGGAAATCGAACGCCGGATCTGGGATGATCTGGAGGCGCTGATCGCCCGCCAGCCCGACCTGCTGAAGCGGCAGACCCTGGTTCTGGCCCATTCGGAATGGCATGCCGGGGTGATCGGCATCGCGGCCTCCAAGATGATGGTCCGGTATCATCGGCCGGTGGTTCTCATCGCCCTCGCCGGCCGCTCCGGGCGCGGCTCGGCGCGGGGAATCCCCGGGATCGATCTCTTCGCCTGCCTGTCCGCCTGCCGGATGCATCTGGAGGAACTGGGCGGCCACGCGCAGGCCGCCGGCCTGCGCATCCACGCGGACCGGCTGACGGACTTCCAGGAGGCCTTCGAAACGGCCGTTTGCGCCGCCGCCGGCCCGGACGCCTTCATCCCGCATATCCCGATCGAGGCCGAAGTGGAGCTGGCGGCGATCTCGGAGGACCTCGCGGACCAGTTGGAACAACTGATGCCGTTCGGGGCCGAAAACCCGGAACCCCTGTTCATGGCCCGCGGAGTGACCGTCGTCTCCTCCAGCCGCGTCGGCGAGCATCATCGGCGCATGGTGCTCCGGCCGGCCGCGGCGCCGGCGCATCGGTCCTTTCAAGCCATCCAGTTCCACGCGGATCCCCGCCAGGAGGCCCTGACGCACTTCGAGCGCATGGCCTACCGCCTGCGTTGGAACCGCTGGAACGGAAGCAAGACGCTGCAGCTGATGGTCGAGGCGCTGTCCAGCCGGTGAAGGCCGGCGCGTTCGACCGAATCGATGCCACGAAAGACTGCAACACGTATTTTTTGCTTGAAATATTTTTGCATGGCATCTATTATAGGCCGATTGCAAACTTAAATACCCACCGATCGGTCTGAGCGGTGTGAAAGGGAACAAAGGGTATGGGAAAGGTCTTCCGACCGAGTACGCGCGAATCTTCGATTCTGTCTAAAATCGAGTCAACCAAGGAACACAAGCGGCGTCTGGCGATCGGCAGTCTGCGGGACTGCATGGATGCGCTCTCCAACGCCGTTGCCATGAAGCTGGTGGAAAACAGCCTGGTGGAAACCACCAACAAGAACTCCCTGGAGGAACAGATCCGTTCCTGTCTCGAAAAAATGACCCGCGCGAGCGACTTCGACATCGACTACCAGATTGCGCCGGTCCGCAACCTGGTGCCGGACTTCAACATCGTCAGCCTCTATTTGACGGCTTTCATCATCGAGAAGCTGTTGGACCATAAGGACGTCGTCGATATTTTCGGTTCGGACGAAGACATCTATCTGACGGTCAATCAGCAAGTCAAGAAGCACCTGCCGGTGTAATGCCATCCCTGTTTCAGCCGCGGCTGGTCAACGGGCCATTCGAAGACCCGGGGCTGTTCATCCCGTTTCAATTCGAGCGCCGGGCGATGCTCTTCGACCTCGGCGACCTCTCACGGCTGCCCCCGCGCGAGCTCCTGAAAATCTCCCACGTGTTCGTTACGCACACCCATATGGACCATTTCATCGGGTTCGACCAACTGCTGCGCTGTGTCCTCGGCCGCCAGAAGGATCTCTGGCTCTACGGCCCCAGGGGGTTCATCGACAACGTGGAGGGAAAGCTGGCGGGGTATTCCTGGGATCTCGTCGACCGGTTCACCTGCCGTCTGGCGCTGCACCTGACCGAGGTTCACGCCGACCAGCGCTGGTGTCGATCCTATCATTGCGGGGACGGCTTTGCCGGTGCCGGCGACCGGGCCGTGCAGCCGTTCGACGGCCGGCTGCACGCCGAGCCCGGCCTGACGGTCAACGCCGCGGTCCTCCAGCACAGCATCCCCTGCCTGGGCCTGTCCCTGGCGGAGCGCTTTCACGTCAACATCCTCAGGACCGGGCTGGAGGAGTTGGGGCTGGCCCCGGGCCCCTGGATCTCCCGGTTCAAAGCCGCGCTTTATGCGCAAGTTCATCCGCAGACGGAGTTTACCATCGAACCCGGCCCCCGCGGGGCCGGGGGCACGTTCACCGTTGATCGCCTGGCCCAAAAACTCGCGCGAATCACCCCGGGGCAGAAAATCGCCTACATCACCGACGTCGGCGATAGCGCCGCCACGCGGGAGGCGGTCACCGCGCTGGCGCACGATGCGGACCAGCTCTTCATCGAAGCCGCCTTCCTCGACGGGGACCGGGAGCGCGCCGCCGCAACCCATCATCTCACCGCGCGCCAGGCCGGGGAGCTGGCCGCCCTGGCGCAGGCCCGCCGATTCACGCTTTTCCACTTCTCGCCGCGCTACGAAGGCCGCGCGGTGGAGCTGCTATTGGAAGCCCGGACGTCCTACGATCGGACTCTGGCCCGCCTCGGCCGTGCGCATCGACCATAGGGGTTATGGCTCCGGCAGGAAAACCGGTTCGACTCTACTCGAAGTTCGGCGGGGCGGGTTTTCGGCCGCCGCGCGCCGCAACCATCCGTTCAACGAACCTGCGCACGGCAGCAAGCCCGCTTCATAAGTATCCAGACAGCCCCGGAGGACCGATGCCCACGCAGCCGCCAGCCGTCTCTGCCTGTCTGCAGTTCCTCTATACGGCTTGGGGGCGTGGCAGGGTCGCCTGAAGAATTGGTTGCGGCGCGCGGCGGCCGAAAACCCGCCCCGCAGATGACGGATATGGCCGCAATTGAGTATAGTTCAACAACCCTACCAGCGCTCCTCGGCTTGGCGCGCTGGGTCGGCCGGCTGAGCCCCCTGAACCATCCGGGCATTGATCCGGATCCGTTCGACGGTCAGCCGCATCAACCCGGCCGCATGCCGCACCGATCCCTTCAACCCGATCCGCATCAGCCGGAAAAACGCGCGAAAGGTCCCGATGGTTTTGGTGCGGCGCGTCTCGGAAAAGTATTTCCACCGGCCGCTGTCGCCGTAGACGAACCCGATCACCTGCCGTCGCAGGGATGCATCCCCGGGCGCGAACCGGCATCCCAGGGTCTTTCTCCCGTTTTCCTCCCGCACGCGCAGCACGTCGACGGGCAGCGTATAGCGCCGGCCGTAGCTGTCGGCGGCCTCCAGCTGCAGATGCTGCGCACGTGGCGCCGCACGGGCGTCCACGCTCAGCCCGAGCCCGCTGATCGAAAGATCCCGCAGGGTCGCGGCCACCGGCGCTCCGCCGTCCGGCGGCTTCAGCCGGACCGGCTCGCGGGTGGCATAGCGGTGCGACCGGCGCAGCTGACGCCGCTCCCAGACGACTCCCAGGCAGCAGACCACGAGAAACAGGTTGAAGGTGTTCCAGCACAGGCAGATCGCGATCGTATCCAACAGCGCCGGCTGGTTCATCCAGAGGACGGCCCCTGCGCAGAACGCCAGCAGATTGAGCAGGAACATGAGATAAAACGGGGTGGCCAGGTGCGTGCGGGCGTCGTGCTCCAGGGAGATGGTTTTGGGGGTCACCCGGAACCGCGGCGACCACGGATTCAGGAACACCGAAATGACCGCCGGAATGAGGTAAATGCTCTGGATGATCTCGAACAGCTCGGAGAAGAACGGGTGCCGCAGCCGGCCGTAGAGAAAGTTGGATAAAAAATAGGACCCCAGCAGATGGGGGACGGCATAGACCAGGACCTGCATCAGAGAAGCATTGTAGACCCGCAGGCCGAAGATGAGGAACATCAGCGGCGCCAGGAAGAAAATGATGCGCGCGAATCCGAACAGCCAGAACAGGCAGGCGTTCAGGTAGCAGATGCGCTGGGGGAACGCGAGGCCTTTTTCGCGCAACGGGTTTCGCAGCAGCAGGATCTGCAACATGCCCTTGGCCCAGCGGCTGCGCTGGATGATGAAGCTGTCGAACGACTCCGGCGAAAGGCCCATGATCATGGCCTTGTTCAGGTAGACGCTGTTGAGCCCCCGGGCGTGCAGCCGCAGGGCTGTGCCGGCGTCTTCGGTGATCGTGTCCTCGACCAACCCGCCGATGTCCATCAGGTGCCGGCGCCGCAGCAGCGCCGCCGATCCGCAGAAGAACGAGGCGTTCCAGAAATCCAGCCCCAGCTGAATCCCGCCGTAGAACATTTCGTTCTCGCCCGGGCTGATCGCAGCGGTGCCGAGGTTCTTTTCGACCGGCGTGGGGTTGATGAAAAAATGGGGGGTTTGCACGCAGGCCAGCTTCTCGTCCTGGGTAAAGAAGCCCGCCGTGTGCAGCAGGAAATCGCGCGTGGGCACATGGTCGCAATCGAGAACGAGGACCAGCTCAGCGCTTGGGCGCGGCTCGCCCAGGCCCGGATTGTGGCACGCGGCGATCCGGCGATCGTCGCAGCCGGGGATGGCCGCGCCCAGCGCGGCGTTGATGTTGCCGGCTTTGGCGTGGATGTTGCGTTCACGGGTGAGATAGTGCACACCCAGGGACGCGGCGGCGGCCTTCAGGGCCGCCGACCTCCGGCGGGCCGCCTCGGCCTTCACCAGGTCGGCATCATCAAGCTTCTGGGTGGTCCCGCCGTCATCCAGGACGAACACGTTGAGCTTGCCTTTGGGATAGTCCAGCTGGGTGCAGGCGGTGAGCGTGAGGGTCACCAGTTCCACCGGCTCGTTGTACGTCGGGATCAGCACGTCGACGCTCGGCCAGAGAGATCGGTCCGCCGGCAGCGGCGCGCGGCGCCGTCGAATGGGCGCCACATTGACGAAAAGTCCGACCAGATGGGTAAAAATTCCGTAAGTCTCGGCGAGGTACAGCAGCATCAGGAAAACGAAATCCCAGAAGCCGGTATAAGAAAGCGTGGCGGTTGTGCGGAACATCCAATAGCGCAAGCTGAGATAGGATCCCAGCACGATGACCGCCACGCGGTTGAAATCCCCCGTTTCCCGTTTGGACCGGCTGAAAAGCCATACGGAAACCAGGATGCCGGCGGAGAACATCATCTGATTGTCGTCCGTCAGGATGAACGTCGCGGACCAGGCCGATAGCAGAAAAAGACCGGCGAGCGTGCCCAACGCCAGCGACGAGCGGCGCCGGGTGGTTTCATAGGCGATGGCAGGGGCGGTCATGGCGGAATCGTTTACCTCGCGCTCCAATGCGGTTTTGGTTGCTGCGGCGGGCGTTCCACCGGGGCGCAGCGAGTTTCGACGGCGGCGTACCCCAACAGCTCCCGCACCTCCCGCCGCAGCGCCGGACCGGCCTTGAGGTGAAAGCCCTCCGAAAGCTCAATCAAGGCTTCCGAATGCGTCGGACCGCGCAGGTGGAGATAGGCCTTGCACGGCCCCGGAAAGCGTTGCAGGAGGTCCCGCAGCTGAAGCAGCAGCTCGCGATCGGTGCGGCCGAGCTCCAGGTTGACATGCACGCTGGCGGTCCAGGTCTCCTCGGCTTTTTCCAGGTCGATCATGCTGTCGGCGACCAGCTTGACCGATTGTTCGTCCTTCTGGACCTGACCCTGGACCAGAACGGCGTTGTCTTCCGTCAACAGATCGCCGCAGCCCGCGTACAGGCGTGAGAACACCGTCACTTCCAGGGCGCCGTGCAGGTCTTCGATGGTCACGAACGCCATGAGATCGCCTTTTTTGGTCTTGATCGTCTTGGTGCCGCGGATCAGGCCGCCGATGCGCACGGAAGCGCCGTCCGGAGCCTCCTTGACGGAAAGGGCGTCGGCGGTGGTGAACTTGCTGAGCAGTTCCTCGAAACGCGTCAGCGGATGGCCGCTGAGATAGAACCCCAGCGATTCCTTCTCGAAGGCCAGCTTCTGGCGGTCATCCCATTCATCGATGTCGGCAATGGCCGGAAGGTTAACGGGCTGCGGGCACTCCGCCCCGCCGAAAAGCCCCATTTGGGGGTCACAGCGTTCCCTTTGAGCCCGCTGGCCGTAATCCAGAGCCAGTTCCAGGGCTCCCATCATCTGGGAGCGCCGCAGGCCGGTGGTGTCGAACGCCCCGCACTTGATCAGGCTTTCGATGACGCGCTTGTTGACTTTTTTGAGGTCCACCCGCTCGCAGAAATCGAAAAACGAGGCAAACAGCCGTTCCTGGCGCGCAGCGACAATGGCATCGATCGCGCCCTCGCCCACGTTCTTCACCGCCACCAGGCCGAAGCGGATGCGGTTGCCGTCCACCGTGAATTCCTTGAAGCTGCGGTTGATGTCCGGCGGCAGCACCGGGATGTCATGGCTGCGGCATTCGGCGACGAACTTGACGATGTTGTCGATGGAGCCCATTTCGCTGGTGAGCAGCGCGGCCAGAAACTCCACCGGGAAGTGCGTTTTCAGGTAAGCGGTCTGATAGGCGATGAGCGCGTAGGCGGCGCTGTGCGATTTGTTGAACCCGTAGCCGCCGAATTTTTCCATCAAGTCGAAGATGGTGGCCGCTTTCTCCGGCGCCACGCCGTTTTCCGTCGCGCCCTTGATGAACCGCTCCCGGTGGGCCGCCATGATCTCCGTGATCTTCTTGCCCATGGCCTTGCGCAGATCGTCGGCATCCGCCATGCTGTAGCGGGCCAGGACGCTGGCGATCTTCATGACCTGCTCCTGGTAGACGATGACCCCGTAGGTTTCCTCGAGGATCGGCGCCAGCTGCGGCACCAGGTAGCTGACAGCCTTGCGGCCGTGCTTGCGATCCACGTAGTCGTCGATCATGCCGCTTTCCATGGGGCCGGGCCGGTACAGCGCCACCAGCGCCACCACGTCCGCGAAGCATTCGGGCTTGAGCCGCACCAGCAGGTCCTTCATGCCCGAGCTTTCCAGCTGGAAAACCCCGGTGGTGTCGCCGGCGGAGAGCAGCCGGTAGGTGGCGTCGTCGTCGAGCGCGATATTTTCAAGATCCGGCGGAGTCCGACCCTGGCGGCGGATGAGCGCCAGCGTGCTGGCGATGACGGTCAGGTTGCGCAGCCCGAGAAAATCGAACTTGACCAGCCCGATCTTCTCCACGATTTTCATGTCGAACTGGGTGACGACCTCGCCCTTCTTGCCCCGGAACAGCGGCAGGTACTCCACCAGCGGGCGGTCGGCGATCACCACCCCGGCGGCGTGGGTTGAGGCGTGGCGCGGCAGCCCTTCCAGCACCCGACAGATCCGGATGAGATCGCCGTATTCCGGCTTTTTCTCTACCAACTCCCGCAGCCGCGGCTCCCGATCCAGGGCGTCGTCCAGGCCGATGTTGAGCACGTCGGGCACCAGCTTGGCGATGGCGTCCACCTCCGGCAGCGGGATGTCGAGCGCGCGGCCGACGTCCCGGATCACCGCCCGGGTCTTGAGTTTTCCGAAGGTGATGATCTGGGCCACGTAGTCCCCGCCCCCGTAACGCTCCACGACGTACTTGTAGACGTCTTCGCGGCCGTCGATGCAGAAGTCGACGTCGATGTCCGGCATGCTCTTACGGGCGGGGTTCAGAAAACGCTCGAAGATCAGGCCGTGCACGATGGGGTCCAGGTCGGTGATGCCCAGGCTGTAGGCGACCAGGCTGCCGGCGGCCGAGCCCCGGCCGGGGCCGACGGGAATGCCGCTTTCCTTGGCATGGCGGATGAAATCGGAAACGATCAGAAAATAGCTGGGAAAGCCCATCTCCTTGATCATCCGGATCTCATAGTCCAGCCGCTCCCGGTAAACGGCTTCGTCCGCCTCGGGGTTTTTGGCGCGCACGCGCCGCATGACCTTCTCAAACCCCTCGCGCGAGTTGTGTTCGAAGAGTTCGTCGGCGGTCTGCTGGCCGCGGGTGTCGAAGCGCGGGAAATGGTAGGTCTTGAAATCGAACTCCAGGTGGCAGCGGCGCGCGATCTCCGCCGTGTGCGCGAGCGCCTCCGGGGTGTCCTTGAAATACGCCGCCATCTCGGAGGCCGGCTTGAAATAGAGCTGGTCGGTGCGGAACTTGAGCCGCTCCGCGTCATGGATGGTCTTGCCGGTCTGAATGCACAGCAGCACGTCGTGGGCGCGGACGTCTTCGCGCGAGAGGTAGTGGCAGTCGTTGCTGGCCACGAGCGGAATCGACAGCCGCCGGCTCATGCCGATCAGCGCCGCGTTGACCCGCTCCTGTTCGTCAATGCCGTTGTTTTGAATCTCGAGAAAGAACCGGTTTTCGCCGAACATCTCCAGGTAATTCCGCGCGGCCTGGTCGGCCTGCTCCAGCCGGCCTTCCATGATCCGGCGCGGGATTTCGCCGTGCAGGCAGGCCGACATCCCGATCAGGCCGCGGGCGCAGTCCTTGAGAAGCTCCCGGTCGATGCGCGGCCGGTAGTAAAAGCCCTCCAACTGAGCCGCGGTGGCCAACCGGCACAGATTGCGATAGCCTTCCTGATTCTCCGCCAGCAGGATGATGTGGCAGAGTTCGCGGTTGTCGGCCGGGTTTTTGTCGAAGCGGCTGCGCGGGGCGATGTACATCTCGCAGCCGATGATCGGTTGGATGCCGGCCTTGCTCGCCTTTTCGTAAAACTCGACGGCCCCGAACAGGGTGCCGTGGTCGGTGGTCGCCACGGCCGGCATGCCGAAGGCGGCGGTTCGTTTGATCAGATCGTCGATGCGGATCGCTCCGTCCAGCAGGCTGTACTGGGTGTGGACGTGCAGATGAACGAAGTCGGTCATGGATGCCCTATGAAACAGACAGGATGTCGAGAATCGAATCCTGACGAATGTGAATGCCCGTGAAAGGCGGAAGCCGGTGCCCCCTTGGAACGCCGCTGACCTCCGAGCGGAGGTGAGCTCAACTCATTTAAAATCTTCTCAGGGATCGGTCCGGATGTAAAGCAAAAGATCGCGCTGGTTTCAGGAAGTCGATTGTACCCCCCCCCTTTTTTCAAAGGGGGGAAAAGGCGGAAGCGAGCGCTGGATGAAGCCAAGACCCAAGATCGTGCTGAGCCAGAGAACCGGTTCTTCCGGAAAGCCGATGGCTTCGGCATCCAGGAGTTTAAAGCGGCGATGCGGCCCGAGGCTCAGGATCAAAGCGCGCAAGTCACCGCCGAGCGAGGCGAGCTCCCTGCACGCCGCAGCGAGCGCGGGACGAAGCGCAACGCCGGGCCTGAGCCTCCGGCCGCATCGCCTATTCGAGGCGGTAGTTGGGTGCCTCCTTGGTGATGATCACATCGTGCACGTGCGATTCACGGATGCCGGCCGCGGAAATCTTGATGAAGCGCGCCTTCTCCCTCAGCTCATCCAGGGAGCCGCAGCCGCAATAGCCCATGCCGGCCTTCAACCCGCCCACCAACTGAAAGATGTTGGCCTGCAGCGACCCGCGGTAGGGAACCCGGCCGACGATCCCCTCCGGCACGAGTTTGTCGCCTTCGCTGTCGTCCCCCTGGTAGTAGCGGTCCTTGCTGCCCTTCTTCATGGCCTCGATTGATCCCATCCCGCGATAGACCTTGTAGCTGCGGCCCTGGTAAAGGATCAATTCGCCCGGGCTTTCCTCGGTGCCGGCGAAAAGCCCGCCGACCATGACCGTGTGGGCGCCCGCGCCGATCGCCTTGGTGAGGTCGCCCGAGAATCGGATGCCGCCGTCGGCGATGAGCGGCACGCCCATCTTCTCGGAAACGGGCCGGCAGTTCATGATGGCCGTCAACTGGGGAACGCCCACCCCCGCCACCACCCGCGTCGTGCAGATGGAACCGGGGCCGATGCCGATCTTGACCGCGTCGACCCCGGCCTTGATGAGATCCCGCGTCCCTTCCGCCGTGGCGACGTTGCCGGCGATCACCTCGATCTCTTTGAAGGTGCGCTTCAGGCGCTTGACCGCGTCGATGACGTTTTTGGAATGCCCATGTGAGGTGTCGATCAGGATGATGTCCGCGCCGGCTTTGAGCAGGGCCTCGGCGCGCTCCTCCATGTCCGGCCCGACCCCCACCGCCGCGCCGACCCGCAGCCGTCCCAGGCCGTCCTTGCAGGCGTTGGGGTATTTCTTGATCTTCTCGATGTCCTTGATGGTGATCAGGCCGGTCAACCGCCCTTTTTTGTCGACCACCAGCAGCTTTTCGATGCGGTGCTTGTGCAGGAGCTTTTTCGACTCCTCCAGCCCGATTCCCTCCGTGACCGTCACCAGATGGTCCTTGGTCATCACCTCCGAAACCTTTTTGTCCATATCGGCCTCGAACCGCAGGTCTCGGTTGGTCACGATGCCGACCAACTGGTCCCCCTTGACGACCGGCACGCCGGAAATGCGGTATTGCTCCATGAGCGTTAGCACTTCGGCCACTTTCTGGTCGGGGTGGATGGTCACCGGGTCGACGATCATCCCGCTTTCCGACTTCTTGACCTTGTCGACCTCCATGGCCTGGACCTTGATCTCCAGATTCCGGTGGATGAAACCCAGGCCGCCCTCCCGCGCCATGCTGATGGCGGTGTCCGCCTCGGTGACGGTGTCCATGGCCGCGCTGACGATCGGAACTTGGAGCTGGATGCTGCGGGTCAACCGCGTGTTGACCGTGACATCCTTGGGCAAGACGTCGGAATAGCTGGGCAGCAGCAGCAGATCGTCGAACGAATAGGCTTCCTGCAGCAGCGGATTAGGCATCGAACTCCTCCTGGACCAAGGTTAAAAATTGTGCCCACGAATAACAGATGGCCGGACGTTTGGCAATCTTTATTTGGAGGCCGGAGCGGGGCCCGAACCAAACAAAATGTCATTCTATTTCAGCTAATTACCAGAATGTTAACATTGACTTTGAAGCGCCGAGTGATATAGAGTAAGAAGTTTTCAAGGAAGGGCAACTCCATGATCGTCAACATCAATCCACAGAATCCCCAGCTGCGGCTCATCGGTAAAGTGGTGGAGATCCTGAAGAGCGGGGGCATTGTCGTCTACCCTACCGACACCTACTATGGAATCGGCTGCGACCTCATGAACCCCCGTGCGATTGAACGGATTTACCAGCTGAAGCGTCGGGACAAGAGCAAGCCGTTCAGTTTCATCTGCTCGGACCTGACCAACATCAGCCATTACGCCAAGGTGTCCAACTACGCCTACCGCACCATGAAGCGCCTGCTGCCGGGCCCCTATACGTTCATCCTGGAGGGCTCCAAGCTGGTGCCCAAGATCATGCTGACCAAGCGCAAGACCGCCGGCATCCGCGTGCCCGCCAACGAGATCTGCCTGTCCCTGGTGCGCGAGCTCGGCCACCCGATCATCACCACCAGCGCCGCCACCGCCGAAGGCGAAAGCTTCCACGACGCCTCGCTGATCCATGACCACTTCGGCAAGCAGGTGGACGCCGTCATCGACGGCAGCCCGGTCTCCGGCGAACCGTCCAGCGTCGTATCCCTGATCGACGACACCCCCCAGATCATCCGCCGCGGCGCGGGAGACGTAAGCCTGTTCGAGTAACCGGGCGCCGGCGCAACCCCATTTCCGGATTACAGGATCAAATTCATCAAGATCCCATTATCGATGAACTCGCAAAAAGTCTAACAATGCTGTTTTTGGTCATTCCGGCGGAAGCCGGAATCAAGCATTTACAAGCAGTTAGACATCTTCTGGACCCCGGCGGCCGCCCTAAACCTGATCCGAGGTTCGCCGGGGTGACGACTTTTTGCGAGTCCATCATTTACTGGGCTTGATAGTTTAGATGACGAAGTATCAATCATGACAGAATGCTTACCCCTCCTGCATGGGAGTAAGCTGAACCGCGGTTAAATTTAACTTGCCCAAAGCGATCTCGAAAAGGTAAATGTGCTCACCGGGAGGATGCCTGACTTCCAACCGGGCTTAATGGGACCAAAGGAATGCGTCCAGGCCGCATATGTATTAAGGGTCTCATAATTGTCTTTACGTCGTCATTCCGGCATGCCTTTAGCCGGAGTCCTGTGAATTCAACCCGTTCTGGATGCCGGATCACGTCCGGCATGACGGTACTATTTCGAGACGATTAATAATTGGAAACATTTTTCTTAAACCCAGTGTCGGGCAATGAAAGGCATGAACGACCAGTCTGTTGATAAAAGTAGGCGCTTGGGTTTTGAGGCTTCCCAAAATGCAAACGAGAATACGATCCTTGACGAGCGCCTTCGGTTCGAACGATTGATTTCGGACCTTTCCTCAAGGCTTGTCAAGGTCGCCCCCGAGCGGCTCGATTCGGAAATTGAACGCGCCCTGAAAATGATTTTGGAGTTTTTCAAAGTCGACCGCTGCGGGTTGCTGCAAATCCTGCTGGACAAGGGCGTGTGGGTCATCACCCATTTCGCTCTCTCGGATCGTACCCCCCCGGTCCCAAAGGGAGTCCAACTGCCTGTATCGATCTCTCCATGGGCTTACGAAAAGCTGGTTGAAAAACGTGAGTCGGTTATTTTTTCGAGGATCGATGATCTGCCGTTCGAGGCGGAGGTTGACAAAAAGACGTGGACTGAGTGGGATATTCGATCCAATCTGGTCATCCCCATCCTCACCCATGAACCCGTTACCCATGTCATTGCCATCAATTCGGTAAAGCGCGAGCACGCTTGGCCGGAGGATTTTATCCCCCGACTGCAGCTTCTCGGTGAAATTTTTATTAATTGTATAGAACGCAGGCGCATGCAGCTGCAGTTGGAGCAAAGGCTGAAGTTCGAGGAGATGCTGTCGTTTCTATCGGCCAAATTCGTGAATCTTTCGCCCGACCAAGTGGATGCGGAAGTGGAAAAAGGGCTGCAGCATATTGCTCGCTTTCTCGATATCGATCGGTGTGTCATGGCGCGGTTGTCGGATGGCGAGTCGCAGACGATCACCTCCCATTCTTGGGTCGCCTCAGGGGTTGATCCCGTAACAACAGTTGTTGGAAACGAAAAGATCCCGTGGGTGGTCTCAAAAATCATGCGTTCGGAATCCGCTATCATCCAAAGTGTTGAGGAGCTTACAGCAGACGCAGCCAAGGATAGAGAGTTTTTCAATCAACTGGGGATCAAGTCAGGCCTATATGTGCCACTGATGGCCGGCGGCGAAATCCACGGAATTTTGGGTCTTGCCAGTCTGCATGCTGAGAGAGCCTGGTCTGAAGAACTGGTTAGGGGCCTCCAGATGGCTGCCGATATATTCTCCAATGCGTTGGTTCACCAAAAAAAGGACCGGGCCCTGCGGGCGGCGGAGCTGGAATACCGAACCATTCTGAATTTCACCTTTGCCTGGGAGTATTGGGAAAATATTGACGGCAGCATCCGTTATTCCTCTCCTTCCTGTGAACGCATCACCGGCTACCCGCCCCAGGCATTTGTGGACGACCCCTTTAAATTGAGGGATATTATTTTCTCCGAGGATAGGGAGGCATGGGATGAACATTTTCGCACAGCAAGATTAACCCCTGGTCCACACGAGATTCAGTACCGCATCAAAAGACCGGATGGCGGGGTGCGGTGGATCGAACATGTCTGTAACCCGGTAACCAACGATCAGGGAATTCTGGTCGGAATTCGTGCCAGCAACCGGGATGTCACCCAACGTATAAATACCCAGGCGGCCATATGCGAGCGGGAAAGGGACCTCCAGAGCCTTACAGGGCGGCTGATTCTGGGCCAGGAGGAGGAACGACGCCGTCTGGCGCGCGAGCTTCACGACGATCTGTCGCAGCGCTTGGCCGCCCTGGCGATCGAGGTCGGAAAGTTGGAGACGCGCGTCGAGAACGGGAAAGAATCCATCCTCAAGCACCTGTGCGGCTTGAGGGATCAAACCATTCGGATCGCAGCCGATGTCCACAACCTCTCCCGGCGGCTGCACCCCTCGATCCTGGAAGACCTGGGGCTGGAGAAGGCCGTCGAAGCGGAATGCGCCCGTTTCGGAACTAAGGAGGGCATCGAGGTGGCATTTAATGCCGAGAATATCCCCGCGTTTCTCCCGAAGAATGTCTCCTTGTCCATCTACCGCATCGTTCAGGAGGGCCTCAACAACATCGCCAAGCACGCCTGCGCCCGCCGAGCCGTCGTTGGCCTTAGCGGAAGCGAGACCAGCCTCCACTTGTCCATCCAGGACGACGGCCTTGGGTTCGATGCCGCTGAAGTCCGGCAAATGCCGGGGCTGGGGCTTTCGAGCATCCGCGAACGGGTGAGGCTCGTCAGCGGAAGGCATCGGATTAAATCCGAACCCGAAAAGGGTACCGTGATCGAAGTCACCGTCCCCCTGAAAGCGATGGTCCCGAAGGCGGAGTGCGCCGATTCATCGGAGGAGCTTGCATGAAAAAACCCCGCTTGCTGTTGGCTGACGACCACAGGATTGTTCTCGAGGGCTTGCGCGGCATCCTCGAGCCCGAGTTTGAAATCGTGGGAGCCGTGGAAGACGGGTGCGCCTTGGTGGCCGAGACTCAACGGCTGAAGCCCGACGTGGTGGTGGCGGACATCTCGATGCCGGGGACCAACGGGATGGATGCCGCCCGGCAGATCAAACGGATGAACGAGCACATTAAAATAGTTTTTCTGACCATGCATTCGGATGTGAACTATGCTGCCGGAGGGTTCGATGCCGGCGCTTCCGGATTCGTGCTGAAACACTCCGCACCGCAGGAGTTGATCACGGCGGTCCGGGAAGCTCTGCAGGGACGCACCTACGTGACGCCTCTGATCGCCGGCGAATTGATCAGCTCCTACAAAGAATGCAGTCTTCGCCCGGAGGGAGCATCCGCCGCCTTGAGCCCCCGCCAGCGTGAAGTCTTGCAGCTTCTGGTCGAGGGGAAATCTTCAAAGGAAATCGGAGCGATATTAAATATATCGACCCGCACCGCCGAGTTCCACAAGTACCGCATGATGGAGCAGCTCAAGATCAAAACCAGCGCCGAATTGGTTCAATTCGCCGTCAAGAATGGCCTGGTATCCACATATTAAGGGTCTCATAATTGTCTTTATGTCGTCATTCCGGCATGCCCCGGATTACCAATTTCCGGGACAGGCTTTTAGCCGGAATCCAGTGGATTCAATCCGTTCTGGATGCCCCCGTATCGTGGTACGGGGCAGGCTTATCAAGTCCGGCATGACGGTATTTGCGTATTTCGCTGCCGGTCTAGTAATAAGTCTCCCACCTAGAAAATTTTCATTCGCAACCTAGTAGTTTTCCCAGTTTCTTTTCTGGATCCGCTACGCATAGTTGGTCGTTACAGCTTTTGGCCCGCTGCTCAATATTACCGGCCGAGGATTCATTCCATGCGCTGCAAACGCGTTGTCTTGGCGGACCAGCATCCAATCATGCTCGAAGGGATTCGACGCATGCTTGAAACCGAGGCGGAGTCGGTCCTGATGGTGGCCGATGAGGCTTCGCTGATCCAGGCCGTCGAAAGCGTGCTCCCTGATCTGGTTATCGCCGATCTCTCGTTTCCGGTATCCGGAGGGACCAACGTGGCGCGTCTGCTAAAGCAGCAGCACCCCGGAATCAAAATAATCATCCTGAGCGTTCACGAGGACCCGGCGGCAGCCGAGGAGGTTGCTGCGGCCGGCGCAGAAGGGTTCGTGTTGAAACGGCGGGCGGTGGTCGATTTGATCGCGGCCGTCCATGCGGTCTGTCAGGGAGGCCAGTATGTGTCCAAAGACCCAACGGATCGTGATTTCGATGCATGACTCCGAACCTCACCTCACCTGCTGTGAGCCGGCACTGCCACTTGAGAATGCTCTGTCCTCGATGAGACCGCTATGAAAGAACTACTCGTATCGTCCGACCGCATCTTAGAGAGCCTGAGCGATGGAGTCTACGTCTGCGACACGGAACGGCGAATTACCTATTGGAGTGTATCCGCCGAACGCATCACGGGATGGAAGCCCGAGGACGTCATCGGACGCAAATGTTTGGAGGATGTTCTCTGCCATATCGACAAAGACGGTCACCGGCTGTGCGGCGAGGAGCATTGCCCTCTGCATCGCTCCATGATCACCGGTTCGGTCACCCAGGTGCCCGTGATCGTCTTCGCCCAGGCCAAGGACGGCCGCCGCATCCCCATGCAGGTGACGGCTGCGCCGATCATCAACTCCGACGGCAGCATCATCGGCGGTGTCGAGACCTTTCGGGATGTCTCGCCGATGCTCATCGATCTCCAGCGTGCACAAAAAATCCAGCAGCACATTCTGGGGCAGCCGCCACCCGGCGACCACCGGTTGAGGTTCACGGCCCACCTGGTGCCGCAGGATATCGTGGGCGGGGATTACTACGCCTATCGTTTGCTCGACGAGAATCGTCACGGGTTCATGCTGGCGGACATGGAGGGCCATGGCGTCGCCGCCGCCTTGTATACGATGCACTTGAACTTCTTGTGGGAACGATTCCTTCCTCTCCTGACGGAACCACCCGAATTTGCAGCCGCCGTCAACAATGAGCTCGTGAAAGTCTTCGGCGGCGACGTATCGTTCGCCACAGCGGTCTGCGGCGTGATCGACGCCTCCAACGGCACGTTGTGGCTGACGGCCGCCGGCGGCCCACCGCCGCTGATCGCACGTCGGAGCGGCCGGATTCAAAAAACCGAGATATCGGGCCTGCCGCTGGGTGTCATGGAGGGCGTGGCTTACAGCGTGCACGGCATGCACCTGGAGGCAGGAGAATCCGTGTTGCTGTTCAGCGACGGCGCCTTGGAGATTGAAAACGCTGCCGGAGAGATATTGGGCGTCGGCGGATTGATAGGACTGCTGCAGGAAATGGACTATCCGCGCACGCCGCTTTCGATGCCGGCGCTGGAGGAGCGCCTTTTGAAATTCTCCAACGCGATCCGGATGTCGGACGATATCACCATCGTCGAGGTGCGGTTTTTGGGTACAGACTAACGCTCGAATGCAATTGCGTTAAAGCCGTCCAAAGCAAAGGGGGCCAATCATGAAATACGGAATCCAATTGGCAGTCTCAGTTTTTATGGCATTGGCAATCGCAGCCGGCTGCGCGCCGACCAACGTGCAGCAGCAGAGCACGACGCTCACCCAACTGTCGAAGCCCGACGTCATTCTGGTCTATGACTTCGCCGTTTCACCAGACGAGGTCAAGCTCGACACGGGGCTCAGTGCGGAGCTCATGCGGAAATACGAGCAGTACAAGGGCGCTTCCCGGACTGCCCAGGAGATCAAGGTGGGCCACAAGGTGGCCGATGCCGTGGCGAACGAGCTGGTCAAGAATATCCGCAGATACGGGCTCATGGCGGAACGCGGTTTTGGGTACCCGCAGGGCCGGGGCAAGGTCCTGATGGTCAAGGGTCAGTTCCTGTCGATCGACGAAGGCAACCGCACTGAACGGGTGACCATCGGATTGGGCGCCGGCCGGACGAGCGTGGAGGCTAACGTCCAGCTGTACGAGCTCACGGCCGCCGGCATGCAGAAGGTGGAGACACTGAGGGCGGAGGCAAAGAGCGGTTACAAGCCGGGCATGGCCGAGACGATGGGGGCCGGGGCCATCGCCGGCCACCTGCTGGTCTCGACCGTGGTGAGCGGCGCCCTGGCCACCGGAAGCGAATTGACCAGCGCCACGGTGGAGGCGGACGGCAAGCGCATGGCGGACAAGATTGCCGTAGATCTCGGCAATTTCTTCGTCAGTCAGGCCTGGATCCCGCCGGATGCCGTGAAGAAGTCGTTTTTTTAAAGGTTCAGAGGTTCACGGTCCAGCGGTTCAGAGGTTTAGCGGTTAAGGATCAGCCTAAAAAGAAGGGCATCCAATCCGGAACCCCAAACCTTTTTTCCAAATGCGGAGTTCGCTTCACATGAAAAAGAATATCTTACTCAGAACGATTATTGTCCTATCTACCAGCCTTGCTCTGTGCGGCTGTGCCGCCATGACCGGCATACCCAAGGGCTCGACCCTTCTGGGTGTTTATGAAGGCTCCTTCAGCGGGAAATTCGACTGGGGCACCATTGAGGTCAAATTGTATCAGACACCGGCCGGCGCGAAGGTATTCACTGGCTCTTTTATGGAAGGAGCCCAGTTTCCGGCCAATTTCAACGGTCAGATGGCAGAGGGTAAATTGCAGGGATCTCTCATCGGGGATCTGGATGGCACCCTTTCCGGCGAGTTGTC
>JAUQXK010000074.1 GCA_030834695.1 Desulfobacterales bacterium
TCTGTAAACGTCCTCGACCTCGGCCCCATCAGGAAAAAGAAAAAAACCGCCGCCCTGCCGAAAAGAAAGACGCCCCGCCTCGAAGAGGCCGAAGAGGTACTTCAGGCGCTCATACTCGGCACAAGGGACTACGTCAAAAAGAACGGCTTCACTCACGTTGCCGTAGGCTTGAGCGGCGGCATAGACTCCGCGCTCGTGGCCGCTGTCGCTTCCCTTGCCCTCGGCAGCAATAACATAACCTGCGTTGCAATGCCTTCGCGCTACACCTCGAAGGAGAGCATAATCGACGCCGAAGCCCTCGCAAAAAACCTCGGCATAAAGCTCATGACCATCCCCATAGAAGACACCTTCAGCCAGTACCTCAAGATGATGAAACCGGCCTTCAAGGGGACGAAGCCTAACGAAGCCGAGGAGAACATGCAGGCCAGGATAAGGGGGAATATCCTCATGGCCCTCAGCAACAAGTTCGGCTGGCTCGTGCTTACAACTGGAAATAAGAGCGAGATGAGCGTCGGCTACGCGACCCTCTACGGCGACATGGCAGGCGGCTTCGCAGTCATAAAGGATGTGCCCAAGACGCTCGTCTACGCGGTCTCGGAGCGAGTAAACAGGCGCGCCGGAAGGATATTGATACCAGAGCGCATATTCACAAAGGCCCCGACCGCGGAGCTTCGGCCAAACCAGACCGACCAGGACACGCTGCCCCCTTATGATATACTCGATAAGGTGCTGAAGGCCTACGTCGAGGACGACAAGTCGATAGACGAGATAATGGCCATGGGCTTTGAAAAGGCGCTTGTAAAAAAAGTAGCCCGCATGGTCGACCTCAGCGAGTACAAGAGGAGACAGGCACCTCCGGGAATAAAGATAACACCCAGGGCTCTGGGCAAGGACCGGAGGATGCCCCTAACCAACCGATACAATGACAGGTCGAGATAAAAAAGAGGCCTGAAAAAAAATATTCGAGGCGGCTGTCCAGGCCGCCTCACCTTCCAACGCGCTCCAAAAAAATCTCCAGCTGGCCCCTTCAGGAAAACGTCTTCTCCTCAAGGCTGGCCGCTTCTCAATTGACCTAAACAAATATAAAAGAGTCTACGCCATAGGCGGCGGCAAGGCCGTCTGCCCGATGGCAATGGCCCTCGAAGGGCTCCTCGGCAAAAGACTTTCCAGCGGGCTCGTCGTGACGAAGTACGGCCATTCGGAGCCCCTCAAAAAAATAATCGTAAAAGAAGCAAGCCACCCAATGCCTGACAGGAACGGGCTCGAGGGCGCGAATGGTATTCTGCGGATTGCGGAGCAGGCGGGCGAAGACGACCTTGTAATCGTCCTCCTCACAGGCGGGGCTTCCGCGCTGCTTCCTCTTCCTGTTTTTGGCCTTCGCCTCAGGGACAAGCAGAAGGCCTCCGCGCTCCTCTTGAATTCCGGTGCAACGATAGACGAGATAAACACTGTAAGGAAGCACCTCTCCGCCATAAAGGGAGGCTTCCTGGCGGCCGCCGCACATCCGGCAACTGTATTAACGCTCATCGTCTCAGACGTCGTCGGGAACAGCCTTTCCACAATAGCATCAGGCCCGGCCGCGCCTGACCCTACTACTTTCGCCGACGCGTTAAAGGTAATCGGAAAATACGGGCTTTCAGAAAAGATGCCCCGGAAGGTGATGAGCATTCTGGCGGCAGGCTCAAAAGGAGAGCTGCCTGAGACGCCAAA
>JAUQXK010000075.1 GCA_030834695.1 Desulfobacterales bacterium
CGGTCGACATCCCCCTTCGTCCCGTAGGCCACCTGCGCAAGCTTCTCCCCCTTGGCCGGGTTCCACACGTCCCCGAATACCTTCGACTCCGACTCCACCCACTCCCCATTGATGTAGTTCTTCATCACCGGCAGTGCCATATCGATTCCTCCTCTTTGTTGGGTTGAAAGGTTGATGAGCAATGCACGTCACTGGCCCCGGAGATTAGATGAAGCAAAATTGGATGTCAAGAAATTCATGATGATCTTTTAACGAAATCGACAAATTATTTGACATATTACATCGAATTTAGTTATTTTAAAGCGATAATTTTTTGATAATCAGCCAATCATAAGGATAAATATCACTATGAAGAAAAATAACGGTCGGAACCGACGCAAGAGCATCGACCCGACCGACTGCCGGATGATCGAACTGCTGCAGAAGGACGGACGCATCTCCAACACCGAAATCGCCAAGACGATCGGCATCTCGGAGGCCACCGTGCGCAGCCGCCTGCAGCGGCTCATCAGTGAAGAATACATCCAGATCGTTGCCGTCAGCAATCCCCTCAAGCTGGGATATGAAGTCGTCGGCACGATCCGGATTCATGTCGACATAAAAAAGATGGACAAGATCATCCGTGAACTTAAGAGCATCAAAGCCTTATGGCACATTGTTCAAACCACCAGCGGCACCGGGATCGACACGGAGTTTGTGCTCAAGAGTCTCGACGACTTGAACCGCTTGATTTTCGACCAGATCAACCGCATCGACGGGGTGCTTCGTACCGAGACGACGCTTTTTCTCAATTATATCAAACGCGAATACGACTGGGGCACGGCGCTGGAATCATAGGGATGGAAATTGACTTTGGTTGCGGGAAATCGTAGGGTTGCACCTCCAGTTGTGATTCCGTCGCAAGCGCTTTCCGACCCATCCGGCAACTTCCGCTCGACGAGGAGGCCAAGCCTTGAACCCTGCGAAGTATTTCAAATCGATGCGCACGGGGCTGGACCTGCCCCAGGCGATCGCCGAGGCCGACCGCTGCCTGCTGTGCCACGATGCGCCCTGCTCCAAGGGCTGCCCGGCGGATACCCGGCCGGCCGAATTCATCCGCAAGCTGCGCTTCCGCAACGTCACCGGCGCCATCCGCACTATTAAAGAGAACAACATCTTGGGCGGGGCCTGCGGCGAACTGTGCCCGACGCACCGGCTTTGTGAAAAGGCATGCAGCGCCCGATTCACCTCACTCGCGCGTCCGGAGGGCGCCGACCGCCCCGTCCCGATCGGCAGGATCCAGCGCTTCCTGGTCGAGCATTCCTGGCAGATTGGCTTCAAGCCTCTTCAGAGAAGCATTGCGCGCAGCGAGCCGATCGCTGTAGTGGGCGCCGGCCCGGCCGGGCTGAGCTGCGCGGCCGAGCTTGCCAAGAACGGCTACCCGGTCACCGTCTTCGAGTCCCGACCCGAGCCCGGCGGTGTGCTGCGCTACGGGGTCGTCTCCTACCGTTTCAGCCTGGATTTTCTGAGAAACGAACTCAAGGACATTGAAGATCTCGGGGTCGAGTTCAAATGCAACCATCCCATTGAGGGGCCGGCCGAGGCGGAACGCCTTCTCAAAAATGGCTTCCGCGCCGTTTTTCTGGCCCCCGGTCTCTGGGCCGCGGAGGCGCTTGCCCCCCAGGCCCCGCCGATCAATGGCGTCCACTCTTCGGTAGACTATCTGTCAGCGCTGCGGGACGGCCGCTTCCGCGAGACGGCCGATCGGATCGCGGGCAAAACCGTAGCCGTCATCGGCGGCGGGTCGGTGGCCATGGATTGTGTGGAGTCGGCCGCAAAGCTCGGCGCCGGGGATGTCTACCTCATCTATCGGCGTTCCTATGCCCAGATGCCGGCCGAGCCGGATGAGCGCATCGAGGCTCAGGAGGCCGGCGTGCACTTTCTGCTGCTCAATCAGCCGATAGACTATGTGATCGGCCGCGGCCGGCGCCTCAAAGGACTGAAGCTCGTGCGCACCTGCCTGGGTGCGCCAGACGCCTCCGGACGCCGCAGCCCCAAACCGGTCAAGGGTTCCGAGTGGGTGTTGGCCTGCGACGTGGCGATCGAGGCCATCGGGAACCGGCCGGCGCCCGACTCGCCGAACTGGTATCCGCGCGTCAAGCTGGCCGGCAATAATCTCATTCAGGCCAACCCCAGGACCGGCCGGACGTCGGTCCGGGGTATCTTTGCCGGCGGCGACATCGTCCGCGGACCGGCGTTGGTGGTGCAGGCGGTTGCTGACGGCAAAGCAGCCGCCCGGGCCATTCGCCGATATTTGCATGGATAGGAGGGACGCGCGTGGCGACGAACATCGATCTATCCGTTGATTTCTGTGGTTTGCGTTTCAATAACCCGTTTCTGTTGTCCTCCTCACCGGTTTCCAACAGCGCCGAGATGGTGGAGCGGGCCTTTCAGGCCGGCTGGAGCGGGGTGGTGTTCAAGACCTTGAACTCCGACCGGCTGCCGATCACCCATCCATCCCCGCGCATGCATTACGTGAATTACGGCGGCAGGCCGGCCATGGCCTACCAGAACGTCGAGCAGATCTCGGACCGGCCCCTGCGGCACAACCTGCTGGAGTTTCTTTACCTCAAGAAGCACTATCCGGCTTACCCGATCGTCGCCAGCATCATGGGCTTTTTCGAAGACGAGTGGGTGTATCTGGCCAAGGCCTGTGAGGACAACGGCGTGGATATGCTGGAGCTCAATTTTTCCTGCCCCCACATGTGCATCGAGGGCTCGGGACACAAGGTCGGCCAGGCCTTCCACCTGCTCGAACGCTTCACGGCGGCGGTCAAGCGGGCGGTCTCCATCCCGGTGATGGCCAAGATGACCCCCAACATCACCGACATGACCGAGCCGGCGCTGTATGCCAAGAAGGGCGGGGCCGATGCCATTTCGGCCATCAATACCGTGCGGGGCATCTCCGAAATCGGCCGGGAGGACTGGGTGCCGAGACCCAATGTATTCGGCGTGGGCGCCATCAGCGGCACCTCCGGTCCGGCCGTGAAGCCGATCGGCCTCAATTTCATCGCCAGCATGGCGAAGTGCCGGGAACTGGATCTGCCGCTGTCCGGAATGGGCGGAATCGAGACCTGGGTCGACGCCCTCGAATACCTGCTGGTAGGGGCGACCACGCTTCAGGTGACGTCTGGCATCATGCACTACGGCTATCGCATCGTCGAAGACCTGGTCGAGGGCCTTTCCGATTACATGGCGAGCAAGGGGATCGGCCGGGTTTCCGAGTTGATCGGCCGGGCCCTGCCGCATCTTCAGGAAACCGACCATTTCGACCTCAGCCGCCAGGGGATCGTCCAGTACAACCTGGATCGCTGCATCGGCTGCGGCCAATGCCATGTCGTCTGCTCCGACGCGGCCGGTCAGGCGGTCGAATGGGATCCCCGAAAGCGCCGGCCCCGGCTGATCGAGGACAAATGCCTGAGCTGCATGCTGTGCCAGGCCGTCTGCCCCGTGCCGGGGCTGATTGCCTACAGGGAAATGCCGTCCGGCTGGAAGCGCCGCGAAACCGCTGTCAAAGACGAAAGTCATGAACCCGAACTGAAACACGAGTCGTTTACAAAGGAGGGCCCGCATGAGTGTGTTGCTTAAGAACGGAACCGTCGTCACCACCACCGGCCGGTACACGGCCGATGTCTATATCGAAGGCGAGAAAATAAAAGCCATCGGGACCCAACTGGACCAACGGGCGAACGAAGTTCTCAACTGCAGAGGCAAGTATATTCTGCCCGGGGTGATCGATCCCCACACCCATCTGGCCATGCCGTTCATGGGCACCTATTCCCAGGACGACTTTGAAACCGGCACCGTCGCGGCCGCCTGCGGCGGGGTGACCTGCCTGATCGACTTCGATCTGCAGATGAAGGGCGAGTCCATGGCCGAAGCCATCGAACGCCAGAAGGGGATCGCGGGCAAGGCCTGCATCGATTACGCCTTCCACCTGGCGGTGATGGATCCGCGGCCGGAGGTGATCGCCGAGGTGAAACAGGCTTGCCGGGACTACGGCACGCCGAGCTTCAAGATCTTCATGGTCTACGATTTCCGGGTGGACGACGGGACCATGATCCGGCTGCTCGAGGAAACCAAGAAATACGGCGGCCTGGTCCAGGTGCACGCCGAGAATTTCTACATCATCCAGCACATGAACGCGGCCCTGGCCGCAGAAAAGAAACTGGCGCCCTATTACCACGCCGTCAGCCGGCCGAACATCGCCGAAGAGGAAGCCGTCTATCGCGCTTCCAAAATGGTCGAATTGACCGGATCGCGCATCTACATCGTGCACCTCTCGTCCAAGGAGGGGCTGGGGATCGTCAAGCAGGCCCGCGACCGCGGGGTCCAGGTCTATGCCGAGACCTGCCCGCAGTACCTGGTGCTGGACGATACGCGCTACAAGGATCCCAAATGGGGTGGCGCCAAGTATGTCATGAGCCCTCCCCTGCGCACTCCGGAGAGCAACGCCGCGTTGTGGGATGGTCTGCGTTCCGGCGCTCTCCAGGTGGTGGCGACCGACCACTGCCCCTTCGACTTCAGGGGCAAGAAGGACATGTTCGGAAAGGACGACTACAAGAAGATCCCCAACGGCGCCCCCGGAATCGAAACCCTGCTCATGGTCCTGCACTCCGAAGGGGTGGCCAAAGGCCGCATCAGCCTGGAGCGCATGGTGGACGTGCTGTCCACCGGGACCGCGCGAATGTTCGGGCTCAAGGACAAGGGCGAGATCGCAGTCGGAAAAGACGCCGACGTCATCGTCTTTGATCCGAAGCAGAAGTTCACCATCACCCAAAAGAAGCTTCACATGAACGTGGACTACACGCCGTACGAGGGCATGACCGTGACCGGCATGCCGGCAGCGGTCTACACCCGCGGCCGCAAGACCGCGGAGTGGAAAAAAGACCGCATGCAGTTCGTCGGCGCCCTGGGGCACGGCCGCTTCGTCAAACGGGAGCCGTTTCAGGGGTTTTAAAACCTCGGTGCGCCTTCCTTGCGTATCTGCGTATTCAGGAAGCCATAAGGCAGCAGGAACGGCACCTGTTTTTGATACGAACGGTATTTATCACCGAACAGGGCGATCATGCGCTGTTCTTCCTGGCGAGCCATGAGGACGACATAACCGCTGAGGATCACATTGTAGAAGACGGTTAGCAGGTGTGGTTTGCTCAGGATCAGACCCCAGCTGGCGATCAACCAGGCGCAGTACATGGGGTGCCGGCAGGCGGCGAAGGCGCCGGTGAAAACGAACACTTTAGGGGAGTCCTGGAAACCGAAAAACTGGGGCAATCGCCCGGCGCTGGCCACCTGACCGAGGGCCTTCCCCGCGATCCAGAAGGCGAACAGGGCCGGCAGGATGGCAGGGATCCCCGTTGCCGGAGGAAAAAGGATCCGCGTGCTGCCGGCCCAATTTAAGAGGACCGCGACCGAGGCCAGGAGCAGGCCGAATGAGGCCACCGCGCGGAGGCCGGTGTAGGTTCGGGCGCTGATCTTCGCCCGTTCGCACCAGGCTTCCTGCACGGCCGGCCGCGCGCTTAGGCCGTGGAAGGCTCCGAAGCCCACCAGCACCAGAAAAACCCATAGATAAGCAGCCATTTGAGCTGAGCCCCAGGTGCCCTGCGTTTGCGGCGGATGCCTGAAACGGATTTCCCGGGAATGGGAGCGTTCGCCGCTTCCCGGGAAATCGATGATGTGGCAGCCTGACCGACGGTTGGCCGGTTAGTTCGGAACCGCCGGGTGATGGCTTCCGTACCAGGTGCTGTAGAGGACCTGGTAGGCGACATAGGCGATGATGGCGCCGGTAAACCAGGTCCACTGCGAGAGCGCATCGCTGACCATGGACAACACCAGTGAGCCCACCACTCCGGAGAAGAGAGCCAGCACGCCGGCGAAGTTGACGCCCTTGATTTTGCTCACATAGAAGTAGATCCCGGCCAGCAGTCCTAATACCAGCACCAGTGTCGTCAGCGTAGAGGGCCAGCCTTCGCCCAGAATGGCGTTCTTGGACCACAGGAAGATGGTGCAGGCGGCTAAAAACAGGCCGTAGGCGACCGCCAGCCAGTTCACCTTATCGGTGGTGAAGTTGTAGTAGCCTTCTCTGCGATAAATGTCATGCAGCTTGAGGGTTTGCTTGCGCACCACCCAGTAGTCGCAGATGATTACCCCGGCAATTCCTCCCGTGAAGGCGCCGTATCCGAGAAGCCAGGTCCAAATGTAGGCCTTGGGATCGGCCAGAAACTTCCAGGGCTGCATCAGGATGCCGATCAGGCCGATCAGGATGGTGGTGCGCTCCCAGTTGAGCACCTTGGGAGCCAGGTTCATGAAGTCGTTGATGGGCGATACCATGTTGGCGGTGATATTGGTGGTCAACGTCGCCAAAATAACGAAGACCAGGCCGACGAAAATAAAGAAGGGGGTGCCGGTCTTGATCATCAACTTGACCGGGTCCCAGATCGCCTCGCCGAAAATGACCACCGTCGCCGAGGTCACGGCAACGCCGATGAAGGAGTAGGCCGTCATGGTGGGCGGCAGACCTATAGACTGGCCCAGATACTGCACCTTCTGGTTCTTGGCGAAGCGGGTCAGGTCCGGGATGTTGATGGCCAGCGTCGACCAGTAGGCCACCATGGCGGTCAGAAACGCCGGCCATTTGGACCAGGGGGCGATACGCTGCTGATCGAAGATCGGGCCCCAGCCGCCGGCCTTGGTGACCGCCCACCACAGCAGCCCGACGCCGATCGCGATCAGGATCGGCGAGGACAGGTCGTTCAGCCAGCGGATGCCCGGAGAGGCCTTGTGGGGCGGGGAGACGTAGCAGATCGCCACCGTCACCAGCCAGGACATGGCAAAGGACAGCACCGTGTGGGCCGGCAGTTCGAAGAAAGGCACGACCCCCTTTATTTCACCATAGCCGGGGAACAGCGCCACCAGGATGCCGTCGATGGCGAAGGCCATGATCATGGTTTGGATGCCGAACCAGCCGCAGGCGATAATGCCGCGCAAAAGCGCCGGGATGTTGGCTCCGAACAAGCCGAAGCTCGATCGCAGGAAGACCGGAAATGGGATACCGTACTTGGTGCCGGCGAAGGAGTCCAGAATCATGGGGAGCAAAACGATGAGGTTGCCCAAGAAAATGGTGAAAACCGTGGTCAGCCAGTCGAAACCGGCCGAGATCATGCTGGCGCCGAGCATCCAGGTGGGCACGCATACGCTCATCCCCACCCACATGGAGAAATACTCATAGTAACCCCAGGTGCGCTTCTCCAGCTTTACCGGGGCGAGGTCCCTATTATAGAATTGGCTACGGGGGAGTTCTTCCGTCAATTCGAACATCCCATTCACTTCACGAACAATTCCCATTTGTTGTGCTCCTTTTCAGTGGGCAGGCCCCGCTGCCCCGTTGGATGGTCAACTGCACTCCCCCCCTGAAAACGTGCTGCGTCCGCCTTGAAAAACCCCCAAAAGATTTACGGAAAGGTTGGCGCCGAGGTCATCGTTCTGAGATGCATGACCGCTATAACAGATGGCTTGGCAGTGTTCGCCGACAAGGCGGAGAACACCGAAGGAACGGTTGAGTCGCTTATCAAAAGCCGATCCGAGTTGTCAAGAATGAAACTCCCCGCGCTTTAGCGCGGGGAGTTTCATGTACGTCATTTCTCCAGCGCGGCTTTTAGCAGGCAGTGCAGCAGCACATTGCAGCCGGCTTCGCAGTCCTCCCAGCGGGTGTTTTCGATCTCGACATGGCTGCGGCCGCCGATGCTCGGGACGAAAATCATCGCGGTGGGGCAGACCTGGTTGGCATAGCTGGCGTCGTGGCCGGCGCCGCTCACCCAAAGCATGTTGGAGTAGCCGAGCTCATTGGCGACATCCAGCACGCGCTGGACCAGCCTTTCGTCGAAGGGAGAGTGGTTGACCCGCCAGGTCTCTTCGATCTTGATCGGGCAGCCGTGGCGGCTGGCGACCGCCTCGACGTCCTTGCGCAGCAGGTCCCAGGATTTCAGTGCCAGGTCGTCGTCCCAGGAACGGATATCCACGGTAAAGTGCACGCGGTCGGGAATGATGTTGCGGGAATTGGGGTAATTCTGAATCTCACCGACCGTGGCTACCATGTTCCCTCCCATGCGGCCAGGCAGCTCTCTAACTTTGAGAATCATCTCGGCCGCTGCCACCAGGGCATCGTGGCGGCCATCCATCGGGGTCGGGCCGACCTGGTTGGCTTCGCCGGTGAGGTAGATGTCGTACCAGTGCAGGCAGAGAATGCCCTTGGGCGCGCCGATGCGTTTTTTCTGCCGTTCCAGCATCGGCCCCTGCTCAATGTGGAACTCGTAGTAGCAGTGCACGGGGAACTTCTGGCAGAGCGCCTTGCCCTTATAGCCGATCCGGATCAACTCCTCCTCGAAACGTTTGCCGGCGATGTCCCGGCGGTCGTAGACCCAGTCGCGTTGGAGGGCGCCGGCCCACACGCCCGAGCCCACCATGGCCGGGGCAAAGCGCGAGCCCTCCTCGTTGGTCCAGTCGACGATGACCATGGGTCGTTCCGTCTGCACCTTATGGTCATGCAGGGTCCGCATCACCTCGAGCATCCCCATCACGCCTAAAATACCGTCGAAGCGGCCGCCCTTGGGCTGGGAGTCGATATGCGAGCCGCTCATCACCGGCGGCAGGGCATTGTTCTTGCCGGGCCGGCGACCGAAAATATTCCCCATTTCATCGACGCTGATTTCACAGTCGATTTCCCTGAGCCACTTGACGAAGAGGTCGCGAGCCTGCCTGTCTTCGTCGGTCAGCGTGAGCCGCTGGACGCCGCCGGCAGCGGTGCCGCCGATCCTGGCCATTTCCTCCAGGGTGGATTGCAGCCGCTGGCCGCTCACGCGCAATTTCTTCAGGTCCATTTTTCCCTCCGATCGGTTGATAGGTTGCGCAACAGATCCCGGCTTTCCGCCATGGAACCCCATACAATAAATGACCCCCGGAGCAAATTTTAGCCGGGCGATATCGTCCCCACCATGACGTTCACCTTAAGACCTCCATGGATGAATGGATATTCCCGAACCGGCGATCCGATTTCCGGCCGGCTCCGGCCCGCCGGAACCACCAAGATGAAATTCCAGCCGCGGTAGTGGCTCTGCAGCCGCGCAATGATGGCGTCGGCCAACTCGCGGCTCTCGGAGGCTTTGCCGATGCGGCGGCCGTACGGCGGGTTCAGCGCAACCAGGCCCGGGCGGTTGGTTACGTCACGGGGATCGAGCTCGAAAAAATCGCGGCGGGCGACGGAGACCGCGTCAGCCAGAGAGCACCGCTGCAGGCATTCTTCCAACAGACGGCAGGCTTCCGGATCGATGTCCGATGCAAAAATGATGGGGCGGCCCAGTTCACGGATGCCTTCGGCTGGTTTGCGCCGCAGGAACTCCCAGCGCGTGGCGCGAAAACTCGGCCAGCCCATAAATGCAAAATGGCGGTACCAGCCCGGCGGTATATTTTTCGCCATCAGTGCCGCTTCGAGAGAAAAGGTGCCGGCGCCGCACATGGGATCCAGGAACGGTCGGCCGCCGGAGAAGTCTGCGTGCATCAGAGCGGCAGCGGCCATGGTCTCCCGCAAAGGCGCCTTTCCGGAGTGGGTCTTAATCCCGCGCAGGTAGAGGTTCGGCCCGGTGCTGTCAATTGAGACGATGAAGCGGTCGTCCGTCCCGCGGACGAACACCTGCTGATCGAGCCCCGCAGGCGCCGGTGATGCCGCCGGGTTTGTTGTCTGCTGCAGCCGCTCGCGGATGAAGCCGGCCAGACGGTCCGCAATCGCGTCGGTATGATGCAGCCGGCAATGGTGGGTGGTTACGTGCAACCTGGGCGTTGTTCCTGCGGGAACGAAAAGCTCCCAGGGGAATTGGGAGACGGCTTTCTCGAACGACCGAAAGGCGGAAGCGCGGAAGGAGTGAATCCGCATCAGGATCCGGCTGGCGGTGCGCAGATTCAGATTGGCGAGATAGGCTTCATGCAGCCGGGCGCTGAACTCCACGCCGCCGAACACCGCCTGCCCGCTCAGCCCCAAAGCCGTCAGCTCCTGTGTGCAAAGCGTTTCAAAGCCCGGAGCCGTGATGGCGAAGAAATCGTGGGCCTTGCCGATAACGTGGCGTTTGATTCGTTTTTCGAGAGATTGAAGCATGCGTCGGCTCCGGTTGCCTTTTCGATTGGCCCGCGCTATATGCCCCCGGCAGATCGCAGGGGGGTCTCATGAAAAGACGGCCCACCTTAAAGGAAAAGCATTCAGGGATCAAGGCAAAGACGCAGGCAGGTCGGCGGCACGGGCGGTATGGACTTGAATAGGGTTATTTTTCATTCGACGGATTACCATTACCGCTCGCTGATGCCGGCGGTTTCCGGACTGCTGGATCGCCTCGGGCCGCTTCACATCGGGTCTGGGGCGAAGGTCCTCATCAAGCCTAATTTTCTGGCCCCGGCCAAACCGGATCGGGCGATGACCACGCACCCCATGGTTCTGAGGGCGGTGGTTGAATATGTGCTCCAGCGGGGCGCTGCGCCCCTCGTGGCCGACAGCCCGGGGATGGGGACCTTCGAGCGCCTGCTGCGCGAGGGCGGCTATGCCGAGGCGCTCAGGGGTCTGGATGTCGAATTGCGTCCATTCAGGGAATCGATCCAGGTGGACATCGGCGAGCCGTTTGGAAAGATCGCCATCGCCCGGGAGGCCATGGAGGCGGATGCGGTCATCAACCTCCCCAAATTGAAGACGCATGCCATGATGATGCTGACGCTGGGAGTGAAAAACCTTTTCGGCTGCATCGTCGGTCTCGCCAAAGTGCAATGGCACATGCGCAGCGGGGTCAACCGGCACCTGTTCGCTCGACTCCTCGTCCAGATTTATCGGGCTGTCAACCCTGCGGTCACTCTGGTGGACGGAATCCTGGGAATGGAAGGCCAAGGCCCGGGCAGAAGCGGCACCCCGCGGCGGATGGGCCTGCTGGTCGCTGGCGCCAGCGCTCCGGCCGTGGACATGGCAGTCTGCCGCCTGTTGCAGGTGCCGGCAGATGAGCTGCCGACCCACCGGGCGGCGGTGGAACTGGGCCTGGCCCCCCGCGACATCTCCATCAGCGGGAAATTCCAGCCGATCGGGGATTTCAGTCTGCCGGTTCTGGGCCCGCTGACGTTCGGACCCCGGCGGTTGGAGCCTCTCATTCGCCGGCACCTCATTCAGCGCCCGGCGGTCGAGGCCGACAAATGCCGGATGTGCGGCGAGTGCTGGCGTCACTGCCCGGCCCAGGCCATCACGCCCCACGCAAGAGCGATCGAATTTGACTTCGATCGCTGCATCCGCTGCTATTGCTGCGCGGAGATGTGCCCTCACGGTGCGCTGGCCGCGGTCGAAACCGGTCCCGCTAAAGCGATTCGACGTCTGTCCGCCTTAAGAGACCGCGTCGTCCACCGCCTGGACCGCAAGGGTTCGAGCGGGTCGAAAGGATCGCCGCATTGACTTTGAGGGGTGATTTGGGTATGCGGTGTTTCGGCGTTTGGGTATTTAGTTTTTTCGCCAAACACCCAAGGGCCTGAATACCCAAACAACGAGCAGAATGAGGAGGAGCTATGGCCGGCATCAACAAGGTCATCATCATCGGTCGCCTGGGGAACGACCCGGAAGTCCGTTATACCCCCAGCGGGGCAGCTGTTGCGAAATTCAGTGTCGCCACATCCGAGGAATGGAAAGACAAGAATACCGGGGAGAAAAAAGAGCGCACCGAATGGCATCGCATCACGGTCTGGGGCAAACTCGGGGAAATCTGCGGCGAATATCTGGCTAAGGGCCGCCAAGTATACGTGGAGGGCCGCCTTCAGACCAGCTCCTATGATGACAAGGACGGAGTGAAGCGCTATTCCACGGAGATCGTCGCTTCGGATGTTCAATTTCTGGGATCGAAGGAATCCGGCGGCGGGCGCCCCAGCGGAGGCGCTCCTCCACGCGAATCGTCGGGAGCCCAGGGACCCCCTCCAGCTGACGACGATATCCCCTTCTGACCGGACAAGTCCCTGGTTCCTAAAATTAGGATTTGCCGGAAGTCCGCTATCTGGTTGTTTCTCTTCGTCTGGTCAGCCGCCGAGGGTTTCCGACTGAAGGTTGGAAACCCTCTTCTTTTTCGGCCTTGCGAGACTACAGGAATTAAGGCGAGGCCTGCACGCCAACCTTATCTCTTCCAAGGCTTTTAATCGACCCTACGATTGCTGCTTCCTTATCCAATGCACGTTCCATGAGTGATCGAAAAATACATGATTGACCCCTTCGCCGTTTTCGAGTCATTCCGGGTACGAATAAAGCGCTCATCCCCCCTGCTCCTTAACGACCCATGCCGGGCGACCCAAAATCTAAAGAGTCAATTCTGCATAATCCCGTAGTCGGATTTCCTTTTCCAGAAGGCTGATATTCTGGCCGGCCAGGACATTTATCAGCGTTACGGCCTGATGGATCACGGCGCCGCATGGACCGACCCCCTGTTTCCAGGCCGGCTCAGGAGAATCCAGCTTTCTGCCACCTCCTCCCCCCACGCCGCCTGAACGGCGGATTTCCGGTAGGCGCCGCTAATGCAAGCCTATACCGTCGCGGCAGGCATAACCATCACGTCTAGCTTGACATGCTCCACACCCGCAATACCTCTGACGGTATGCGCGATGCGCTCCCTGTCCTCGTGGGTGTAAACCATGCCGGAGATATGCACCACGCCTTTTTCCAGCACCTCCACCTTCACCCCTATCGACTGGAGGTCGTGTTCCGATAAGGCGGCCTCGACCCTTTTTGTCTGGGATAGGCGCTCAAGGGCATCGAGCGCGTAGACGTTGCAGGCCTTCAGCTCCGGTAAGCGAGCGATTTCAACGATGGTCTGTGCGGCTCTCTGGATGCCGACCTTGGCCGGATTGACGCACAGGTCATACAGGGATGGATCCTCCCGGTCCCTGTGGAAGGCATATTGGAAAAACCCCTTATCCTGTCGGTCGCGGGTGCGGATCACTTTTTGTGCGGCGTCCCGCGAAAACCCCCTTTCCTTCATCAGATTGGCGATGCGCCGCTCCTGGTCAGCCGTAACCAGGACATGCATGGCGCAGCTGAAATCCTGCAGCAGGACCTGGCTTCCGTGGCCGATGAAGACCCCTTCGCCTGCGCGGGCCGCCCCATAAATAACCGACGCGATCAGATGTGCGTAAACCTCCGGCTTCTCGCCCATCAGCCGCCCGAGCCAGCTGGGGGCTTTTTCTTGAAACTCATCCAGCCTCCCAACGTCCAGGCCCATTCGGATAGCCTCCTCCCTGAGCCTGGAATCGTCATAGAGTGTCACCTTCAGATCGCCCGCGACGCTTCGAGCTACTTCCAAGCCGTCGCAGCCGATGCTTTGCGTAATGGTAATCAACGTCATTTCGACCTCCCCGGCACCGCCAGGAGCCTCCGTCCTTCGTGTGCATTTTCTCCTTAGGCTCGCACCGGCAGCCGCCTCATGCTCCAGAAGTTTACCCTCCTGCGCCGGCTGTCAAGGGCATCGGATACCTGTAGGCTTTTATTCTTTCTGGTCGCGGCAACACGGCTGGAATTGAACCCGGCCGCAATCGAACTCCTGAATCAAGCCAGCGCCTGATCAAAACCCGGCAAAATCCTGAACCCTGGATAGCCTGCTCGTTCAAGGCACGCCGTCGATTTCGGCGCTCGTTTTTTTTACCGGCCGAAAGAGAAACGCTGCACGGCATCCGGGCCAATCAATGACCGCAGAATACTGTATTCACCCTATTGGTCCGGGTGAGGGGAGGAGCTATCTTTGAGTGAAAACGTCCACATGGTGAGGGGCAGTACCTTCCGCGTGTGGCATGAGGAGGTGAAACATGAGCAGCGAATTCGCGATCAAGGCAAAGCGTTGCTGTTCGATTGAACACGATCGGCTCGTCGCAGAGATGGAAACCTGCGACAAATTGGCCAGCAGCCCATCGAAATGGCATCGATGCGCCCGCGCTACATCCCGCAAAAGCTCGGCACGCGCAAAGACGTGCATGCTGCGCAAATAAGCTCCCGTCTTTCGGGATGCAGCATACGTGACCACCCGCAGGGAACCGTGCCGTATCCCTGAAGTATGGAAGCAGAACGGGATATGGCCGAACCGAATGAAGGAGGCCCACCATGTCCGAAATCATCTGGGAAAAATCGCTTCAAAGCGCTTTGAAATCGGCCGAGAAAAGCCGCAGACCGATCTTTCAGGATTTTTGGTTCGATGGCTGACTGGGATGCAATGCGATGAATACGGGTCCGTATTCGGAGGAAAAGGTCCGGCATTACATCGAAACCGAATTTGTTCCGGTAAAAAGTCAGTGCTTTTGGGACAAGCGCACGGATGCCATGAAGCAGTTCGACATCGTATGGACACCTACGCTGATTGTGCACGACGCGACCGGCAAGGAGCATCACCGAGTGGTTGGTTTCGTCCCCACGGACGATTTTCTGGCGCACTTGAAACTCGGCAAGGGGAAAATGCATTTTAACCGCTTCCGCTTTGACGATGCCATCAAAGAGCTAACAGCGGTTGCGGAGCAGCACCCCGCTGCAGGGCCGGCCGCCGAGGCTGTTTTTTACCTTGGTGTTGCCAAATACTGGAAGAGCCATGACCCTAAAGGGCTGCGCTGGGCCTATGACGCGCTTGCCGCCCGCTTCCCCAACAGCGAATGGGCCCGAAGGGCTGAACCCTACAAGCAGATCTCTTCATAGGATCTCGGAAGAGGCTGTTTGTTTCAACCAGGTTATCAAATGGTTCGATGAGTTGGCCGGCTCCCGGCTTCGATCACTGAGTCATTTCTTCGATCGAAAGCTCGTCGTGGATATTGATACACCCCATCACGCTTTGAGCCGCCGGGCATTTCACCAGATAGGAGGAGAAAGCCTCCTGCGCCTCTGCGGATCTGCCCGGCGGAACCTTCAAATGATATTTCACCCGGATATCCGTTATCTTCAAAACGCCGTTCACATCCTTGATATCCCCTTCCACATCGGCTCGATAGCGCTCCTCGGGAGTTGGGATTTTCTTTCCTGACAGCGCCGCTGCCAGCGTGCCCATCATTCAACCGGCGGTTGCAGCCACGATATGATCCAGGGTCGCCGCGTGCTCCTTCTCCGGTTCGACCTTGTAGAAGCTCTTTATCCCCCCATGGACGCCGTAAAAGACCGGCTCGTTGAACCCTTCGATCATGGCCCGGCGGGTAGGGCCTATTTCGCGAACGATCTTGATTCGAGATGTGTGAACAAGCGCTCCCATGATTTTCCTCCTTTTTCGTTTCCCGTTGTCGGTGCCGGCTTCCCAATGCTAAGAGGCATGCTCGAAAGCCTGGGTTTGAAGCGGTGGAAGAACTGCTTCGATTTCTTCCCGGATACCTTCATAGTTCGCCGGAAGCATCAGCGAACTGCCGAGTCGCTCCAGCGGCTCGTCTATCGCAAAACCCGGGGAATCGGTTGCGATCTCGAAGAGAACCCCTCCGGGTTCATGGAAATAGATCGACTTGAAGTAGTTGCGGTCGCGAACCTCGGTGACGTTAACGCCTGCCTGCCGGAGGTGCGCCTGCCAGGCCATCTGCTCCCGGTCCGTCTTGGCGCGAAAGGCGATATGGTGAACAGTGCCGGTGCCGAGCCGCCCTTTTGGAGCGGAGCGGTCAACCACCACGTCGAGATATTGGCCCGCTGATGAGGCACCGTTCATCTTGAAACGATAGCGATTCTTCTCACTGGCATGCAATACCATTCCCATCGAATTGGTGAGCAGGGCTTGAGTGCCCTCAAGACGGCTCTGCAGAGCCGTCGCCGAGTGAAAACCCCTGATGCCATGCAACCGGTCGACCGGACTTTCATCCCAGTGTGAAATCGATGGCAGGTTTTCAGTGCCGATCAGTTCGACCGTAAGGCCGTGAGGGTCTTTAAACTCGAGGACCGGCTCACCGAAACGGAATGCCTTCTGAACCGGGATGCCGGTTCCGTTCAGACGCTGGACCCAATAAGACAACGCCTCGCGTGAAACGGCAAACGCTGTGGAAACCATCATCCCTGCACCCGGTCGACCGCCGGGCATCCGGTCCCATGGAAAAAAGGTGAGAATGGTCCCCGGCGTCCCGCCCGCATCGCCGTAATAAAGATGATAGGTATAAGGGTCGTCGAAATTGACGGTTTGCTTCACCAGCCTCAAGCCCAGCACCTGCTGGTAGAAGCCCACGTTTTCGTCAGGAAAGGACGAAATCGCGGTGATATGATGAATTCCGATTGGTCCAACTGGTGCCACAGTAGCCTCCCCATAGGAATGGGAATGAGAAGCATGAGGAATTCCCTCACGCTTCTCGCTGTGATTCAATCTACAACCCGTGACCGTCCCAGGCCCCCGGGGTGTCGTTGCGCCCCTGGGTCCAAGCCGGACTGGTGGGGATCGGCGTGCTGTATGGTTCTGAGGCGATGCTTCTCTGACGCTGCTTCTCGCCTTCCCTGATTCGGTTTCGGCATGCGCCTCGGCATTTACCGACGGTGTCTCTTGACGGCATCTTTTTCATCTTCAAACTCCTCAAGCGGCCCTCACTGGAGGGCCCTATTGCGGGAGAAGGCACTTCCTCACGCATTTATTGAAATGGTTTCGGCACTGAATGGATGAGTGTCCATCGGCCTCGCATTCGTCGAACTGGTATTTACATTCGTTTGAACAATTGGATTTGGTTTTGGTTTCTCCCTTCATAAAGGCCACCTCCCTTAAAGCAAAACGCACATTCTGCTATCCTCCGTGGGGCAGGTTGCCTGAACAGCGCCTCTATTAATCGTCTCGAAATAGTACCGTCATGCCGGACGTGATCCGGCATCCAGAACGGGTTGAATTCACTGGATTCCGTCTAAAAGCCTGTCCCGGAAATCGGTAATCCGGGGCATGCCGGAATGACGACGTAAAGACAATTACGAAACCCTTAATATGTATCGACCCGGCGCCGTAATCTGGCTTGATGAGATTTCGCCGGGGTTGTTTTCCCTCCAGAGTATCGGCACTGAGAAATGGGATGGGACCCGGGAGGGAATGGCCCATGCCACTACATGGTATAGATGTTGGTCCTTTTCTCTCTGCTGTCAAGAGTCCCAGGCTGAGTCGGCCTTCGTAATTTGGAAAGCCGCATCTGAATTCTTGCAGTGTGGGTGGATCGGCATGGAGTATCACCGCGCATTGCAATTGTGAGGGATCGCCGGTATAGAGAAGCATGCCGGGACAGGACGCCGAATGGTCTCTTTATATGGTGAGATGCCGCGATGGGAAGCTGTACACGGGGATTGCCACCGACATCGAGCGCCGGATCGCCGAGCATCGAGCCGGCAAGGGCGCGAGGTATCTGCGCGGCAGGGCGCCCCTGAAGCTGGTTTTTAAAAAAAGGATCGGTTCGCGGTCGCTGGCTCTCAGGGTTGAGCAAGCGGTCAAGAAGCTGCCCAAGTCCAGGAAGGAAAAAATAATCGACGCCGGCATGGACCTAAGCCGGTGGTTTCGGAAATGAGCCGGCGGAAGGATTCACTTCAGGCGGCTCCATCGAGCCGCTCTCCGACCCGCGCTCGTCCTCGCGAATGCTGAACAACCACCACCTCGGGGCTTTTCGCCCCTTGCGGCGCGGGTGCCGGTCGAAATAAAGCGTCATCGTGCCATCTGAGGCCGTGGTCACCTCATACCAATGCTTGCGGACATACATCTCTGGGCTGCCGTGACGGCACCTGCCGGTTTCTCGCCAGCTTCGAAGGACAGACTTGACCGAGACGGTCCGGCCGCGCCACACGAATTCACTCGGCAGTCCCGGCTCTCCGATTGCCATGCGCGCGGGATCCCCGGTGCCTTCCACCGGGCTGATGGCTTCGCTAACAAATCGCTCAGGCATAAGCTCACGGGGTTCTTTTCGCGAAGTTTTTGGCAGGCGCGGATGCTTTGGCTAACTCCAGGTTCTGAAAAAAACAGCGCGGATATCTGAATCCGCGCTCATTTTTTATGGGCCACCCAAACGACGAGTTGCGGTGCGGAACCTGCCGCGTTCAACTCTTTTTGTCTTCCTCTATTTTTTGCGGCCCCTTCTTATCTTTTTCTTCTTCCTCGGCAGCGCCCTTGAAGTTTTTGATGGCCTTGCCGATTCCGGATCCGATTTCCGGAAGCTTGCCGGCACCGAAAATGATGAGGATGATCACCAGGATGATAATAAGCTCGGGCATGCCGATTCCAAACATACGGCCTCCTATGTTTCAGGGCTGGACTGCTTGAATTCCTGCAGCAGCCTTAAAAATTCTTTGGATTTCACATAGCGGTCGACACTGCCTTGGTAGTCGATCCATTTTCTCCAGCAGTCGAGCCAGGCGTCGTTGTGCCAATAACATTCCGCGTCGCCGCGTCCCTGGAGCCGCTCAATGTAATCCACATATTCGTCTGCACAGGCTTCGCAGAACTGGTAGGGCAGCTTCAATCCGCCTTCGGTCGCGTCGGTTTTCGGTTCTATTTGAGTCCCGCATTTTTCGCATTTGAACGAGCAGTTCGTGCATTGAACCACCCGGCGTACCGACACTGCTTTTTGCCTGCGGCGCAGAGATGCTTTTTTCTCCCGGGAGGTTTCCAGCTTGTCGTCCAGGGATATGATGTCGGCCACAGAGCACCTCTTTCAAGATGTGGGGATTTTCCGGCACCGGCAGAAGCCAATCGAAGGTCTTTATATAGCATCGGCCCGATGGGCTGTCAATTCGCGCCGGTGCTTCATGCGGGCCTAATTCATGCGGGCCTAAGATTGACACCTTGCGGCGATTCGACTATAGCAACGCAATTGCCCGATTGAAAGACAAATGAGAAAGGAGAGCGCCATGCCCGTGCATATCGTGCGACATCCCCTGATCAGGCACAAAATCGCGCTGGCTCGGGAAAGCAATGTGGCGACCAAGGATTTCCGGGAGCTTGCCTCGGAAATCGCAACCCTCTTGACCTACGAAGCCACCAAGGACCTGGAGACCGAAAAAGAAACGATCCAGGGATGGGCCGGCCCCGTTGAGGTGGAAAAAATCAAGGGCAAGAAAATTACGGTGGTGCCCATCCTGCGCGCCGGGCTCGGCATGATGCCGGGGGTACTGAACCTCATCCCATCGGCCAAGGTCAGCATCGTGGGGCTTTACCGCAACGAGGAAACCCTCGCGCCGGTGCGCTATTACGTGAAGCTGGCCAAGTCCATGGAAATGCGGGTGGCTCTCATCCTCGACCCGATGCTGGCAACCGGGGGCTCAACCGTGGCGGCCATCGACCTGCTCAAAGAGTCCGGCTGCCCGCAAATCAAGGGGATCTTCATGGTAGCCGCGCCCGAGGGCATCCGACGCGTGGAAGCCGCCCACCCGGATGTCGACCTGTATGTTGCCGCGGTGGACGAGAAACTGAATGACGTCGGTTATATCCTGCCGGGTCTGGGGGATGCCGGCGACAAGATTTTCGGAACGAAGTAGCCATGACGACACCGCGTTTCGAGGGAAACGGCCTGCCCTGCCTGATCGGCAGCCTGCCGCTCACCGATTATGCTCAGGCGGCCCGGCTGGTGTGGGAGCACACACCGGAGATTCCGCTCTGGGTGCAGCTGCCCAGGGTGCCCGGGGAGAGCATGACCCGTCAGTTCGCCGTGGGCCTGCCGGGTCTGGCGGAAGAGGACGGCCGCGCGTTCGTCGATACGGCAGGCCCTGATTTTGAAAAGAACCTGCTGGGCTTTTACGAGGAAGCCCTGGCGCTTCAGGATGAGGCGGAAGGCCTCGACCGCTCGCGCTTTGCCATGGCCCCGGCCGCGGCCGGGGGCTTTTTCGAGCTGATCCACCAGGCCATGAGGCGGACCCCGCCGCCGTTGGCGGTGAAAGGGCAAATCATCGGGCCGGTGAGCTTCGGCACCAGCCTGTGCGACCGGAACGGCAAGGCCGTCTTCTACGACCCCCAGCTGCGCGATGCCTTCGTCCGGCTGCTGGCCCTGCGGGCCCGCTGGCAGGTCCGACGGCTTTCGGCCATCGACCGGCCGGTGCTGCTGTTCATCGACGATCCGGCCATCACCGGTTTCGGATCGTCGATGTATATCGGGCTGAACCGGGAGGACATCTGCCAGGGCCTTGGCGCCATGATCGATGCCGTCCACCGGGAAGGCGGCCTGGCCGGTGTGCACATCTGCGCCAACGCCGATTGGACCCTGGTTCTGGATTCGGCAGCCGACATTCTCAGCTTCGACGCATATGCCTTCTTTGATCAATTTGTGATTTACCGGGAGGCGATCCGGCGGTTTGTCGACCGCGGAGGCCTGATCGCCTGGGGCCTGGTGCCCACCCTCAGCCCGGAGGATCTCCAGCGCGAGACCGCCGATGCCCTGTTTGAGCAGTGGAAATCGAAATCGGCCCAGGTCGCGTCGCTCGGTATCGACCCCAAACAGCTCCTGGCGCAGTCGCTGATCACACCGGCCTGCGGGATGGGAACCCTGAGCGTCGAACTCGCCATGAAGGCACTGCAGTTGACCCGCGAGCTTTCGAACCGAATCCGCAAAGAACAAAGAGCTTAGAGCAGAGGGCACAGGGTGAAGAAAAGAATCTTTTACCCCATGCTCTATGCCCCATGCCTTAGGCAAACGATGAATAATACAATACAATAGAGGAGCCATGTCCAACCAAGAAACATCCAACCGCTTCACCGGGGCCTCGCGCTATGTGCTGGACGACGAACTGGCCAAGATCGTCAACATCTCCATGGCGCTGGAGATGCCGCTCCTGCTCAAGGGCGAGCCGGGCACCGGCAAGACGATGCTGGCGCACGCCATCGCCGAAACCCTGGGCATGCCCCTGATCGTGCTCAACGTGAAATCGAGCATGAAACTGGTGGAAGCCCTCTACCAGTACGACACCCTCACCCGGCTCAACGACAGCCGTTTCGGCGACTCCAAGCGGGATGTGAGCCGGATCGAGGACTACATCCGCATGGGCAAGATCGGCCAGGCCTTCACCGCCGCGGCCCGCACGGTGCTTCTGATCGACGAAATCGACAAGGCCGACACCGACTTTCAGGACGACATGCTCGACGTGCTCGATCAGATGGAGTTTGACATCATCGAGATCGACAAAACCGTCAGCGCCCGGCACCGGCCGGTGATCATCATCACGAGCAATGCCAAGAAGGATCTTTCCGACCCTTTCCTGGGCCGGTGCAATTTCCACCATATCGCCTTCCCGGACCCCGACATGATGCGGCGCATCCTGCGTGTGCACTTTCCGTCCCTCGACAAGGATTTGCTGGAAAACAGCATCGCGGCGTTCTACCGCATGCGGCAGATCGACGGCGTCGAAAAACGGCCGGCCACGCGCGAGCTGATCAACTGGATCCGTGCGCTCAAGGCCGACCCCGACTGCAAAACTGCGCAGATCGGCAAAGGCGAGCCGCCCTACCTCGGAATTCTTTTCAAGAAAAGCCAGGACTACCAGCGCGCCAGAGAGGCTGCGGCCCGAAGGCGCCTTTGAGAAAAAGGCATAGGGCAAAGAGCATAGAGCATAGGGTCCAAGCCAGCCCTCTGCCCTCTGCTCTATGCCTGCGAACGGAGTGAGCCGTTGTTCATCGACTTCTTCTACAAGTTGCGCGATGTGGGCCTTCAGGTCAGCCCCACTGCTTTTTTGACCCTGCATCGGGCGCTGTCGATGGGGCTGGTCGGCTCGCTGGAGGATTTCTACACGGCGTCGCGGTCCATCCTGGTCAAAAGCGAGCGCTACTTCGATCTCTTCGATCAGGTTTTCGCGCATCACTTTCAGGGCGCAGACATGCCCGACCCCAAAGGCATCGAGCTGGACGAGCTGGCGCGCTCGATGCTCGAATTCTGGCTGCAGAGGCCGCAGGAGTTGTCGCGGCTGTTGGGGATGGACGAGCAGGCCCTGAAGAAGCTGACGCCCGAGCAGCTGCTGGAGTACTTCAAGGAGCGGCTGAAGGAGCAGACCGAGGAGCACCACGGGGGCGGCAAGTGGATCGGCACCGGCGGCTACTCGCCGGTGGGGCACTCCGGCTACCATCCCGGCGGTATGCGGGTGGGAGGGGTATCCGGCAACAAGTCGGCAGTCAAGGTGGCCCTGGAGCGCCGCTACCGGGACTACTCCCAGGATGGTCCGCTGACCCAGGCCTTGGTGGGCGAAGCGTTGAAGCGGCTGCGGCACATGGCGCCGGCCGGGCCCAAGGACCGCCTCAACATCGAAAAAACCATCTACCAAACCACCCAGAACGCCGGGGAAATCGAGCTCGTCTTCGACCGGGATCTAAAGGACAAACTCAAGGTTATTCTCGCGATCGACAACGGCGGCTGGTCCATGGACCCCTTCATTCCGGTGGTCCAGACGGTGTTCGACTACGCCCGGGCCCAGTTCAAGGACCTCAAGATCTTTTTCTTCCACAACACCATTTACGACACCCTCTGGGGCGATCCCGCGCGCTACCGGAAAGCCCAGCGTATCGCTGGGTTTGCGCGGCTCGACCCCGAGACCCGCCTGGTCATCGTCGGCGATGCGAGCATGGCACCCTACGAGCTCATGGCGACGGACGGCTCGATCTACGCCGAGGAACGCAGCGGACGGCCGAGCATCGAATGCCTGATGTTTCTGGCCCAGACGTTCCCGCGCAACGTCTGGCTCAATCCGAAGCCGGCCGAAACCTGGGGCTATACCCGCACGATCGCCGCCATCCGCCAGATCTTCCCCATGTTCGAGCTCACCATTGAGGGCCTGGAGCAGGCGGTGAGCCATCTCATGCAAAAATAAGCCGCCGCCGTTCAGACGGCGGCGGGATGCGGTGCGACGCCGAGATTGGTCTCGTTACGAAGCCGTCTAATGGGCGGCGATCCAGCGGTCCATAATGTCGCGGACGCTCTTGGGCCGGTCGGTCATGATGCCGTCCACCCCTCGATCTAAAATTTCGAAGATATCCTTCTCGGAGGGATCATGCTGGTCGAGGGCGGGGAAGAACGGTCCGAACTCGGTCAGAAAGACAAATGTTGCACCGCCCTCTTCCCGAACCCGGTCGATAATTTTTCGGGTTGTAAACAGATGGCTGTGCACGGTTTCCAATGCACGGTTCTTCATTTTCATGTTGAGCACCTGCAGAAAGAGCTGCTCCATGGTTGAAAGGCCTGTGGGGTATTTCTCGCCGTTCTGCTTCCGGAATTCAACTATAAATTCGTCGGTTGAGCTCACCACCACCTTGACCCGGTTGCCCGCGTCGGCGTTGAGAATGTTTGAAAACGCCCGGATGTTGTCTTTCAAACCTTTTCGGTCATTGCCGTTGATGTGCCGATTGAAGGATTCCTTTATCTCGATGTTGAGAGGGGAGTAGGAAAATTTCTTCAGGAAATCCTCAAAAAGCAGGAGGCTGCGATCCTCCTCTTTTGGAACATCGGATAGATCGATCTGGTTCACATCCAGGCTTTTCACCGCAGGGTCGGCCACCCAGGCTCTGCCGTCCAGCTCAGCCCAATCGTAATCGTAGATCTTGTTGCGATCCCTCTTGGAGGGACGGTCGCCAATTCCTTCGATGCGCACATTGTTGAGATCCGGCCCGTGCCAAACCACGAACCGGCCATCCCGGGTCAATTGGACATCCAGCTCCAAAACGTCGACGCGGGCCACCTCCAAGGCATGGTGGAAGGCCATCACCGTGCTTTCCGGAGCTTCCAGGACCCCTCCGCGATGGCCGAAGAGAATCGGAGTTTTCAGCTTGAAAATGGGATCAATCCTTGAAGATAGCGGGTTGCCGTTGCCCATAGTGACCTCCTATTGGATCGAAGCGCCTGTGCTCGAACCCGATTGGTTGAACAGCATGTCCTGCATTTTTTGATAGTTGACGGCATTCTGAATGGCGATTCCGCCCTGCTCGGCCACGGCCATGGCGAAGTTGATGTCCGCGGCCGAGAAATAGCGGACTTCGGCTGTGAGCAGCCGCATCATCCCGATCGGTTCCTCCTGGACCGTGATCGGCACGGCCAGGATGCTTCCCACGCCCTCTGCCTTCGCCGCCTTGTGATAAATCGTATGAATGTCCACGGTGGCATCCGGGATCACCACCGGCTCGCCCTGCAGAATATAATGGGTGGCCAGCTCCTCGTCGAGCGCCCCCCGTTCCAGATAGGCCTGGCTCAAACCGTACGCCGCCCTCAGCTGCAGGCGGCCTTCGGCCGATTCGATCAGGCGGATCGTGCAGGCCTTGAGTTTCATCACCTCGGGCATGCGCCGGACGATCAGGTTCAAAATGGCGTCCAGTTCATGCGTGGAATTGATCGCTTTCCCGATTTCGGCCAGGGCCTTGAAATAGCTGATCTGGCGCTCCTGCTCCTGATAGGCGCGGGCGTTTTCGATGGCGATGCCGCACTGTTCGGCCAGGGCGGCCGCGAACTCGATCTCCTGCGGTGCATAGGCCCGGGGGGTCTTGGCAAGCAATCGCAGAATGCCGGCCACCTGTCCGCGGATGACGACCGGCGCCACCAGGATGCTCTTGATCCCCTCCTCGCGGGCGGCATCGTGATAGTGGATGCGCGGGTCGCTGGCCGCGTCGAAGACTGCGATGGGAGTGCCGGCCAGGGCCTTGAGGACGCTTTCCTCCGCGTCGACCGGCCCGCGGCTCAGGTAGGCGTCGCTGAGACCGGAGGCGGCCTGCAGCACCAGACGCTTCCCGGAAGGATCCAGCAGCCGCAGGGTGGCCGCATCGACTCGTACCACCTCGGGGACCTTGTGGACGATGAGATCGAAGACCTCATTGAGATTGAGATTCGACGTAATTGCCTTGGTCACATCGAGCAGCAGCTGGAGGTAGGATTTTTCTCGATTCATGCTTCAAGTCCCTTCGAAAAATATTTTCTTGTAGTCATTCGGCGATCAGCTCCGCCGTCATCACCGTAACGGCTTGGCCGCGCAGGCGCACCCGGTCTCCCATGACCGTCACCCCGACCACCCCGCCGCGGGCCGAGGCCTGACAGGCCAGCATTTCGGTCTTGCCCAGGCGCTGGCTCCAGTAGGGTCCGAGGCAGCAATGCGCCGAGCCGGTCACCGGGTCTTCGTCGATGCCGACGGCCGGGCCGAAAAAGCGCGACACAAAGTCGAATCCCGGAGAGGCGGCGCGGCTGGTGACCATGATGCCGCGCACCGGCAGGGACTTCAGGCGGGTGAAATCGGGCCGCAGACCTCTTACCACGGCCTCGGATTCGAGTTCGACCAGGTGATCGAACCGGCTGCTGCGGAAGTTCACGACGTTCGCCCCCAGGATCCCGGCCAGGCCGGCGGGGGCGTCGGCCGGTTCGTCCGGCGTGGCCGGAAAATCCAGCTCGATGGCGTCGCCGCGGCGTTCGGCCGTGAGCAGCCCGCTTAAGGTGTGGAACCGCGCCGGTTCATGCCCGTCCAGCCGGCCGATTTCCCAAAGGACGTGGGCCGAGGCGAGCGTCGCGTGGCCGCAGAGCTCGACCTCGACGGCCGGCGTGAACCAGCGCAGCCGAAAGCCGTCGGCCTGCTCAAGCAGAAAGGCCGTCTCCGAGAGGTTCATCTCGGCCGCCACGTTCTGCATCCAGGCGTCGTCTTTCGGGACGGGCAGCACGCACACCCCGGCTGGATTGCCCGTAAACGGTTTGTCCGTGAAGGCGTCGACTTGGTAGATTTTCATGGTTTCTCCTGAACCCTTAACCCCGACCCTTTAATCCTTGCAACAAAAACCAATCTCAATCTCCGGCCGGGGTCATTATAAACCTGTGCGCCCGATTGCCCGGCGCTTCATGGCCCGGAGCAGCTTGACAGGGTCCTCGAAGCGGCTGGCCAGCATGACGGCGGCGATGACGTAAGGCTTGAAGCCGGCCTGGATGTAAGTCGGAATGCGGTAGCGCTCGAAGACCCCGGCAGCGACCTCGCCCGCCGTGCAGGAGACCCCCGAAATGTCCGCCGGCAGGCAGTGCATATAAAGCGCTTGGCCGCCTTGGGTCCGTTGCATCTTTGCCTCGGAGCACTCCCAATCCTTGAACCGGGCGTTGTTGGCCAGGCAGTCCTTCTCGAGTTCCTTAAGACCGGCCGTGTCGTTCTTGCGCAGCAGATCGGTACGCTTTTCCATCACATGGTAGGGCGCCCAGCTTTTGGGATAGACCACGTCGGCGCCCGCAAAGGCCTCATCCATGGAGTTCACGACCTGGAAGCTGCCGCCGCTTGCCTTTGCGAACGTTCCGGCCTTTTCGACCACCTCAGGGATCAGCTGGTAGCCCTCGGGGTGCGCCAGCACCACGTTCATGCCGAAGCGCGGCATCAGCCCGATCACCCCCTGGGGCACGGACAGAGGCTTGCCGTAGCTGGGCGAATAGGCCCAGGTCATGGCGATTTTCTTGCCCCGCAGGTTTTCCAGCGAGCCGAAATGGTTCTTAAGCTGCATCAGGTCGGCCATGCTCTGGGTGGGGTGGTCGATGTCGCTCTGCAGGTTGACGAGGTACGGCCGCTGCTCCAAGACGCCGGCCTTGAACCCGTCCTCCACCGCGGCAGCCACTTCCTGCATGTAGGCGTGGCCTGCGCCCAGGAAGATATCGTCGCGGATGCCGATGAACTCGGTGAAAAAACCGATCATGTTGGCCGTCTCGCGCACGGTCTCGCCGTGGGCGATCTGCGAACGGCCTTCGTCCAGATCCTGGACGCCCAGCCCGAGCAGATTGGCCGCCGAGAAGTACGAAAAGCGCGTGCGGGTCGACTGGTCGCGGAAAATGCTCACCGCCAGGCCCGAGTCGAAGCACCGGGTCGAGATGTTTTCCCGGCGCAGCCAGCGCAGCGCATCGGCCACGGCCACGATCTTTTTGAGTTCGTCAACGCTTTTCTCCCAGGTCAGCAGAAAGTCCCTATGGTAGAGATCGCCCGAAAGGGCGCCGATCTCCTTCAGCAGGCTTTGAAAATTGCTCATGGTTTCTCCTTGAAGGCATACAGGTCCGATCGTTGACCTGTTGGCCCGTTGCCCGTTGGTCTACAGCCGGTTCGGCTGTCAAGCGGTCCAGGCGTAAAGTGCATAAAAAGCCGCGGCGTTGACCAGGTCTTCGACCGGGGTCTTCTCGTCGGGGGCGTGGGCCATGGCTTCGGCTCCCGGCCCGAACCCGATCGCCGGAATCCCGTACACGCCGGAGATGGTGACGGCGTTGGTTGAGAAGGTCCACTTTCCGATGCGGGGCGGCCGGCCGAAGAGCGCCTGATAGGTCCGGGCGCCGGCCTGAACGGCCGGGTGGTCCTCCGGCCACTTCCAGGTCGGATAGTATTTTTCCATGCCGTAGCGCCGGCCGGTGTAGGCCGTCTCCTCGTAGTTCAGGACGAACACCCTGGCATCCTCACCCTTGACCAGCGCCTCGATTTCCCTGACGGCCGATTCCCTGGTTTCGCCCCAGGTCAGCCGGCGGTCCAGGTGGATGCGGGCGTAGTCCGCCACCGCGCACAGCGACGGGCTGCCGGAAACAAACTGGCTGAGCGCGATGGAGCCTTTGCCGAGGAAGTCGTCGGATAGCAGCCGCTCGCCGAGCTGCTCGGCGGCCAGGCAGGCCCGTGAGGCCATATAGATCGCGTTCTTGCCGCGCTCCGGGGCCGATCCGTGGGAGGAAACCCCTTTGAATTCGACCTCGATCTCCATGCGGCCGCGCTGGCCGCGGTAGAGGCCGCCGTCGGTGGGCTCGGTGCTCACGACCACCTCCGGCCGGATCCCGCCTTCTTCGATGATGTACTTCCAGCACAGGCCGTCGCAGTCCTCCTCGATGACGCTGCCCACAAAGTACACGGTGACATCCCGGTCGAAGCCAAGTTCTTTGAGGATGCGGCCGGCGGTTACCATGGATGCGACGCCGCCCTTCTGGTCCGCGGCCCCGCGGCCGTGGACGAACCCGTCACGGATCTCTCCGCTGAAAGGATCGAAGCTCCAGTTGGCGGCGTTGCCGACCTCGACGGTGTCGATGTGGCCGTCGAACGCCAGGATGCGTTTGCCGTTTCCGATGCGGCCGATCACGTTGCCGAGCCCGTCGATTCTAACCTCGTCGAAGCCGGCGGACTGCATCTGCTCGGCCAGTTTTTGCGCAACCGCTTTCTCACCCAGGCTCGGCGACTTGATCTTGACGAGCTCGGACAGGTTGGAGGCGGTGTCGTCGCGGTATTTCTGGGAAAGCTCAAGAATATGCTGGGAGTTCGGCATATTGTGAATCCTCTGTTCCGATGGTTTTTGTGGGAGAGGCTTTCAGCCTCGATCATCGTGGCTGGAAAACCGCTCCCACAAAATAAAAAAATAATTGAGGAGGCATCGCTTTTGATAACTTCCGTTGAAACGGTACGGGCTAAGCCCGCGCCGTTTCAGAGCGGTATTCCTCGATCAGCCGGTCGACCCTTGCCACCTCGGCCTGCTGCGCCTCCCAATAGGCCTGGTCGCGCTGGGCATTCAGATCTTCGACGGCCTTGCCCTGCTGCTCCACCCAGGTGAAGTACTTGAGATTGTGCCATTGGTTGCGGTTGCGGCGGGTGCCCTCGTCGATCCAGTCCAGTTTCTGGCGATGGAAAATGCCGACCAGGCGCACTTCGGCGGCGGTTTGGTCCATCGGGCCGAAGCACTCGGTCAGGCCGGCCATGACCGAGTGGTAGCGGTCGATGGCATCGGTGCAGACCGTGACGATGAGGTCGTCCTTGCCCATGCCGTAGAATTTGGCCGTCTTGATGGCCCCGAGCACGTTGCAGACGCCGGAGATGCCGAAAATCCCGGCGAGCCTTCTTGCCTTCTCCTCGGCCACGCCGTAGTTGCGGGTGAGCATCTCCCAGCCGGGTTCCTCGGTCAGCATCTGCAACCCCAGTTTGCTTTCGATGTCGTCGATGCACATGACCGCATCCATGTTCATGACGTTGTGGATCCAGGTGACATGCTTGTCGCCGATGCCCTGGATGTCGTGGCCGCCGTAGCCGTTCCAGTAGAGCGTCGGGCACTGGATCGGCTCGAGCCCGACGATCCGATGGCGGCCGGGCCATTGCTGCTTGAGCCGGTCTCCGGCCGCGATCGTGCCGGCCGAGCCCATGGCGGAAACGTACGCCGAAACAACGCCCTTGCCGATGCCCTCGGCCTCCAGCACCTTGGCCAGTTCGATGATGGTGTTGCCGGTAACATAGTAATGGAAACGGTAGTTGGCGAATGCTTCAAACTGGTTCATGATGCGGATGCGCTCGGGCGCGGCCTGCCTCAGCGCATGACACTTGTCGTAGATCTCCTTCACGTTGCTTTCGCAGCCCGGCGTCAGCTCCAGCCGGGCGCCGTAACCGCGCACGATCTCGAAGCGCTCCTGGCTCATTTCTTCGGGCAGGATCACGACCGAGTCGAACTTCATGCGGCAGCCCACCCAGGCGCCGCCGATGCCGTAATTGCCGGTGGACGGCCAGACGATGGTGTGGCGGCCCGGGTCCACGGCGCCGGTGATGGCCTTCTCGATCAGAACCGAGTAGGTGGCTCCCACCTTGTGACTGCCGGTTGGGAAATCCTTGCCGTACAGGACCACGATGGGGGTTTCGACCCCTGTCAGCGCTTGAGGCAAAACTTCGTGGTAGATCCGGCCGGAACCGTCCTTCCAGGAAATGTTGTAGAGATTGAGGGGGTCAAGCGGGTCCCTGGCTTTGACGGCCAGAGCCTTCTCGCGCAGATCCTTGCGGATCCTGGAAGGGTCCAGCATTTCGGCGAAGGTCGGGCCGGTGATGAGTCGTTTTGGTGTCATGGATGATCCTTTTTGCCCTTCAGTCTTCAGTCTAACCACCTGAACAGAAGATATAAACTTTTCATTATCATTGGGTTCTGGCCCGGTCAAACCCGGTGAAAAAAAGCCCTACCGACTCGCCGGGGGTTATGGCACCGGACGCCTGCAATTGCATCAGGCCGGCCAAACCGGAAGCGCCCGTCGGGCAGACGTGAATACCGGTGTGGAAATGCGCTTTCTCGTAAGCATCGCGGATGGTTTCCTCGAGTAGGATTTCGGCCAGGCCGCCCGAGCGCAGCACGGCGCGCAGCAGGTGGTACCAGTCGTACGTGACGTCGTCCAGAATTCCGTGGGCCAGGCTGTGTGGCGCGGCGCCATCCCAGGGCCACATAAAATGGCTGGCGTTGTCAGCCATTTTATTCAAAACCAATTGCACAACCTGAGTATCGAAAATACCTTTAACAAAAGCGGCCGCTTCCTGAATTTGATCGGGTCGGGTGCGCGCGAAAGCCGCTGTCTCCTGAAGCTGCGATATAGGATCGGCGCCCTTGTCGTAGCGAAGATCGAATGATCGCCCGCTGCGGCGGGCGATTTCGGCCAAAGCCAGCAAATAGGCCCGCACGAAAGGAAATCCGCCCTCGGGCTGACAGACATGGATGCGCGGCAATGTGCGCATGAACCCCAGCTGAAGCGCCTCTTCGAAGGCCTGTGCGACCGAGCGTGCCAAAGCGCCGCCGCCCACCTGGATCACGACGCTGTCGATCCCTTCCGATCGGTCGCCCAGCTGCATCAGCATCTCCCAGCCCAGGGTGGCGCCGCCTTCGATGTTCGACCAGTTGTCGTTGCCGGCGCAGGCGAACGGAAGCCAGCCGTTTTGTCGCAGCGCCTCCTGAAAAGCGAGATAGCAGGGATCGCCTTCGCCGGTGCCCGCACGCGGGATCTTTTCCACGAACGCGCCCCGTTCCGCCAGCATGGCGGCCACCGTGGGGTCGACGTCCTCCGGAACGAACGCGTGCAGTCCATAACCGCCGGCCCGGGCCACCGCAGCCGCCCCCAGGGCGGCGTTGCCGCAACTGTAGATGGCCAGGACCTTTCTGGCCGTTTCGCCCCTGAGCTCCCGCAACGCCTCCAGGTAGAGCAGCGTAGCCATCAGGTGCCGGCCCTTATGGGATCCGCTCACGTTGCCGGTTTCGTTTTTGACCCATAGGCGGCCGTTCCGGCCGAGAGCCGATGCCAGGCGGGATTCCGCGGTCAGCGGGGTCACCTCGAAGCTCCGGCCCTCCATGCGCTGCAAGCGGTCTGTGATCGGGTCGAGGATCCGGAGATAGCGATCGTAGCCAAGCAGGCCGCAGCCGGAAAGAAGCGGATGAAGCAGCGCGAAGGTGTGGAGCGATCCCTGTTTCCAGGAATTACGAATGCTTTCGGCTGGCCGGGCGCCTAAATCCAGTATCCTTTGAAGCGTGTGCTCTTCGCCCGGACGGCGTTCCGGACAACTGAAAATGCCCGATTGTGCCAGGTAGGTATCCCGGCAGGAGGGGCAACCAAGCAGATTGTTCGGCACCAGAGGTCCTCTTTCAGACTGAAGATTATTGACTTTTATCAGGTATTCGCGCACAAGTAACAAATTTTCGTAACGGGAATCAATCTCAAATCCGGATCTGAGAATTTCGCCGAGGTGAAGATGATGGGATCCGATGTCATCACTCGACTCGATGCATTCGGGCGGCGGTTGAACTGGTTGAACGAGCGCATTTGCGCGCTTTTGATGGCCGTCCTGGTCCTGACGATTTGGCTCGGAGTGGCTGACCGCTACGCCTATACCTTGGGTACCACCTGGACCGAGGAGTTCGCGCGCTACGTCATGATCTGGTGCGCTCTGCTGGCGGTGCCCTGCGGAGCCTACCGTCGCGAGCATATCGGCCTGGAGTTCGTATTGAACTTCATGCCGAAACCCCATCGTAGGGTTCTGCAGTTGGTCCTGGATCTGATCGGGCTGGGGTTTTTCCTCTTTCTCACCTACTACAGCATCGGCATGACGACCGAGGGCAAGACCCAACATGCCAACATCTTCGGCATGACGATGCTGGTGCCGTTCGCCTCCGTGCCGGTGTCATCGGCCCTGACGGTCGTACAACTCGTCGTGACCATGGTGCGGGATTTCCCGCTCAAGGCGCCTGAAATGGAGAAAAAGGCCGAGGAGGTAATCGCATGACCATCGTCGGCATCCTCTTCTTCGGGCTGATGTTCGTAGGGCTGCCCATCGGCTACGTGTTGGGGCTGGCCGGGGTCGCAGGCCTGATTCAGGTCGGGGGCGAAAATTTTCTGACTATGGCTCCCAAGCGCTACTTCGAGGGTTTGGACCTTTTCACCTTCATGGCCATGCCGTTTTTTATACTGGCTGGGGAGATCATGAACCGCTCGGGCATCACCATGCGCCTGGTGGCCTTCACCGACTCCCTGGTGGGCTACCTGCGCGGCGGCCTCGCCCACAGCAACATGGTGGCATCCGTGATCTTCGCGGGGATGACCGGAGCGGCCGTATCCGATGCGGCAGCCTTCGGCAACACCCTGGTGCCGGCGATGATATCCAAGGGCTATCCCAAGCCGTTCGCGTGCGCGGTCTGCGTCGCCGGCGCCATCATCGGGCCCACCATCCCGCCTTCCAACCTGATGGTTATCTACGGCTCTCTCATGGGGGTTTCGATCGCCGGGCTGTTCGCGGCCGGGATCCTGCCGGGCTTGCTTATCTGCCTGTTCTGCATGTGCTTCATCGCAGCCATCGGCCGGCGTATCGGCCTTCCCAAGGGCGAGGGCGGATTGAGCCTGTGGCGGATCGTCGCATCCTTCAAATCAAGCTTCCTTGCCCTGCTCATGCCGGTCATCATTCTGGGCGGCATCCTGGGCGGCATCGCCACCCCCACCGAAGCGGCGGCCATCGCCGTGTTTTATGCACTTGTCGTGGGCGTGGGGGTTTACCGGGCCATCACCTTCAAAGACATCGTCGAAATGCTGGTACGCACCAGCCTCATCACCGGCGTGGTGTTTCTGATCATTGCATCCGCCTCGATCTTGAGCTGGTGGATGACCTTCGAGCAGATCCCGCAGATGATCGCCAAGTTATTTTTGACGATCTCGCGCGACCCGCAGATGGTGACCCTGATGATCCTGATTCTGCTGCTGGTCATCGGCATGTTCATGGACATCAATGCGGCGTTGATCATCCTGGCACCGGTCCTGGGCCCGCTGACCCAGTCGATCGGGATGGATCCCGTGCACGCGGGCATCATGATCGTGCTGTCGCTCAACATTGGTCTGATGACCCCGCCGGTGGGGGCCTGCCTCTTCGTGATCTGCTCGATTACCGGCATACGCCTGGAGGCACTCAGCAAGGCCATCTGGCCGTTCATCCTGCTTGAAGTGGCGGTCTTGTTCCTGATTGCATTTTTCCCGCAGATGACCATGTTTATGCCGCATCTGCTGCTTGGTAAATAGGATGGTTTTCAACACACTATTCAGGCGCACTGAAAACCCCAAACTCTATGGAGGACATCATGAAACGCTCATTCCTGTTTTTCGTGGCGGCCTTGGTGATGCTGTCGCTTGCAGCCGTTTCCTTCGTCCCGGCCCCAGCCGAGGCCGCCAAGGTGATCAAGCTGCACAACCTCAACAAGGACGATCCTTTCGACAACCCCACGGGTGCCATGGCCACGGTATTCAAGAGCCTGGTGGAGGCCGGCACCAACGGCGAAATCACCGTGCAGACCTTCCCCAACTCGCAGCTCGGCAAGGGCAATGAAGTGGTCACGCAGGTGAAAAGCGGCGTCATTCAGACTGGAATTTTTTCGGTAGGCGAGTTCGCCTCGATCTATCCCATGATCGGGGTTCTCGATGTTCCCTTCGCCTTCCCCAACATCAGCGCCACCTATGCCGTGTTCGACGGGCCATTCGGCATCAAGCTGGCGGAGGACATCGAGAAGAAAACCAGCCTGAAGGTGCTGGGGTTCGGCGACTCCGGAGGGTTCTTTCACTTCACCAACTCCAAGCGGCCCATCAAGACCCCCGAGGACATGAAGGGGCTCAAGATCCGCACCATGGGCCTTGACACCCACAAGGCCATCGTGAGCGCCCTGGGCGGCCAGCCTTCGATCATCCCCTGGGCCGAGGTTTACACAGCCCTTCAAACCGGGGTGGCCGACGGCCAGATGAACCCGGTGCCGATCATCTCCTTTGCCAAGATGAACGAGGTCCAAAAATACCTGACGCTTACCGGACACTTGTTCACCCCTTACGTGTGGGCGATGAACATGGATTTCTGGAACGCAATGACCCCGGCGGAGAAAAACGTCATCGCCTATGCTGCCAAGTCAGGGGTTGTCGCGGGACGAGGAGTGGCTCGGGCGATCGAGGCCTCCGATAGGGGCTTGCTGGCGCTCAGCAAGCAAATGCAGGTCAACGCTCTCACTCCGGACCAGCAGGCCAAGTTCCGCGACCTCACCATGCCGGAGGTGAAGAAGATCATCGTCGAGAAGCACGGCGCCGAGGGCGAGGCCATGATGAAGGCCTTCCTGGAGGCGATCGACGCAGCCTCGAAGTAGCGGCTTTCAAACGCTATTCGGCCCCGCAGCGGGGCCTC
>JAUQXK010000005.1 GCA_030834695.1 Desulfobacterales bacterium
CGTCTGCTGGCGCACCCTCAGCCACCTGCTTTTGGATGCCGCCACCTGTACCGAAGGTGAACTTGACCGTGTGTCCGGTTTCGCTCTCAAACGCTGACGCTGCGGCTTGCAACGCTGATCTAACACCACCAGGCGCATAAACACTCAGATCAACCGCTGCCGCGATAACCGGGCAGGCTCCGAGGAGTGCTATTGTAATGGTCATCGCACGGCACAATCGGTTCCTTCTTCGAATCATATTTTTGTCTCCTTTTCTCAAATTTATCGCAGATTGATTCCGCATACCGCTCTTGCTTCCGGACACGGCCTGCTCATGTCAAACCGAAACCTGGCGGCGATAGACCTATGTTCCGGTAACGGCAGTCAGATTCATCGTCAGCAGAACATCGGGCTTGGGAAGTTCGTTGACTCCAATCACGGTTCGAGCCGGTCGGTGCTCACCCATTTTCTCAATATACCCGCGGTTCATGCTCCCAAAATCTTTCATGTCTTTGAGAAAGACATTTACATGGATGATTTGATTCAAATCTGATCCTACCGATTCCAGCATGACTTTGAACGACTCCAAAATCTGCTTCGTCTGTGAGTACGCATCCGGACCAGCCAACTTACCAGTTGCAGGATTAACACCGGCGGTGCCACCAATGCTAATGAACTGTCCCACCTTCGCGATGTGGTTGTAAGGACCAATAGGATGCGGTGTGTTGGCTGGAGTCGAAGTTATAACTTTCGATGACATATTCCCTCCAAGTGGGATGATTGAGAGATGGCACATGTTATCCCAGTCTGTCCATGTCGCGCAATAACCCGTCCATATCGACAGGGGAGTGTCGACTTCGATGGAAAATCCATACACCGCCAGAATGGTCGATTCCGAATTGTAATGCCCCCTTTCAGAAAACAGCCGATGTTAGGGAACAGTGGTTGATGCAGGCGGGGGACTCAGGCTGGGGCCTCATCGACTTTAAGCTCGGCCCCTAAGCGGTTGCAGGGAAATCGGGTGGTTCTTTTTGGATGATTATTGCCTTTTTGTCCCCGTGTTAATCTCATAAACGAGATCATCATACCTCTTTTCCTCCGGCTTCAGCTTCAATGCCTCTTTCGCATCGGCTAAAGCGCGTTGAGGGTCAGCCTTTTTTAAATAGGCTTTTCCGCGCCCATAATAGGCTTCTGCGATCTTGGGATCGCGTGATATGACCCTGTCAAAATCTTTTATAGCAGCATCGGCGTCATTGTTGTTGAGGTAAGCCCAGCCTCGATTTAGGTAGACATATTTCGCGTTCTTATGATCAGGATCTTCCGCAACCGATTTCCAATAGTCCTCTATGGCCATCGGCCATTTATTCTGGCCAGAAAACGCATCTCCTCTCATTTCATAGATCAGGAATCTTAGATCTTTATCGCTTGTACTGGTTAGTTCGAGGGCTCGTGAAAAATCGTATATCGCCTTGTCATATTGCCTATTTTTGGAGTAAGACAGCCCTCTCATATAATAGACGCGGTTATTCTCCTCCCCCGCTGGCGATAGTTCCAGAACTTTTGAAAAACTATCAATAGACCTATCGTAATCCATATTCTCATAGAATATTTTGCCTTGTGCATAATATTCATCAGCATGCTTATTGTACCCTTTGGAGCATGAGAGGACGACCAATGACAATAAAATAATGGCCAAACCCAAACCGTTGTTCCTGTCTATTCGAGTCATATCCTTACCTCCCATTCAAAATAGCCAGCGCGCAATAACTCCTCCAAAATATAACAGCTCCTTTACAGGAGCAAGTTTGGTTTACGTTGGAGAATCAAAGCAATGGCCAGGGTGGGGTTTAACCGGGTGCCGAAAAAGTGGACGATGCCGATCCGGGATGTGAAGGCCGCGCTCCGTCAGTTCGTCATCCTGCTCGGAGACAGGGTGCCGGCATGAATATCGGTTACACAGTCAACTTGAAACTACTCTGTTTCAAGCCATTTTGGGGTTATCTGGCCTTCTGCACCTTGACCCATTCCGCTGGCTTGCCCCGCTCATTATCGACAAACTTAACCTCGACTGGGTCGCCAGCCTTGCAATCGGTCAACAAGCCCTGGGAATTGGGCAAGCCGGCTTTGCTTCGGTCCAGGTAGATCCGGGTGCCCGGTGCAATCGACGCGGAATGTGTTCCGGCGGCATCCGCCATGGTGATGGTATTGTTCGATGGGTTGACCTGAACGATTTTGCCGACCAAGGTGTGTTTGCCGGACAAGCCGGGGGATTGGCCGAAGGGGATGTATAACTCTGTTGTTTTCTGGGCAATGCCTTCAGCATGTGTTGCCAGCAGAATCGCCAACACAGTGATAACGGTCCAATTCTTTATCATGATTAATCTCCTCCAATTTCTGGCCGATGCAAAAGGGGGGTGCTTGCTTCCTTCCAGTGCTGCAGCTGGCAGACTTATTCAGCAGCTCGGCGTAAGGGGCCACACCGGTCAAGAGGTTTCAAGCAGCTCGGCCCGCGCTTTTTCCAACTGTTTGATCGCTTCCAAGGCCTGTTGGCCCCGGAAAAGGATGCCGTGCTCGGCCCTTTGTATTTGCTTAAGCGCCTCCTCAAGATGTCGAACCGCCTGCGGATGGAGCCCTCCTCCGGAAAGGACTCGAATACCGTCTTGCGTCTCCTGAGCAGCCTGTCCGATCGAACGTCTGATTTGATCAACGGTGCTGGCCGTTTTCTGGGCGACCGGTTCCAATAGATCAATGCTCTGGCGGATATTTTCAAGAGTATTGATCACACGAAGAAATGCAGCGATCTCAACTACCTGGGTTCCGTCCAGAATGATGCCTCCAACGGCCTGACCGGAGGGGGAGCTATTGAAAGCGGCGCCGTTGAAAAAAGCGACCGCCCCTTCTATGGTTTCAATCGCGTTGTTGTGAAAAAACGGTCCCGTATCCGCAGCCTCGACCAGAGAGGGCGTGTTGAAGGTGCCGTCGCCCGGAGTGCCGAACCCATCGTCGGGGGGCGCCAGCTCTCCGGTCAGGTCCTGGGGCAGGTCTGGCAGGTCCTCGACCCCCGTGTTGAAATTCAAATTGCCACTGCGGCCGCCAATCGGATTGGGTACATTCGCTCCAGCGTTCCCGTGGCAGCGAAAACACTTGCCTACGGTGGGGCTGAGAAACAAGTCCTGCCCTCGCTTGGCGACGGTGCCCTTCAATTGAAGCGGCAGAGTCAGTTCGTTCTGCCGGCCCAGCGAGAGCTGGAAGGCCTCCAGCGCATCTAGTTCCTCGGCGGTCGGCAGCCGAAAGTCCACCCCCGGTATCCGATCCAAGGTCTTGGTGAAATGCTGGATCACGGCGCCGGTGGCGAAGGATCGGAGCGAACCGTCGCCGGGAGCTCCGTCGCCCGACCATCCGGTGCGGGGGCCGTTGCTGCTGACAACGCTGATGCGCAGCCCGAGCGTGTGGGGGACCCCCCGCATGGTGAATCGATTCGCCAAGTCGCCAAATCCATCCAGGTTTTCCAGTATTAGGCCGAATTCCCTCATCAGGCGAGGGTTTTCGAAATTGGCTTTTAGCGGGGGGCTGAATTCGGCCACAAACAGCGGATCATTTTTCGGCAAAGATGCTATAAAGACCGGATCGATGGTGAAATTGTTTTCGGCTGGATGACAGGTCCCGCAGGTCCGGCCATTTCCGGCAAATGTCTCATTGAAAAAGATTTGTCGTCCTCTCTCGACGAGCTCGGCGGCAGGGTCCGGTGGTGGGGACGGCGCGGGGAAATGACAGGCCGCCCACAACAGTATGCCGCACGAAACAGCCGTCAGGCTTTTCATGCTTTCCTCCTTTCATGGATTACGATGACATCTTCATGCCGGTTTTGGGAAACCCTGCAAACCACCGCTGGGGGGAATGAAGAGATGAAGTCGAGCATCGATCAGCGGGGCAAGCCTGCCGAAATGAACCCTGCAACCAGGCAGCTGCTTCTAATTCCACGTAATTCCCGTTGGGTCATCATTCGCGCCAAACACGAACTGAAGAATGGTAAACCTCCTCCACCCGCTTTGCCCTGGATAGGGGCAAGCCCAAAGCCCGAAGGCTGGGCCTGCTCCATTTCCAGAGTGATTCAACAACGATCGACCCGCGGCTGCGTCCTGCTTTTGCCCCAGTTGGTCTTCAAAATTCCTATTTTTCAAGAGATAAAAAGCCCCTGAAGGCTAAATTACTCCCTCAGGCTCGGTCGTAGGGATCTTACTTCTGTGGAAGATTTTCATTCGCACACCCCCCTTTTTGTTGGGGTTGCCCAATAGGAAAGGTGATGCCGAATTGAAGGACTGACAGGAGAAGAGAGGAGAACTCCGGACCGCAACTCAACCGGGGTTGCATTTCCGGCCCGGCAAAAATGAAATTAGAAGTCAACGTTCAGGCAGATTATATCTCTGCCAGTAGTGGAAAATCAAGGTGATTTATAGAGCGTTGAATATTATATCCCAAGGCGGCGCCACTCTGTGATGGGTGCTATTAGTATGAGGCAGCGGCTTTCCTCTATCGGCACGCAACAGCTGCCATGTGGGTCCAAATTTCGATCGCCGTTCCAATCCTCCTTATATGCACCAAATTATTTCCGTTCTTGCTGGTGTATCGCTCAGTTATAAAAACCTCTGTGCCCTCATGGAATACACCGACCTTCTTTTCATCGATCATTCTGTTTAAGGCGGCGGTGTCATCCTCGTAAAGATAGACTATCGCCTGTTCCATATCCCGGAGTGCCAAGGCGCCATACCACTGTTTAGTGATACACATCTTGTCCTCGGCTATGGCTGAAGTCGCAGCCAATAGAGCCAACACGAACGCCAATATGGTCCTTTTCACCCTGCCCCTCCCCCCATCCACGATCTTGGTGCAGGCGGCCGATAGTTCGCCTAAATCCGCCCCCATGGTTAGCTCGAAATACCGGCCCCCTCATCATGTAGACGCTATCGGTCTTTTTCACTGGTTCAATGAGCCATCTTACGCGGAGAACAGCGCTAAAAGTTCGGTGATGGTCTCACCGAGGCGCTCCTCCGTCTCAAATTGAGAATCGGATTTCGATGGATAATCGCTGCTGGAGTGGGGTGATCGGTTTGGAATGAAAATCCCAATCAACGGATCAAAGGGCTAAGCGGTGGCGCAAAGCGCATCACAAAGTGAGCGGCTTGGGGGTACGTCGGAGGGTATTTATTCGATGCAACAACTTAAAATTATTTCAGATTAGTTCCGGTCATCCTGCCCCTGCACCTCTAAGGTTGATCAGGCCGAACCCTGGAACGTCCATCAGACTTCTTTTTCAGCGCTCTTAACCCATAGGGGCAGACGGCTGAGCAGATGCCGCAGTTATGCCCCTTGTGGAATTGAAAGTAGCGATCTTTTTTCCACTGATCGCAAACTCGGACATCCAGAAGTTCTTCACGAGGGATTCCGGGATGCCATGCCGTTCCCTTCAACGCCTTTGCCGGGCAGGCCTCTACGCAGCGCCGGCAATTACCGCAGAAGTTTCTCTCTATTGGCGGCCCGCACGGAATCTCAATGTCGGCAAAAACAGTCCCCAACCGAACCCATGATCCGAATGAGCGCGTGATAAGTTGGCAGTGGCGCCCCACCCATCCCAAACCGGCTCTTGTCGCTGCGGTTTTATGCGGAAAGTCCCCTTTGATATTAACCGGGTCCGTACGATCCGAAGCTGCCAATGGCAGGGATCGAAAACCCCTATCTTTGATTTCGGCTGCTAACGCAACTGACAATTCATTGATAAGACCGTTCACCCTGGCATACTCATCGGCATATGCTTGGTTTGGCCCGTTCTGGATGCTGGCCATTATTTGGGGGTTCATTGGAATGGCCCAAGAAAGAGCGATAGGAAATCTATGCCCGGTGTGATCCGCGGGCGTGACAAACCCCCTAACATCTGCCGCGCCCCACAGGGAAATTCCGTGGGCTTGCATCCACTCCGCAAGCCAGATTGGCGGTGATGTTGATGAAGCGGGCAATCCACACCTCGAAATTACTGGTCGAACAAGAGACAGGGGGGCTATCGCCCTTCAGAAGCGCAGATGGATTCCGGCTAAAAGCATGCCGCAATGACGACGTAAAGACAATTGTGAGGCCCTTAATAATTTCAATCTCGCGTTTTCAGGAAACCGGCAGGTTGCCTGTTTGGCGATAGCGAATGCCGTCAAGAGGCCACCCGGCCCTTCAACACGTCGAAGACGTCCGGGTTCACCACGTTGATGGGGGTGCCCGCCGCATATGCGGTGACCTGATCGAAGATATCGGAAAACTGTACCTCGTACTCGTCCCGGGTCACATATCCGATGTGAGGCGTGCACACGACTTGGTCCATTTTTAGCAGCGGGTGGTCAGGGTCCCGCAACGGCTCCTCTTCGTAAACATCGACGGCGGCCGCGCCTGGTCGCCCGGCACGCAGGGCCTCGACCAGGGCACCCGGCTCGATCAGCGGCGCCCGGCTGGTGTTGACCAACAAGGCGGTGGGTTTCATGCACGACAAATCAGTCTTGGTGACGATGCCCCGCGTTTCCTTGACGAGTCGCATGTGCAGGGTGATCACATCGGCCGATTCGAAGAACGAGCGCTTGCTCTGCGCCACCGCATAGCCGTCTTTTTGCGCGCGGTGCAGAGAGGCCTCGCGTGCCCACACCAAAACATTCATCCCGAAGGCTCTTCCATAGCCAGCTACCGTCGCGCCAATTCTTCCGTATCCGTAGATCCCCAGCGTCTTGCCGCGCAGACTGCTGCCGACGCCGATCTGCCAGGTTCCGGCGCGCAGCGCAGACATTTGTTGGGGAATCTGGCGCATTGCCGCAATGATCAGCCCCCAGGTGAGTTCCGCTGCAGCATAGGACGGACTGCCTGCATGCTGATCGGACGATACGATCACCCCGCGGCGTGTGCACGCATCAATGTCGATATGCGGGTAGACGCTGCGCTGACTGATGAGCCGAAGAGCATCGAGGCGTTCGAGCAACGGTCCACGTATTTGCGTACGCTCTCGAAACAACACGAGCACCTCGGTATCCTTGAGGCGTGCGGCGAGCGAGTCGATATCCTGCGCGTGATCGTTAAATACCGTTACTTCGTATCCGTCCAACTTGCGAAAGCACGCGAGAGTACGAAGGGTGTCGAAATAGTCATCCAGAATCGAAATCTTCATGGGGCATGCGCTCTATTGCTGACTGCCGGGGGACATCTTGAATTAGGACTTTAACGTCGCCATTGGTAGGACAATTCACGGACGGTGCCCGGCACAACCATCGTCTGCAAAGCCTCTAAGGCATCCATGACGATGCGCCGCTGGCGTTCCACGTTCCCGGGTTCCCCGAACATGCTGCCCCGCCCGAATTTGACCCGCAGGGCGCGCGGCGGCTTTATTTTAGCCATGCGCTCGGGTTCGTTTCCCATGGATATCGTGCAAAAACCGGCTTCCTCTGCTGCACGCTGGATCAGACCGACCGTCTGATGGCACTTGGGTCAGACCGGGACCAGGAGAAGAAGGTCGACCTCAGCCGCCTTAAGTTTCCGTAACAGCTGCGGAATGCATTCGCCGAGCAACGTCACGACATCGTTCACGTAGCTGAAGCTATAGTGCGTTTCCGCTACTCGGCCGATGATCCCCTCTTGTTCCAACTCGATCAGCCGCTCGAGTGGAAAAATCACATTGATGTCCTGCTCCGCAAGGGTGTGGTCGTAGTGCGCGTGCGCGAGGCCGAAGTCTTCCCGCCGGGCGGTCTTGGGGATTTCGCGGAAAGAAGGGTCGCCGTGGATCGAGGTGGTGTTGAAAGGCGCTTGGCTATCCTTGAGATACAGGCCGCCGCTGGTGACTAGGGCAATGGTCTGCTCCGACGGTTTCCCGGCGTAAGGGGTCCAGGGAATGTCTTCGCTGACGATCAAGGGGTAGCGCTTGACCACATCCAGCACGTTGCCGGCCGTAAACTCGGCCAAGCCTTCCTCAACCCATTTATCGTACGCGGATTTGAAATATTCGATGTCGATTGGCATGAAAGGAATTTAGCAGAAGACGCACAGGTGGTCAAACGGATCTCTTAGGCCCTGATTTATTATCCTATCCCTGCCCTGCGACGTGCATCAGCATAACGTTTTGTGTGTTCTTCATCCCTCGCCAGTGCCAAACAGCCACCGGTTGGCCATGCATCATTGGTCCGCCCGCCGGCATTCAACGCCTGAATCGGACGGCACGTAAAAACTTCTCCGTCAGATCGGTGATCTCGGCGATCTTCAGCCCGTATCCGGCCGCCAGCATGAGCACCGCAAAGGCGGTTCCCACGAGCACTGCGGTCGCCAGGCTGCCGGCCGGGCCGGAGGCGTCCAGCGCCTCGATCGCCAGGCGCCGCACCGCCGCGAGCAGCGGCGCCAGGGCCAGGCTCAACAAAGCCGTCTTGAGATAGAAACGAATCACTCCGCCCTGCCCGGTATTGCGGCTGCGGCGGTTCCAGAGGATGAAAAGGACCGCGACCTGCACGATGCCTGAGAAAGAGATCGCAAGCGCCACGCCCTCCACGCCCATCAGCTCGATTCCGAGCGGATAGAGCGGAAGGCTCGCCAGCACGGCCACCGTGCCGAACACGGCCGGGAAGAGCGTGTTGCGGGTGGCGAAGTAGCCGCGCACCACGACCGTGCTGGCCGCAAAGCCGACGGCCCCGGCCAGGAACCAGACCAGCACGTCGGCCGTGACCCGGGTGGCGGCCGGGTCGAAGCGCCCCCGTTCAAACAGGATGCGGACGACCTCCGGGCTCAACACCATCAGCAGCACGGAAACGGGAATCAGCAGCGCCAGGTAGCGCAAGGTCCTATTCATCAGCCCGTTCATCTCGTCCAGCCGGTTTTCCTCGGCCAGGCGGGCCATGAACGGGTACGAAGCCGTGCCCACCGCCTGGCCGAAGATGCCTACCAGAATCAACATCACGCGCAGGCTGAAATTGAGCACGGCGATGCTGCCGGCCGGGAGATAGGAGCCGAAAAACCGGAAAAAAAACTCCGTCGAAAACGTCATGGTCAGGCCGAGCATCAGCGGCAGCGTCAGGCGCAGATAGGCACCGACATCCGGGTGGCGCCAGTCCCAGGCCGGCCGAAACCGCAGGCCCAGCCGCCGCGCCCCCGCCCACTGCAGCAGCAGGTTCCCGACGAACGATCCGGCCAGCACCCCCCAGGCGAACCCTTCAACCCCCAGCCACGGCCCCAGCAGAAGCCCGCCGGCGATGATGCCCAGGTTGTAGATCAGGGGCGCGAGGGCCGGCAGAAAAAAACGCTCGCGGGCGAACTGGACGGCCGTCAGCAGACCGCCGGCAAAAAAGAAAATCTGGGCCGGCAGGATGATGCGGGTCATGCGCACGGCCGCAGCCAGGGCCTCCGGGTCTTCCAGGCCCGGTGCGGCCCAGGCCACGAGCTCGGCGGCGAACACCATGGCGAGGCCCACGCCAACCAGGGCCGCGCTCCCGAAGACGCACAGGAGGATGGAAAACACCCGGCTGGCCTCGACCTCGCCCTGCTGGATCCGCCGGCGGGTATAAAGCGGAATGAACGTCACCGAGAGGAAGCCGGTCGCGACCACGTGGTTGAGGATTTCCGGCAGGATGAAGGCGATCTGGTAGGCGTCCACCTCCGGGCCGGCGCCGGCCCGCCAGGCGATGGCCATTTCGCGCAGCAGCCCGATCGCGCGGCTGAGGAATACGGAAGCCATCATCACCAGGGAGGCGATGCCGACTTTTTGGTAGATGGAGGATTGCATAAGTCCCTTGGGTTTCGGCCGCCATCCATATCTGAAATCCCCGCTCGGAATCAACAACGAACTGCAACGAAGACGGGTCGGCGTCTTCTCTATTCCTTGACTTCAAAGGACCGATTTCCTATAAGTTCGCAAGGTGTTACAACCGGTGCGGTTCGCGGTTGATCTCAGCAGGCGGTTGCCGACATGGCGCACAACAAAGGGCGATTACCCCAGCGCATCACGGCGGTTCTGGTCTACGGGCGTCTGCCGCTCGTGTTCGGCGGCATGCTCTGCGCCGTGGCCGTGATGTGGAATCAGAACCCCACGCTTTACATGCTCGGGGTCATCCTGTTGCTCGTATCCATGACCTTTGACCTGGTCGACGGCTGGTTTGCCGCCCGATTTTTTCCTTACCCCCAGATGGCCCAGCTGGCCGACCGCATCCTCGACAAGCTCATTTATTCCATCATCTTTCCCACGGTGGCCGTCGGCTGCATGTGGCGGCTGCATTATGTTCTGCCGGACCCCAAGAAAACCGAGCTTCTCCACGCCCTACTGGTCCTGTTTCTGGCGATCACCGTACTGGTACGCGACAATTTCGCCCACTTCATGCGCGGTGTCGCCCTGCGCTTCGATCAGGAATTGGAATACCGCGAGTTCACCCGCCTGCGCACCATCGTGGCCGCGCCGGTGGGCGCCCTGCTCTACGCGTATGCCTTCTACATTCCGAACGGGACGCACTCGCTCGTCTACGGCTGGGTCGCCCGTCTGGGCGAAACCCCCCTGCGGACGCTCTTCTTCATCGAAATCGTCTTCTTCGTCATCAATTTCGGGTCGATCGCCGGATACATCCGCAAATACGGAACGCTCTGCCTGGACGACCTCTGCCTCGGCAACGTGCAGCTGCGCCGCAGGATCCTGGCATTTTTTCCCAACGCCCTGACGATCATGAACGCCATGATGGGGTTGCTGGCGGTGTTTTTCGCCTACCAGGACCGCATCCGGGAGGCCTCCCTGTTTCTGATCGGGGCGGCCCTCTTCGACAAGCTGGACGGCACCGTCGCCCGCCGGCTCGGTTTGACCGAGCCGCTGCCCGGACCGGAGCAGCGGCCGCGCACGGTGACCCTCGGGGGAGTGCTCGACGACATCTCCGATGCCGTCAGCTTCTGCATCGCACCGGCGTGGATCTACTACTTTCTCGTTTCCGACATCTCCGATCCCAGGCTCCAGGACCTGCCCTACACCGCGGTCGCGGCGATCTACGCCCTGGCCGGAATCATCCGCCTGACCTATTTCACCCTGGACCGGCACCCGATCCCCGGGTTCTTTAAGGGCATGCCCAGCCCGGCGGCCGCCCTGCTCGTGGTGGCGCCCATGATCATTCTCAATCAGGCCGTCAACGACGCCTGCGACTCGGTTCCCTTCTGGGGCATGGTCTGCTGCGGCATGATGATCGCCGCCGCCGTTGTCATGAACCTTTATCCGATCCGTTATCTGCATGCCGGCCGATTCATGAGCCGGCATCCCTGGCTGGCCCGCGGGGCACTGCTGCTGCTCGTATCGGTTTTCACACCTTATTATGGATACGTCTTCCTTTTTTTCATGCTGCTTTACACCCTGTCCCCGCTCGTCACCTGGCGCATCGATCCGCAGGACGCCGCCCGCGAGAACCGCACCAAGCCGGCGCGCGCCCACTGACGCCGTTTTTCTGGTATGGATGAAAAATTCGGAAACGGTTGTCTCAGCCCTCTTGCCAGATGACGGGATTTGCACTATCAATAAACCGGTACATGCGTTCTGCGCGCATCGGTCATCTGCGGTCCGGTTTTTCCAGTCGAAGATCGATCGGAATTTCCCGGCAATAAGTGGCTTCCGAACAACGGTTGAAAACCTCAAACCCGTCCCGGTGAGTGAATTCCCGCTCGAACCAGCGGGAGGCATCCATGACCCATACACTCAAATCCCTTGGTTTGTGCCTGGGCGCATCCACGGTGTCCCTGGTTCAGGTCGAACAGGCTCGCGGAGGCGCCGCCGCGCCGCGCATCAGCGCCCATTCGGTTCACCTTCATGAAGGCGACCCCAAACGCACCCTGCTGCAGGCACTGGCGGGCATCGACCTGGCCTCCTTCGACCGCATCGCCGCCACCGGACGCAAATTCCGCAAATTCGTCAATCTGACCTCGATCTCGGAGCCGGAGGCGGTCGAATGCGCCTATCCGTTCCTGAAGCCCGACGGCGTCGACTGCCCCGCCGTCGTGTCCGCCGGCGGGGAGACCTTCATGGTCTATGTCCTGGATCGCGGCGCGCGCATCGCCAACGTCATCACCGGCAATAAGTGCGCCTCCGGCACCGGCGAGTTTTTTCTGCAGCAACTGCGGCGCATGAACGTCGGCCTGGAGGACGCCGCCCAGTTCGCCGCCGTGGAACGGCCCCATCACGTCTCCGGACGCTGTTCGGTGTTCTGCAAATCGGATTGCACCCACGCCACCAACAAGGGCATTCCCAAGGCCCAGGTCACCGCCGGCCTCTGCCAGATGATGGCCAACAAGATCCTCGAACTGCTCAAGAAGGTCGAGCGGCGCAACATCATGATCACCGGCGGCACCGCCCAAAACCACATGATGATCGACTACCTGCGGCGCGAAATCCCGGGATTGATCGTCCCCGCGGAGGCTCCTTATTTCGAAGCCATGGGTGCCGCGCTCTGGGCGCTCACCCATGAAACCGCGCCGTTTCCCGGCATGGCCGGCCTGTTCGTCGAGGGAGCGGTGGCCTTCGACCGTCTGGCGCCTCTTCAGGATTTCGCCGCGCAGGTCGAGTTCAAAACGATCGCCCGCGATGCGATCCGCCCCGGCGACGTCTGCATCCTGGGACTTGACGTCGGCTCCACCACCACCAAGGCCGCGCTGCTGCGCCGCTCCGACCATGCCCTGCTGGCCTCGGACTACCTGCGCACCAGCGGCGATCCGGTGGGCGCCTCCCGGCGCTGCTACCGTTCGATCCTGAAACAGGTGCAGCGCCAGGTCGATCCGCGGCAGATTCACATCGTCGGCCTGGGGGTGACTGGATCGGGTCGGCAGATCGCCGGACTGCACGCCCTCACCGACGGCGTCATCAACGAAATCATCGCCCACGCAACGGCGGCCGTCCACTTCGATCCACAGGTCGATACCATTTTTGAAATCGGCGGGCAGGACGCCAAATACACCTACATCACCAACTCGGTTCCCTCGGACTATGCCATGAACGAGGCCTGCTCCGCGGGGACCGGCTCCTTTTTGGAGGAGTCGGCGTTCGAGACGCTGGGCGTGCGCATGGAGGACATCGCCGCCGTCGCCCTCCAGGGTCGGCGGCCGCCCAACTTCAACGACCAGTGCGCTGCGTTCATCGCCTCGGACATCAAGAATGCGATTCACGAAGGCATGGCCCGCGAGGACATCGTCGCCGGCCTGGTGTATTCGATTTGCATGAACTACTCCAACCGGGTCAAGGGCAACCGCCCGGTCGGCGGGAAGGTCTTCATGCAGGGCGGCGTGTGCTACAACCGGGCCGTGCCGCTGGCCATGGCGGCGCTGGTGGGCAAGCCGATCGTCGTGCCGCCGGAGCCCGGCCTGATGGGGGCGTTCGGTGTCGCCATGGAGGTCCGCAAGCGCATCGAAAGCGGGCTCATGGCCGAAAGGCTTTTCGACCTGGCGGCGCTGGCCGGCCGTGAGGTGATCTACGGCCGCTCCTTCACCTGCCGGGGCGGCAAGGAAAAGTGCGACCGGCGCTGCGCCATCAACATGATTGAAGTGGAGGGGCAGAAGCACCCCTTCGGCGGAGCCTGCAACCGCTATTACAACCTCCGCCACCACGTGAACTACGACATTCAAAAGCTCGACCTCGTCAGCCTGCGCCAGAAGATGGTCTTTGAAACCTACGGCGTGCCGGCGGCGGCCGGCGGGAGCGCGGGCGCCAGAGGCCGCGTCGGCATCAACCGCAGCTTTCTGGTCAACACCTACTACCCGCTCTACTCCAATTTCTTCAGCCAGCTGGGTTTCGATCTGGTCCTGCCGGACCTGCCCACCCAGGAAGGCATCGACCAGCGCGGCGCGGCCTTCTGCTACCCCGTGGAGCTGGCGCACGGCTTTTTCGATACGCTGCTCAAAAGCGACGCCCCTCCCGATTTCATTTTTCTGCCGCACTTCAAGGCGGTCCCCAACCTGCAGGACGACGCCAGTCAGCAGTCGCAGGTTTGCCCGCTGGTTCAGGGCGAGACCTACTACCTGCAGACCTCTTTCCGGCCGGCGCTCGATCGTCTCCGGCAGCGCGGCGGCCGCCTGCTGACGCCGCTGCTGGACTTGTCGCGCGGCATCGAAGACGCCGAAGCCCCCCTGCTGGAGGCCGCCCAGCAGATGGGCGTCAGCCGCCGAGCGGCCCGGGCGGCCTTCGCCGTCGCCCGACAGCGTCAGCTCGATTGCTTCGCCGCCATGAAAGCGGCCGGCCGGCAGGCGCTCTCCGAACTGGAAGCCCGGCCGGAGACGTTCGGGGTCGTCATCTTCGCGCGGCCCTACAACGGGTTTGCCGAGGAAGCCCACATGGGCATCCCCCACAAGTTCGCTTCGCGCGGCGTCACGGTGATCCCGCTGGATTTCCTCGAGCTGGACCAGGAGCGCTCCAAACGCCACATGTACTGGGGCATGGGCAAGCTCCTCATGAAGGCCGCGCGGCGGGTTGAAAAACACCCTCAGCTTTTCGGAACCTACATCACCAATTTCTCGTGCGGTCCGGACTCTTTTGTCATCAGCTACTTCCGCGACATCATGGGCCGCAAGCCATCTTTGACGCTCGAGCTCGACAGCCACACGGCGGACGCCGGGCTGGAGACCCGGGTGGAGGCCTTCCTCGACATTGTGAACGCCTACCGCCAGCTGCTCGCCCGGCGCCTGATCGCCCGGCGCCAAAGCGCCTTCGCCCCGGCCCGCACCCTTCTCGACGACGGCCGCGCCCGGGTCGTGACCTCCTCCGGAGAGGTCGTGCCCATGACCGACCCGCGGGTCACGGTGCTCATCCCCTCCATGGGCCGGCTCGCCACCGAAGCCGCCGCCGCCATCCTGAAGGGCTACGGGCTGCATGCCCGCGCCGGCCGCGAAAACGACGAGGCGATCCTGAAGCTCGGACGCGCCAACACCTCGTGCAAGGAGTGCCTGCCCCTGATCCTGACCACCGGCACCCTGCTCGGCTACATCCAGAACGGAAAGCGCCCCGAGGAGATCGTCGTCTATTTCATGCCGACCGGCTCCGGGCCCTGCCGCTTCGGACAGTACTACATCTTCATGGAGGATCTCGTCCGCCGCCTGGAGATCCCCGATGTCGCCCTGCTGGCCCTGTCCTCGGACAACTCCTATGTCGGGATGGGCAAGAATTTCGAGCGCCACGCCTGGTGGGCGGTGATCGTCTCCGACGTCATGGAGGACATCCGGTCGATGCTGCTGGCCAATGCCGTCGAACCGGCCGCGGCCATGGCGTTGTTTGATGCGGAGTGGCGCGCGATTCTGGCCGTCATGGAAAAGGCCGATTTCACTCAGCTGACGCGGCAGCTCACCGCCTGCGCAGAGCGCCTGCGCCGGGTTCCCCTGCGGCGGCCGACGGCCGAGGTCCCCGCCGTCAGCCTGACCGGCGAGATCTTCGTGCGCCGCGATGCCCTTTCTCGCCAGTTCCTGACCGAACGCCTGGCCGAGAAAGGATTCGCCACCGTCTGCGCACCGGTGGCCGAGTGGGTGCACTACTGCAATTATCTGGTGGACCACGGGTTCAACCAGGACCCGATCAGCACCATGCAGCGGTTCAAACTGAAACTGCGCAACTTTTTCCAGGGACGCTACGAAAGGCAGATCAAATCGATTCTGGCCGGCTCCGGCCTGGTGAAAGCCGAGAGTCTGGATGTGGCGACCGTGATCGCCAACGCCAGCCCGCATCTCTCCCCCAATTTAACCGGTGAAGCGGTCTTGACCGTGGGCGGATCCCTCACGGAGATCATCCACCATTCCTGCGGGGTCATCGCCATCGGGCCCTTCGGCTGCATGCCGAACCGCCTCTCGGAGGCGATCCTGAGCGAAACCATGACCGCCCGGAACAAATTGGCCACCGATCCGGCCAACCCGGCGCTGCGGGCGGTGCTGACGGACATCGACGAGCTACCGTTTCTGGCGATCGAAACCGACGGCTCGCCGTTTCCCCAGCTGATTACGGCCAAGCTCGAAACCTTCCTGCTGCGGGCCGAGCGCATCCACCAGCGGATGCTGGCCGGCGGCGGGCACGCCTGAAAACCAGAGGCGAGGAGCGACCGTCATGCCGCCGCCCGAAATCGTGCGACTGCCCCAGCCCCGTTTCGAAGGTCCGGTTTCGGTCGAGCAGACGCTTTTGGCGCGGCGCTCGATGCGGACCTTCTCCCGCGACCCGCTCACCGTGGACGATCTCACCCAGCTGCTCTGGGCCGCCCAAGGCACAACGCATGCGCAGGGCTACCGCACCGCACCGTCCGCCGGGGCGCTATACCCGCTTGAGCTGTACGTCGTCGTCGGGCACGTGGTCGGGCTGCCGACTGGGCTTTACCGCTACCTCGGCCGTGAACATGCCCTGCACGCCAAATCTCCCCGCGACCTGCGGGCGGAGATGGCCTCGGCGGCCCACGGTCAGCGACCGGTCGAACGCGCGCCGGTCACTTTTTTATTCACCGCCGTCTATGACCGGATGACCGCGAAATACGGGCGCCGCGGCGTGCGCTACGTCGACATGGAGGCCGGCCATGCCGCCCAAAACCTGTGCCTGCAGGCCGTGGCGCTCGACCTTAAGTCGGTGGTGATCGGCGCGTTCCAGGATGAGGCGGTCAAGCCGATCGCGATGCTCCCGGCGGATGAGGAGCCGCTGTACCTGGTGCCGGTGGGCAGGTAAGGAACGATGCTGGATGCTCGATGCTGGATAAAAGAGACTTCCCAGGACGAGTTTGCTTTATCATCCAGCATTCAGTATCGAGTATCCGGTATCGCATCCTAATTCACAACCATCGAACGCGGTATTCAGGGTCTGGATAATTGACGCCACACGCACAGAAAAAGGCGATCTGGGGCTGGGCCCTTTACGACTGGGCCAACTCCGCCTTCGCCACCACGGTGATGGCCGGCTTCTTTCCGGTTTTTTTCAAGCAGTACTGGAGCTACGGTGCGGACGTCAATCTGAGCACGGCTCAGCTCGGATTCGGCAATGCCATCGCCGGGCTCGCGATCGCGCTGCTGGCGCCGATCATCGGCGCCGCGGCCGATAAGGCTTCGGCCAAAAAGCGATTCCTGGTCTTCTTCGCCTACCTGGGAGCGCTCGCCACCGCCGCCCTTTACTGGGTCGACCAGGGCCAGTGGGTTTGGGCGATCTTCTGCTACGCGCTGGGGATCATCGGGTTCTCCGGGGCCAACGTGTTCTACGACGCGCTGCTGCCGTCCGTCTCTCCGAAGAACTGCGTCGACGCCGTATCCAGCCTGGGCTACGCCATGGGCTACCTGGGCGGCGGATTGCTGTTCCTCCTGAACGTGGCCATGAGCGTCACACCGCAGACCTTCGGGCTGGCAGACGCGACGGCCGCCGTGCGACTGGCGTTTATTTCGGTCGCGATGTGGTGGGGCGGTTTCACGGTGTTTGCGATCCTCTGGGTCCCGGAGCCGCGTGTGGCGGCGGCGCCCATCGGGCTCCTGCAGGCGGTCGGCGAAGGAATGCGCCAGCTGGCAGCGACCTTCCGCAAGATCCGACAGTTCAAACCGGCGCTCATATTCCTGATCGCCTACTGGTGCTACATCGACGGCGTCGACACCATCATCCGCATGGCCGTGGACTACGGCCTGTCACTGGGCTTTTCGTCCCGGGACCTGATTGCGGCCCTGTTGGTCGTTCAGTTCGTGGGGTTCCCCGCCGCGCTGGTTTTCGGCAGGCTGGGCCAGCGCTGGGGGCCGCGCCGGGCGATTTTCCTGGCGATCGCCATCTACATGGCGGTGACGATCTGGGGGTCGATGATGACGAACCGCCTGGAGTTCTATGCCATGGCCGTCATCATCGGGCTGGTCCAGGGTGGAATCCAGGCGCTCAGCCGGTCCTATTATACACGCCTGATTCCGGCTGAGCACCCGGCCGAGTTTTTCGGCTTTTACAACATGCTGGGCAAATTCGCCTCCATCATCGGCCCGGCCCTGATGGGCGCCGTGGGGCTGCTGGTGCGCCAGGGTCTGATGCCGGTCGCCGCGGACGCCGAGCAGATGGCCCGCATCGGCCAGATCGCTTCGCGCGCAAGCATTCTGTCGGTGCTGGTTCTCTTCGCGTTGGGAGCGATCCTGCTGTGGCGGGTGAAGGACGGAAGCGAAGTTCCGCCGGAGCATCAGCCGTCGAGCCGTTGAAGGCGGCGGATCCATCCCTGAATGTCACCGGCGTGGTTCGTAAAAATCCAGTCCACCTGCCGGTTGACCTCGCGGGCCAGAACCCGCAGCGAGCGCGGATAGCCCGTCCCGACGCCCTGCCCGGCGGCATGCTGCTGCCGGATGGCGGCGCCGCCCACCAGCGCATAATGCCCGGCCACGCCGCCGTAGCCGTTACGCAGAGCCAGGCGGCTCAGCCGGGGCACATTCAGCCGCGCCACGGGAATGCAGGCAGACGGCGGGGCGAACGGCGTCAGCCGGAACATCTCCGGAGTCAGGGATAAAAGATGAAAGTCCGCGCCGGGCGTGAGCCCCGCGAAAAGATCCCGCAGGATCCGGTTCTGCCGGCCGGGGTCGGGATAGGGCTCCTGTTTCACTTCCACCATCAGGTGCGTTTTCCCGCCGTGACGGCCGATCACCTCGGCGAGGGTGGGCAGCCCGGGGCAGTCCCGTTGCAGCTCTTCCAGCGTACACGCCGAGACCGTCCGGTCCAGCCCGAAGACCCGGCGCAAGTCGGCGTCATGGATCACCACCGGCATCAGGTCGCGGGTCCAGCGGAGGTCGCACTCGATCCCCCAGACGCCCAGAGCCGCCGCGGCTTCGAAGGCCGCCAGGGTGTTTTCGAGAACGATGCGGCCGTCATGTTCTCCGCGATGGGAGACGATCCGGCAGCGCCTCAGGTTCTGCGCGTCCGGCACGGCCTGGGGCATTCGCTCGAAAATCCGATCGATCCCGTGCAGCAGCCGGTTTTCCACGCGGTCGAAGAAGCTCATTTCGAAAAACCTCCTGAGTGTTTTCTTCTCTTAAAAGCGGAGCCCTATGCACCTTGAGGACGATTTGAATTTCAAACGACACTTGGTGTAGAAAATTTGAATTTCGCATTTGCCTCCGGCTTGCCCGGAGCCAGGTATGACTACGACCAGCAAGGGGAGATATCCATGGGCGACTTGAGACGCCTCGTCCAGGTGTGCGTGCCCTTCACCATGCTCCGCGAAGGTCTTCTCGATCATTTCACCCGCCATGGGCTCAATCCCGAAATCGGTATCGATGCCGAGGCCATCGAGCGTTATGCCCCGCAGGACTTCGAAGCGGTGGCGAATACGCTGCACCGACAGGGTCTCACCGTCACCCTGCACGCCCCGTTCGTGGATCTCTCCGCCGGCTCCACCGACCCCGCCATCCGCGCCGTCACCCGGCGCCGCTTCGAGGAACTCATGGAACTGATTCCCCTGTTCCGGCCGCGCACCGTCGTGGCCCACGCCGGGTACGACTGGCGGCGCTACGAATACTTCCGGAAAACCTGGCTCGACCACAGCGCCCGGTTCTGGAGCGAGGTGGCCGCCCGCCTGAATCGCGCCGGCAGCCGGCTCGTGCTCGAAAACGTCTACGAGCGCGGACCGGGGGAAATCCTGGAACTGTTCGAGCGCCTGGCCGTCCACGACGTGGGGCTATGCCTGGATTGCGGCCATCTGACCGCCTTCGGCCGGGCGCCGCTCGAAGAATGGCTGAACGTCCTGGGCATGTTCATCGGCCAGCTTCATCTCCACGACAACGGCGGAAAAAAGGACGACCACCTCGCCATGGGCCAGGGGCTGATCGACTTCCGCCCGCTGTTCGCCTATCTCCAGACCCACCGCCGCCGGCCGCCCGTCCTAACCATGGAGGTCCACCGGCCCGATGACATCTGGCCGAGCCTGGAGTACCTGGAACGGCTCTGGCCGTGGAGCAAGTAGATGGACCCGGAAGCCTGCGATGTCTTAATTGCCGGCGCCGGTCCCGCCGGATCCACGGCCGCATTCATCCTGGCCGGCCGGGGGCTGAAGGTGGTCCTACTCGACCGCAGCAGCTTTCCGCGGCCGAAGCTCTGCGGCGGGCTGCTCACCTGGAAGACCGTCCAGAGCCTGGAACGCATCTTTCAGGTCAGCCTGCGGGCGCTCCAATCCGCCGGGCTGATCCGCTTCGAAACCCGGCGATACACCGTCGCCGATCGATGCGGGCACGCGCTCACCCGCCGGCTCGATGATCCGTTCCATCTGGTGGACCGTACGAGCTACGACGCGTTCTGGCTCCGGCAGGCCGTTTCGGCCGGCGCCGAATTTCATGCCGGCGCCGCGGTCGCCTCGCTCGATCCGGCCCGCTGCGAAGCGCTGACGGATAGCGGCCGGCGCTGGCGGGCGCGGGTCGTGATCGGCGCCGACGGCGTCGACAGCCGCATCCGGCAAACCCTGGCATCCGCCGGCAAACTCCGCCCGCCGCGCCGACCGGGCCGGGCCAGCGCCCTGGAATGCTTCGCCCCGCGACGGCCGGGAGCATTCCCCGACCATCCCACCATTTACTTCGGCCACGTGCGCCGGGGGTATGCCTGGTCTTTTCCGGGCCCCGCCCGACAGGTGCTCGGGATCGCCGCCCTGAAGTCGCCGGGGCGCCGCCTCCAGGACGACTTCCGCCGGTTTCTGCGGGAGTTGAAGCTCCCCGAGCCCGAACGACGGCTCCGGCTGCACGGTCATGGCCTGCCCTACGGCAGCTATCTCAAAACCCCCGGCGGCGGGAACATGCTGCTGGTCGGGGACGCCGCCGGGCTGGCCGACCCGTTCCTGGGGGAGGGCATCTATTACGCCCACCGCAGCGCCGAACTCGCCGCCCAGGCCGTCATCGCCGCCTTCGCGCGGCCGGAGGCGGCCCTGGCCCTCTATCGCGAGTCCTTCCGCCGCTGCCTGCTGCCGGAAATGCGCTATGCCTGGGCCGGCCGGCAGGTCATCTTTGCGCTGCCGCCCCGGCTGTATTACCCGTTTCTCAGCCTTTTCCTGCGCCTCGCACCGAAAATCGCAGAGCAGACCATTCAGGGCCGCCGCAGCTTCCGCTGGTTCCGCCTCAAAACGCCATGCCCACGCTGAAGTGCAGCACGTACCGGTCCTCGTTGCGCTTCTCGTCCCGGTCCGGGTTTACGGCGAAGTCCACCCGCGCCGGGCCGACCGGCAGCAGGTATTGCAGGCCCACGCCCACCCCCGGCCGGAAGCCCCTGAAAAAGTCGCCCAGCGTGTCGGAGAGGATCTGGGACCGGTTGCGGTAGGGCGGCCGGCCCTCGTCGTCGCGGGTGCGGTTGGGGGCCACGTTGCCGAAATCCGTGAACAGGGTTCCGGTGAAATCGCCGATCAGGCGCTGGCGCAGCTCGGCGCTCAGGACGTTGTAGGCCAGCCCGCCGGCGGGGTCGCCGGTGCTGTCGCGCGGACCCAGTTCGGATTCCTTGAAGCTGCGCACGGTGTTCTCGCCGCCGTTGAAGAACCGTTCGGCCAGGGGCACCGTGAACTCGTCCTCGCCCGGAATGATCAGGCCGGTGCTGTAGCGCAGGCCCAGCACGGTGGAGCGTGCGACGGGCAGGAACCAGCGCATACCGCCGGTCAGGCGCAGAAAGGTCACGTCGCCGCCCAGCAGGGTGTCCGCCCGCTCGACCGCCCCGAAGGTCCGCTGACCCGTGGTCGGGAAAAAGATGTCGTTGCGGGTGTCATAGGTGGCTTGGGCCTTGATGCTCGAGAAATTGTAGTCGTCGCGCAGGTCCTCCTCCTCGACCGCGGCCGCCGGGTCCGACAGGTCGGTCCGGCGGAAGGTGAGGCCGGATGCGACCGTCAGGCCGCGGCCCAGTTCCTTGTTCAGAAAAAAAGTGCCGCCGGCGTCCCGGCGCGTGAAGGAGGGCTCCTCCCGCCGCCGAACGAAGCCGGTGAGATCCGCGCGCACGTCGCTGCCCAGGAACCAGGGATCCGTGAGGGTGCTGGACACTCCCTGGGCCTTCACCGCACCCAGGACCTCCGACGTCCACGACCGGCCCGTACCGAAGAGATTCTTCAAGCGGTACCCTACGACCAGCCGCAGCTGCTCGTAGGAGCCGTAGCCCGGCTCGAAGAAGACCTCCTGGGACGGCATCTCCTCGACCGTCACGACCAGGACGCGCCGGCCCTCCTCGTCGGTCTTCTCCAGATCGATCTCCACCTTCGAGAAGACACCGGCCCGGTAAAGCTCGTTGAAGCTTTCCTTCTCGAGCGACCGATCATAGCGGTCGCCTGGCTTGAGCCGCAGCCGCTCGCGAATGAACTCCGGCTGCGTGCGCTGATTTCCGCGGACATCGACGCCGGCGATCGTGACCGGCGGCCCCGCCGCGACTTCGAGAACGAGCGTCACCGCACCCGTCGCCGGGTCCGTCCGCACGGCGACGGCCGCGTCCGCATCGGGGAAGCCCCGGTCGCCGAGAATTTCGGCCGCGCGCGCCCGGACCACCAGCTTGGTGCGGCTGGTATAAGGCTGGCCGACGGTGGTGTGCCGCAGGTCTTCCCACTCCTTGCCGGCATCGGCGGGTGCGTTTCCCTGCACCTCCAGGCGTTGCACCCGGTATTGAACCCCCTCGTGCACCCCGACGTGGATATCGACCCGGCTGCGGTCCGCCGTGAAATCGTAGCGCGGCCCCTCGATCGCGGCGTCCAAATAGCCCTTGCCGCGGTAATAATCGCGCATGGACTCCACCGCCGAATCCACTTCCGTCCTGACGAACGGACGCTGGGCCGATTGGAAGAGACCGAACGTCTCCGGCCGGAAGAACGCCGTCAGCGTCTCGAGATCGATCGCGGCGTTGCCGGAGATCCGGATGGCGTCGATCAACACCTGCGGGCCTTCGCTGACATTGAAGGTCACCGTGGTGCGCTCCCCGGTCCGGCCGATCTCGTACTCCACGCGGGCGAACGCATAGCCGTCGCGCTGGTAGGCCAGCTCCATCTGGAATGCGGCGTCGTCGATGTCCGACCGCCGCTGCCCCCGAGCCTCGAAGTCGGCGAGTTCCGCGGCGGCGGCCTGGCGCAGCGCCGCAGCGCTCAGCCCGGCATTGCCCTGAAAAACGATCCCCGCGGCCGGAAGCGCCGGCGCCGCCGCGGGAGGCTCGGCTCGGCCTCCCGAGGCCATGATCAGGAGAGCCACTCCCAGTGCGAGAGCGGCGATCGGGGAGCCTGCTTTTTGCGACCGTCTCCGGAAGGTGGATCGGGTTTCAAGGAAGACGAGTTCGTGAATCGCCATCCGAAGGGATGGCTTTGTAAAGAGGCCAAGATCCAGGCGCGCGAATCGCGTGTCGCGAGGCGTACTAACCGTACGCCGCAGCGACAACGCGATGAAGCGCAACGCAGAGCTTGGGCTATTTACAAAGCCATCAGCGAAACCGGAAAACAATCCGCACCCCCGCATTGAAGTGATCGAAGACGTCTTTCTCGCCGGTCAGATACAGCGTGTCCTTCTCGCGCAGCACATCGTCGGCGACACGGAACCGGGCGTTGATGGTTTCATCCCCGGCGCGGGTGAGCGAGCGGCCGACCTCCACGTCGAAACGCTCGAGCACGGTCTGGAGGCTTTCGGTCGTCCCGCCGCCCGGCATGCGCATGAGGATGTCGCGGCCGATGAACACGGCCACGTTGAGCCCCTGGCGTTTTTCGACCGACTCGCTCCCGGGGGTCTTCGGCGGCTGCCCGGTCAACACCAGCGCGAGCAGCTCCGCATCGGGCAGCGGTGGGGCCGATGAGAGCGCGACGGACGGTTCGTCATAGGGGCCTTCCACCGTGGCGGTGATGTCGTAGCCGATCATGCGGGCGGTGCCGACCATGTCCAGCCGCGGCCGGCCGGGATCGACGGCTTCGAAGCGGATCACGCCGCTGTCGAACTGCATCCGGCCGGCGGGCAGAAACAGCACGGTGGGATCCAGGTAGATCTTACCGACCAGCTCCGGCGCCTCACCGGTCCCGACCAGGCGCAGGTCCGGTCGGACGGCGCCCTTTGCCAGGTTGTTCTTGATCAGGAAAGGCCTGGCGGAGCCGATCTGCACGTCGAAGCGCATGTCCCGGAACGGAGGGGATTCAATCGAGAAAAGAGAAAAACCGGGACCGACCTTGGGCCTGGCGGAACCCGCCGTCAGCCCTTCGGCCAAGCCCAAGGGCTGGGTGAAGAGCCCGTCCGTGAGGGTGAGGGTTCCGGCAAGCTCCAGGCGCTCCAGCGGGCCGCTGAGCCGCAGGTCCGTACTCGCCCGCGCCCGGAAGGTCCGGCTGCGATGCAGCAGGAGATCGTCCCCCTTCAGGCGGAGGTTTAGACGCAGGCCGCCCTCGGGCGCCAGAAGGTTCTCGATCGCCCCGGTCACCTGAAACGGTGCGCCGCCCAACTCGCCCTGCAGGTGCTGAATCTCAAGGTTCCGGCCGGTGAAGCCGGCCTTCAGGTTCAGGGCCTGCAGCGGAGGCATGTCCGCCTCCGGCCGCAGTTCGCCGTCGGTCAGCCGGAGGTCGGCCTGCAGGCGCGGATCCCGCAGCGGCCCCTCGACCTTCACCTCGGCCTCCAGCCGGCCGGCGACGCGGCGGATGTCCTTGAAACCCCGCGCCAGCCACCCGAGATCCGGCACGGCGAAGCGGCCTTCCATGGCCACGGTGCCTTCGGCAGCCGGGCGGCCGGCCGGCCATTGGTCGAAGGCCGGGTAGTCCTGCCAGACGCCCGCACCCTGCAGCTGAGCGTGGGCGCCTTTAACCTCGACGGTCTGGAAAATGATCCGACGCGCTTCGATGGCCATTTCAATGCGCGCCTCGTAAGGGCCGGGCGGAGCGACGCCGGATGGGTCCACCGGGCTCACGGCGCGGCCGTTCACCCGCAAGGCGCCACGGGGTGCGGCCCAGGAGCCCTCCAATTCCATTTCGGCCTCAATGGCGCCGGTGGCGATCGGCCAGGCCGGCCAAATGGAGCGAATCAGGTCCTGATCCGGCAGCCGGGCCGCCGCCGACACGCTGAGCATGCCCGGGGCCAAGAGCCGATCGCCCGCCGGCTCGATCGGCAACGCGCCGGTAAGCGTAACGCGGTGCCCCTCCGGGCCGGTCCATTCGAAGGCATCGATCCGCAGCCGCCGATTCGCATAGGCCAGATCGAAGCGCCCGGCAAAGGTCAGGGGCCGGGCCCCCGCGTCCAGTTTGCGGACCGTACCGGCCAGGCTGATTTCGGGTGAGGCCGTGTTTCCTGCCAGACGCAGCGAGGCATCCAGCCCGTCGATCGCAAGGGGAATGCCGGCCAGCTGCGTCGGCCAGCCGCTGCCGTTCAGTCCGGCCAGCTCGACGGACAGGTCGGATCGGCCTTCGGGGACCCACTGGCCGCGCACGGTCATGCGCCCCTGGGCGCCGCCGGCCTCGAAGCGGTCGATCCTGAACCCGCGCCCGGCTTCGTAGCGGATCCGCGCCGGCTGCGCCATGGCCAGGCGCAGTTCCTCCCCTTCCAGGCTGAACGCTTCCAGCGTCGCGTCCCAGACGGTTCCCGCGGAGCTTTGCGCCAGACGGCCGGCGGCCCGCATCCGGCCGACCGGCGTCCGCGTTTCCGCGGTCTGGATGTCGACCTGGTCACCGGCGCCCCGCGCCAGAATGCGGGTGTCAGCCAGCGCGCCGGCGCCGGCGTTGATCCGTTCCAGAAACAGATCGAGCGTGAAGTCCGGCCGGCCGACCGGGCCGGACGCTTCGACCATCACGGCGACGCGCCCGCTCATTCCATTCCACGGCGGCGCGAACGCACCCATATAGGGGGCGGCCTCGGCGCAGTCGATCCGCAGCCGGGCGGCGCCGAGTCGTCCGGCGGTGATGTCGTAACTGCCCTGAAGCTCCAGCCGGTCGCTTCCCTGATCCAGCCGGACCGGGTTCGCCGTAACCGTGCCGCCCTGTTTCAGCAGGCGGACCGAGCCGGCCCCGAAGCGGCTTCCGTTCAAGCGCAGGTCCTCGAACGTTGCGGCGAGCTCACCGTCCGGAGAATTCCAGGGCCCCGATAGACGCGCCGCGCCCCGGGCGCGTCCCTGAATCCGCGGCCGCTCGCCCCCGATGGTCCACGCAGCCGGAAGAAGCTGGTTGCCGACCCATTCCAGATCGGCGACTACCAGCGAAAACTCGGCCGCATCGATATGTCCCGCCGGCAGCCGGATGCTGGCGGTTCCGTCGAGCGTATCCGCCCCCCGCCGGACGGCCAGGGTCTTCACCTGGACCTGCTGCCGCTCGCAGCGCGCCTTCAAGGACACCATCCCCACATGCAGGCCGTTCAGTTTGAGATTCTCGGCCGCAACGACGGCATCGGCTTCCAGCCGGCCGAAGGTGCCGCCGATCGTCGCATCGGCTTTGACGCTGCCGGAGGAAGAAACGAGCGGGACAAGACGGGAGAGGGCTTCCAGATCGGGGAGGTCCACGCGCAGGCGGCCCTTGAGCGGCGTGTCCGGCGGTGCCGGGGGCAGGCGGGTTTCCAGGTCTTGAAGCTGAATCCGGTTCGATCCTGCTGACAGGTCGGCCTGCGGGATGCGCACGTATCCGGCGTCCAAACGCCCGGAGAGCTCCAGCCGGTGCCCCGGTATCCGTTCAAGCGGGGCCTCGGCCGGCAGCCCGATCATTTTGAACAGCGCGGGCAGGTCCTCGGAGGAAAGCGCAAACCGCCCGGACAGCTCTCGGAGAAGATCTCCCCAGGCCCCTTCCAGGAGCCGCTGCAACGGCGCGGCCGCATCGGTGATGTTCAGGCGGCTGCGGCCGGAGACGGCGTCCAGAGCCGCGATGCGAACCCACCCGCCCGCCGCCGCAGCCGCCGCACCGGCCGTGGCGAGTTCGACCCCATGGATCGTGGCGTCGAGGACATCGAGCCGCAGCCGGCCGGAGGCGGCTTCGGGTCGATCGAACGGCACGGCCAGATCGAGGTCGGCCGAAAGCCGGCCGGAAATCGGCTGGCGGAACAGGGCCGCGATCGGTTCGAGCTCGACCGGATCGGTTTTCAGCCGGACGTTGAGAACCGATGAACTGAAATCGCCCGACAGGCTGAGCCGGCCTTCCCCGAGGTTCAGCCGGGCTTCGAACGGGAACGGATCGTGCGGCCCGGCGAGGCCAAGGCGGCCCTGGGCCGCCACCCGTCCGCCGCCCAGGCTCAATTCGCGGATATCGATCGAACCCGGGGCGAGCGTCAGATCCGCAGCCAGGGTGGTTTCACCCGCTGCCAGCCGCGGGTGGGACCAGCTCCAGCCGGCGGCGGCCAGCCGTATCCGGCGCGCGTCGGCGGCGCTTTTCTCGATATCCAGGGCGATGCCGTCGAAGCGGGTGCGGAACTCGCCCCGGCGGATCGCGACGGCCCCGTCCCGGACCTGAACGGCAGGCAGCACCAGAGGAAAAAGAGTGGATGGGCTCGCTTCCGGAGAAGACGGATCGACCCGGTCGAGGTCCAGCTCCGCTTGCAGCCCATCGGCCTCGACGCGCATGCCGTCGACGAAAGCCGCCGGCCCGGAGAGGAGCTCGAGGGCGGAGTAGCGGATGTGCAGCCGCTTGGCCGTGAGGGAGGATAACGGGCCCCGGGTGCCGGGGGTCACGGTTTGAAGATCCTCAACTTCGATATCCGCCAGGAGCGAACCGCCGAGGCGGCCGATCGCCACGTCCAGGCCGAGCTCCCGGCTGAACGCCGCTTGAATCAAAGCGGCGACCCGCGGTGCGATCAGGCGATCCCGCAACACGTACGTCGCCGCCAGCAGGCATAGGCCGACCCCCAGGGGGATGGCGATCCATTTGATCTTGCGTTTCACCCCGACTCCGCTGCCACCGGTTGCATGCTGGAGATGAAGTCGGGTCAACCGCCGCTGTCCAAAAACGCGGCCAGGGTTGAGTTGAACAGGGGCGCCTGTTCGATGTTGCACAAATGGGAGGCGGACGGAAGGATGGCGAGCCGGGAGCCGCCGATGCGCTCGTGAATGGCCCGGGCCGCGGCCACCGGCGTGCCGGGATCTTCCTCTCCGACCATGATCAGGGTGGGACGTTGGATCGCGGCCAGATCGTTCAGGTAGTTGAGCCGGCGGATGGCCTCGGTGCATCCGATGTAGCCCGCCGCGGGCGAGGATTGCAAAATGCTGCGGATCATATCCACTCCCGGACCCTTGCGGCGCAGGTAGTCGGAGGTGAACCAGCGCGCCAGGGTTGAATCGACCAGCGCCGCCAGCCCCTCCCTGCGGGCGGTGTCGATCCGGTCCTGGATGATCGGCTGAGCCTCGGCCGGCATGAAGGCCGAGGTGTCGCACAGGATCAGACGGTCCAGCCGCTCGGGATGGCTCAAGGCAAGCCCCTGCGCGATCATTCCGCCCATGGACAACCCCACGAAATGCACCGTTGGGATGGCCAGGGCATCCAGCAGGCCTGCAGCGTCGGCAACCAGCTGCCCCAGGGTGTAGGCGCCCTCGGGGACATCGCTCCCGCCGTGGCCGCGGGTGTCATAGCGCAGCACGCGGAACCGGCCCTCGAGCGCCGCCATTTGCGGGTCCCACATGTGCAGGTTGGAACCCAGCGAATGGCTGAGCATCACGACAGGTGCGTGGGGCGGGCCGGAAAGTTCGTAATTCGTGGTGATCGTAGCGGTCTTGACGCGCATGGGCTCCTCCTTCACGATGAAGGCCGGTTTTCGGCGATGATCCGCCGGATCAGGCCGGCCAGTTTCCGCGAGTCGTGGCGCACGATGCCGCCCGATGTCTCCAGCAGGTCGTCACTGTAGATCCGGCGCTTGCCCCAGCCGGCATCCTGTGGGTCGAGTTGCACGAACTCGGCTTTCTGCGCGCGGTATTGGGCCAGAAGCCCCTCATCGGGCCGGGCCGAATTGTAGACGATCCCGTCCAACTCGCGCCCGAAGACCTCCTCCAGGCGCGTGATGAAATCCTGGCCCGTATAGTTGTGAGTTTCGCCGAACTTGGTCATGATGTTCATCACGAACAGCAGCTTGCCCCGTGATTTCCGGAACGCCTCCGCGACGCCGGGCACGATGAGCCCGGGGATGATGCTGGTGAAGAGGTCTCCCGGGCCGATGATGATATAGTCCGCCCACCAGACGGCGTCGATCACCGGCGGATAGACGGAGATGGTTTCGCTGTGATGGGGGACCAGGAACACGTCCCGGATTTTCTCGCGCTGGGTGCCGCGCGGCACATCGATGGCTTTTTCGCCGAAGATGCGCGTGCCGTCGGTCAGTTCGGCCACCAGGGTGCCCGGATCGATGGTCACCGGCAGGATCCGGCCGCGCACGTCCAGGATTTCCGCCAAGGCCTGGATGCCGGCCGGAAAACTGCCGACATAGCGCGAAAGCATGGTCAGCAGCATGTTGCCGGCGTTGTGGCCCTTGAGGCGGCGGTCTTCGATGAAGCGCTTCAGCAGCAGAACGCGGGCCACCTCGCGATGCGGAGACAGCGCCACGATGCACTTGAGCACGTCGCCGGGCGGCAGAATGCCGAACTCGTCACGCAGCCGGCCGGTCGAGCCGCCGCTGTCCACCATCGACACGACCGCCGTGATGTCGACATCTTCCAGGTCGCGCAGCCCCGAGAGCAGCGCAAACTGTCCGCTGCCGCCGCCGAGGGTCACGAGTTTAGTGGGTTCAGAGGGCATCGGGAGTATGGGGTGTTTGGTGTTTGGGCATTTGAATCTATTCAACGCCTTTTGGTTTTAGGAAACGAGGACCTGCCGATCTTCCATTATCGCCTCAGCCCTCGTCGCTTCTCCTGGCCGGTTGATAGCAGCTCCTCCACCCACTCCAGGCTCATTTCTAGAAACTTGCCGGGCGACGGCCTGGCCGGTCTATGGTGGCGTCAAAGCCGGCCTTCTTGAGCTCGGGCCCGAAGAAACCGGCGGCCTCGGATTCCCCGGCCGCGCCGGTGAGCGGCGATTGGCCCACCGCGGCGAACCGACAGGCGGCAGCGATCGGCGCGCCCGTCATGACGCCGGTCGCCAGGGTGAACACGTTTTCGGGTGCAAGCGCGTCGGTGTGCGCCGGCATGTCGCGCAGCAGGTAGTGGTAACCGATGCCCTGCCCGCCCAAATAGCTAAGGAATATCCGGCTGCGTGCGAGGTGTCAATCCCTTCTCGGATTATCTTCTATCCCGTCATTCCGGCAGATAGATCGTCCGATAGCCCAGTCGGCCGTCCCGGTATTCGTAAAGGCGAAAGCCCGCTTGCCGCCCCCAATAGGCCGCCACCGGCGGTGCCGCGAAAACGGGCCGGCCGTCGACCCAGTGCAGCTCGTCCCGGTGAAAATGCCCGGTGATCACCGCCTTCACGTCGTGAGCCGTCAGCAGCTTTTCCAAAGCGGCGCGGCCGGGCCCGTCCCACGCCGGGGACTGGGCGAACTCGTAATAGTCGTCGACCGCCGGCCGGTGATGAAACAGGATGATCGGTTTGCCGGAAGAGCGCGCCAGGGCTGCTTCGAGCTCGCGCAGCGGCTCATAGCCGTCGAGGGCGAACCCGAGGGCCAGCGGCTCGGTGTAGGCCAGAATGAAAACGACGCCATGGTACTCGATCGCGTGCAGCAGCGGACCGACGCTCCGGGTGTAGGCCGCAGCGGTCTTTTCGAGGTCCTTCCGGAGGATGTCGTGGTTGCCCGGCAGGAAGTGCAGCGGCGCCTTGAGCCGCCGGAGCACGCCGAGCCCCGCATCGCGGACCCCGGCGTCCGTGATGTTGTCGGCGAATATATCGCCGGTGTGCACGACGCAGGCGATTTCAATGGGCAGGCGGTTGATCTGTTCCACCAGTTTCCGGGTGCGCTCGAGGTGGTCCCGCTCGCCGAAATGGGTGTCGGTGATCTGCACAAAGAAAAAACGGGTTCCGGGCTCAGCGCCCGGCGGGCTTGCCCTGACGCCAAGCGGCGGAAAAACAGCCAGCCAAAGCAGCAGCGCACCGATCCAGGTTCGGTTGAGGAAGTATTTCATCATTGACCCCTCCCGGGGAAACCCCTATAGTCCCCCACCGCCCCGGCCGGGACCCGGCGGCGGAGATGCATGACTTAACCGCATTAGGCCCAACCCAGGCGAGCCGGAACCAGGGACATTGAAGAAATTAGATCCGACAGGACCCACAAGATAGTCTGCCGAACAGGACTGGCAATCACCCTGAGAATCCTGTTCATCCTGTCTGAATATTTTTTTCGCGAAACACACATTTTTCAGTGAAGAATGCCTCAGTGATATCATGAACGCAGGAGAAGAAAGATGCCAATCGCCGACCGGATGATCGCACGGGTGGCCGCCTTCGCGGTGATCAAGGACATGTTCGAAGAGGGCCGGCGTCTGAAGGCCGAGTTTGGGCCCGACAACGTTTACGATTTTTCCCTGGGGAATCCGGATGTCCCTCCTCCCGATGAATTTCGCCGGACCCTGCGCGAAATGACGGCGGCGGACGGCCTCGACCACGGGTATGCGCCGGTCACGGGTCATCTTCATGTGCGGGAGGCTCTGGCCCGCCGCCTGCAACAGGAGCAGGGCATCGCGATCCGGCCCGATCTCATCCTGATGACCGTGGGGGCCGCCGGAGCGCTCAACGACATCCTGCGGGCATTGATGAACCCCGGTGAGGAGTTCGTCACGCCGGCGCCGTATTTCCTCGGGTATGAGAACTACGCGTTTCTCGCGGATGTGGCTCTCGTCGCCGCCCCGACCGACCCGCGCTTTCATCTGGACATCGCCGCCATCGAGAAGGCCCTGACGTTCAAAACCCGCGTGGTCCTGATCAACTCGCCGAACAACCCCAGCGGCGCCGTTTACGCGGCCGCCGAGCTCAAAGCCCTGGGCGATCTGCTGCAGCGGGCGAGCGCCCGCTTCGGCAAGCGCATTTACCTTGTCTCGGACGAACCCTACCGGCGCATCGTCTACGATGTCGCCGTGCCCTCGGTTTTCGAGGCCTATCCCCATTCCATCGTGGTGAACTCGTTCTCGAAAGAGCTCAGCCTGGCCGGCGAACGGATCGGCTATCTCGCCGTTCACCCCGCCGCGGAGGACGCGGCGCAGATTCTGGCTGCGGCGGCGGCCATCAACTCCATGAGCGTCGTCAACGCGCCCGGCCTGTTCCAACAGGCCGCCGCTCGGGTGCTGGGGGCCGGTGTCGATGTTTCGTCCTACCGCCGGCGGCGGGACCTGATGGCCGCGGTGCTCGCTGACGCCGGCTACCGGTTCACGCTGCCCGAGGGCGCATTTTATCTTTTCCCCAAAAGCCCCATCGCCGACGACGTCCGCTTTACCCGGCTGCTGAAAGAGGAGCGCATCCTGGTCAGCCCCGGCCGCGCCTTCGGCGCACCGGGCTGCTTTCGAATTTCCTACGCGGTCCCGGAAGCCGTCATCACCGGCTCCCGCGAGGGGTTCCGTCGCGCCTTGCAGAAAGCGCAGGGCTGAACTCGACGAAGGCCTATCATCGGGCGCACATCGCCGGCCGCCTCACCCGACGCTCACCGAGGCCGGCTCGCCGGCCAGGACCTCGGCGATGCGTGCGGCGGAAACCGCGCCGGCCGCCCGCAGCGACCGCACGAGCTCGTCGGCCTGCGAACCCGGGACCGACAGCAAAAGGCCGCCCGAGGTCTGGGGGTCGAAGAGCAGCTCCTCCTCAGCGGCGCCGAGGTTCGACTGCAGCTCCCACGAGCCTTCCACGGCTTTGCGGTTGGCCGGGTTGCTGCCGGTGGCTTCCCCCCGACGATACATGGCGGCCGCATGCGGATGGAACGGCAGGCTGCGATAGGACACGTGGATCCGCGTGGCGCTGGCGCGGGCCATCTCCAGGCAGTGGCCCAACAGGCCGAATCCGGTGATGTCCGTAGCAGCGTGCACGTCGAACCGTCGCGCCGCTTCGAGCGCCGGGCCGTTCAGTGCGGCGATCTCCGGCAAAATCGCTTCCAGATCGCGGTAGGGCAGCTTGCCGGAACGGTTGGCGTTGAAAAGCACCCCGGTCCCCAGTGGTTTGGTCAGCACCAGAGCGTCCCCCGGGCGCGCGCCCGCATTGGTCCATATGTGCCCGGGATGCACCACCCCCGTCACGGCCAGCCCGTATTTCGGTTCGTTGTCGTCCACCGAATGCCCGCCGGCCATGCAGGCCCCGGCTTCCACGACCTTGTCGTTGCCCCCGCGCAGGATCTCCTTGAGCAGGCCCATGTCCAGAGCCTGGGACGGATACATGACGAGGTTCAAGGCCAGGATCGGCCGGCCGCCCATGGCGTAGACATCCGAAAGCGAGTTGGCGGCCGCGATCTGCCCGAACCAGTAGGGGTCGTCCACCGGCGGCGTGATGAAATCCACCGTGCTGATCACGGCCGTGTCGCCGGAAAGACGGTACACGGCCGCGTCGTCGCTGGTCTCGAACCCGACCATCAGATTCGGGTCCGCGGGTATGGCCAGATCCTTGAGCGCGTCCGACAGGTCCGCCGGACCGATCTTGGCGGCTCACCCGCAGGTGCGCGACATGCCCATCAGGGTTTTTTTCTTAAAGAAGAACATGGCATCTTCCTTTCGCCGTCGGATTCCATCGCGACGGTGCGCCATTTATATCAAATTAATTCCGTCAAGACGATCGTAAAGGCGTCAAAAAAAGAACCGGCGCCGGAAGTCATCTTCCGGCGCCGGTTCTTCAGCTTGAAAACGCTCAGGCGGATTCGACAACGGCCGGCTCGATCGATGCCCGGCTGGTCGCTTCATATGCCTGGCTGATAACCTGGAAATTGAATGCTGCCCGGCTTATCTGGACCTCGACGGCAGCGGTCGACGTCTTGAGCTCGCCCATGAATCTCTCGATCACGCTTTGGCCGCGCTGGGCCTGCCCGGCATCGATGGCCTGGTTTGAGAGCATTTCCTGGAGGAGGTTCTTCAGAAATTTCTCAAGATGCTTCATCCGCCGATGGCCATGAAACCCGGACGCATGGGCCCGCTTCGCCAGCTTGGCGGCCACCGGCCCGGCCTCGTCTCCAAGCCCGTCGAAGGAAACGGCGGGCGGGTCCGCGGCTGCAGCAGCAGCGGCTGCCGCCGGCTCCAACGGGGCCGGCTGCTCCGGTTCGGTTGCCGTCCGGAGCGATAGCCGGTCGGCTTCGAAATTCAAATCGTGCATGCTGACCCGGTATTCGAAATCCGCTTTGAATGCGGAGAGGGTTTCGAAGCGGTCGAATTCGCCCGCGGTCTCCGGCGGGCTGCCGGTTTCTTCGGCACCGGTCAAGAACGCTTTCAGCATGCCGCCCAGGTCTTTTAGAAGCGCCTGGATATCGGCCGCCTCCTGATCGTTCAGGTTCCCCTGAACCGCGAGGGTGAATTCGCTCTCGGCTTCGAAATCGACCCGCTGCATGTCCAGCCGGTTATACCCCTGCTGGGTGCAGGATAGGTGCTTATAGGTGAGCAGATCCGCTTCGGCATGCTGGCGACTCGACAGCATGACCGTATCGCCTTCGTCGGTCAGGATGGTGATTTCCGCGCTCTGTTCCGCGGAGACGCTCAGCGCGCTCAACCGGGTGGAGGTTTGCTGAAACTGGATGTCGGACGGATCGGGGGCGCAACCGTGGGCGGCGCCGCAGCTATGGAGTCCTTCCATGGGCGGTCGATTCTCCTTTCTGGATCAAATCGGCTTCTGAAAAGAGATATCGGCCGGCTGGAAGAATACTTTATTGATGACCTCGAAATAGTCCGATCTCTGCGTTGCGCGTCGTCCCGTCGCCGCTGCGGCGTACGGTCAGTACGCCTCGCGACACGAGATTCCCGCGCCTGGATCTTGGCCTCTTTACGAAGTCATCGATTCGGATGACTGTTTACGGCCTCATCTTTAGTGCTGCGTAAACAAAATGTGTCTCATTCGGTTCGTTCTAACGGCAGGGCGGCTATCCTTTCGTCCTGACGTCGGCCATTTGCTGCGCAATGGCGCCGAAGGCCTTGGCGACGACCGAATCCGGGTACGTGCGCTGGAACGACACCCCCGAGTCGCCGCAGGCGACCATGCGCGGATCCATGGGGATCCGCCCGAGGAACGGGATGCTCATCTCGCGCGCGGTGCGGTCCCCTCCTCCCGCCCCGAACAGATCGATCATCTCTCCGCAATGCGGGCAATTCAGCCCGCTCATGTTTTCGACCAGCCCGAAAATATCGAGTTTGACGGCGCGGCAGAAATTGATGGACTTGCGCACGTCGGCCAGGGCGACCTCCTGCGGGGTGGTCACGATGACCGCTCTGGCGTCCGGGATCTGCTGGGCCACGGTCAGGGGTTCATCGCCGGTTCCGGGCGGCGAATCGATGATCAGGAAATCCAGGTCGCCCCATTCCACATCGGCGATGAACTGGCGAATGGCCGAAAACTTCAGCGGCCCGCGCCAGATGACGGCGTCGTCGCGCTTGGGGAGAAACGACTCCATGGAGATGGCCGAAAGGTTTTCCGAATAGCGCATGGGATTGAGCTTGCGGTTGCGGTTGACGTCGGGCATCCCGGTGAGCCCCAGCATGCGCGGCACGTCCGGCCCGTGCAGGTCCACGTCCATGATGCCAACGTTGAACCCCTTGTCCGCCAACGCCAACGCGAGGTTGACGGACGTGCTGGTCTTGCCGACCCCGCCCTTGCCGCTCATGACGACAAATTTGTGCTTTATTTTTTCAAGCGAGCTGGCCACCGAAGCATCCTGCTCGTCTTTGATCTGCTGAGGGTTCTTGGGCACCTTATCGAAAATTTCCGTCATCCGAACGATCTCCTTTCCATTAAAAACGATTTCTTTCTTCGCGCATGCAGCGAGATTTGATTTTAACCTGGAAGATCCGGTTGTCAAGCCAACAAACAACACGCTTCATGAACGGAGCGGGTTGAACGAATTCCTCTGGACTTCCTCATCTTTTTGATATTAAACTTCTGTAAATTTCTATACTTGGAAAGCCGAAGGGAAAGCACCGATGACCTGCCTGAAGATGCTGCTGATTATTTGCCCGCTCGTCACTCTCCTCCTCGATACGGCCATGGCCGCCACTCTGCGAATCCCTCTGAAAAAGATCGCACCGGTCCAGGATCACCAGCTCAGGGGATCGATGGACAATTTTAACTTCACCATCCCGATTCCGGAACGATGGAGAGTCAGCAAAGCCACTCTGCATTTCAGCTACGTCAACTCCTCCGCGCTCATCCCGCGCAATTCCCGACTGGTTTTCACCGTCAACGAGCAACCCCTGGCCCAGGTCCGCCTCAACCCGGACACCCCCGAAGGCGAAGTGACCGTACCGATCCCGGCCGACCTGCTGAAGACCGGCTACAACCCCTGCAGCTTCTGGATCGCGCAACACTACACCGACGAGCAGTGCGAGGACCCGTTCGCGCCCGAGCTCTGGACCTGGCTCAAGCTGGGAGAGGCTTACTTCATCTTCGAGCTCGAACCGGTCCCGGTGCCCCGGCGGGTTTCGGCCGTCGCCGATTTCCTGTTCGACCCCCGCAATATTTTCGACACGCGCGTCAACCTGGCCCTGCCCGAGCTGACGCCGGCCTATCTCAAGGCGGCCTCCCTGATCGCCTCGGGAATCGCCCTGCGCTATGAATACCGGATGCCGGACATCACGGTATCCCAGGGCCTGCAGCCCGGGATCGACAACGTGCTGATCGCCGCCGGCAAGGACCTGACGGCCATCGCCGCGGGACCTGCGCCGGTGCCGCCGGCCGGGCCCGGACTCGCCATAGGCCATCTGCCCGAGAAGAAGGCCGAGGCGGTCGTTGAGAATCCCCACCTGGCGCTGATCGTGGCTTCCGGCAAGGACGAGGCGGAGCTGGAGACCGCCTGCAAGGCCTTTGCCGCGCTGTCCTACCCGTTGCCGGACTCCGCTGCGACGCGCGTCGCCAACGTGAAGCTGCCCGAGGTCGGCGAGCACATGCTCCAGAAAGGGCTTCTGCCCGGCAAGACCTACACCCTGGCCAGCCTGGGCATCCGCACCGTCGAGTTCCGGAACATCGCTCCGCCGCCGCTCAATATCGATCTGCGCTTCCCGTCCGACCTCTTCCTGTCGCCCAACACCTTTGTCAGCGTCATCCTGCACATGGCCTATGACGCGGCCATGCGGTCGGACTCCGTGCTGAACGTCCGTCTCAACGGCAAATTCATCTCCGGCGTGCGCCTGGACAATCCCAAGGGGGATTATTTCCGGGGCTACCGGGTGGACATCCCCCTATCCTCCTTCAAGGCGGGAATGAACCAGCTCGGCTTCGAAGCCGAGCTCACCCCGCTGCACACCGACAAATGCACCCTGATCCAGACCGAGAATTTACGGCTGACCATCTTCGAGGATTCCACCGTTATTCTGCCGGAGGTCCCCTACTGGATCAAGATGCCGCAGCTCGACCTGTTCTTCCAGGACGCCTTCCCGATCGGCCGCTGGCCGGACATGCGCGAAGCGGCCGTGGTACTGACCGAAAAGAGCCTGCCGGCCGCCAATGCCGCAGTGAACGTGCTGGCCCTCTGCGCCCAGAAGATCGGCTTTCCGCCTTTCGGGCTGACCTGGCTCTTGAATTATGAGCCCGAAAAAACCCGCAAGGACCTGCTCGTCGCCGGCGTCCTGCCCGCTCTGCCCAAGAGCGTGCTGGAAAAAGCGCCCATCGCGGGCATCGATCCGCTGCGGCTGGTATTTCCCCAAATGGCTCGGCCTCAGGCTCAGACCGACGAACCGATTCGTTTCTGGTCCGCAACCACGCTGACCACCGCCCAAACCCCGCAAAACCTCGCCGACGTTCGCGCCCTCAGCCCTGTGGCAAGCGACCTTTCCGGGGTCCTGGGACCCGGCCGGGCCGCCCTGATGCAGTTTCAGCATCCCGACGCCGCCGACCGCACCGTCATCCTTCTGACCGCCGGGGTCCCGGAGGACCTGCTGGCCGGCAGCCGGGCGTTGTGGAACCCGATGGTTCAGGGCGGCTGCCGCGGCGACCTGCTCCTCGTCAACCTCCAGAAGCCGGATTTTGAAACCCTGTCGCACCTGATCGGCCCGAGCTACTTCCTCGGCAACCCCGGCCGGATGCCGGTCGTGCATAACTTCATCAACTCGCACCCGATCCTTGCGCTGGCAGGCCTGCTGGGGCTGCTGCTGGTGCTGTGCGCGCTGATTCTCCGGGTCCTGAAACGCCGCCGCAAGCAGCGCCTGGCTCCGTCTCAGGGCTGAATTATCTCTAAAGCAGACTTCATTATTAACAGGTAAACGCATCCGGCATGCTGAAGCGCCTCGCATGGTTCGTTCTGATCTGTCTGCTGGTCCCGCCGAGCGGCCGGTCGGCGGAAACCGCCGACTGGGCCGCCTACCAGCGGGCGTTTGTCGCCGCCGACGGCCGCGTGCGCGATCCCAAGCAGAACGCCGCCAGCCACTCCGAAGGCCAGGGCTACGGCCTGCTCTTGGCCTGGATGCACGACGACCGGCCGGCCTTCGACCGCATCCTCAAGTGGACCGTGGACAATCTCCAGGTCCGGCGCGATGCGCTCCTGGCGTGGTCCTGGGGCCGCCGGCCCAACGGCGCCTGGAACGTCATCGACTACAACAATGCGAGCGACGGCGATATCCTCGTCGCCTATGCGCTGCTGAAGGCCGGGAAACGCTGGGACCATCCGCCCTATCGCGAGGCCGGCCTGCGCATCGTGCGGGACATCCGCGCTCACCTGGCCTTGGCCGTCCATGGATATCAATTGATCGCGCCGGCGTATTACGGGTTCAACAGCGAAAACGGCCACAGCTTCAACACCGGCTACCTGGTGCTGCCGGCCTTTGAGGAGTTCGCCCGCGTCGACGACGAAGCTTTCTGGCGGAGCGTGCTCAGGGACAGCCGCAGCCTGCTCGACCGAAGCGTCTTCTCGCGCCTCAAGCTGCCGGCCGATTGGGTTGCGCTGGGAAACGGCCGGACCGCGGTGGATCAGGCGCGCAGCCCGTTTTTCGGATACGAGGCCATCCGCGTGCCGCTCTACCTGTCCTGGCACGGCGACCGTCAGCGCCTGGCGGCGTTTTCGGACTACTTGCAATTCGTGGAAGACGCGGGCTATCTGCCCCGCCGCGTCAATCTCATCGACGGGACGGCAGCCGCTGAGGAAGCCCCGGCAGGATTTTACGCGGTCATGGGCCGCTGTGCCGAGCGGCTGGAGCGTCAGCCGCTGGCCCGCACCCTTTTGCAGAAAGCAGCGGAGCGGGTTATGTACGAATCAGAGGATTATTTTTCCAACACGCTTTACCTGCTCGCCAGCGAGGCAATGGAGCGCTGATGACCCGTCGGCTTCTTTTTCTGACCGTTTGGTTCCTGCTGGCCGCGGCCGCGCCGACCGCACCGGCCCAGGTTCGGCAGGAGCCGCTCGGGCAAACCGAGCGCAGCCTGCCGCTGCCGGCACGTCAGACGATGGACGAACACACCCAGGCGGTCATCCAGCGCCGCTCCGGCGAACAGACCGAAGCCTGGCCGCAGCAGAGCCTGATCGAGCCGGCCGAACCGGATTGGGAGTACCGGTCGCCGGAGGACGCCGACATCCTGGAGGGCTGGACGGACCGATCGGCGCCCGGCGCCGTTTCGGCCGAGCTTTCCGGCCGGGCCAAGGCCTGGCAGCTTTACGCCCGCGGCAACTATTCGGCCGCCGCCCAGCTCTTTGCGGAAGCCATGAATTCCGCGGACCGTCAGGAGGCGCTGAACGCCCGGCTCGGGCTGGCCTACAGCCTGCTCAAGCAAGGCAAACGCGGCCAGGCCATCCCGCACCTGGCCGCTCTCGCTGATGAAAAGTACCGCCCGGCGGAAACCGTACCGGCCCTGCTCCATGCACTGATGCAGAGTGGCCGCTGGCCGGAGGCCGGGGCACGCATCGCCCAGCTGCCTCCCCATCAGCGCCCCCAATGGGAACGGCGCCTGCTGGAAGCCCGGCTGCTTAAGGACTTCCAGGCCCTGGCGCAGACGACCGACGCCTTGGCCCTGACCGCCTTCCTCGAAGCCCACGACCGCGCCCGGCGGGCGTGCATCCGGCCGGATATCTTTCACGAGGTCGGCAACCGGCTCGCCGCCGCCGGCCTTCATCAGCCGGCGGCGGACCTGCGCCGCGGGCTCCTGGAATGCCCCCTGCCGCCGGATCTGCGCCTCGGCATCGTCAGCGAACTGGCCGCAGCGCTTCCCGATGAAGAAGCCCTGGCGCTGGTGCGCCGGGAGAAGGCCGGATTGAGCCGGAGCGCGCCCCGACTGAGCGGCAAAGCCGAGGACCTGGAGCTGCAGATTCTCAAGCGCCGCCTGGCCGCCCTGCCGCCGGACTCCGAGCCGAAGGCCCGCATGGCCCAGGAGGTGTTGCAGGCAGCCCCGGACGACCGCGATGCCCTGACGGCCCTGGCCTGGTACCGGTTCCGGCGCGGCGAATTCGAGGAAGCCGAAAGGCTGTTCGCCATTCTGTCGCAGCAGGACCCGGCCGACAAGAATGTGGCCCTGGGGCTGGGATACGCCCGCCTGAATTCCGGCCGGATCGATACGGCCCTTGACCCGCTCGACCGCGGCCGGATCGCCGAGAACGCGGAAACCCGCAAGCTGAGAGAGCTGGTCTATCGGCAGCAGGCGGCCCGGGCGTACGCAGCCGAGGATTGGGACCGGGCCGCCGCTTATCTCGAGAAACTGCTTGCCCTGAATCCCGGAGACCTCGACGCCCAGGAACTGCTCGCCTGGACGCGCCTGCGCCAGGACCGCCGCGCGGAAGCCAGGACCCTGATGGAGGAGGGTTTCGCCGAGCGGCCCAGCCCGTCGCTCGCAACCGGCCTGCTGGGGCTCTACACCGCCGACGGCGACGAGGACCGGGCTTACCGGCTGGCCGATCGGCTGGCTGCCGACGAGGACCCCGCGCTCCGGGCGCCGGCGGGCGGCTTCTTCTTCGAGCACGGGGCGCCCGTCACCGCGGCCCAGCTCGACCGCGACCCGCAGCGCTGCTATTTCAACGCCGATTCGCCGCGCGCCGAGGCCTTCCTCTACCATCGCAGCAAACAGGGCGACGGCCCGTTCGGGGACATCGAGGAAACCGCCCTGCCCCTGACCTTCGTCTATCCGACCGAACTCGGCCGGCAGTGGTCCGCAACCGTCACGCCCAAGCACTTGTCCGGCAGCAACGGCTCATCCCGCCCGCAGGCCGGCCGCTATTACCGCCTGCTCGACGGCACCTCCAAGAAGCAGGACCTAGAGGACAGCCTCTTCGTGGTTCAGCCCGAGGTGGGCTTCGAGATGGAGGGACGCCTGCTCGCGGAGATCCATGTCGGCGCGACACCCTTGAACGGGCCGGTCGACCCGACGCCGACCTTCCAAGCCCGGCTCGGCGCCTGGGGCGGCTACGTGGACGTGCACCGCTCCAACGTAAAGGACTCGATCCTTTCCTACGTCGGCCAGAAGGACCCCTACAGCAACGACGAATGGGGACGGGTCACCCGCAACGGCATCGAGGCGGGCATGACCTGGCCGCTCTCAAGCCGCTGGTGGGTGAGCGGGGCGGCCGGCTACGACTACTACATGGGCGACAGCGTCTGGGACAACCAGGCCGTGCACCTCGACGCGTCCGTCGGCCGGACCCTGGTCTTCGACGGGGACGAGTTCAGCTACGGGCTGTTCTTCTCCGCCCAGCACTTTCGCCGCAACAGCGATTTCTACACGTACGGCCACGGCGGGTACTACAGTCCCGATCTGATGACGATGATCGGCCCCTTCGTGCGCTATCGCACCGCCGCCTGCCGGGACTACTGGTTCGACGTGCAGGCCTCGGCCGGCTGGCTCCACCAGCGGCTCGACCGCAGCCCCTTCTACCCTTTGTTCGACGGCGACACCACCGGCCTCACTCCCGCAGCCGCCGCCGAGGTTAACGGCGAGTACGATTCCGACACCGACAACAAGATCGGCTTCAACCTCCGGCTCCAGGGCATGAAGCAGATCACCGCCCATCTGGCCGCCGGCGGGTTCGCCGCCGTCAACAACTCCGCGGACTACACCGAATGGACCGCGGGGGTTGGCATCCAGATCTTCTTCGAGCCCCAGAACCTATTCTGGACGCGCAAGGACATGTTCCGCGAGTTCGGCAAGTTTTCGAACAAATAGAGCAGCGGCCCAGACCGCTGGTATCGAGGCGTTCGGACTGCGGCTGTTTTAAAAGGTTGCCTTTTCGAATTTGGCCAAGCTATACTTGAAAAAAAACTAGCCGCTTCCGCATCATATCGGCATCACCCCTCCGCATTTGTTGGAACCGATGACAAAGAAGGAGGTTGGCGAATGGGACACCAAAGACGCCAGTTGCCTGCAAGCAAGCCCCTCGAGGATGAACCGATCCTTCAGGGGTTTTCTTATTGGCACACCACGGAACAGATACGATCAATGGGGACCCACGCCATGCACGCACTTGATCAGGCATCAATGCATAAAGCCGCCATCGTATTTCTGGCCCTATTGTCGGTCCTGTCGGCCAGCCCGGTCTTACACGCCCAGCAGGCGGCCCTGCCGGGGGAATCCACGGTGGATTTCCCTCACATGGCGGTCGGCGACCAGTGGGTGTTGATGACCCACCGGGGTCCGCGATCCCATAGCGTGACCGAGGTGAAGCCGGACGGAAGCTTCGTGGTGGAAGTCAAGAACAAGGAGGGCATGGCCCTCTGGCACCGGCACTACGATCGGGGCTACCGGATTTTGAAAACCGATTTGCTGGCTCCGGCCGAAAAAGCCAAATCGGAAGCCCCCTGGGAACGGGTCTTGAATTTTCCTCTTTATGTAGGAAAAAAATGGCAGGACGAATACAAGGGCATGGGGGCGGACGAGGTTCCCCGGCATTACCGGAATTCGTACGAGGTTCAAAAAATCGAAACGGTGACCACACCCGCCGGAACCTTCAGCGCATTCAAAATCCATCGAAATTTCACGGCTACCGGCCTCCAGAAGAGCCAGGATCAATATTATTGGTACGCGCCGGATGCGAAGGTGGTCGTGAAGCTCTGGCACCTCGGCGATTTCAAGACCAAAGAGGGCCGTGAAATCAAGAGCGAGCTCGTGAGCTATCAGTTGGCGGCGGCCGACAAGGGCAGCGCTCAGGCGGGAAGCAGTCCGATCACTACCCAAAAGCATGCGGCGAGGACGGCCCCCGATGAGCAAAGACCGGAAAAACGCGGCGAGCCCGTTACCGAGAAGATCGGCGTCGCCGGGACCCGCTGGGCGGTCGTCATCGGCATCTCCAAGTACAAGGATTCGAGGATCGCTCCGCTCCGATACGCCGCATCGGACGCGCGCTCGTTCCATGACTGGCTGGTGTCCCCGCAGGGCGGGCAGTACGCGCCCGCCCTGGTGAGACTGCTCACCGACGCCGACGCCACCGGCACGAGCATCAAGAAGGCCCTGTTCGAGTGGCTCACCCAGGCCATCGCGGAAGATACGGTAACGATCTATTTCGCCGGGCACGGCAGCCCGCAGTCCCCCGACCACCCCGAGAACCTTTTCCTGCTGCCGTACGACACCCAATACGACAGCGTGGCCACCACCGGTTTCCCGATGTGGGACATCGAGACGGCGTTGAAGCGGTTCATCCGCGCCAAGAAGGTGATCGTCATCACCGATGCCTGCCATGCCGGCGGAGTCGGCCAGGAGTTCGACGCCTCCCGGCGGGCCGGCCGGGGCCTGACCGTTACCCCCATGAGCTCGACCTTGCAGGGCCTATCGAAAATCAGCGACGGAATCTGTATCATGTCGGCGTCCGACGACAACCAGTTCTCCCAGGA
>JAUQXK010000076.1 GCA_030834695.1 Desulfobacterales bacterium
GCCGCCGGTTTTCTCACCAAGCCGTTCACCCCCCACCTGATCGACGTCCACATCCTCCGGGCGTGCGAGCGGGCTTCGCAGCGGCGACGGCTGCGGGAGATGCCCCGCGACGCCACCCGCCGGATCGAGAAAACGGTTGTCGAACGCCTGGAGACCGAGCGGTTTCTCACCGTCAAGCAGATCGTCGACAAACTGTCCACCTTCATCGGCCAGATCGCCCGGGACGTGGAGGGCGGTGTCCGCTATTTCAACGAGATTCCCTATTTTGTCGCCATTCACGACCGTCACGGCCGGGTGCTGGCTGCCAACCGGTCCTACCGTTTGCTTCTCGGGGGCCGCGCCGGCGACGCCAGCTGTCTCATCTATGAAGGCCGATCCGGCGGGTCGAGTGAAAGTCCCACCGGCCGCACCCTGCTCACCGGCAATGCGCAGGAATCCCGGGAGGTCGTCCGGTACCGCAGCGGGTCGAGCGTGCCGGTGATCGTCCACACGGCGCCGATCTACAATAATGACGGCGAGGTGGAACTGGTGCTCGAGGTTTCCGCCGGCACTCAGGACGTGAAGCAACTCCGGGACGAGCTGCAGAACACGCAGCAGCGTTACCAGCTGCTGTTCGACGCCGTTCCGTGCTACGTGGTGGGGTTGGATCCCAACCTGCGGGTGACAACGGTCAACCGTCTTTTTACGAACGAATTCGGAGAAGGAACCGGGGCATCCTTTCGGGAGGTTTTTCTGATTGATGACGACGCCTTCGCCGAGTCCCCGATCCAAAAGACGCTAAAGGAAGGCAAGCCCTTCAACGGGGAGGTGGCGCTGACGGGCCCGAACGGTCGGAGCTACCACATGCTGATGTGGACTTCGCCCATGACCACGGCCGCCGGAAAACTCATGCAGGTGCTGGTGATCTTTCTGGATATCACGCAGATCCGCGAGCTGCAGAGCAACTTGGCGTCCCTGGGTCTCATGATCGGCTCCATTTCTCACAGCATCAAGGGGGTCCTGACGGGTCTGGACGCGGGGCTCTATCTGCTGAACAAGGGGCTTTTCAAGCGCGACGATGCCCAGGTTCAAAGCGGCCTGGAGATCGTCCGCAATATCGCCGAGCGTATCCGCAAGATGGTCATGGACATCCTCTTCTGCGCCAAGGAACGGGAGCTGCAGCGCGAGGCCATCGATATCCGGGCCTTTGTCGAGGACGTGGTGCGAAGCGTACAGCCCCTGTTCCGCAGCAAAAACGTGGAGCTGGTGTGCGAGTTTGAGCGCGACCTGGGATTTTTCGAGGTTGATTCCGGCATGTTGCGATCGGCGTTCATCAATCTGCTGGAGAATGCGGCAGAGGCCTGCGCGGCCGAAGGCTCCGCCAAGACCTACCGTACGGTTTTCAGCACGGAAGCCAACGCCGACGTGGTGGGCTTCCTGGTGGAAGACAACGGCATCGGCATGACTCCCGAGCAGCTCAAAAACCTGTTTACCGTCTTTTTCTCGACCAAGGGAAGCAAGGGGACCGGGCTGGGGCTTTTCATTACCGACAAGATTATTCGCCAGCACGGGGGCACGATCACGGTCGATTCGGACGTCGGGCGCGGAGCCCGCTTCGGAATCATGATCCCGCGCCGCGAGCCAAGCCCCGGGGGCGCAGGGAAGAGGGCGGAGAAGGCAGAGGGCATAGGGCAAAGGGCTTAGGGATATGGCCAGAGGCAAAGAAAGACAGGCTTTTTTATTTTATACCCTATGCTCCATGCTCTATGCCCTCTGCCATGTAGATTGAAGAGGGTCACCCTGCATCCAGTATCCAGCATCCCGCATCCGGCCGAAGTTGGCCGGCCGCGCGTCATCGTGATCTGCGGGCCGACGGCCGTCGGGAAGACCGCCGCCGGGATCGAGGTGGCCAACGCCTTCAACGGCGAGATCGTCGGCGCGGATTCCATGCAGGTGTATCGGTACCTGGATATCGGAACGGCCAAGCCGACCGAGATGGAACAGCGCGCGGTCCGACACCATCTGATCGATGTCGTGGACCCGGATGAGCCGTTTGATGCCGCGGCCTACATGACTCTGGGCCGCCAGGCGCTGACGGGATTGTTCCGCCGCGGCAAAACCCCTGTCGTGGTCGGCGGCACCGGCCTGTACATCAAGGCGCTGCTATACGGACTCTTCCGCTCGGATGCGCGCGACCCCGCGGTGCGGGCGCGGTTGCGGGCCGAGGCCGAGTTGCAGGGCGCCGCCGCCCTGCACGCCCGGCTGGCGCAATGCGATCCGCAGACCGCCGGGCGGCTGCACTCGAACGACACGGTCCGCATTCTGCGGGCGCTGGAGGTTTTTGAGGTGACCGGCCGGCCCATCTCCGCGCTGCAGCGCGAGCACCGGTTCGGGGACGCGCCGTTCCGCGCGCTGAAAATCGGCCTGGCCCTCGACCGTGAGACGCTTTATCGGCGCATCGACCGGCGCGTCGAGGCCATGATAGCCGGCGGGCTGGAAGACGAGGTGCGCGCGCTTTTATCCCGAGGCTACGGCCCGCAGTTCAAACCCATGCAGTCCATCGGTTACAGCCACATGGCGGCTTTCATCACCGGTGCGGTCAGCCGTGCGGAATGCATCCGCACCCTCCAGCGCGACACCCGCCGCTTCGCCAAGCGACAGCTGACCTGGTTTCGGGCGGATCCCGATATCCGGTGGATGTCTCCCGATCGAATGACGGATTTGATTCGGGTGGCGAATGAGTTTTTGAGCGGCGCCTGACAGCTTCACTGCTCTTGCCTTTATCGTTTTCTTCTTTGCGGGAGTGGCTTCCGGCTGCGATGTCATCGCGGCAAGATGCCGTTCCCACCGAAAAACCAGTTATCCCTCCGGCGATTGATAACATGCAAGCCTGATCCGAGATCCGCCAGGGCGGGTATTCGAGCGCAGCGCGCCGCAGCCATAACTTTTGCCGGCGGAACCAGCTTCCGCAGAACGTGTTGGGGCATTTGGCACCTTGGAAAAAAGGCTGACACCGGCGTCAACGCCCAGGGACCTTTCCAAGGATTCGCATCAAGATAAGGTATTATTTCAGATGGCTGGAAGAAATGCCGGCGCCACCTTGTGGCATGGCTCTTGCTCAACATTTCTCACCCGTCCGGCGCCGGGGGTGCAATGCCACAATCCGCGGCAGCGCGGTTAGCCAACGGCCTGGTTGCATGCTTTTCAAGGGTTCCTTTCACGGAGAGGGTTCCGCGCTATGGACATCCGAGCCATGCTGACGGTCATCCTGGTGATGGCCCCTTTCGGCGGCGCGATTCTGTGCATCGTTCTGGGGTCAAGCAAAGCCATCCGCTCCGCCATCGTGCTCGCGACAGGCGCCGTGCTGATCGTAAGTGCGCTGATGCTTGCACCGCTGGTTCCCTTCCGGCTGAGCGCCGCCACCTTCCTGGGTGTGGATCTGCACCGGATCATCCAGGTCGCAGACGTGGCCCTTCTGCTGATCATCCTCTACTACGGCTTCAAACACAGACAACTAACGGTCATCGTCCTGGCGGCCCTCCAGCTGGGCCTGACGATCTATCTGGAGGGCTTTCTGGTCAAGGGACCGCTGCCGGTCGAGCGCATATTCTGCGATCACCTTTCGCTGATGATGGTGCTGATCATTTCCATCGTGGGGTCCATCATCTGCTTCCAAGCCATCCCCTATATGGAAAACCATGAGCACCACTACCATGTGATGCGATCGCGCCAGCCCCGGTTTTTCTTCGTCATGCTCCTGTTCCTGGGCGGAATGAACGGGCTGGTGCTTTTCGACGACCTGGTGTTCATGTATTTTTTCTTTGAAATGACCACGTTGTGTTCGTTTTTGCTGATCGGGCATGACCGCACCACCATCGCGACCCGCAATGCCCTGCGGGCGCTGTGGATGAACAGCGTCGGCGGAGCCGCCTTCATCCTCGGGATCATCGCGGCCTACCACGAGACCGGCAGCCTCGGGCTGCAGAAGATCCTGACGCCCTGGCTGGCCGGCTCCGGGGTCTATCTGCTGGCCCTGGCGCTGCTGTGCCTGGCGGCCTTTGTCAAGGCCGCCCAGTTTCCCTTTCAGAGCTGGCTGCTCGGCGCCATGGTGGCGCCGACGCCGGTTTCGGCCCTGCTGCACTCCAGCACCATGGTGAAAGTGGGCGTCTACATGGCGCTGCGCCTGGCGCCGGGTTTCACGGGAACGCTGCTCAGCCAGAGCGTGGCCGTGTTCGGCGCCTTCAGCTTTTTGGCCGGCGCGGCCCTGGCGGTGGGCCAGAGCAACGGCAAGAAGGTGCTGGCCTATTCGACCATCAGCAACCTCGGGCTGATCTTCGCGTGCACCGGCCTCAACACGGCCGAGTCCATGATCGCCGCCATGCTCCTGCTGGCCTTCCACGCCGTGGTCAAGGCCATGCTTTTCCTGAGCGTGGGGGCCATCGAGCAGCACATTGAAAGCCGCGACATCGAGGACATGCGCGGGCTGTACGCCGTCATGCCGCTGACGGCTCTGATCACGGTCTCGGGCGTCATCATGATGATCATGCCGCCTTTCGGCGTGCTGCTGAGCAAATGGATGGCCATGGAGGCGGCGGCCCAAAACCTGTATGTCATCGTGATGGTCGCCCTCGGCAGCGCCCTGACCGTCATCTACTGGGCGCGCTGGGCCGGCACCCTGATGAGCGATCCCTTCGCCGGCCGATTCCGACCCGAGCACCAGCCGGCGCTGACCTGGCTGGCATTGGGGCCGCTTTGCATCGGATCGGCGCTGTTGAGCGTCGGCGCCCCATGGCTGTATTTACGCATGATCGCGCCCATGATGATGGGACCCTATAGCCCGGCCTATGCCTTCAAGGCCGGGGGCCTGGAGAACGCTTACGGCACCTTTGCCATCCTGCCGCTCAGCGTGGTGGCGACCCTCGGCCTGGTGGTGGCCGCCGTCGCCCTGAAGCGCGCCTTTCGAGCCAAGATCGTTTCGCCCTATTTGAGCGGACTCCAGACGGGAGAACCGTCCATGTTCCGGGGCCCGATGAACCAGTCCGTCAAAGCCGAAGCCAAGAACTACTACCTGGACACCATCTTCGGGGAGGCCCGGCTGACGGATTGGGTCAACCTCGGAGGCGGAATTCTGCTGACCTTGATTCTGGGAGGTGCCCTGTGACGGAGACCGCCGTCTTGATCCTCTGCGGGTTGATTGCCGGGCCGGTCGTCGGGGGACTCGTCAGCGGACTGGACCGCATCCTGACCGCCCGCATGCAGTCGCGCATCGGACCGCCTTTGCTGCAGCCGTTTTTCGACGTAGTCAAGCTGCTGGCCAAGGAGCCGCTGGTGGTCAATGTCTGGCAGGCCTTCTGCGCCTACTGTTACATTGCCGCCGCCTCCATCGCACTCGTGCTCTTTTTTCTGCAGTCCGACCTGCTGCTGATCTTTTTCGTCCAGGCCGTGGGCGCGGTGTTTCTGGTGGTGGGTGCGTTGTCGTCCACTTCGCCCTACAGTCAGATCGGCGCGCACCGCGAGTTGCTGCAGATCCTTTCCTACGAGCCGCTGCTGGTGCTGGTGGTGGTGGGGTTTTATCTCGAAACCGGCAGCTTCAAGCTGACCGATATCTACGCCTGGCCTCATCCCATGCTGCTGAAGCTGCCGTTTTTGTTCATCGTGCTCGGGTACGCCCTGACCATCAAGCTGCGCAAGTCGCCCTTTGACCTCTCGACCTGCCACCATGCCCACCAGGAGCTGGTCAAAGGGTTGCTGACGGACTACTCCGGGCCCTTCCTGGCGCTGACCGAAATCGGCCACTGGTTCGAGGTGGTGCTGATGCTGGGCGTCTGCACGTTGTTCTGGGCCACCAGCTGGATCGGCATGGCGGTCCTGCTGGCGGTCACTTACTTCCTGGAGGTGCTGGTCGACAATGTCACCTCCCGGATGAACTGGCGTTGGATGCTGAGCTATGTCTGGGGGGTCGGACTGACGCTGTCACTGGTGAACCTCATCTGGCTGCACCAAGGATAACGACGTATGCAGGGGATCAAGCGCTTTATCAACCAGCTGCGGGCCAAGTCTCCCTGGCTGCTGCATTTCGACTGCGGCAGCTGCAACGGGTGCGACATCGAAATCCTGGCCTGCCTGACGCCGGTCTACGACGTGGAGCGTTTCGGCATCATCCACGTGGGCAATCCCTTCCACGCCGATCTGCTGCTGACGAGCGGCACGGTCAATCATCGCAACAAGAAGGTTCTGGCCAACCTGTACAGCCAGATGCCGAGCCCCAAAATCGTGGTGGCCATCGGGGCCTGCGGCCTTTCAGGGGGGATCTTCCGGGAGGCCTATAACGTGGTGGGCGGGATCGACAAGGTCATCCCGGTGGACGTCTACGTGCCGGGCTGTCCACCCAAGCCGGAGGCGATCATCGACGGGGTCGTTCTCGGCCTGGGCAAATTGCAGGCGCCCCAGGAGCGCAACGGGGAACGGAAAGAGGCGTAGGATATGCGCGAAGAGATCATGGCCGTCAGCGCGGAGGCGCTGGTGGGGGAGGTTGCGAAGCTCAAGGTCCTCGGCTATCGGCTGGTGACGCTGTCCTGCACCGAGCTTGATGCGTCCAACCTGGACATCCTCTACCACTTCGACAAGGACCTCGGCTTGAAACACCTGCGGCTGACCGCGCCGAAAGCCGCAGCGGTTCCGAGCATTTCACCGGTCTACTTTGCCGCGCTGCTGGTGGAAAACGAAATCCAGGACTTCTTCGGCCTGCGATTCGAAGGTCTGGTCGTGGACTACCGCGGTACGCTCTACCTGGAAGAGGAGGCGCTCAAGACGCCGTATTGCCGCTTCAGCCTGCGGAGCGCCGACCAACGCGAGGGGCCGGCGGCGGCGCTCGATGCAGAGACCAACCATCCGAACGCGGAGAAATTCTGATGCGCAAAACCGTGATCCCCTTCGGTCCCCAGCACCCCGTGCTGCCCGAACCCATCCATCTGAAGCTGACGGTGGAGGATGAACGCATCATCGAAGCCATTCCGAATCTGGGCTACGTGCACCGGGGCCTCGAGCGGCTGGCCGATATCCGCGACTTCCACCAGATGATCCAGGTCGTCGAGCGGGTCTGCGGCATCTGTTCGGTCATCCACGCCCTGTGTTACTGCCAGGGGATCGAGGAGATCATGGGCGTCGAGGTGCCGCCCCGGGCCCGGTATCTGCGGGTGATGTGGTCCGAGCTGCACCGGATTCAGAGCCACCTGCTGTGGCTGGGGCTGTTCGCCGACAGTTTCGGCTTCGAGAGCCTGTTCATGCAGTTCTGGCGCGTACGCGAAAAAATCATGGACATCAGCGAAGCGACCACCGGCAACCGGGTGATCGTGTCGGTTAACGTGATCGGCGGCGTGCGCCGCAACCCGGACCCCGAACAGATCCGCTGGGTGCTGGCGCAGATCGATTGGGTCGAGGCGGAGCTGCAGCGCCTGGAAGACACGATGCTGGAAGACTACACGGTCAAGAAGCGCACCGTGGGCAAGGGGGTCCTCACGCGGCAGCAGGCCTATGAGCTCGGGGCCGTGGGGCCGGTGCTGCGCGGCAGCGGGGTGGCCCAGGACGCGCGCCAGACGGGCTACGCCGCCTACGGCGAGCTGCACTTCGAACCGGTCGTTGAAACCGACGGGGACTGCTATGCGCGCAATAAGGTCCGGTTCCGGGAAACCCTGGCGAGCATCGACCTGATCCGTCGGGCCATCCACCGCCTGCCGGATGGCGAGGTGCGCACCAAGATCAAGGGCATCAAGCCTCCCCAGGGGGAAACCGTCAACCGCGTGGAGCAGCCGCGGGGCGAACTGCTTTACTACCTCAAAGGGTCCGGTCAGAAGACGCTCGACCGCGTGCGCATCCGCACCCCCACCTTCGCCAACATTCCGCCGCTGCTGGTGATGCTGCCCGGCCATTTCCTGTCCGATGTGCCGGTGGTGACGCTGTCCATCGACCCGTGCATCAGCTGCACAGAACGATGATGACTTCGTCAGAAACCCTATTTCGGCGTTGCGTTCGCTCCGCGCTCCCTGCGGCGTACTGGGAGTACGCCTCGCTCGGCGGAAGCTCACGCGGCTTGAACTTGGGCTTCCGGCGAAGTCATCCAACGGAAGGTTTTCGCCCATGTTCAGGATGACGCCCAACATCGTACGCAATCTGGTGGTCAGGAAGTCCACCCGCATGTATCCGGTCGAGGTGCGCGAGCCCTTCGCCCAGGTCCGCGGCGAGCTTTTCAACGACATCGAACGCTGCATTTTCTGCGGCACCTGCGAAGTCAAGTGCCCCTCCCAGTGCATCCAGGTGGACAAAAAGGCCTGCATCTGGACCTGCGATCCCTTCGCCTGCGTCTTTTGCGGGGTCTGCGTGGACACCTGTCCGGCCAAGAGCCTCTACCAAAAAACCAAATACCGCAGCCCCACCGGCGAACGCATCATCATCAGCCAGCAGGGTCAGCCCCGGAAAAAGGACAAGGCCAAAGACAGGGCCGGGGAGAGCGGCACGCCGAAAGGGTCCGGCGAAGAAAAAGCGGACCCCGGTGGCGACCCTGCAACTTGACGCTTCGAGAAGCGAGCCATTGGCCTGCCGCGCCACGCCCGGTGTAACATCATCGGCAGGTTTGCGTTCTCTCGGGGTCGAAAAGGGGGGAGGCTGGGTTTTAGAATCGATTTCCCCGGATGGCATGAATTCGGCGATGGGAGTGCCCGGGATCTCCGGGCTTCAGCGGTGGAAGCGCATTAAACCGATGCCCACCAACGTGCACGCCGTGGCGAGCACTTTCATGAGATCCAGCCGTTCCTTGAGTACCACCACCCCCAGCAGCAGCGCAAAGACGATGCTGGTTTCCCGCAACGCCGTCACCAGCGCTATCGGCGCGACGGTAAAGGCCCAGGTGGCCATCGCGTAAGCCAGAAACGAAGCTCCGCCGGCACCCAGGGCAAACCGCCAATCCTGGCAAATCACTCGCTTCACAACGCCCGGACGAATCACGCGCATGATGACCGCAAAAATGACCGCATTTAGGATCGACAGGCAACCGTAGTAACCGAGGGCGGTGCCGGCCGCGCGCGCCCCCAGACCGTCGACCAGCGAATATCCGGCGATGAACCCTCCGGTGACGACCGCCAACGCGGCCGCTGGGCCGTTGCGAAGGCCGTCACGCCTGCGCACCATCGCCAGGCTCATGATGCCGGCTGCAATCACGCCCACGGCCGCGAGTTCGATCCTGGATAGATGCAGCCCCAGCAGAGTTACCGAGACGCCTGCGACCATGAGGGGGGCAACCCCGCGCGCCAGGGGGTATACCTGAGTCAAATCGCCGATGCGGTAGGACGCCAATAGGAACAATTGATACCCCACGTGCAGAACCGCTCCCGCGAGCAGAAACGGCAGCGCGTCAGGGTCGGGCATCGGAGCGAGCAGCAGGGCGGCCGCCGCAAAAGGCGAATGCCCGATCACCACCGCACTCATGCTCTGATACTTATCGCCCGTGCGTTTGACCAGAAAATTCCAGGAGGCATGCAAGAGCGCTGCAAACAGGACAACGATCATAACCGAGAGAGACATCCGCGGACTTCGCCTTTCTTATTCTGCAAGCCGGCCCCACCGATTCGGTTTCGTCTGGACTCCCGAAGAGAAGACACTTCCCTATCACGCCCGGCCGCCGTTCCGCAATTCCCATCAATTTTACATAGCACGGTCGGGGTGAGATGATGCGTTAGCGGTTGCCCGCAGGACGGAGTTGAGGGGCAGGTCATAGAAACAGGGCGGTCCGACGCCTCCGGCGCGCATCAACCCACCAATCGGGGAAGCCAGAGCGAAAGCGGCTCGATGTAGACCACGAGCAGGATCGCGGCCACCATCAACAGCGCAAACGGCAATACGCCTCTGACCACCTCATCAAATTTGGCGTCCTTCCAGATGCCCTGCACCACGAAAACGTTGATGCCGACCGGCGGAGCCACCAGGCCGACCTCAAGGGTGAAAACAAAGACCAGCGCAAACCAGATGGGATCGAACCCGAAATTCCTCACGAAAACATGATAGAGCGTCGGGTAGGTAATCAATAGGATGGAGGCTTCATCCATTAGAGCGCCCAGCACCAGAATCAGAAAAAGGGCGAGGAAGAGGATGGTCATCCGTGAAAAGGGCAATGCCGCCAGAAAACCGACGGTTTTGTCCGGAATCTGGAGCAGGCTCACGAGCTGGCCGAAGACGATCGCCCCGGCCACCATGAATAGAATGGCGGAGGTGAGCTTCGCGCTGTCCATGACGACTTTGTGCAGGTCTTTCCAGGAGAGGGAGCGGTGGATCAGGCAGCAGATCAGAAGGCTGTAGACCATGCCGACAGCGGCCGCCTCGCTGGGAGTGAAAACGCCGCTGTAGATACCTCCCAAAACAAGGGTTGGGGCCATGAGGCCGGAAAGCGATTTCCGGAAAGCGTCCCCGCGCTCTTGCCAGCTCGCCGGCGCAATCCGTGAAAAACCCTTGCTCCGCATGGCGCGAACGGCGATGTACCCGCTGAAAATAGCCGCCAGAAGGATCCCCGGCAGCATGCCGGCCATGAAGAGTTTGCCCACCGAATCCCCGGTGATGGCGCCAATCAGAATCATGTAAATGCTCGGAGGGATCAGGGGCCCTAAGACGCCTCCGATCGCCACCGTGCCAAAGACCAAGGGGCGATCGTAGCCCCTTTTGAGCATTTCGGGGATTGCGATCAGGCCGATTGTCGCCACGGTGGCAACCGCGGAGCCGCTCATGGCGGCAAAAATAGCCGCTGCAAAAATCGTCGCCACCCCGAACCCGCCGGGCAGGTGCCGGACCCAGACACTGGCAAATTCGTAGAGAAGCGCCCCGATTCGGCCCTGGCTCAAAATCGCCGACAGCATGAGGAAAAGAGGAACGGCCACGATGATGAAATCATCCAGAATCTTGTACGTCACCGTGGGCACCTGCGCCAGCATGGGGCCGCCCCCGAAGGTGATGGCAAAGCCCATCAAACCGAGAAGCCCCAGGGCAAAGGCGATCGGCATGCCGCTGAAGATCAGAACAAAAAGAAGAATGGTGAGGCCGAGAGGGGTCAGCCCTTTCGAGAGGAAAAACGACCCGCATCCGAGGACCAGCACGATCAAGGCGATAGGGGGAAGATGATCCGTCCATCCATGGACCTGGTTTTTTTCTTCGCGAACGATTTTCGCGAGCATGGAAAAACGCTTCAGCATCTGCCGGAGGAGTTCGATGAGGAGCAACAGCCCGCCCAGGGGCAACATGCTCCGCGGGATAACCACGGGAATGTTCAGCACCGTGGGCGATACTTCGTTCAGGCGAAATGAGTGGAAGGCAATTTCAGCGCCTTTCCAGGTCAAGACAAAGCAGTAGGCAAAGATGAGGACGTCGCAAATGAGTTCCAGGAGGATCTGATTGCGGCGGGAAAAGCGTCGCGTCAGGGCGTCCACCTGGATGTGGCTGTTTTCCCGCAAGGCATAGCCACTGGCCAGAAAGACGCTGGCGAGGGTGAGAATAATGCTGATTTCCAGGACCCATGTCGTGGGGGCCAGGAAAAAATAGCGCATCATCACCTCGTACGTGACGATGAGGCCTGTAACAAGAATGCAGATTCCGCTTGAAAAGCATCCGACGGTGTTGACACCGTCCGACAGACGCCCGATCCATCCCATCAGAAGGTTCCCTTCAGCAGGCCAGCGCTCGATTTCGCTCGGCGTCCGTGCCGGCGGCTATCGGAGTTTTTCGGCGGCTTCCAACATCTTTTTGCCCGGCTCACCGGTCTTCCCCGCTACGACATCGTAAACCGGTTTGCAGGCAGCCCGCCATCGCTCCCGTTCCGCCTTCGGAAGGATGAAGATGTCCATTTTCTGGTTCTTGAGTTCCTTGAGAAGGGTGGCTTCCACTTCCAGGACTTCCTTGCGGCCCCATTCCTGGACCTCCCGGCCCGCCGCAAGCATGACCTCCTGCTGATCTTTGGAGAGTTCGTTCCACTTCTTCAAATTGACCAGAACCCCGTAGACCGCAAAGCTGATTCCGGGCTCGGTGATGTATTTGGTCACTTCCGAGAATTTCCGGTCATACATGGCATTGACGCCGGTGATCGCACCATCCACCGTTCCTCTCTGGAGGGCCATATAGACCTCGCCGCCTCCCAGGAACGTCGGTGCGGCACCCAGGGATTTGATGGTATGAGAGGTGATCTCGGAATAGGCCCTGATCCGCTTTCCCTGCCAATCTTCGAGTTTGTGCAACGGCATTTTCGAGGTGAACCCGAGCGAGGTGTCCTGCATCCAGAACAGATGCTTTACCCCGGTTTTCTCGAAATCCTTTTTAATCACTTCGCCCATGTCTGAATCGAGCACGCGCCAGATGTGCGGCAGGCCATCGTAATAAAGTGGAAGATCGAGCGTGGTGATCAGCGGCACCAGGCCGCTCCACTGCGCCAAGGCGCACTGCGCGATTTCAACGGCCCCGCCGGGGACCGCGGTGGGGTAATCCTTGGCGGAGAAAAGCTGACCGGCCGGATAGACTTCCAATTTCAAGCGGCCCTTTGAAAGCTCTTGAACACGCTGCGCGTATTTTTCCTGGGCCAGAGACAGCCAGTTCCCGATCGGCAGATCACCGGCGTACCGCAGGGTGACTTCGGGATCAGCGGCGCGTGAAGGTTCAGGAACGCTGACACCGGTGAGACAAAGGGCCAAAAAGAAAAACAGGAAAGTTGCGCTCTTTTTCATGGCGAATACGTCCTTTCGAAGGAATCCACAAGAAAAGGGGGTGGGGGTTACACCCAACTCCATCACTGTTTTAGATGATTTTCGTCTTTTTCAATTCTGCTATCGAGCGGTCGCTATATCCAATCCCTCGCAACACGTCCGCGGTGTGTTCGCCCAGTTTGGGCGCCGGTGACTGAATCCGGCAAGGAGTTTCAGACAATTTGAGCGGAAAGCCGGTCATGTTGACCGTTCCGTGGCCGGGATGCTCAACACGCAAAAGCATGTCTTGGTGAATAACCTGTTTGTCGTCGAAGACTTCTTCCAAATTCATCACCGGCCCGCATGGGACGCCGGCTTCATTCAGCACTTTAATCCAATGAGACATGGACTGCTTTGCCGTCTTTTCCTGCACAATGGCCTTGATTTGGTGCCTGTTTTTCATTCTTAGATCGTTGGTCGCGAATTCCGGCACGGTCTTCAAGTGGTCCAGATCGAGAACCGCCAAAAATTTGGAGTAAACCGCATCGTTGCTGGGAGCGATGGCAACTTGACCGTCGCTGCATTCAAAGAGCCCGTAAGGGGCTACGATTAAATGATCGTTGCCGGTCCGCACGGGCAATCGGCCGCTGGCAAGATAGTTGGCTGCGGTAAAACTCAAAAAGCTTATAAGCCCATCCACGAGAGATGTCTGAACTTCCTGGCCTTTCCCCGTGTGGGCGCGGTTGAACAAGGCCGACACAATGCCCAAAGCGGCATAGAGGCCTGCAATCAAGTCGCTTATTGGAATACCGGCCCTCAGCGGTTTATCGTTTTCTTCGCCGTTGACGCTCATGAAGCCGCTCATCGCTTGAGCAATAAAATCGAACGCGGGCCGATCCTTATAAGGGCCGGATTTCCCAAAGCCGGTCACGCCGCAGTAAATGATGTCCTTCTTAAGGCGTTTCAGGCGTTCGTATCCGAAGCCCATTTTCTCCATCACGCCGGGGCGAAAATTCTCCACCACCACATCGCTGTTCTTGATCAGCGACGACAGTATTTCCTTTCCCTCCGGGGTATACAAATCAACCGTGACCGATTTCTTGTTTCGGTTATAGGATGCGTAATACCAGCTCAAGCCGTCTTTGATAACTCCCTGGGCCCGCAGCGGGTCTCCCTCCCTTGGCGGTTCGATCTTAATGATTTCAGCCCCCATGTCGCCAAGCAAGAGCGTACAGAAAGGCCCGGCGATGATCCGCGTGAGATCGATAACTTTTATACCGGATAACGGCATCCTAAAGCCTCGCTTCCAAACTTCAGCGGCAAACAGGTTTTGAAAGATTGTCTCGCTTGCCGGATTTCATAATCTGTCCCGGAAGCGTTCGCCCGATAATTCTTTCAACGTTTCTGGAGACCGTAATGAGGCCATCCAGATCAATCCCGGTTTCCATGCCCATCTCGTGGAGCATATAGACCATGTCCTCCGTGCAGACATTCCCGGTTGCTCCCGTTGCGAACGGACATCCGCCCAATCCCGCAACCGACGACTCGAACGTCGCCAGACCCAGCTGGAGAGCCGCATACACGTTGACCAATCCGATTCCCCGGGTATTGTGGAAATGCAGAGACAGGTTCAGCTCACCGAATTTTTGAAGCAAATGCTCGCACGTCGTCTGGACGATTCGAGGGGTCGCCATGCCGGTCGTGTCCCCCAATGTGATGGCGCTGACGCCCAGGCCCAGGACGCTGTCGACGATTCTCTCGACCCGCTCCGGCGCGACATCGCCCTCGAACGGGCATCCAAACGCCACGGCAATTCCCGTTGCGACTTCAATTTTTGAGCTTGTGGCGATATCAAGAACCGTGGCGAAACCCTTAAGTGATTCATCGATCGAGCGATTGACGTTGCTTTGGTTGTGGCTCTCCGTGGCCGAAACGAAGGTGACCATCTCGTCGACGCCCGCCCGAGCCGCGTTTTCGGCCCCTTTCGGGTTTGGGACCAGTGCGGCGATTTTGGCTCCGGTGCTGCGATCGACCGCGGCGATGACGTCAGCGGCGTCTTTCATCTGAGGGATGGCTTTCGGCGAAATGAAAGACGTCGCTTCGATTTTCTTGAAGCCGCATTTAAGCAGGGAATTGATGATCTGAACTTTTGTTTCAGTGGGGATGAAGCTTTTTTCCATCTGAAACCCGTCGCGGGGCGCCACCTCCACCACACGAACGGACTTGGGCCTGATCATGGCTGTCTTCCTTTTCGGGATAGAGGCAGAACGGGCGTTACGGATAACAGGTCCATCTTGGACTGCAACAACACCATGAACCGTTTTGAGCTCTGAGAAACATGCTCTTTGGCGAGCGTTCCGGCTTTCTCGGCATCCCGCTTGATGATGGATTTCATTATGGCGCGATGCTCTGTCTGGGACTGCTCCATGTGGTTTTCCAACTGGAAGATGATTCGAGCGAGCATCGAGATCTTTTCATTCAGGCTCCGAACCAAGTCGCACAGGATCTCGTTCTTGCTCATGACGGCTATTCTATGGTGAAACTCGATCCCTAATTTGATCGACGGTTCGAATTCTCTCCGGTGGATCGCCTGGTCGAGCCCATTGACAAAGAGTTGGAACTCCTTGAGTTCCTCTGACGATGCATGCTGGCAGGCAAGCTGAGCGGCAGGTACTTCAAGAAACTCCCGGACCTGGAATAGAGATTGAACATGATGAAGGCGTATGTCCCGAACAAAATAGCCGTAACCGGGCCTATGCGAGACCAGCCCTTCCTGCTCAAGCTTGCACAAGGCCATCCGCACGGGTGTGCGGCTAACCTCGAATTCGGTCCGCAGGTTCTCTTCCAACAGGTTCTGCCCAGGAACAAAAACCAAGCTGATTATTTGGTCTTTAAGCTTTAAATATACATCTTGGGCCAGGGTTGCCTGCGATTCTTTGGCCCGGGTGCGTTTGTGTATCCGCTTCGTATCCACCATGGATTCAACCATAATTAGGATTGAGATCCGCTGTCAAGGGAAAAGAGGGATGCGGTTCGGACCGGCTCGGAAAAGGGTTTCAAGGCTGGATGAATCGAAAGGGCGGCTCCGGACAGATAGTCCTTTCAACCCGTGCGGCGAACTATTCAGCGGGCGGCCTCAGGAGGGGTGAAAAAGCAGGATCCGTCTCTATGGATGATTCACTGAGTGCTTAGAGCGTCGACGGGGCGATGCTCTAAGCACTCTATTTTTAGGGGACGATCTTGCTGCCGGGCGATGCGGTATTCAGAGCTTGAACGCTCCCGTGTCGATCCATTCATTCTTGATCAGCGACCACCAATCAACGGCCAGCCCCTTCAGAATATAGTCATAGGGCAGCCAGCCATAACCACTGCTACCCCATCCAACTCCCCACGAGTTTCGGATGAGCAGGGCGCCTTTCGTTTCGGCGGCATTCGGACTGGCGTTCTTGATCTTCAGGCCGTCGTCGTAGCCCACGGCAACGACGGCATGGCCGCCCACAATCTTCTCGCCGGAAGTCGGGTATGGTATCTTCCCGGTTGCCGCTGCCTGCGTGTAGGAGTTGTAAACGGTAAATCCGAAAATCGAGGGAAGGCCTGCCGCCAGGTTGGTCCGGATCGCCTTCAGCAGGCTGTCCGCGGCCGTCCCGGGTGGATCCAGACGGTAGTAGCTGATCGCCTGGTAGTTCTGGGCAAAGGCATAGCAGAAGGCCGGCGGTTCTTTTTCATAATCACCGACGACATACGGCCAATACTCTTCCGGCGGAACACCAAAGAGCACCAAGGCGCCCATGGTGGTTCGCAGAAATGCCCCGGTGTCTCCGGTCCAATGCAGCATGTTTCGCGTGGCCTTGTAGAGGAAGAGCCTGGATGCATCGATATGTTTTCCGAACGCTCGTTTTTCGAAATACTCTACCACCCCAACGCCGGCATTTGCCGTGCATGAGCCCAGGGAGCCCTGGTTCTCGATCGGGGAACACCACGCCCTTAAATCCACAGAAGCCGGCAGGCTGGCCTTTGCCTTCCTGGCCACGCCCGTTTTTACCAGCATGGCCTTTACGGAATCCTTTTTGTCTGCCGTATAGTCCCTGAAATCCGGATAGTCCGGCAACCAACCCATCCCCAATTTCTCGATCATTTTTTCCATGGCTTCTTACCTCCGTCTTCTTGGGTTGTTCGAGTGGGGTGCTATACCCTGTCGGCTGGCGAGGCATGCCGCCGGCGCGGACGACAGCGTGCGCCCGAAGCATGCGTGCAGCGTGTTTCGCAAAAGAGGTCTATGGTCGAGATCTTAATAACATCGGGGTTTCCAACCCCAGGCGGTTACAGATCCATCTCAACCCATGCAGGATCGTGGTCGCTCCCGTCGCCGCCGTGCTTGGTCCTGCGGTCGATCCAGGCGGCCCGGAACGCCGGTGTCAATGCCGGGCTGAGCCAGATCTGGTCGAAGAGCTCGTGCTCGGGCGGTTGCCCCGATTTTTTAAAGCGGTGTGTCCAGGCCGGGCTCTGCGGGTCGTGCCCGTCGGCCTCGGGCTTGGGCGGCCGGGTTTCCAGCGGGTTGGCCAGGGCGTTGAACAACGGTCGGCCCTCGATCGTCAGCAGGGGTTGAAGCGGCAGGCCATCCGGCGGGTCGTTCATGTCCCCAACGATGATGTACTTGCTGTCGGGTCTCGTCCGTTGCGCCACGATTTCAGAGATCTTTTCGGCCTGCTGCCGGCGTCGGGCGTCGTTTGCTGATTTGCCCTGCCCGCTGTCGTCCTCATCGCCGAAATGGCTCTTTAAGTGATTATTGAACAGCGTAAACAGAACCCTGGTGCTGCTTGAGTTCAGGATCTCAGCCGCCACGAGGTCTCGGCTGAAGACCCGCTGCCCTGGATTTTGGCTGCGCACGGCAGTTTGAAAGGAGGTGACGGCGCCCACCGGCAACTTGGACAGGAGGCCGATGTCGATGAATCTCGCATCGTTGCCCTCGATGAGCACCTGATACGGGTAAAGGCCCTTCAAGCGGGTGCGGTTGAACTCCTTCAAAATATCGATGTCCTCGACTTCCTGGACGGCGAGGACATCAACATCCATCGAGAGGATCCGCCGGGCGACGGTTTCGGTTTCCTGCGCATCCTTGGCCAGGACCAGCTTTCCCCGAAACGTTCGGATCCGGTAAGTGGCCGGGTCGGTGAACTCGTAGCGGATGGTCAGCGCGCTGGCAGAGCCGCCCGGCTGAATCGCGTCGACGGCGCCGGCAAAGTTGAAGCGCGAAAACAGGTTGTTCAGATTGAACGTGCCGACCGTGACCTTCACGCCGCCACCTCCCGAAGCCAGGGTGAATCAGCCGGAGCGCAGACGATCGATTCGGACGGTTCCGCTACCGACTACGGCTTTAAATAAAAAGCGTAGATGGGCGGATATTCATCCGGGACACTGATATCGATGGACACCCGCACCGTCATCCCGTTCGACATCGCCGTCAAGGCTACGGCCAAAATCTCTTTGGCCCGGTCCGCAGGCGCCAAAAACCATTTGCCCGTGAACGCGGATGTCGAGGCGGTATCGGTCAATTTCACCAGGGTCACCGCGCCGCCCGGGCCGGCTTGCAGAACGCGGCATGTATACCATTGCTGGGCGGCACTGGATTCATCAGCGGCGAACCATCCTGCCGCCAAAATAAGCAACACCGTCAAAGCGATTCTTCTTGCGATCATGATAGCCTCCTAAAAGTGCCAGTCGCGCTGGCGGATTGAAAGGAATGAAAGGTTCGCCGTCGTCCCATCCGAATGCGCCGGGAACTGATTTTGAGAACCGTTGGGCTTGGTCAAATCCCTCTTTGCTGCTAGTTGGACCCTAATTCTTCCGGCGGCACCAGTTGCGAACTCCTTGAAACCGCGGCCGGGGGAAGGCTTTTTTGAGCCCGGATGTCCTTTGATGTGACGGCTTTCCGGGCCGGCTCGCCCGGCGGGGTTCCCTCCCTGTCGTCCGGGCCGACCTTGATCCGATGCCCGGGTGCCTCGTTTGCTTGGCTTTGAGTTTTTCCGTCCGGCTCCGGCTCTTCCGGCGGAGCCGCCGGGTTATCCCGCAGGCGGGTCGAATCTTTTGACGGAGCCGTCCTGGGATTCGATTCCTCCGGCGGGTGACTGTTGATGGCGAGGGGAGCGGTCCCGGCCTTGAGCGTCTCATCATCGGGAGAAGACTTGATGACGATGGCAATCCAGTGGTCGGCTTCATTGAAAACGATCGAGTGGTTCAGATTTGACAAGATCCTTCTCAACCCCCGGTTGACCGGTAGATTCTTAAACGATCCGCTCACCGGCCAACCCGCCCACTCGGAATCGACCGTGATTTGGTAGCCGGTGTCGTCGGAAATCTTCTTCAATACTTCACCGAGAGGCGCCCCCCTCACATCCAATGAAAACGCCGGCGATCCGTAATGCCCCGCTGCGTGAAGGAGCGGCGGACCGCTCGGAAGGACGGATAATACTTCAAAAAGGAGAACAATCACGATCCAAAATGCTAAGCGAAAGGTGCGATTTCTCATCTGCATGCAAAGCCTCGCTGGCCAGCCTGACGGTCTTACTCATCTTCCTGTAGCAGCAACTGCAGCCACGGAAGGGTCTTGAGTGCCGGCACCGTGTAGCCGACCTCATTGGAATATCCGCTCTCGTTTCCGGCGCTGTCGTAGACGGAGGCCGCAAAATAGTAGGTTTGCTCTGCCTCCAGGCCGGTGAGCGTGCAAACGGTCACCTTGTGGACATCGATGTGTACCGAGTAGCTGCCGCTGGCCGTGCCATAATGAATGCGATAGCCCGCCACATCGCTTTCCGTGCTGGGGTCCCACGCCAACGTGACCTGGCTCGCAAAGGCATTGGAAGCGATGATGACGCCCAGTATGCAAACGGCGCCTGGCAACACCACGCGCCAAATCCAGTTGATGGGTTGAAATGGTTTCATGATGATTCTCCTCTGGTGACCCGTCCCCTGGAGCGACCCGGCGAATTCAGCGTCGGGTCGGAATCCGGGACGGCGCCGGACGAGTCGGTTCAATGCCGGCAACCACATCGGACCTCAAACGGCGTTGTACAGGGCAGGCGGTCCCTGGCCGGTTTCGCCATAGAGCACAACCATGGCACACCAGGCGAGGGTCAGGATGTGGTATTGCGGAATGTTCAGGTAGGGCGGTTGAGTTGCGGAAAAGCAGGAACAGTGACGAACGAAGACGGATCGCTTGGGGGACATGCCTTCTACCTCCGGAATCGAATGGGTGGAGGAAAGACCTTGGTTCGATTCCAAAGGTTTTCCTCATCGATGCCTACGAGGTTAGCTGAAGGGCTAGGGTCGATAAGGTTACCCCTCGCCGTGTGGCGATTTGCCCCAAAAACGTGGGTCCCCCGCTCCTGATGCTTCTTAGGATTAGGCAACCAAATCCTATCCCGCTTTCTTTTTCTTTGTCAAGGAAATTTTAGGAGGAACAGGAAAAACCACGATCCAGCGCGGATGTCTATCCCCTGGAGCCCAGCCGCAGACCGCCATGGATGAAATAAACATCCCCAGCCAGGGCTTCGTTTCGGTAAAGCTCCGCGATGAGGCTGGCCACTTCCTCCGGTTCCACCAGGCGGCCGATGGGGACATTTTCAACAATCGAATCCAGCGCCTTCGGTTTCATGCCCTTCACCATGGCCGTGCCGACATAGCCCGGGGCGATGGCCACACACCGGATCCGGTCGGCGATGTTCCGTCTGAAGAACTCGGCCGTGATCACCTTGGGCATCACCGACATGGCCGCCTTCGTGGATGAATAATTGATCTGCCCGGCCGTCCCGAGGGAGCCGGTCGATGAGATCAGGCAGATCAGTCCTTTGCAGCGGTGGTTGATCATCTGCTCGGCGCACTCGCGCACGGTCAGGAAAACACCGGTCAGGTTGATGTCGATTACGGACTGGAACTGGTCGAGGGTCATTTTTTTATTGACCTTGCCGGTCGCGCGATCCGGCGACAGAAAAAGGCCGTCCTTGATGATCCCGGCACAGGGCAGCACCAGGTTGATCGCGCCGAAGCGTTCGACCGCCAGTTCGGCCAGGGCTGCGCAGTCCTCTTCCCGGGTCACGTTGCCGACAATGGTGGCGCATTCGCCCCCCATCTGTTTGATGTCGTTCTCGACGCGCGCCAGACCCTCCGGAGCCACATCGCCGAGCACCACCTTGCCGCCCTGTCTGACCCAATACTTGGCCACGGTTTCGCCGATACCGCTAGCGCCGCCCGTGACGACCGCCACCGCTCCCTTGATGTCCAACATGTTCGCTTCCTTTCTGGGGGAAAGATAACAAGCCTATTACTGCGTTGGCAGCAAAAGTGGATGCCGGATCACATCCGGCATGACGGTCTCTGCGCATTTTGCTGCCGGTTTGCTGAACCGCTGTTATTTCGAGCCGGTCGTTTCGGCGAACCCAGCGGCCACGATCCGGCGTGCGGCGGTCAGGGGGTCTATTTTCCGGGCCCACAACTCTTCCAGCCAACCGGCCGCTTCGATCTCGCCCAGAATTTTTTCGCGAACGACCCGTGCCAGCTCCGCCTCGATCTTTTGCTGCAGTTCCGCTTGGAGTCTCGATTTCCGCCGCTCTTCCAGAGCCGATGTCTTCCGGAGATGGTCGTGATGGTTCCAGATGCACCCATATAATTCCGGCAGCCCCTGCCCCAGGGAAGCCGACGTCAGGCATATGGGGGGACGCCAGCACGGTGTTCCGCCGGCCATGGTTTTACGGTCGAGCATGACCTGGAGGGCGCGCGACAGGCTGTCGGCTCCGGGGCGGTCGGACTTGTTGATGGCATAGACATCCGCAATTTCCAGCAGACCGGCTTTCATCATCTGGACGCTGTCGCCGGACTCGGGGGTCAGGACGACCAGCACCGTGTCGGTCGCTTTCGCCACGTCCAGTTCGGACTGGCCCACGCCGACCGTTTCGATGAGGATGATCTGGCGGCCGCTGGCCTCCAGCACCCGCGCGGCATCCTGCGTGGCCCCGGCGAGGCCGCCCATGGCCTTGCCGGCGCTCATGCTTCTGAAAAAGCAATCCCGGTCGCCGCGGTCATGCTTCATCCGGACCCGATCCCCCAGGAGCGCCCCGCCGGTAAACGGACTGGCGGGGTCCACCGCGATGACTCCGACGGAATACTGCTGGCCGCAGAAGGCCTGCACCAGCCGGTCCACGAGGGTGCTCTTGCCGGCCCCCGGCGGCCCGGTGATACCGATGGTGTAGGCGTTGCCGGTGTGGGGGTAGATCTGCTCCAGGATGAAGGGCGCAGCCGGGTCTGCCCGCTCGATGAGGGAAATCAGCCGGGCGGTGGAGCGTTTGTCCCCCTGAAGGGACTTTTGAATCAACGCTGGCAGGTCGTGCACGGGTTCGTATCAGGCTTGCGGTTGAGGCCTCGGGATGCCGACGCTCGCGTACATGTGCTCGACGATTTTTGCCATGGGCGTGTCGGGGAGAAAGACCTTGTGAATGCCGTGCTCCGTTTCGAGGGCAGCGGCGTCGTCCGGCGCCATCACTCCGCCCATGTAGACCTTCACATGGTCCAGCCCCTTTTCCCCGAGCATCCGCACCACCTTGGGGCCGAGGGTCATGTGGTTCCCGCTGAGGGAGGAAAGCCCTACGATATCCGCATCCTCTTCCAGGGCCGCCTCCACGATCTGCTCCGGGAACTGGTTCCCCAGGTAGACAACTTCCATGCCCGCATCTTTCAGGAACTGGGAGACGAGGTAAACGCCCCGCCAGTGGATGTCCAACCCCAGCTTGGCGATGACCACTCGAACTTTGCGTGTCATGTGATTTCCTTTTAAAACGGGTTTCAATAAAGCGGAAAGGCCCACAGCCCGAATTCTTCCCGGAAGACCTCTTCGATCTCGCCGAGGGTCGCCAGGTTTTTCACCGCCGCGATCGTATAGGGGTAGAGGTTTTCATCGCTGTGGCACTTGTCGCGGATGACGGCCAGGCATTCCCTGACCTTCCTCGGATCGCGCTCCCCGCGCAGCCGCTCCAGCTTGGCTTTCTGGCGGGTGTAGGTTTCGGGATACTTGAACACGTCGATGCTGCAGCAGGCCTCCTTTTCAGCCGGCTGGTAGTTCACTCCGACCACCTTGGTCTCGCCGGTTTCAATGGACCGCTGGTACTTGTAGTTGTAGGCGCTGATTTCACGGTGCAGCCAGCCGCTCTCGACCGCCTTGACCAGCCCGCCCAGATCCTCGATCTGGCCGATGGCGGCCGTGATCCGCTGGGTCATCTGATCGGTCAGATATTCGACATAGTAGGAGCCGGCCAGCGGATCCACCGTGTTGACGATTCCCGTTTCGGTTTGAATGATCTGCTGGGTCCGCAGGGAAATCAGGGCCGCCTCTTCGGTCGGCGCGGAGTAGGCCTCGTCGTAGGAGTCGATGTGCAGCGACTGGCAGCCTCCCAGGACGGCGGCCAGCCCCTGCAGCGCCGAGCGGGCGATGTTGTTGTACGGCTCGGTCGCCGGCAGGGTCACGCCGGCGGTCTGCACGTGGAACCGCATGAGCAGCGATTTCTGGTTCTTGGCGCCGAAGCGCTCCGTCATGATGCGGTGCCACACCTTGCGGCTGGCGCGGCACTTCGCAATCTCCTCGAAGAAGTCGTTGTGAAGGTCCCAGAAAAAAGACATGCGCGGCGCAAAGTCGTCGATGTGCATGCCGCGGCGGATCAGCTCTTCGGCCGTGGCGATGGCGTTGGAAATGGCGATGGCCACCTCCTGCACGGCATCGGTTCCCGCCTCGCGCAGGTTGTAGCCGTTGTAGCTGATGGGATTCCAGCGCGGAACGTTCTTGCAGATCCACTCCACGACATCGCATTGCAGCCGGAAGGATGCCGCCGGAGGCAGGATCTCCGGAGCGCTGCCGACGCAGGTCTCCATGATGAAATCGTTCTGGCAGGTTCCGGCGACCCGGCTCCAGGGGGTCCCGCGCTGCTCGGCCACGGCGAAGTACATGCCCGGAATGACGATGCTGGTGCTGGGCAGATGGGTGACGATCGATGTGCTGACCTTGCCCAGGTCGATGTCCTTGAAGAAGGCGTCGATGTCCCAGATCGAATCGACGGCCGCCCCGCAGGCGCCCACGTTGCCCTCGGCTTCGGGGTCGTCGGAGTTGTAGCCGCGAATCGTGGGCAGGTCGAAGAGGATGTTCACCCCGGTGGCCCCGTGGTCCAGCAGGTATTTGATCCGCAGGTTGCAGTCTTCGGGCGCCCCCAGCCCCGCCAGCTGGCGCACCGTGAACAGGCGGCCGCGGTACATGTTGGGGTAGACGCCGCGGACAAACGGCGCCTGGCCGGGAAACCCCAGGTCTTGCGTGTAATCGAGGTCCTTGATGTCGGCCGGCGTGAAGAGCAGCTTCACGGGAATGCCGGAATGCGTAAAGAAGCGGCCTTCCACGGCCCGATCGGCTTGGCCCAAGGTCGTCTCGAACCAGGCGGCGTGGTCCGTTTCGATTTGTTGGATGCCGCTCTCATTGAAGAGCGGATTCTTCTTGGCAGACATAACGTGTCTCCTGTCGTCGGGTACCGGAAATTCCGGCCGGCTCTTTTGCCTTTCCACTCGGGCGTTCAGCTTGCCGGTTTCAGTACCGCATGTAAATGCCTTCCGGGTCGACCTTCTCCCTCAAGACGGCCAATTCCTCGCGCGTGGGCGGTTTCATCGGCCGTGCGCGGGACAGGTCGATTTCGAATTCGGTCATGTGACGGATGTCGTCGATCGAGACCCCCAGGTCGTCGTAATAGGTTTCCACAAACATTTCCTTGCTCGATGGGTCGAATTTCATGACCCCGAGGGTCGAGACCACGGCGTGCGGCCCACCGTCCAGGCCCACATCGGCGCGCATCACATCGGATTTCCAGTCCAGCGCCCGGCATTTCCATCCCGGGCTGGTGATGTAGTCGACCCGTTCGACGAAGCGGCGCTTCTCGTGGTTCATGATGATGATGGTGCGCTTGGCGAGCGAAGCGATGTCGCTGGCACCGCCGGACCCCTCGAACCGTTTCTCGGGTAGCCCGTAGGCCCCGATGCAGGTCGAGTTCAAATTGCCGAAGCGGTCCACCTGGGCGCCGCCCAAAAACCCGACATCGATTTTGCCGCTCTGCAGGAAGTGGCACATCACCTCGGCGGATGTGGGCGTCCAGGTGGTGCGGTAGACGGCGCGCGGGTCGGCGACACAGAAGGGCAGGGATTCCGGATCGCTGTCGAAGGCCACCGCCTCCATCACCATCACCATGCCGCGGGCGTGGGTTTTCTTGGCCAGGATCGCGGCGACCAGCGGAATCCCGGTGCCCACCAGCACCTTTTCGCCGTCGCAGAGGAGCCGGCTCGCAGCAACCACCATCATCTCCAGCCGGGAGTAGTTCGGGGCCACCTCAGTTTACCTCCTCCAGCTTGTCCAATCGTCGTTTGATCGTCGCCGAATAGGACAATTCCGGGTCCGCCGTGATTTTTCCCAGCCGGCGCGCCCCGACTTTTTCCAGATACCCCTTGAATGAGCCCGGCCCAACGATCCATTCGTCCACCCACTTTTGCATGGTGCCCTCGTTCTTGGAGGCCTTCAGATAGTCCCGGAACCACCAGGGATCGTTGTCGTAGCAGCCGTGGACGGCCGTGGGGTGGGCGCCGAACGGCGCTTCGACGACGGCATCGACCGCTTCGCCCGGGATGGCGTTTTCCTCCCGGGTGTCTTCCAGCGCCTCTCGCGAGACGATTTTTTCGGCCGATACGATCGTGATCTTGGCCGCAACGGCGGCGTAATAGTCCAGGAACAGCCCGCCCGTAATCCGTACGGTGCCGTCTTCGCCCGCCTCCTGGGCATGAATGAGGCAGACATCCGGCCGGATGGCCGGGATCAAGACCACCTCTTCACCCTCCCAGAAGGGATCCTTCAGCATCATGAACTTGCGCTTCGGCACCTTGGGATCGATGCCTCGCAAATCCCGGAATCCGTCCAGTTCGGGGTTCAGAATATCGGATCCCCGCAGGAACTTGGTCGGAATGAAAGGAATGCCCATCGCACCGGCCATGATCCGCAGGGATCCCGTAGCGACGGTCCAGTCGTCGTGGCGGAAGCCCTGGTTGGACTCCGGTTGTTCAAACCGCCGCCTGAAGTTGTAAGGATGGCCGAAGAGTTCGTGGCCGATGTAGTTGGTTTCGGTTTTCGCGGCGCAGCCGCAGCCCACCAGCAGGTCGGTTTCCGGGCCGCCCGGGTTGTTGACCAGATGCAGGTTCTTCTTGCCGGCCCGGATGAGTTCATACGCCATGGCGAACGGCTTGCGGACCACGGTCCACCCGCCGAGCCACACGGAGTCGCCGTCCTGCACGAATTCGGAGACTCTTTCGATTGGAATCCTCTTCCGCGTTTGGGTCATTTCATCCCTCTGCTTCAGGCAAATTTCAGAGCGGGCTTCAGGGCGATTTAGCAATTAACGCGCCAGGGAAGCCGAGCCGGGCTCACCTGGTTCGCATCGTCGGCGGGATGTTTTGTTTTTATACATGATAACAGCATATTGGTTTTATCACGCCCTTCTCATGCCGAATTGGCGCCGACGGCTCATTCTGCAAAAAAAAGGCGTCGGCCGGCCAATTGATTCATTTTTGGCTAAAAACGATTCAATTTAGAATAGGCGTCGTGGACATGAAAAAGCGGTCCAGATCTACCACAACAAATTGAAATTGAAAATAAAAATTTCTTGATCGCGGGACCAAGGGTTGATACAAAAATGAATCGGACTGCCTTTCATCCGGCAACCGTGCACAGCCTGTTTCAAAAGGAATAGAGGCAAAAGATGGCAACGGCAATCCTTTCAAAACAAGACCCTGATTTCGGCGTTTGCCGCGAACTTTGGAGTTTCGGATTCGATGCAGTGGCGGTGGTGGACGGCACCCTCGACAAAATCGCATTGAATCCCCGCGCGGAAAAATTAATCCAGAGCCTGAACCTCGAGGACCCCGAGCCGGAGTTCGAATTCCTGGGCTTTTTGCGGAAGCGCGGCATTTTCACCCATGTGCCCTCGTTCGACAATGAGGTTCAATACAGCGACCGCTGGCTCCTGATCAACCTCGTTCAAACCGCGGATGGCGCCTTCGTGGTCGTCATCAAGGACATCAGCGAAACCAAGGCGCTCGAAATCCAGCTGAGCGCTCTCAAAGCAGCCAACAACGAATTGAACGAAATCATTGAGCTCAGCGCCGACGGCCTCGTCAGCCTCGACCACACCGGGGTCATTCTCAGAATGAACAAGGCCTATGAGAAAATCGTCGGTATCAAGGCCGAGGACTACCTGGGAAAACCGGCCAAGCTCATCCAGGAGCGCGGCCACCTCCCGGACCTCGTCTCCCGGTATGTGCTCAAGGACCTCAAGCCCAAAAACATCTTCGTCAAGCTGAAGGGCCAGGAGGTGCTGCTGACCGGACGGCCGGTGTTCAACGAACAGGGCGCCCTGATTCGGGTGGTCGCCAATATCCGGGACCTCACCGAATTGAACGATCTCAAGAACACGCTGAGGGATTATCACGAACGGGCGCATCGTTACGAGACCGAGATTCAACGGCTGCGTGCGCGCGAATTCGAGACGGAGATCGTCGGCCACAGCGCCGAGACCCATAAAAGCCTGGAGCTGGCCATCCAGGCCTCGACGGTGGACTCCACCGTCCTGATCTGCGGTGAGACCGGAACCGGCAAGGAGCTGTTCGCCAAAACGATCCACAAGCTCAGCCAACGGGCCAGCGGGCCGTTTATCGCCATCAACTGCTCGGCGCTGCCGGAGACCCTGCTGGAGTCCGAGCTCTTCGGCTATGAGCACGGTGCCTTCACCGGCGCTCAGAAGGATGGGAAAATCGGCCTCTTCGAAGCGGCGCAGAGCGGGACCCTGTTCCTGGACGAAATTTCCGAAATCCCGCCGGCCATGCAGGTCAAGCTGTTGCGGGTGATTCAGGACAAGAAGCTGCGCCGGCTCGGCAGCCACCAGGAAAAAGAGATCGACATCCGCATCATTGCCGCCAGCAACAAGGATTTGAAGGAGCAGATCCGCGGCGGCCAGTTCCGCGAGGACCTGTATTACCGGTTGAACATCATCAAGATCGCCATCCCGCTGCTGCGGGACCGCAAGGAGGACATCCCGCTGCTGGCCGCGCATTTCCTCGAAAAATTCAATAAAAAATTCGGGCGCCATAAAAAAATGACGCCGCAGGTCATGTCCATGCTGGTGGCATACGACTGGCCCGGCAATGTCCGCGAGCTGGAGAACGCCGTCGAACGCTTCGTCGTCCTGAGCGACGAGATGTTCCTGGACGCGGGCGTCCTGGCCGGCGAGGTCGGTGGGGAACGGGTGCTGAGCGCCGATCATGCGGGATTGAGAAATCTTCTGGAATCCGCGGAGAAAGAGATCATCCTGAATGCCTACCGGGAATGCGGCAGCACCCGCCGGATGGCGCAAAAGCTGAACACCAGCCAGGCGACCATCGTGAGGAAATTGAAAAAACACAACGCCGGGCGGAGCCGGCGGATCTCTTAAGGATGCTATGGGTGATTTTCTCTTTGTCTATTTGTTCGAATTCGATAGGCATCTTCTGCCTCGCGGCGACCGGCAACATTCATCATCAGCCGCCGAAGAGCCTTTCCAGGATGCTTTTCTTCCGAGCCTTCGGCGCGGGCATTCCTAAGTGCCGGCAAATGGCGGCTGCTACGTTTTCTTCTGGAATTCCGGAGCCCTCCACCACAATTTCATCACCCACCATGACGGCCGGGGCCACCGGCAGATCCAACTCGAAGTATTCATCGGTCTGGTAGTCGGCGATGGGTTTGGATGTCACTTCGATCTCGATCGGGTAGTCTGCGCCCAGCCTGGGCATCATGCGCTTGAAGCCCTTTCACGGCTTGCCGTTGGGTTCGTTCAGGAAAAACCTCACTTTGAGCATATGCGGTCCTTTCTTCACTCGCAGTTTTTTTGAAGCCGGTTCATGCGGGTGAGCATCTCATCGGCCGGCAGGAAATCCAACAGGCGGAGGTCCCGGCACTCTTTGCCGTCGGCGTTTAAAAAAACAACCGTCGGGACCCCCTTGACGGCATATTCCTGCAAGAGCCTATCGTACGTCGGGTTTCCGCCCTGGGTGACGTCGACCTTGATCATCGCAAAGTCGCTTGTCTGTTTGACCACGGCGGGGTCATGAAAGGTGGTCTCGTCGAGTTCCCGGCAGGGAGCGCACCAGGCGGCATAGAAATCGATGACGACCGGGCGCTTCAGCCGTGCGGCCTCTTTGATCATGTCGTCTGAAAAAGGCGTCCATGCGACTCCCGGTCCGCGCAGGAGCAGCGAGGCGATGATGAAAACGGCCAGGGCGAAGGAAGCGGCCCCCGCCGCCGCCTTCAGCCAGGGGAATGCTCGGAAGCTCGCCGCGTTCCGGTCGAGCCAAGCCAAATGCACACCGGCCGCCAGCAGGACCGCGGAAAGAGCAGTGGTCGCCGCCGGTTCCCGCAAAAGGGGCTTGAGGAAATAGGCGGCCATTCCGACCAGCACCCAGCCCATGAGTTTGCGCACCCAGAGCATCCAGCCGCCCGAGCGCGGGAGGCGCTGGATCTGTCCCGAAAACAGCGCTAACAGGAAAAGCGGCAGCCCGAGGCCGATGCTCAGGGCGAAGAACACGATGAACCCGATCCAGGGGCTGCCCATGCCGGCCACCCAGGTGAGAAGCCCCAGGACAAAAGGGCCGATGCAGGGGGCCGCGACGACACCGAGGGTGAGCCCCATAAAGAGGCTTCCGAAATAGCCGCTGTACGATTTGGCCGCCGCCCGGGTCAGGCCGCTGGGGAGGCGCAGCTCCCATAGACCGAACAGGCTGGCGGCGAAAACGACCAGTACGGCCGCAACCGCAATCAGAACGGCCGGGTGCTGCAGCACGGCTCCCATGAGGCTTCCGGTCAGCGCGGCGATTACTCCGAGGACCGAGTTGGTGAAGGCCAGGCCCAGGAGATAGCAGAGGCCGTGGACAAACAGGCGGCTTCTGCCGCAGGCGGAATCGGCGGCCGCCCGGCCCCCGAAATACGAAACGGTGATGGGGATCATCGGGTAGACGCACGGGGTGAGGTTAAGGGCGATCCCGCCGGCGAAGACCCCCAGAAGGGTCCAGATCATGGCCCATCCGTGCAACGCACCGGGCGGCTGGGTCTCCTGAGCGGCCCCGGCCAGGCCCGCGGGCCGGCTTTCAATCGGCAGGCCCAGTTTCTGCCATTCGGGAAATCCCAGCGGGTCCCGATAGACGTTTTTATAACCCAGCTGGACGGCCACCCGGGCCGCCGAGTCGCTGCGGACTCAGGTCAATCCGGTTCAGTAGAAAACGACCCGCCGGTCTTTGTCCGGGCCGAGCAGTTCTTTCAGCGCGTCCGCCTTGCGCCAGCGCGACCACGCGGTCGGCTCCATGGGGAAGTTGATCGCGCCGCGCATGTGCCCGGTGCGATACTCCCAGTCCTGGCGGGTGTCCACCAGGAGAAATTCACTGGGGTTCTTGGAATAGGCTGCGGCGAGTTCCGTCGTGGTGATGGTTCGGTATCCGCCGGTTTTGGCTTCGGCCAGGACATCCTCCCAGGTCGCTTCCCTGGGCGTGACGGCATCATTGGTGAACCACAGTGCGCCCAATGCAGCCGCAACGGCTGCCAGGGTCATGATGAGCGTACGATTCATCGACGCGTGCTCCATGAAATGGAATTTCACAGTTTCTTTTCGTTCTTCAGCTTCGTTATGAGAAAAGTTGCGCCGCGCCGGGAAAGCCCCAGATTCGAGGCCAGGCTGTCCGCGTTCAGGAGGCCATGGGTTCTGGCCAAAGAGACGACCTCGTTCTCCAGCTCTTCCAGCCAATCCTCGAAGAGAGCCAGGATCTCGGGATCGGTGATCGCCATCAATTGCTTGGACTGCGCCACCTTGTCCACCAGGCTCTGGCACATCTGCGTCGGGTCGACACCTTCGCCCATGCACTCGGCCAGTCAGAGATGAACGAGACTGGACACCTTGTCTTCCTGGGATTCGCCGACGAGTTCCAGGAGAAACCGGCCCCGGGATTCCTCGGACGCCACCGGAAAAACGGTTTTTAATGCCTGCCCCACCTCGTCGAGAGCCTCTTCCGGATCCATGCGCTGGACGATCTTGAGAATTTCGCTCATCGTGCGCCTGCCGCCCTTTCAACCGTTAAATGGTATTCCGTGCCGCCAGGAGATCGGCAGCCAACGCGTCCAAAAGCCGCACCACATCCAGGGTCCGCGGATCGGCGAGCGTGTAATAAATGAAGGGTCCGCTGCGTTCGATCGTCACCAGAAGGCACCGTTTGAGTTCCTTGAGATGATGGGAAACCAGCGGCTGCGACAGGCCGACCTCTTCTACGATGCCGGTGACCGACTTCTTTTGGCCGATCAGGCAGAGCAGAATCCGGAGGCGGTTTTCATCGGCCAGGCCCTTGGCCAGCGTCGAGATCGAACGATAGTCGGTTGCAACCATCTTGGATCGCCTCCCCCGTGGCGTAAATGGGTGGATGCGATCTTCAGGCTTTTCGGGCCGTGGGGAGGTCTTTTTCTGAATCGCCCTTCGCATAAAACCACCCTTCTCCCGGCGGGAGGCCTTCAGTCGATTGGAGTGATGAATTCAACCCGAACAAGGCAGCGAAATAAGATATAAACATAAATTAATATGTTGCCGCTTCCGTGTCAACCGGTTTCGGGTTTTGGCTAAAACCCCTATCGGGGTCCTTCAACCGGGCCCGATTCAGTTCACCCGGCCACGGCCTTCTTGACATGACGCCGGGCTGGGTTACTTTGGTGCCCTAAGGATCACCGCCCGCAATTCGGTACCAATTCCAGTTTCCGCCGGCAAATCGCGTTGAAGCCATCTTGACGGAGTTTTCAATGATCAGAGTCGCTGTCATCGATGACAATCCAAAATCCCGCAGGGATCTGGTGAAAACCCTCGGCAAGGCGCCTGACATTCGTGTGGTCGCAGAAGCAGCCGCCAGCGCCGCCGGAATCAGAGAGGTTGAGGAGCAAAAGCCCGATGTTATTTTACTGGACAACGACAAGCCCTTTACCGACGGCCTGGCTGGCACCGAAATGATTGTCTCCCGATTCCAGGATGCCAGAATCATCGTCCTCGCCATGGAATCAAAAACCACCCTGCTGCCGCTGCATTCAAAACAGACTCGGACAGCCAGCGCATGCCTGGTCGGGGCATGCTTTCATCTGTGTCAGGATTGCAGTGCCCGGGAGATTCTATCTGCTGTCAGGCAAGGCAGCTCTCTATGAGAAGGCCCGCCCGCTTCCGCTCCACAGGCATGACCGGAATCGAACCCAAGCGGCTCCGCGCCGGATGAAAATTGTATACGGCAGGATGCTTGCTCTTTGGCGGATGGACTATGGACTGACGCAATCTGCAAAAATAGAATCTCCGTCGGCGCTGGAAGTTTCAGCTTAACGGCACTAAGTTAATGGTATCGAATCGTATGAATCAGGAAAGGACAGAGGAGAAGCCCATGCTGGAATTAGACGGCCGAGAACTTTCTCTCCTGAAGGCGCTCGCCAACGAGTGGGATCAGTCGGGGCCTCCGGGTTTCCTGGAGACGACCGCAATTGCCGAAACGATTGGAATCACCATCCCGGATGCTAAAAAAACGATTCATTCACTTTTTGTGAAGGGACTTGTCGGCACCGACGAAATCGACATTTATGCGGCGTATCTATTGCCGGAAGGATATGAAATTGCCAGAGCGAAATAGCTGCGCTCATGGGATTCCGACTTCAAGTTCTTGGAAAGGGCGGAATAAATTTTGTGGAGGCGGCACTCGCTGTCGATTACGATATTCCGATGGACTCATAAACAAGGAATCTCACAGAAAGTGACCGCAACCGTTGTTGTCGTGTTGGGAGCCTTATGTGGAGGGTTTGTCACCGGTCTCGCCGGATTCGGCACCGGCTTGACGGCGCTGGCCTTTTGGTTGCACGTCGTAAACCCGGTTGTCGCCGCGGCGCTGGTGGTCGCCTGTTCGGTGGTCGGACAAGTCCAATCCCTCTATACCGTGCGCCGTGCAATCACATGGCGCCGCGCCTGGCCGTTTCTTGCCGGTGGAATTCTGGGGGTACCCGTCGGGGTGGCGGCGCTTCAGATGATCGCCCCACAGACCCTCAAGGTGGTCCTCGGGATCGTTCTCATCGGCTATACCGGTGTGATGCTCGGGCTCAGGCGATTTCCTACCACCGCATGGGGCGGGAAAACCGCAGACGGAATGATCGGATTCGGCGGCGGCGTGCTCGGCGGCCTCGCCGGGCTCTCCGGCCCATTGCCCACGATCTGGTGCGGTTTGCGGGGATGGACGGCCGATGCTCAGCGCGCCGTGTATCAACCGTTCAATCTGATCATTCTCGCCATCGTGCTCGGCACCTATATCACCCAGGGCACGATGACGAGGGAAATTTGGGGGCTGGTTTTCATGTGTATCCCCGCCACCATCCTCGGAGCCTATCTGGGTATCCGCACCTACGGGCGGGTGAACGATCGCCAGTTTAGATTTCTGGTGCTGTGGCTGTTGCTCGCTTCGGGCATGGTGTTGACGGTGTCCAATCTCACCTGAGGAAGCCGATCACCGCTGGGTTGCCGGCCTCCCCGCTTCGGCATTCTGGATTGAAGTGCGATAGCATATCCATCTTGTTCCTGAAAAAACCATCGAACTAAATTTTCGACCTTGTCCCCGGCGTCGTGTAGCCGGCCGAGCATTTTGGTGCAGGAGATATACTGGGCGGGGAGGGTCGCAGCCAGGGCAAAAAGATGACGCAGCAAAACCGGCTTGGCGACCCTGCTCATCTGAAGGACGTCGCGGGCCAGCACCGGTTCGATGAGTGAATCGACGATGCTGCGTTTTCAGTCGGTCTCGTTGCCGGCAAACGCCGCCGCACCCGGATAGCCGCCGAAGAAAAGCCAGTGTTCCAGGCTCCAGCCGAAAGCGGGCCGGCATTCCGGATAGTCCCAGCGGGTGCAGCGATGGAGAAAGAACCGCCCCGCCCGGCTTTCGCTCAGCCTTTCCTGCATCAACCCGGCCGACGAGCCGAGAATCAGGACGCGGATCTGCGCTCCGGGGTTGCGGGTATCCCAGAGCCGCTTGAGGGTTTCGCTCCAGCCCCGCTTCTTCTGCAGTTCATCGAGAATGAGCAGCACCGGTGAGCCGGATGAAGTCTGCTCCGCAGCCATTCAAGAACATTATCCAACATGAGGGCAACATCGGGATCGAGTGGGCAGGTCGTGGGTGATGCCTGAATATCGTCGGGTGAGGCCGGAACTAATCTATAAAAGGCGAGCGAATGCCGCTATTTGAACCTGCGGCTGTTCTGCCTGACTTCCTTCGTACTGTTGGCGGAAGCCCTGCGCTGCTTCAGCTCTTTGGCCAGGTTGCGGCGTGCCCGGATCTCGTCTCTTTGAGCCTTCTCCGGATCTTTGAAGTGCGGTTGCGGCTGTGTGTTGAGATCGGCGGTTGAAGAGCCGATGCCGGCCAGGCCGGCTTCCAAGGAGGCAACAAAACTGCGGAAACCTGGGTTGTGCCAAAAGGATTTCGACGTGTTGACCGCTGCGGCCGCAGCTGCGAGCCCGAAAAAAAGGATGAGGATTAACAGACTGGTATTGCGGATAAGCCCGCCAATGAAGAAGGTCAGCACATAAAAGCAGGCATGTGCTTTGTTGGGAAACGATCTTGGCGGATGGTCCGTCATATGAAATCTTCTGGTACTGCAGGATCAAAGTTGAGCGCTTAATCGCCCAAAAGTTCGTAAGGCCGTACAATAGGCGAATCATTTGGTTCCGTCAAGAAAAGACCTTGTCAAAAAAAATCTCGCCATTCTAGACGAGCCTTCATTGACAACATTTCCGTATGCGTCGATATGAAATTTGTATTGCGCATTTTGTTGGTTCGGGCCTCGTGGGTCTTGCGGCGCTCGGTAGGAAACCTTTAAACGGGGCAGTCTTGATGAGCCTGAAAAGGCTATAGGGTGCCGTCCGCCGTCCATCCGGCGAACCCCGGATCGTGTCCGGCCAAGCCACGGAATCCAGCCAATTAGGGTTTCTCGTTGGAGGTCGCGGCTTGCAGGCGCTGCGAGATTTCGTACAACTCATCGAAACGCAGGGGTGAAACATGGAAGGTCTTGTCAAGGCTGGCGGTCGCTAGCCGGGTCCCGTCCGGGCTGAAGGCCACATCGCTCACGGCGTTCTTGTGAACCGTGATGGTCTTGACCATCGCGAGCTGGGTCGTGTCGAAAATCCGCACTCCGGCGTCGTTGCAGCCTACCGCCAGTTGCTTGCCGTCCTGACTGTAGGCCATGGATCGGCAGAAATCGGCGTTTTCGACGGTGATGATCCCGAGCGGCTCGGAGGGGGGGCGTTCGAAGGCTTCGACCGACCACAAATAGACCCAGCGCCGGGCGAGCACCGCGACGACCGTGCCATCGGGGCTGAAGGCGATCCTGGTGAAATGGTCGCTGCGCTGACGGGAAGCCTCCGGCGGGAGTTCGACCTTCCCGACATTCTTTCCGGAAAAATCCCAAAGCTGAAGCCTGCCGTCGTAGCCGCCGGTGAGCCATCGGTCTTGCCGCGGATGGAAGGCTACGGCCGAAGCCTGTGCGAAAGGGGTTTCAAAATGGACCACACGGATCGCCTTGAGGTTCGGATTTTCGAGATCGTACAGCCAGCCGTAGCCATCGGCGCCGGAGCTGGCCAGGAACTTGCCGTCGGGGCTGAACGCCACGGCCCGCAGTTGATCCGCGTGTTTTCCCAGAGTGGCGATCTCGGCGCCCGAGCCGACATCCCAGAGCTTAACCGTGTTGTCGTAGCCGGCGGTTGCCAGGCGCTTGCCCGCCGGGTCGAAGGCCACCCGATCAATCTGATCCTTGTGGCCTCGCAGGGCAAACCGCAGATGGGGTTTGCCGGTTGACAGGTCCCACAATTTGGCTGTCCGATCGCTGCTGCCCGTGGCCAGCGATCTGCCGTCTGGGCTGAACGCGATACTGGTGACGACGCCGGTGTGTCCCTCGATATTCCAGAACTTCACCGTCTGGTCGCGGCTGGCGGTGGCGACATGCCGGCCGTCGGGACTGAACTTGACCGTTTCCACATAGCCTCTGTGGCCGGTGAGGGTCAGCAGGTTTTCTCCGGTTTCGGTGTCCCAAATCTTAGCCGTTTGATCCGCGCCGGCACTGGCGATGAGCGAGCCGTCCGGGCTGACATCGACATGCCGCACGCGGTCGTAATGGCCGGCAAGGATGCGCTTGCTCCAGGCGATCGGGTTGGTTTTCCGCGGAGCCGGCACGCCCGTGCGGGGCACCGCTTCGCTGGACGCCGCGAAAAGATCGGGCAGCTCTGCACCGGTCGGCTGCCAGATACGGACCCGGGCGTCGCGGCTGGCGGTCACCAGCGACTTCCCGTCCGGCGTGAATGCAACCGCATCGCTCGCTTCCGTAACGGGCACAGGGATCTCATTGCCGGTTTTGATGTGCCACACGCTCGTCGATGTGCGTCCGGCTTCCCCACGTTCCACGCATGCGGTTGCCAGGCAACAGCCGTCGGGACTGAAGCTCAGACCCATGACCCAGGCGCCGGCCACATCGATGGTGGCGATCGGCTGGGGCGCTGAGTCCGGAGCGTCGAGGTCCCAGACCTTGATCACTCGCCCTTTGTGGGTGCCGTCGCTGGCGGTCGCCAGGCGGCTGCCGCCGGGGCTCACGGCAAAGGCGCGGTAAATCGGGCTGCCTTGCACGAATGAGCGCAGCGGCGCTTGCGGTGCGTCGAGGGTCCAGAGGTAGGCCGTATCACCCGAAGCCGTCACCAGCCGGTCGCCCGCTGGCAAAAAAGCGACATCGCGGACCCAATCGGGATGCTGAAGGGTGAGCTGGGTGGGTTGCGGATAGCCGGCGGAGAGGTCCCAGATCTTCACCGCCTTGTCCCTGCCGGTCGTGGCCAGCCGATGTCCATCCGGGCTGATGGCGATGTCGGAGGCCAACATATCGATCGGCAAGGTCCATTCGAGCCGCAAGGCCTGGGTGGCCTGCCGCAGGGCATCCTCGGCCGCCGGAGTCGGCGGTATGCCGAGCCTGGCCGCCGTCGTGGGCGACAAGCCGAAGGGGGTGGTCCGGACCGCCTCCAACGCAAGATCGAGGCCACGCCCCGGGTCGGCCGGCAGGGTGTAGATCGATTCCGCCGCTTTCTGGTTGGCTTTGGAACGCAGACCCTCGAACGCTGCGAAGCCCCAGCCCGCGAATGCGATCACGGTCATGACCGCGAGCCATAGGAACCACTTGCGCAGAGCGCGCTCCGCCGCCTGCCTGCGGGCCTGCTCCACCGCCACGGCTCGCTCCCGGGCTTCCACGTAGCGGCGCTGCCAGTCGAGGATGGCGGGGGCCAGCACGTCGTGATAGATCTCGTAGCGCGTCGCCTCCGGGTCTCCGGGCGCCGCCACGGTGCGCAGGATGCGCTCGCGCGACAGCGATTTCAGGACTTCCGGCACCCGCGGGGCAAGATCGCCGGCCCAACTGGCGAGATCCGCCACCCGGCAGGCGACCTTTCCGCCGGTCGGGGTAACAAGGCGATCGAAAAAGCTGCCGCAAACCGCTTGGTCGGCTGTGGCCAAGCGGGCCATGACGTCGCCCAGGTGGGTGCGAACGATCTCCTTGGCGCCTTTCAGACCATCCAGGGTGCTGCGGCGCAGGCGGTTCGAACCGGCCCGCATCTCTTCTTCCCATAAACGCACCATGACCAATTGCAGAAAGGGTGCTTCGATGAACCCTTCCTCCGAGCGCGCCTCGATCCGGCCGCCGTGACCTCCCGCCGACACCGACACCTCGCCGATCCGCACCTGCTGGACCAGTTCACGAACGAGATCGTCCTCGATAGCGAGGGCCGGCCGGCCGGACAGGTGGTTGGCGTTCCAAACCTCCAGCGGTTTACGGATCGCCTTTGCGGCCCCGTCCGCGTCGAGGTGGTTCAGCCGCAGACGGTTGTTCAGCAGATTGGGGATGCGCTCCTGGAAGCGATCGAGCTTGGACAATCCGTCTTCGCGCAGCGCGATGAGGAAGCCGGCATCCACGTCCTCGCGGTTTACGGCGCGCGCGAACTGCGCCTCAAACGACTGCGGGTCCGAGGATTTTGGGTGATAGAGGAAGTACTCCTCGAACTGGTCCAACAGAACCAACACGGTCTCATGGGCCGCCCCGGCGCAGGCCCGCAAGAGCTCGTCGAGAGGCAGGGCCTCCGCCGGCTTCGGCTGCTCCACTCGGTTCGACCACACCGACTCGATGCAGGCGCGGCTGAGGGCGGACTGAAACCCCTGGTCGGCCCAGTTGCGGAATACGACGATGGGAGTTCGCGGTCGCTCCCGGCGCAGCTGCGGCACGACGCCTGCCATCAACACGGAGCTCTTGCCGACGCCGCTCGATCCGTAAAGGATGGTGAGGGGCGCCGTCAGCAGGTTGGAGATGATGATGCGCTGATCGCGCTCACGGCCGAAGAAGAACTCGCGATCCGCCTCCTCGAACGGCTGCAGGCCGACGTAGGGGCAACGGTTGCGGTCGTCTTCGCTGGAGGTCATTTCGGCATCCGCTCCCGCAGCTTCTCGATGAATTCGTCGATGCGGATCTCGTGCGGGCAGACTCCGCGCTTCTGCCAAAACTTGATCTCCAGTTCGGAGAAGTCCTCGTCGACCGCCCACGACGGGATCTCTTCCTGGTCATAGTCGGCAACGCGTTTGGCAACAAAACGATTGAGACTCTGCAGAACCGTGCGGAAGTTCCAGTCCCGAAGGTTGTAGCCGAGGAACAACAGGCTGCGGTCGCGACAGTGAGTGGCGAACAAGGCCGGAATGGCGGACTTGCCGGCGATGCGGGAAACAAATTCCACGTAATCCGTCTCGGTAATGACGAAGCTGTCCCACTCGTCCGTTTCGGGCATGATCGAACCGTGCATCTTGAAGATGACGGTGGTGGTTTCGAGGTCGATGGAAAGCGCATTGGCCGGCGGTGTTTCCGGTTGGGCGGCGCCGTGCGGCCACCAAAGGACGGCGTTGGCCAGGTCCTTGCGGTCGGTCTGATAGACCACGAGATCGTAAGGTTTTCCGGCGTTTTGAAAGGCCCGCTCGATCTGGGTGTCGTAGTGGGTGGTGACGATTAGAAGCGGCCCGGGGATTTTCGCCAGAAAGCCGTAAAGAGACGGGACGGCGGCGCCGGCCAGCGCCTCCGGACCCAGAACTTGGCGCAGGCGTTCACGCAGCGTAGCCCGCGTTTGAAACGCCTCGTAGTAGGAGGCGACCTCGGCCAGCCGCTCCCGCTCCTCCTCGGCCGGAAACCCGGTCTCGTCGGCAAGGAATCGCGAGAGCTCGACTCCGCTTGGCAGGAACTGGGGCGACCGCGGGTTCCAGCGGGCCTCCGCCGGGCGCCCGGAATAACTGGCGCCGGCGCCGAGGATCGGCACGACCCGCCCGGCGGCTAAGGCTTTGGCAATGGCCCCATACGGCGGCGGGGCCTTGATGCGGGCCCCGGGCGAATCCGTTTTCTTTGCAGCGAGCTTGCGCTCGATGAAAGCCCGCAGGTCGAGCCGCAGGCGGTCGCGAAATGCCTCCGGGGTGTCATACTCGGCGAAGCCGCCTTTCAATGAGCCATCGGGGTTCCGGAACCTTTCGAAGAATTTCTGCGCCCTGCGGAACTGCTGGACGCGGTCGTCGTAGGCGGGGTCCATGGGATCGCCGAAATCGGGTTTGCCCTTTCGGCGATAAACCAGGATGTGCGGCGGCGGCTGCGCGCCGGCCGCATCCTCGTACTCCCATTCGGTGCCCGAAAGGTAAGGGCTGCCGTCCGGCCGCCGGCAGGTGTCCGGCAGCGGCGTCCCGAGCCGCGACCACAGAATGACAATGACGGCATGGCATTCGGACGGCTTAGCGAGCCCGCGATTGATGGCCTCCTGTGGCGTCAAGGTGGCCGGCATTGAGACCGGAGCGCTCGGATCGTCCCAGCGCATGGCTTCGCAGGTGACCTGGCCGCGCAGCAGCGGGTCCTTCGGCAGTTCCTGCTCGATCACCTGCTGGGCGAAGGTGCGTTCGTCGGCGACGTCTCCCGGCGAAGACAAGAAGAAACGGAGATGCATCGCAGCGACCCTCACGTGTTCGTTTGCCTGCCGTCGTTCCGACAAGGACGAAAATAGCCCCTAGCAATATAACTTTACTTGTCGATTTCAGTTTTATAGTTCATCTTTCTTTGTATTGCAATCTGGCAATAGAATGATTCAGCGACCCGAGGCTCTCAGCCGGCGGGTCAACCTCGCTTTTTATTTCAGCCTTCCGGGTTCTGTGGTATCGAATCCGAGTATCATGTTCGCCTTCCATCATGCACCCGCTTTTTTCTTGCCCAACCGGAGAATGCCCCCTGGTCGTCCTTATTCGGATGGAAATCATCGCATAAAAGGTGCTGCGAACGGGCTCGGCCAGTTAGGGATTGGTCTGTTCCGCCACTGCATTTGGCGCGACGATAGGAGCACATTTCTCACAGGGCGCCCTGCCTATGTCAGGCAGGAAAACCGTCAGCAAACCTAATAGCGGCAGAAATGCGCAGACGCGATAGACGAATTCGATGCCCTGCAGATCGGCCAATTTCCCCAGTACTGCTGCACCAATGCCCGCCATCCCGAATGCAAGCCCGAAAAACAACCCGGCCACCATCCCCACCTTGCCCGGCAACAGCTCCTGAGCAAAGACCAGAATCGCCGGGAAGGCCGACGCAAGGATCAGGCCGATGATGAATGTCAAAGGTCCCGTCCATGCCAGGCTTACATAGGGCAATATCATCGTAAAAGGAGCGACGCCCAGTATGGATACCCAGATTACCCGTTTGCGGCCAATGCGGTCGCCGATGTGCCCGCCAAGGAGGGTTCCTAACGCCACGGCAGACGCAAAGACGAAAAGGTGCATCTGGGCGGATTGGACTGAAATGTGGAATTTGCTGATCAGGAAAAAAATAAGATAGCTGTTGATGCTTGCCAGGTAGAAAAACTTCGAAAAAATAAGCACCAACAGAACCAACACCGCCCCTATTACCGTACGGGAAGGAAAGGCCTGCTGAGAGGGCTGAGTCTTCCCTGACCGTTTTGTTCCCGATTGCTTGCGCTTGTACCAGCCGCCAACCTGCCACAGCACCGTCATTGCCAAAAGCGCAGCCAGTGAGAACCAGGCTATGCTTTTTCGACCATTAGGAAGGATGATCAAGGCAGCCAGTAGCGGCCCCGCAGCACTGCCCGCATTTCCACCCACCTGGAAAATCGATTGAGCCAGTCCATACCGGCCGCCGGAGGCCATTCGTGCAACACGGGAAGATTCCGGATGGAAAATGGATGAGCCCGTGCCCACCATGGCAGCGGCAAGCAGCAGAATCCCATAACCAGGCGCGAAGGCGAGAATGATCAAGCCTGTCAGTGTGCATCCCATGCCAATGGACAGTGAATAGGGCTTCGGGTGGCGATCGGTGTAAAGCCCGACCATCGGTTGCAAGAGTGATGCGGTGATCTGAAAAGTCAATGTGATCAAGCCGATCTGTGTGAAGCTGAGGGAAAACGAGCTTTTCAGCAGGGGGTAAATAGCCGGAAGCAGAGACTGGATCATATCGTTTAGAAGGTGAGAAAAGCCGATGGCTCCAAGCACCTTGAAGGCTGTTCTTTCATTGCTCAAAGGGCGGACATCAGAAGTTGATGGAGAAGTTTGCATGACAATTTCCTTATGTGCCCAACAGGGATTATGGCCCACAATCCTGAACGAAAATTCTGTCCCCGAACCAACAGGATTATATGGTTGACCAGATTTCGGGAAATATATAACGCAGAGGTGCCATGAGCAACGGCAAAATCGGGTGGATTTAAGCGCCGTTCCGTTTTCCTCCCCAAAGTCTTTCTTAGATTCCCTTCTTCCGGTTTTCTTCCCCGTTTCCTCGTTTCTCTGTAGTGCTTGCTTTCCGCAACGCTTCCTAATAAAACGGAGGCTAGCGTTTCCGCCCCGCGGCGAGCGTGTGCGACAGTGGAGCAATTTCACTGCTCCGCTGGCCCACGGGATCGCGGTCTGCCACGACAGCGAATGGCGAGGTGCAACCCATGCGGGCTTACGGTCGGGTTCTGGCTGCTTCAGTTTTGCTCGGCGGCCTTCTGATTTGTGGACACCAGGCGCGCGCCGCCAACCCAATCACCATTGACATGCCTGGGGGCGCCAGAATCACCTACGGACCTGTGGCCGGCGCCACCACCCAGGGCGACGCCATGCTCTCGCTGCTCCGCTTCATCCATCGCAGCCACGGCGACAGGCCCAACGTCGGCAACGCCTTTCGCTTTCGTGACACCGATTCAGTCGGCATCTTCTTCACCCTGGTGAACCGCCAGGCAGGCAATGTCGAGGTGGCGGGTCTGATCATCGTCGCGCAGAACGGCCCCAACCAGGTCGAGGCCGCCCTGCTTACCGATCGCGCCGACCGTTTCGGCGAAAGCATCAACCCCATGCTCACCAAGGTCTATGAGGTCTGGCACCCGGCCGGACTCGCCAGCGTCAACGGTCCTTCGACCGGGATCGCCCAGTCCGCCGCTCCCGCCGCGGTCGCCCCTTCCGGCCCGATTCCTCCGATGCGCAAAGTAATCCTGCCCGACAGGACCGCTTCGATTAGCTTGCCCGACGGCTGGAACATTACCCAAGAAAGTGGCGGGGGCACCATTTTCGTCGCCGGCCCAAGCGGCGAGAAAATCGTTTGCAACGCCACGAACAGTGCCCAGGACCCGACCAACCCCGGCTATAAGCGCTTTCGCCAGAACTACCGCGGGCCGGTCCCCGCCAATATCGTCATGGTCCCCTTCAACGCCGACTTCGTGCGCAACTTCCGCGACCTCTACCTGCGCATCTGCAGCACGATGAAATTCAATCCGGGCGAGGTGCGGGTGGATAGCGCCGAAGCCTTGCCGGCCGCCCAGGGCGCGCACTGCGTGCGCGCCACGCTGCACATCAACCCGCCCGACAGCGGCCCCACGGAACTGGGCGAGACGCTTTGCGCCTGTGGCCTTGACCCTACCACCGGCTTCTATCACTTTGAGGTCTCGCTCTACCGCCTCCCGGTCGCCGTCGCCGACCGCCAGCGCGCCACCGCGGTCGCCATCCTCAGCACCTTCGAATGGGATGAAGCCCTGGTCCGCCAACGCGCCAACGCCGACGTCGCTCCGATTCTCGCCTCGATGAAAAAGTCCTGGGACGATCAGCAGCGCGCCCTCATCGCCGGCAATCAGGCCATCGCTGCGGGCATCCGGCAAACCGGCGAGAACGCTCTGGCCCGAGCCCGCGCTACCCAGCAGATGTACGATCAGCAGCACCGCGACTGGGAAAAGGGCCAGGTCGACCGCGACCGCACCCAGCAGGGCTTCCACAACTACATCCTGGACCAGACCGTCATCCGCGACATCCAGGACCCCAACACCCACGCCACTGTGTGGAACCGGACGGCTGAAGTCTGGCAGAAGGCGTTCCCCGATCGCATCGAACAAGTGCCGGTGCAGCAGTACATCCAGGGCCGCGACTTTTAGCGGCTGCTTGCCGCCTATCGCCTCGAGGTCCTTCTTCCAGCTTTTCCTTTAGGGCGGGCCGGCGAGCGTGAAGTCGAGCTTCTGCTCCGGGAGAGCGTCGTGGAAGATCAAGGAGATGTCAGCTTCCTCTAACATTAATTATTACTCGTCTCGAAATAGTACTGTCATGCCGGACGTGATCCGGCATCCAGAACGGGTTGAATTCACTGGATTCCGGCTAAAAGCCTGCCCCGGAAATCGGTAATCCGGGGCATGCCGGAATGACGACGTAAAGACAATTATGAGACCCTTAATAATTTCTATCACTCGGAAGCAATGAAGAGGGGGGTGCTGGTATGATCCGGTTGCGACATTGGGCAACTCGGTACAGCTTCGCCGTGGCCGCGGTGCTGCTCGGTTACCTGTTGCGGCTGGCGCTGACGGTGTGGGTCGGGCCGGGGTTGCCGCCTTACATCACGTTCTATCCCGCAGTGATGGTGGTGGCGCTGTTGGCCGATTTTTGGCCGGGAGTGCTGGCAACGGCCTTGGCGGCGGCGGTCGTGGACTACTTCATTGTGCCGCCGGTAGGAGAATGGCTCCCTGACAGTCCGATAGACGTCGTGGGAGTGGTGCTGTTCCTCTGCATGGGGCTGTTCATGAGCACGGTCGCCCGAGGCTATAGCCGCAACCGGGAGAGGACGGCCGCTTACGAGCGCGAACTGGCATTGCGCGAGAAGGAGGAACGGCTGCGGTTAGCCATGGAAGCGTCTCAAGCGGCAGTTTGGGACTGGGACGTAGTTGCCAACAAGAGCGTTTGTGATGAGCGGTTTTCCTCGCTCTACGGCATACCGGGTGGTGCGCAGCCCCTTCACGAATTATGGCTGAGCCGCCTTCACCCAGATTGCCGGGACCGTTTGGTCACGCGCATACGTCGAATGGTCGAGACGCCAGGCGATGACAGGTGGCATGAAGAAATTCCCCTAATGCTGCCGGACGGTCAGCATCGTTGGGTGGAAGAATATGGGCTGGTTAGTCGTGATGAGGCCGGACAAGCTATCCGGTTCTCTGGCATTAGCATCGACATTACGGCACGCAAGCAGGTCGCCGTTGCTCTCAAGGAGAGCGAAACGCGTTATCGAATGCTTTTTGAAACGATTGACGAGGCGTTCGTCATCAGCGAAATGATTGAAGGCGCCGACGGGCTGGTCGATTTTTGCTTCATCGAGGTCAACCCGGCTTTCGAAAGGCACTCCGGGCTTAGAAGTGTTCAAGGCCAGACCGTGCGGCAGGTGATGCCCGGAATCGAACCTCGCCTGATTGACCGATACGCTGAAATAGTTCGAACCGGTGTGCCTCAAAGGTTTCAGGATTATGTCGCCCAGCTTAACCGATGGTTTGACATCCTTGCGTGGCGGTTGGGCGGACCCGATTCCAAGCGTGCCGCAACGCTTTTTTCGGATATAACGAAGCGCCGACAGCAGGAGGAGAAACTTTACCAATCCGAGGCGCGATACCGGATGCTCCATGAGAGCATGCGGGATGCCTTTGTGTACGTCCGAATGGACGGGCGCATCCTGGACTTCAATAATCTCTATTGCAAGATGCTGGGGTACTCGCCAGAAGAAATACAAACGCTAACGTACCAGAGCCTTACTCCGGAACGCTGGCATGCGTATGAGGACGCGATTGTTCGGGACCAGATCATCGGCCGCGGATACTCCGACATTTATGAAAAAGAGTACCGTCGGAAGGACGGCACGATTTTCCCAGTCGAACTGCGAACCATTCTGGCACGTGATTCCGCAGGCACGCCCATTGGCATGTGGGGGATCGTACGAGACATCACCAGGCGCAAAGCGGCTGAGGCAGATCTGCGGGAGAGCGAGCGACGGGAACGGGAGAGGGCAAGCGAGTTGGCGGCTGTGTTGGATGCCGTGCCCGCACCTATCTTCATCGCTCACGATGTGGATTGCCGACACATCTCAGGCAACAGAGCGGCCGATGAACTGCTGCGGCATCCTTCTGGCTCGGAATCCTCGTTTTCAGCTCCGAAGAATTTACGCCCACGGCATTTCAAACCCTATAAGGACGGACAGGAGCTGCGGCCGGACGAATTGCCCGCGCAACGGGCGGCCAAGGGAGAGGTGCTGAGGGATTTCGAGTTCAGCCTCGTCTTTAATGACGGCGAGGTCCGACAAGTGCTCGGCTACGGCACGCCTCTGCTCGACGAGCAGGGCCGGTCACGCGGGTCGGTGCTGGTCTTGGCAGACGTTACTGCGCGCAAAGAGACCGAGGACCAGTTGCGCGAGAGCGAGGAGCGGCTTAGGCTCGCGTGGGAGGCGACCCGCGACGTCATCTGGGACTGGGATGTGGAGCCTGATGAGCAGCGTTGGAGTGCCACCGGCTTTCAGGTATTTGGCTGGACGGACGCAACCCAGAACTCCGCCTGGTGGATCGAGCGCGTTCATCCCGAAGACCGGCAGCGGTTCGTAGCCGGAATTCGCGCCGTGCTCGACGACCCCAATCGCACGAAGTGGGAGGACGAGTACCGGTTCCAACGGGAGGATGGCAGCATGGCTCACGTCCTTGACCGTGGGTTTGTCCTTCGGAATTCCGACGGCAAGCCCCGGCGCATGATCGGGGCGATGCAGGACATCACCGAGCGCAAGACGGCGGAGCAGAAGCTGCGCGAGGCCAAGGAGGACCTGGAAAAATTAGTCCAGGAACGCACGGCCCAACTTGTCACGGCCAACCGTGAGTTGGAGCAGTTGGCGCGGCAGTTGCGCGCGCTCGCAGGTGAATTGACAACGACTGAACAGCGCGAGCGCAAACGTTTGGCGCGGGTCTTACATGATGGCCTTCAGCAACACATTGTAGCCGCCAAACTCCAGGTCGGTGGACTTGTCCGCCCGGTTAATGACCCCGAGACAAATCAGATCGCAATCGAAGTCGAAATCATCTTGGATGAGGCTTTGAAAGTGTCCAGAACTCTGGCGGCAGAGCTAAGCCCGCCGATCCTTCATGATTCCGGACTCGGTGCAGGTCTTGAATGGCTGTCGCGCTGGATGTCAGACAGGCACGGAATGAAAGTAGAGGTTCAGACCGAGCAGACAGATGCCCCAAGATTGGCGGATGATGTGAAGGCATTCTTATTCGAGGCTGTGCGGGAGCTGCTGCTGAACGTGCTGAAACACGCTGGGACAAAGAGCGCACGAGTTCATCTTGCCACTGAGGGCGGTTCGACCGTGCGGATTACCGTAAGTGATGACGGCGTGGGATTTGATGCCGCCTCCCTGCTTGATACAGGAAAGACGACTGGGGGCTTCGGACTCTTCAGCATTCGGGAACGAATAGCTCTCATTGGCGGAGGCTTGCAGTGCGATACTTCTCCAGGGATGGGAGCAAAGCTCACGCTTACAGCACCTCTTGAAGCCCCTATTCTACCGGATACGGCCCCTCCTAAGCATGGGCGCGGAAAGACCGGCAGGTCGCATGACCCAAGCCCAGGCGTGGGCAAAATCCGGATCCTGCTCGCGGACGACCATGCGGTGATGCGGGAAGGCCTGGCCCGCCTCCTGGCGCAGGAGCCGGATTTCGAGGTGGTCGGTCAATCGAACGATGGCCAAGAGGCCATAAATCAGGCGAACGCCCTCATACCAGATGTAATACTCATGGACATTAGCATGCCAATCATGAGCGGCATCGATGCCACCCGAATCATCCGGCAGCAGCATCCAGGAATCCGGATTATCGGGTTATCCCTATACACAGCAAGCGAGCGCGCCAAAGAGATGTTGGACTCCGGCGCCACATTTTATCTATCGAAGAGCGACTCCGCCGCAGACTTAAAAGCCGCCATCCGCTCATGTATGAAGGAGAAAGCGGCAGAAGAGATGATGACGGCTGCCGAACGCCCAAAGACCTGAACACTCGGAAAACCAAAATTCGACCCTGCGCGCCTACGAGTGGGCAGGGTTTTTTATTGCCGGAGGACACCATGAGCGAACCCGATTATTCAACCCATTGGCAAGACATCGGCCTCATCGACGCATTAGCGGAAGAACTGGGCGAAGCGGAACGCGAGCGCCTGCGACTGCTGAAGGAGCTCCGGACGAGGATGCCGGGTTTCCAGCAGAACCGGACACCAAAGGCCTTGTCACAATCCCGGGTCCTGTTTCTGCGCATATCCGGTTCGATTCCGAAAACAGGAATCGAATTGACTTGCCTGCCCGGCAGCTCCGTGCCGCGACTCATGATCTCGATATCGCCCGCATAAGGTAAATATTAAAGGGGGCTTTTCGCACAAAACCGCAGCGACAAGAGCAGGATTGGGTTGGGTGGATCGTCACTGCCAACTTATTACGCACTCATTCGGATCATGGGTTCGGTTGGGGACTGTTTTTACCGACATTGAGATTTCATGTGGGCCGCCAATAGAGAGAAACTTCTGCGGTCATTGTCGGCGCTGCGTAGATGCATGCCCGGCAAGGGCATTGAAAGGCAATGCATGGCATCCAGGAATCTCTCGTGATGAACTTTTGGATGGACATCGAAACGACTGACCAGCTGCGCGGTGGTCTCTTCGTTCGCCAGCGCGGACAGGGCGACCTTAGCCTTAAATTGGGCACTGTGCTTCTTGCGTTTCTTGCTCATCCCTGATCCTCCCTTCGGAGTCTGAATCAGAGCTTAGCACACTGTCCAAATTTTGGGGACCACCGCCTGATCGTTCTGAATGACGGTCAGACCCTCTCGTTAAAACCCGCTCCAATGAACGATTATGTAATTGATTCTCATTGCAAGATCAGCCTGTTATGGTAGATCCAGCCGTCGCATAACAATAGCATCGAAATGTGATATGTTAAATAGTTGTCGGTTTCACTGAGTCGGATTCAATACCCAAGTAAAGGATCAACCATGCGGGAAGATCATCCAACTGTACCCGAAGAAACGGGGGCTTCATCAAATAGTAGAGCATTCTCCTCCATCCAGGGAAGACTCGTCAGCCTGTTGCTGTTTGTGCTTGTTCCCATCCTGGTTGCACAGGCATACTTCAGCTATGACCGATATCAAAGCGCTAAGAGAGTCGAGGTCGACGCAAACCTCGATCTTGCCCGAGCTACAGCAAAAGCTTTCGATACTTTTGTTCAGGATGTTCTCCACCAGGAATTGGCAATCGGTCTTGCTTTTACGTCATCACAGACTTTGTCCGAGGAAGAAAAAAGCAGGATACTTTTAGAGAACCTGGCCGAGAATCAGGCCATTTGGCACCTTTTTTGGGATAATCCTGGAGGGATAGTTGCGGCAGCCACGGGATCGCAGTTTATCGGGATGGATGTATCCGACCGTGAATTCTATCGAGAAATTGTAGCCGGTAAGGACTGGGTCGTGAGCGATCTGATCCTTTCCAAGACAACACAACAACCAAGTTTTACCATCAGTCGAGGGATTCGAAATGAGCGGGGTGAGCTGCTCGGCATAATAGTAGCCGGAATCTTGCCTGCCAAACTCGATAGGGTGCTTGCTGTCAAAAGGCCCGGGGATGCGGGAGTGAGTCTTCTGGACAGCAAGGGGATGAACGTATATCGATACCCCGCAGCTCAGTATACCTGGGAACAGCGCAACTGGCTAAAGCTCTACCCTTTTCTTGAACAGGTGGCCAAAGGCAAAGAGTTTGTAGACACCAGTCATGAATCTAAAATACGAAGCGGAACAAAACGAATTGTGGCCTTCACCCCTGTTCCTTCCATCGGTTGGATCGCCTCTTGCAGCCGCGCCGAAAAAGAGACGGTGGGGCCGATCATCTTAGCTACTCTTCAGGAAACAGGGCTTATTCTGCTCGTCGCACTCATATCTCTTCTCACTGCCTTCGCTCTATCTCGAACCATTTCCTCTTCTGTCAAAATCCTCCGCAACCATGCTCTTTCCATCGGTCGAGGAGGGAAAGATAATCCCTTGACTATCTCCAGGCCGACCGAGATCAGAGACCTCGCCGAGGCTTTCAATAAAATGGCCGAGGAGTTGAGCTTCCGGGAGGAGGCCTTGCGGGAAAGCGCGCAGCGCTGGGCCGTAACGCTTAGCAGCATCGGGGATGCGGTGATCGCATCCGATATGAACGGCCGGGTCACCTTTATGAACCCGGTGGCCGAAAAGCTGACCGGCTGGAGCCTGGCCGAGGCAGCCGGAAGGCCGGTGCAAGAGGTCTTCCGCATCGTAAACGAGTACACCCGCGCGGTTGTGGATGATCCGGTGAGCAAGGTGCTCCAGACCAGCCTCATTGTCGGGCTGGCCAATCACACGGTTCTGCTCCGCAAAGGCGGCGGGGAGATCCCCATCGATGACAGCGGTGCGCCCATCCGCGGCGCAGGGGGACGCGTCTTCGGGGTCGTGCTGATCTTCCGCGACATCACTGAGCGCAAGCGGGCGGGGGAGGCGCTGAGCGAGAGCGAGGAGCAGTTCCGGGTGCTGACGCAGAACCTGGTGTCGGCGGTGGCGCTGATCAATGAGCGCGGGGAGATCAGCATCGTCAACCGGTCGTTCCTGCGCCTGTTCGAGCTGAAAGAGGACGCCGACATCCTCAATGTCAACAGCCGGGACTGGAGTCAATGGCAGGTGTTCGATGAAGCGGGGCGGTTGCTGGAGGTAGACGAGCACCCAGTTCGCAAGGCCGCGCGGACCCGCACGGCTGTCCGAGACGTCCTCGTGGGCGTGCAGTGTCCGGGCCGCACCGACCGAAAGTGGGTGCTCATCAGCGCAGAGCCGATCCTGGATGCGCGGGGCAACCTCCACCGGCTCATCTGCACGTACCACGATATCACCAAACGCAAGCAGGCCGAGGAGGCGCTCCTGAAGGAACGTGACTTCAACACGGCCGTTCTGAACACCGCTGGTGCGTTGGTGGTTGTGCTCGATAAGGAGGGCCGGATCACGCGGTTCAACTTGGCCTTCGAAAAAATAACTGGATACCGGGCCAAAGAGGTCTTGGGCCGAGCCATTTTTGACCTCCTGGTTCCACAAGAGGAAATTCATGGTGTGCTTCAAACCTGGAATTCTCTATGTGCAGGAGATTTCCCCAACCAGCATGAGAACCACTGGGTGGCAAAGGATGGAACACGGCGCTTGATTGCCTGGTCAAATACCGCGCTCACACGCGAGGACGGTGAAATCGACTACATCATCGCGACCGGGCTGGATATCACCGAGCGAAAACAGGCTGAAGAAGAATTGCGGACCACCCTTCAACGCTTCTATAAAATCCTTTCAGGATTGCACAGCAGTGTCTTGCTGGTAACAGATACGAATCAGGTTGAGTACGCGAACCAAGCATTCTGCGACTATTTCGGCCTGCAGGAGTCGCCAGCAGAACTAAAGCATCTTGCTGCACGCGAGATGATACAAAAAATCAAGGACGCATATGATGACCCCTCCGGGGCAGTCACTCGCATAAGTCAAATCGTCGCTCAAGGGGAGCCAGTGATAAACGAGGAAGTATCCATGCAAGGCGAGAGGACTTGCCTTCGCGACTACATTCCTCTTACCCTGGAAGGCAAATCGTATGGCCGCTTATGGCATCACTGGGACATCACTGAACGCAAGAAAGCGGAGGAAGCGTTGCGCGTTGCGAATGAGCGCTTCGCCCTCGCCTTTGCCGCCAATCCGGCGGGCATCGCGCTTTCGCGTCGCAGGGATGGAATTGTGATAGATGTCAATGCAACCTGGCTGACGATGTTCGGGTACCGCCGCGAAGAGATCATCGGCAAACCGGTATTGTCCATCAGCTTCTGGCCGACGTCTGAAGACCGGGCGCGAGCCGTGGCCGAGCTGTTGGAGCAAGGCTCCTACCGGAATCGCGAGCAGCGCATGCTCACCCAATCAGGCGAATCGGTCATGACGCTGGGATCCGCAGACATTCTGACGATCGAAGGCGAAGAGGTGATTCTCTCGACCTGGCTGGACATCACCAACCGCAAGCAAGCCGAGGAAGAGCTTCGTAGTTTAAACCAGAACCTGGAAGATCTCGTGCAGGAGCGGACCGAGAGACTCCGAAGGCTCGCAAGTGAGCTGACCTTGGTTGAGCAACGCGAGCGAAAAAAGTTGAGCACTATTTTGCATGACGGATTGCAGCAGTATCTGGTAGCCGCCAAAATGCAGCTAAACGGCCTCGTGCCAGAGGTTGCTGAAGAAGGGCTCAAGCAGTCGATCTCCGACATCGAACAGATCATTGGCGATGCCGTTCAAGTCTCACGGTCGCTGGCCGCTGAACTCAGCCCGCCCATATTAAGAGACGCAGGGATTCTGGCTGGGCTGGAGTGGCTCTCTCGCTGGATGCTCGAAAAGCATCAGCTCGAAGTCCAATTGATCATGGAGATGGACGCGCCCGCTCTTGAGGAGGATGTGAAGATTTTGCTGTTCGAATCGGTTCGCGAGCTGCTGCTCAATACGGTAAAACATTCAAATAGTCGATCGGCAAAGATTCATCTCTTTCAATCCCCGGGCGATCAGTTGGGCCTTACGGTAAGCGATGACGGCAAGGGTTTCACGCCAGGGGCATCAAACGATGCGGCCAGTAAAGAGGGGTTCGGCTTGTTCAGCATCCAGGAGCGCCTATCGGTAATCGGGGGCACGTTCAAAATCGACAGCGCTCCGGGAAAGGGATGCCGGATCACGTTGGCTGCGCCACTCGGACAGCCGAAACTCATGGTCAGTTCTCAGACGGCATCAGAGACGAAACCTGTACCTTCTCCGGCCTCTGCCGGGGTCGCGCTCGGAAAGGTTCGGATCTTAATTGTCGACGACCACATCGTGATGCGAGAAGGCTTGGCTCGGCTGCTCGCGCAAGAACCCGACTTTGACGTGATCGGCCAAGCGACTAACGGACAACAAGCCATCGAAAAGGCGGCATTGCTCCAGCCTACTCTGATTTTGATGGACATATCCATGCCGGTTCTCGATGGCATTGAAGCCACAAAGATCATTCACCAACAGCATCCACACATACACATAGTTGGTCTGAGCCTTTACACGGAAGATGAGCGTGCGCGAGAAATGCTCTCCGCCGGAGCTTCCTTCTACCTGAGCAAGAGCAGCCCCCCCTCGGAACTCAGGGCCGCCATCCGCTCCTGCTGCGGGGCGATAGGCCCAATCTCCGATCCGTCAAAGAGCCTGACCGGGAAATTGGTTCAATAAATGGTGGCGTCACGCTCTCCATGCTGAATGACAAACGGACACGGTTCGAAGCGATGAAGGCCGGTGCCTCTCAGTTGCTGTCGCACCACGCAATCCGCGATCAGTTGTTTGGAACCCGTGCTATCGCGCAATAGAGTTGCTATTGCGCTGGGTGAAGAAAGGGGACGGCGTTTCGCCATGAAAGTTGTGCCGTCTCAATTTCGCACGGCGCGAAATGAATTTTTCGCAACGTGCGGCTCCGCATTTGCGAAATACCCGTGAAGGGGATGAGGCTTTCGCCTCGACGCCGGCGCACGCTGCCGTCGGACCATCCCCACACCTGTGGGGGAGAAATGCTGCGGCTATCTATGCTACCGTGCAGGTGTAAGAGCAGCCAAAATATATTACTGGGAGCATGAAGTTGTTTGCATCAACCGGCCGCGTAGCCGGATCGCCTCGATACCGTTCCCCGGCGCTTTGCTTGTCCTGCCTCAATGGCTGTAAAAAGGTTGACCGAACAGAAATTGCAGACTGTGCCCCCATGCGCTCAAGCATGTCTTGCCGCCATATCGCGCAATATGTTCTCGATTGTGCTGCAAAAGGGATACCTGTCGACTGGATACACGGCTTGGCAGGCGGACCTCCACGAAAATGGAATGTGTGCGCGAGCCCTGGCTTGGAACGGTAGGGATCGTCGACGTGAGAATGTTCGCAGATCCACTCTTTTCGACCCCTCGAGCATTCCGTGCTGTCCATGCTCCCTGTATAAGCGAGACGCACCCTGAAATGATGTCCTCCGTAAGGGAAGCCTCAATATCCATTTCTCCCTGGCTGCCCTGCACGCGCACTATGTCCCCGTCTTGTATGCCCCGTCTGCGCCCGTCCAGCACGTTCATGACCAGAACCTGTTTGGCCAATTTGGCTGCCCACGGCAGATTGAAATTCTGCGAGTTGATCCTGAACTTTGAATGCGGGGTAGTCATTCGGAGCGGGTACACTGTGTCAGGCTGAGCTATTCGGCATTGCGGTATGGCGGATGCCTGCGTTTCAGCCAAGGCCGCGCATCGGATCTCAATCTTTCCGGTGGGCGTGGATAGGGGGGGGCAGGGGATTCGATAAAACGGCTCAGTCCAATGCGCCGCTGCTCCTTTCCTTCCAGGATACCGGTCTCCTTCAAGCGTTCAATGTCCTTAATCCCGGGCCGCGCCATCAAGCATGCGAGCCATTGGGCAGCGGTACGTCCATCTGAGTAGTTCGCCCCGAAGCCAAGTCGATCGGATAGATTACAGAAGATGTCGTAGTCGTTGCGGCAGGAGGGAAGCGGTTTGATCGCCTGGTTTGAATAGAAGAGGTAATGGTCGGCCGGGAAGATCACGTCATCTCGTTCGACAAGAACCGACTGATCGCCCTGATTTGGCATGCATTCAAAAAAATGGTGTACAAGGTCTACGCCGAGTACATCGAGGATCTCGAAACGGACGCGGGATTGATCTTGGACTATGTTGGATTAAAATTTGGTGGAGGCGGCGGGAGTCGAACCCGCGTCCGAAAACATTCAACCCAAGCGTCTACATGCTTTTCCCGGATTTTGAGTCTCGCCTCATGCGACTCCTCCAGGCGGGATGCGCAATCGGCCAGCCCACTAAATTTCGCCGATCCGGCCGCAGGCGCACCGGACCAACTATCCCGCTAGTCGACGCCCTTTACCGGGTCTGCAGGAGGAGACCAGGCAGGACGGTAGCTGCGCTAGGCAGCTACGGCGTAGGCATAATCGTCTGCGATTATGTTTATCCCCATCAGGATTTACGAGCCGACAGGACGCTCGGCATGCAGCTTGAATATCATTGTCCCCGTCGAAACCGTTTCGCCCCCAATTTGTTAAGCGCCACGCTCGAAGCCGGCTGCTCTAAGCAAGGTCATCTGCAGGAGCCGCAGGCAAAATGAGGGTATGTGAAAGACCATCTGTGCTAAAAAATAAAGAATTTCGGACAGTTTGTCAAGGCCGCCCGTTTCCGGGCCAGGTTGGGCGGCCTATTCGGGAAGCCCCTACTGATGACGTCGATTCCAAAATCCCCCTTGCCTCCTTTTCCAAAGGGGGGAAAAGGAAGGAAGGGGAAGCCGACACATTCGTTATCGGGAGGACGGCGCCGCACGCCATAACCGGCGGCCTGGCATCACGGCACCGAGAGCCCGGCGCAGGCGTCTTCACTCTCCGCCGGAACCTGCTGGCCAGCGATGGTTTTCAGAACCGTGCAGATCGTCGGCCGGTGGTGCGGGAAATTGCCGTGAACCGTCTGCGGCAAAGTGGACGGCACGCCGCTGATCTGGCGGTTGGCCGCATCCGGGGCGTGCAGCCGCGCCAGCCGCCGGCCGTAGCAGTCCAGGGACTGAGTGTCGCCGCCCACGATGAGGTCTGCGTTGTTGGCCGCATACAGGTTCAGGTAAAGCACGCCGTCCGGGGTGGTCGGCCGGCTGCGGGGCGCCTCGAGCTCCGGCTGGGCGATGGACCCGCTGCAATCGGCGCTGAACGGGTGGCCGTTCAAGTCGGTCAGGAAAGTTTCATCACCCGCCAGGTTGGTTGAAAACGCAGCCGGGGCGAGGTTTCCGAGGCAGGCTCCGCAGGGCAAGCCCTGGCTGACCAGCGTCGCGGTGCGGCCGCCGCACAGCTCGCGTGCGGAGCGGTCGGGCTGGGAGGCGTCCCCGCAGGAGAAGGTCCCGCCCGCGCCGTGGTTCGGGGCAGCGAGCGCCGCGAACACGGAGACCGTGATGGCCCCGTTGCGGCGGGTCCCCATGAGGCTCTTGAGGTAGTACCGGCTGCTGATGGCTCCCTGGCTGTAGCCCACGAGCGCGATTTTCTCCACCGAGGCATATTCGGGCCGGTCGAGGATCCCGGTCTGCTGGACGCCCCCGGAGTCCAGCCCGCCCTCGATGGCGGCCAGGATGTCGCGGGCGTCGTCGGCGATGCTGCGCGCCTGGATGGCGGGATCGCTCCCCGCATGAACCGGCAGCTCCAGGTAGATCGGGTCGATGGACAGGTTGGGGTTGGCGGTCAGCACCGCCTCAAAGGAGGTGGTCTCCAGGCTGCCGGGCTGCCGCCAGGCGGCCGACGCATTGCCGGAGTGGCCGTGGACGAAGAGCACCGGCACGCGTGCCGATGCCTGGCGATTGCGGCCGATGGCTACCGGCTGAAAATCGCCGGTCTGGTTCGTGGTCAGTCGCTGCAGATCGGTGCCGTCGAGCTTGATCGAGAAAACCTCCTGCCGGTTCTGCTGGTTCGGAGCCGTCACGTCAGTGGCTTGGGCAGAGAAAAACAGCCGCTGGTCGTTCCTGGAGAAACCGATTCCTGAAATATTGATCTCCGCCGGGGGCGGCAGGCTGATTTCACGGATCATCGCCCAGCTTCCCACCTGGTAAATCCGGACGGCATCCCGCGGCGGGGCGTGGTAAAAAACCCGGCAGGCAAGCAGGCGGCCGTCGTGGGATACGGCCGGAAGCGTCTCGCTGATATCAGCGGTCTGCGTGATGCGTTGGGCCCCGCCGGTCCCATCCGCCGCAATCGTGTAAAGATCGTACCTTTGGGAGGTCCGGTCATACCGTGAAAAGACGATTCGCTGCCCGGCCGCGTAAAAGTCGTGGCCGGCGCCGTCGCTTTCCATCGCACCCGGTGTAGTCACCTGGCGCAGTCCCGTTCCGTCGCTTTTCACCGTCCAGATCTGGGCATTCTGTGAATAGGCCGGGTAGACGAAGGCGAT
>JAUQXK010000077.1 GCA_030834695.1 Desulfobacterales bacterium
GAGGCGTCATGTTTGCTGCTTATTTTTTAAGGCCGAGATCGTTTAGAAGCCGGCCGAGTCGATGATTGCCCGGTTCCCACTGACCTCATCAAGGATCCTCATCCGAGTTTCTATTTTCATACCACATATTTCTATACGTAAAAACAGCCTGCTGCCATCCGCGGTATTCCTCTGATATGAGTGAGTTGCTGGAGCAATCCTGAAATATTAATCGTTTCGAAATAGTACCGTCATGCCGGACCCCGGATCAATGATCTCCGGGGCAGGCTTGATAAGCCTGCCCCGTACCACGATACGGGGGCATCCAAAAAGGCTTGAATTCACTGGATTCCGGCTAAAAACATGCCGGAATGACGACGTAAAGACAATTATGAGACCCTTAATAATTCTCTGGCCCTAAAATGGTGGAGCCCGTGCCCTTTTCTGAATCCTGACACGGCCCCAAAACGATTAGGATTAACGGACCCATGATATCGATTCAGGGAGTTGCAGATTGGTTGCGATTTCTGTGGACTCATGGGATTCTGTGCTCTCGAGATTGGCTGAAGGCGTACCCTTCGCGTTCATCGCAGCAGGGCCACGGGAAAGTCCGGCACGTTGGGCGGCTTGACCGTGGTAGGGGTCTGCTGCCCCTTGGTCAATTCCTTGACCCGCTCGGACACGTAGAGATCCAACATGTTCACTGTGATGCGCCCTGTGGACCTGTAGTCGGCCTTCCCGCGGATGCCTTCCACCACCCCCTTGGTGAAGGCCCCATTCCCCCACTCCATGTTCTCCAGAGCGTACTGTCTCCCCGTGGCCGAGGAGAAGACCACGGCCCCGTTTTCCGCGCTAGCCAGTTCGTTGATCACAGAGCTGACGACCACCACGCCTCGACGCTTCAACTTGCCCATCAGGTTCCCCGAGTGGCAAGCATCCATGAAGACCAGTACCTTGCCCGCGATGGCAGCTACCGTTGAGGTGATGTCGGACTGGGAGATAGCTGTCCGTTTGAGCTTCTCCATATCCGCGTCAACCGGCAGGAAGTAGAACACGCCGGTGGAGTCGTTGATCCCGTGCCCGGCGAAGAACAGCACGGCGATGTCCTTGTCCGTCACCTGTCGTTGAAGCCACTCCAGGCCATCCAGGATGTTCCCCTTGGTAGCCTGTGCATCCGTCAGCGCCCTCACCTCCACGCCGCGGTATAGCCGTCCATTCTGTTCATTCCAAGCTGCGCCGAAATCTAATGCGTCCTTGGCAGCCAGGTCTAAACGCATGTCCGGATCCGGGTACATGCTCACCCCCACGGCCAGGACGTAGAGTTTGGGTTTGATCTCGAACTCCGCTTTGTCGGCGGCCCCCTTCCAGCGCAGCCGGATCGTGGCCGGCTCGCTTGCCGCATGGCGGTTCTCGGCGATGACCGACACCTCGCAGTTTCTGGACGGGATCCGGACGGACAGGTCTCCACTCTCCTTGGGCGTCTTACCAATACCCTCCACGGAGACCGGCCGGCCGTCCACGAGAACTTTCAGCCCGGTGAGCGGCTCTGGACTGCGCACGGAATAGCGCATCTTCACGGGAGTTCCGGACACCTCCGATCCGTCCGCAGGAGAAAGTATGGCCGCTACCGGAGGGAGCTTCTCCCGCACGGAGACCGCAGCCACCTGCTTGCGGCCTGCCGCCTCGTTGGCCTGCTGCAGCGCGACGGCCTCGTCCATCGTAGCGAGCACACCGTCGATTACATCCGGCCGATAGTAGGTGGAACGGAAACGGGAGGCGGGAAAGAAGTCCGCGGCCTGATCCCTGCCGTTGTTCACATGCCAGCCGATGAAGTCCTCGCCTCCGGGGGAGGCGTCGTAGTAGCCGGAAGGGGTCCAGAGGACCCAGCGCTTGCGATCGGGATGGGGGAAAAAGGCCAGAGCCTCCTTGCCGTCGGACACGCGATACCATCGGATCGTCCCGTCGCCGAGGGCGGCCGCGGCGAGCCGGCCGTTGGTGTTCACGCTCAAGGCCGCGCCGGGCGTTCTGACCCTCCAGGACTCTTTTCCCGCGGGATCGAAAAGGCGAAGGGTAAAGCTCGTGCCCAGCAGGAATCCTGAACTGTCCGGTTTGATGGCCAGGCTTTGCGCTGGATCGTCCTTCAACGGAAGGGGGTTCCCCTTCAGCTTGAGAACGAGGGAGTTCTTCCAATCACTCACTCCCAGGCCATCGGTGATGGGCGCCTTCCAGTTAAGGCTCGCCTTTAGGCCCGCCCAGAGGATTGAGAGGCTATCCGTGAGTTGTCGTTCGTTCACCAAAAAAATCGCGGGTGACTTGCCGTGCCGTTCGTACCCGAACTGAATCCCCGATCCGTCCGGTGCGAGAAGGAATCCCTCATAATTGCCAGCGTGGATGGGGATAGCCTGGGGTCCCAAGACGGCCGTTTCGTCCCGATCGTTGAGCACGCCGAAGGATCCGTCGCGTGAACAGTATGCAATTCCGCCCGCCCTGAGTGTCAGCAACTGAAAGAATGGCAAGTGAACGCCAGTGGGTATGTCCCGGTATTCACCCCGTCCCCCGTCGGCCCACTTGCGGATCTGGTAAACGCCCTTGACCACATAGTAGCCCCCGGCGTAAAGAGATCGGCCATCTGAGGACCATGCGACCGATCTCAGGTCAGTGCCGGTCATGCCTCGAATCCCCGTCGTATCCGGCGAGTATGCATGCTGCAGGGCATTGCCCTTGACCTCCAACACGTCCACCTTGGGGCTGAAGTGTTGCCCGACCGCCAGTCGGGCGCCATCGGGCGAGAAGGCCAGCCCGTTCGGTCGCGCTCCTCCGGGAGGCTGGAGCTTGGACACGGGCGCAATCTGCCATGGGGAAGAGGCGTTCCCGGCCGTCAAGCCGGATAGATCGTAAAGGCGGATAAACCCGTCATAGCACCCGGTGGCCAACCGAGAACCGGTGGGATCGCTCACTGACCAGCGGCACAGCTCCCCGTAGCCCGAGTCCTCCGCGACAAACGCGTAGTCCGGGAGGCGGTACAGTCGAATGCCTCCCCTTCCCATCGCAACTACGAGAAATCGACCATCCGATGTGTATGCGAGGTGCTGGACGTACCCGGGCAATCCCCCAAGACGGCGGGTGAGAGTGCCGGTGGTTTGGTCGAACAGGTAAACGCAGGCATCGGCTTTTTGCGGAAAACCGGTTCGGCCCCCACAGGCAATGGTCCTCGCGTCCGGCGATAGGGCCACGGCGAAAATTTGCCCTTCTTCGCCCGCGCCCACAGGCGGACGGAGGATGCGCAGCAGCTCCCCGCGGCCCGAAATGTCCCACACCCGAGCCGTCTTGTCCTCGGAGCCGGTCACGAGGATGCGGTTGGAGGTGTCGATGGCGATGCCCCAAATACCCGCGTTGTGCGTGCCCACCTCCAACCGCAGGATGGGCTCCGTGGTCTGGGCCAAAGCGGGCTCAGCGGCCCATAGGAAAAGGATGGCGGTTAACCCGAGATAAGCCCAACTCCCGACCTTTGTCATGTCAGCCTCCTCCATGCTCGCCTTGATGTATCGCTTATCCGGCCACCACCACAGGGAAAGCAGGTATGCGTGATGGCTTGACCGTTGCCCGCAAGGTTTTGAAAACTAAAATGAAGGATGGAAGACAAACAAGAACGTGCACTGGAAAAGTGAGGTCCGACCGTTTAAGGAAACCAGCGCCCGCATCAAGTCCGGTCGAATGCAAAAGATACTACGACTGGGCTGAATAATACCCTTGGCCGGGGTGAAAAATCAAATGAAATTGGCCCGTGGCACGGGCGCACTCTTAGTTGTTAAGGGTAAAGCGCCAGGCACAATACCAGTCGCCGGGGTGGGGGTCCGGCGGACAGCCGATGCATTCGGTCTGGATGCGATCGTCGATGCTGCGAGCGAAATAGGCGTATTCGACCAGCCCGGCGGACTTGCAGGGGTAGTCGTCCAACCCCTTGCGTTTGCGGGCGGACTGCACGCGGCATTCGTTCATCCGGAAGACGATGCTGTCGGGGCCCTCGTCGATGGTGGACTGGATGTTGATTTGGGCGTAAATTCGGAAGTTCAGAGCCTTCTTGAGGCCATCGAGCCCCGGCCGCTCGGGTAGATTGAGCAGGCGCTTGATGGACCAGGCCTCGATCGGCGAGAACTGGCCCCAGACGGAGTCGTTGCAGCGTTTGGCGTCGTTCATTCCGTCCTTGAACTCCACCGCCTGGAACCAGACGCCGTCGTTGGCCAGCCAGTTGGCGCAGAAGCCATCCAGGAGTTGTTTGAGCGCGCTCCGGTCCATCTCGATCAAAGCCTTGGGCAGGCCGTCCTTGAGCTCGAACCCGAACACCTTGGCGAGCCGGTTCATCTGGATGTCCAGACTGCGCTCGTAGGCCGCCCTCAAAATCCCCAGCGCCCGCGCGGTCCCCATCTGGTGCCGGACTTCCGTAAACCACAGGCCGTAGTGCAGGATGGAACGGTGGATGATGTCCAGGATGAAACGGGTGAGGTCTTCCGCGCTGAGATTGTCTATTTTCGAGACATCGTCGTTCATGACGCCTTCCTTTCGCTTGAAGATACGCGTGCGGGATGCTGGATGCTCGATAAAAATAAGACTGAGCGATGAGGACTGAGGACTGAGAAAGGAATACGGTTTTTTTTCTCAGTCCTCAGCACTCGGTCCTGTTTACTATTTCTTGAACTTCTCCGGCAGCTGCGCCTCCTTGCCCCAATCGGCCGGAATGTTCTGGCCGGCTGATTCGCCCAGCTTTTCCTTGAGCTTTTTGAGGCCCGGACGCGCGAATTTGGGGTGTCCCTCCTTGAGGGTGCGGCCGTTGATGACCGCTTCGCTGCGCAGCCGGTGGCCGACGGTCCGCTCCACCTGGCGCCCCAGCCACAGCACACGGTTCACGTTATAGCCGTGCTCGATGCCCATCTCGTCGATCTGCACCAGCATGTCTTCCAGGCAGGTCAAGCCGACATAACGGGGGTCCTCGTAGTAGTAATCGCCCGTACCCGGCACCGGACAGTCGTCCAAAAAATTGGCCGGCTGGCCGCCCATGCCGCCCAGGGTCCCCTCGAAATGGGTGATCCCGGCCTGAAGCGCCGCCAGCACCGAGGCGGAGGCCACGCGCTTGGTCTCGTGGAAATGGGCGATGTGCACGCGGGTGTCAGGAATCTCGTCGAGGATCATGGAAAAATAGCGATAGACCTGCGGAGCGGAGGCGCTGCCGTCGTGATCGGCGTGCTCGATGTCGGCTGCGCCGATTTCGAGCCAGCGCTTGGTGAACTCCACGGCGTCCTTGAGTTCCGTCGCCCCGGCGATGGGGCTGCCCCAGATGGTGCTGACCGTGCCGCACATCTTCATGCCGGCGTCGTTGCACTTCCGGATGGCGCGCTCGCACTCCTTCCAGTACTGGGGCAGCGTGCAGCCGGAATTGGCGAAGTGGTGCTCCTCTTCGGTCGAGACCATCATCAGCAACCGGTCCGGCCCGACGCCTTTCTTGCGAAGCTCAATGGCCTTGTCGACCGACGGCTCGCGAATGGTCACGGCCGTGATGCAGACGTCGTCGATGTTGATGCCCTTCTTGGCGCAGCGCTCGCGGAACCGGCCGCTGCGCAGATGGGCCAGCACCTGCTCGGCGTCGCTGAACTGCGGCATCAGAAAGGGGTTGCCGAGATTGGTCACCTCGATGTTCTTGCAGCCGGCGAATATCATCTCCTCGGCGTAGAAGATCTTGGCCCGGGTGGAGATGAACTTTTCCAGGTGCTGAAAGCCGTCCCGGACGGTGATGTCCCCGAGGGTCACCTTCCTGGGCATGCGCGGAAATATTTTCCAGTAATCGTACTCGGTCATGATCTTTACCCCCTTCTCCAAATGATCGCTTTCGATCTTGAATTCGTACTTCCTGAACCCAGAACCCTGGCCCCTGACCTATTTCTCCTTTTTTACTTCCCCTTGTACACCGGCTTGCGTTTTTCTTTGAACGCCGCCAGGCCTTCCGTGCGATCTTCGGTGGGAATGCAGACCCAATAGGCGTTGGATTCGATCGCCAGACCCGTGGCGATGTCGGTCTCAATCCCATGGTTGATGGCGTATTTGGCCTGTTCGATGGCGATGGGGCCCGTTTCGCAGATCAGGGCCGCCATTTTGCGGCATTCTTCCAGCAGCGCCGTCGGCTCGCAGACCTGGTTCACGAGGCCGATGCGCAGGGCCTCTTCAGCCTCCACCCGCCGGCCGGTGAAAATGAGCTCCTTCGCCTTGCCGCGGCCCACCAGGCGCGGAAGCCGCTGAGTCCCTCCCGCACCGGGGATGATGGCCAGACGGGTTTCGGTCAATCCCATGGTGGCGGTCTTGGACGCGATGCGGATATCGCTGGATAGGGCGAGTTCGGTGCCTCCGCCCAGGGCAATGCCGTTGACCGCAGCAATGACCGGTTTGTTCAACTCGCTGATGGCGGTGAACAGATTGCGGATGGTGAAGATGTACTCTTTGACTTTTTCCGGGGACAGACCGGCGCGCTCCTTGAGGTCGGCCCCGGAACAGAAGGCCTTTTCCCCTGCGCCGGTTACGATGACGACCCGCACATCGCGCCGGAAGCGGAAGCCTTCAACCGTGTCTCTCAACGCAAACAACAGAGGGAAGTTAAGGGAGTTCATTACCTCGGGTCGGTTCAGCGTCAGGGTGACGACGCCTTCCTCTTCCTTGACCAACAATACATCCTCACTCATGGGGTCCTCCTACCGAAAGATTTCTCGCTGCGCTCAAAATGGCATGTTAATGGGGCTGGTTACGGGTCCATCGAAATGCTGCCTCGCTGTGCCCGAAGCAGGGAACCCCTGAGAGATAGGTGGAGGGCCCGGGCATTATGAGCGAGCGCTCGTTCATATCTAAATCATCCCAATCCTTCTTGTCAATCTTGAATTGCGGACGGGGCCGGGTCGGACGGAGGATTTCATTTCAAGCATAAAGTGGTATAGGGTGGATGGTGCGAATGTTCAAAAAAGATAACCTATTCTGGGGGTGGTATGTCGTAGCCGGCGCCTTCCTGCTCATGGCGGTAAACTACGGCGCCCGCTACTCGTTCGGCATCTTCGTGCAGCCGCTCACGGTCGAAAACGGTTGGTCCCGTTCGGCCGTGTCCTTGGCCGCCACGATCAATCTCATTACGTATGCACTCGCAGGAATCGTTGCCGGCCGGCTGCTGGACCGGGTCGCTCCACGGTGGATCGCCACTGCCGGCGCCGCAACCGGGGCAGCCGGGTTGTTGCTCTGCGCGGTGGCGCGGACCCCGCTGGAGCTCTATCTGTCCTACGGGGTGTTATATGGGCTTGGGTCGGCCTGGACTGGAGCCGTTCCGGTGACATCCTCCGTGGGCAAGTGGTTTGTCCGCAGGCGGGGTCTGGCCATCGGCATTTCCAGCATGGGGGTCAGCCTCGGATCGATCACCCTCATACCGACAGCCGCTTTCGTCATCGATCGTTTTTCCTGGAAGGCGGGATTCCTCTTTATCGGGCTCGCCCTGCTCGTTCCGGGGGTTATTATTGCTCAACTCCTGCTGCGCCGGACCGTGCCGGAAGCCTATGGGCTGGCGCCCGATGGAGATGGCCCGGCGCCAGCCGTGGGCACATCGCCATCCGGCCCGGCGCCCGCGTCCGTGCCTCTTCCCGCGCGCCGGATGATCGAAGATGCGCGCTTCCGGAGGCTGGCGCTCTGCCATGGCACAGCCGTCATGGTGTCCCTGATGGCCTTTGTTCACCAGGTGCCCTACGCTATCGATAACGGAATTGAAAAGATCGCCGCCGCCGCCTCCCTGGGAGCCATTGGCTTTGCCGGTCTGGCGGGGCAATTCTTTTTCGGATGGATCAGCGACCGGATCGCAGACCCGAAGTATTCCGCCGCTCTGGGATACGGATTCATGGCGGCGGGAATGATCATCCTGCTGCAGACCCGGACCATGGAAATGCTGCTGGTATATGCCGTGGTGTTCGGGTTCGGCTACGGCTGCCTGGGGCCGCTGCTGCCCATCCTCGCCGCCGACCGGTTCGGCCGCGAGAACATGGGCGCGGTCTTCGGCCTGCTCATCTTTTTCGTCGTAGGCGTCGGCGGTGCCCTGGGGCCATTGCTCGGCGGGCTGGTCTATGACCTGGCGGGATCCTATCGCTGGGCATGGGGCGCCAACCTGGGTCTGCTGATCGCAGCGGCCATCGGCGTCGCCTCTCTGAAGCGGCGCCATCCGGATGCATCGCTTGACAATCGTTCCCGCGACGTGTAAAAATTCTTGTTGATTGAGCGCTCGCTCGGTGAGCGCATCTCATGCATCGCTTTCCTCATTCCAACCGCTCGATTGAAACCAATCGGTCGGACAGCGAGATTCCATGCGAAACGCAATGCGTGCTGACGCGATCCCCACCCAGGTCAAGGATCCGAATCTGGTTGAACGCCGGCGGCGCCAGATCGCCGATGCCGCTGCCCGTCTGTTCGTCGAAAAAGGGTTTCATAAGACCACCACGCGCCAGATCGCCCGGTCGGCCGACATATCCATCGGCTCCCTTTACGAGTATTTCACCAGCAAGGAAGATATCCTCTATCTCGTCTGCGATTTCATCCATATGGAAATGGAGCGGGGCGTCGCTACCGCCATGGCCAATGCCTCCGGCGGACGCGACGAGCTGGCCAAGGTCATCCGCGAGTATTTCATGGTCTGCCACCGGATGAGCGACTTTATCTTGATGATCTACCAGGAAACCCAGTCGCTGCCGCGCCAACGGCAGCAACGCGTCCTCGAGAACGAGCTGCGGATAACGGGGCTCCTGGTTAGCGTGCTCGCCCGGCTGTCGCAGTCGGGCGAGCTGCCGCACCTGGACGAACGATCCATCGAACTGACCGCCCATAACATCGTGGTCATGGGACACATGTGGACCTTCCGCCGCTGGTTCCTGGGCAAGCATTACAGCATCGAGGACTACATCGCGCTGCAGACCGCGGCAATCCTGCGAATGTGCACGGACGGCCCCGACAGGTGACGCGCGATGGGCACTGAGAGCTTATGCGCGATTAATGTAAAGCAACCCATCCGGCAGAGGGCATAGAGCAGAGTGCAGAGAGAAAAGGGCTGAGGGTTGAGGGCGCGGAGTAGAATACGTTGACCCTACGCCCTATGCTCTTTGCCCTCTGCCGGGCCAAGGAGGCTTCATGAGCGTACCGGTTGAGATCTACAAGCCCCGCAATCCCATCCGGGTGGTGACGGCCACCTCGCTGTTCGACGGCCACGATGCGGCCATCAACATCATGCGCCGCATCATCCAGGACACGGGCGTGGAAGTGATCCACCTCGGACACAACCGATCGGTCCAGGAAATTGTGGACGCGGCCATCGAGGAGGATGTGCAGGGGGTTGCGGTCTCAAGCTATCAGGGCGGCCATATCGAGTTTTTCAAATATCTGGTGGATCTTCTGCGCGCGCGCGGAGCGCCGCATGTCAAGGTGTTCGGCGGCGGCGGCGGCGTGATCGTGCCGGAGGAGATCCGCGAGCTGGAGGCCTACGGCGTCGCCAAGATCTATTCGCCGGAGGACGGCGCCCGCATGGGCCTGCAGGGCATGATCAACCACCTCGTGACCACCCTCGACTTTCCCACGGTCGCCGATTTCAACTTCGCTCTGGACGGCCTCGCGCCCGAGAACAAGCGGCTCGTGGCCAATCTGATTTCCGCCGCGGAAATGGCCAAGACCCAGCAGAACGGGCATCTGGCGAAGCTGCGGGCCGAGTTCGCCCGCCGGATCGGAAACCGCAAAGTCCCCGTCATCGGCATCACCGGCACCGGCGGCGCCGGCAAGTCCTCGCTCACGGACGAGCTGATCGTGCGCATCCTGCACGATCTCAAGCAGGTGCGCGTGGCCGTGCTCAGTTGCGACCCGTCGCGCCGCAAGACCGGAGGAGCCCTGCTGGGCGACCGCATCCGCATGAACGCGATCGGAAACCCGCGCGTCTTCATGCGCTCGCTCGCGACCCGCAGCTCGGCCACCGAAGTCCCTGCGGCGCTGGCCGAGGCCATCCTGGCGGTGAAGGCCGCCGGCTATGACCTGGTGATCACGGAAACCGCCGGCATCGGCCAGGGCGATTCGAGCATCGTCGATTTGGTGGACGTCTCGCTCTACGTCATGACCAGCGAGTACGGCGCCGCCTCTCAGCTCGAAAAAATCGACATGCTGGATTATGCCGATCTGGTGGCCGTCAACAAGTTTGAAAAACGCGGCAGCGACGACGCCGTGCAGCATGTGCGCAAGCAGGTCCAGCGCAACCGCAAGGCGTTCGGCCAAAAACCCGAGGAGATGCCGGTCTACGGCACCATCGCCTCCAAGTTCAACGACGACGGCGTGACCTCCCTGTACCACGCGATCATGGACACGGTGGCCGCCAAAACCGGCGTGCAGTTCGTTACCTGCCTGCCCCGGCCGGAAGGCAAAACGTCCTCCTCCAAGACCATCATCATCCCGCCCGAACGGGTGCGCTACCTGGCCGAGATTAGCGACACGGTGCGCAGCTATCACCATGAAACGCGCCGTCAGATGGCCGCCGTACGCAAACCCTGGCACCTGGAGGAAATCGTCCGGGCCGGCGCGGACGAACCGCCCGGCGAGGATTTTCAAGGGCTGCTCGCGCGCCTGAAGGAAGCGGCCCGCAAAGCCCGGGAGGCGCTCGACCCCGAGACGCGCAGGACCCTGGAGGAGTGGGCCGAGGTCAAAGACCTCTACCGCCGGGAGGAGCTGACCTATTTGGTGCGCGGCCGTGAAATCCGGCTGCCGCTTTACTCGGAATCCCTATCCCACTCACGCATTCCCAAAATCGTCCTGCCGGGTTTCGAGGACCCGGCCGAAATCTACCGCTGGATGCGCGAGGAAAACGTTCCGGGCCGCTTCCCCTTCACGGCCGGCGTCTTCCCGCTCAAGCGGGCGGACGAGGACCCGACCCGCATGTTCGCGGGCGAGGGCGATCCGGCCCGAACGAACCGCCGCTTCAAGCTGCTGTCGGCCAACTACGAGGCCAAGCGCCTGTCGACCGCCTTCGACTCGGTCACCCTATACGGGTTCGATCCCGACATCCGGCCCGACATCTACGGCAAGGTCGGCACCTCGGGCGTCAGCGTGTGCTCCCTGGACGATGTCAAGGTGCTCTATGGCGGCTTCGAGCTCTGCGCGCCCAACACCTCGGTCTCGATGACCATCAACGGACCGGCTCCCATCATGCTGGCCATGTTTCTCAACGCCGCCATCGACCAGCAGATGGACGCCTTCAAGGCGCAACACGGCCGCGACCCGAACCGGGCCGAACACGAAAAGATCCGCGCAACCGTGCTTTCCAACGTCCGTGGAACCGTCCAGGCGGATATTCTCAAGGAAGACCAGGGACAGAACACCTGCATTTTCTCCATCGACTTCGCCCTCAAGATGATGGGCGATATTCAGGAACATTTCATTCAGCAGAGTGTGCGCAATTTCTACTCGGTGTCCATCTCCGGCTACCACATCGCCGAAGCCGGCGCCAACCCCATCACGCAGTTGGCCCTGACCCTGGCCAACGGCTTCACCTACGTCGAGTACTATCTCTCGCGGGGTATGCCGATCGACAGCTTCGCGCCCAACCTGTCCTTTTTCTTCTCCAACGGCCTGGACCCGGAGTACAACGTCATCGGCCGCGTGGCGCGCCGCATCTGGGCCATCGCCATGAAGCGCAAATACGGGGGATCGGTCCGGGCCCAGCAGCTCAAGTATCACATTCAGACCTCGGGGCGCTCGCTGCACAGTCAGGACATCCAGTTCAACGACATCCGCACCACGTTGCAGGCCCTGTGTGCGATCTACGACAACTGCAACAGCCTGCACACCAACGCCTTCGACGAGGCCATCACCACCCCCAGCACCGAATCCGTGCGCCGGGCGCTGGCCATCCAGCTGATCATCAACCGCGAGTGGGGCCTGACCAAGAACGAGAACATGAACCAAGGCAGCTTCATTTTCGAGGAGTTGACCCGGCTGGTCGAGGAAGCGGTGCTGGCCGAATTCGATCGCATCACCGAACGGGGCGGCGTGCTGGGCGCCATGGAGACCGGGTACCAGCGAAGCAAGATCCAGGAGGAATCGCTCCACTACGAGGCCTTGAAGCACAGCGGCGAGCTGCCGATCATCGGCGTGAACACCTTCCGCGACCCGCATGCGTCCGAGGACCAGATGAGCGAGACGCTGGAGCTCGCCCGGGCGACCGAAGAGGAAAAACGATCCCAGTTGAAGCGCCTGGCCGATTTCAAGAAACGCCACGAAACGGAGGCTCCGGCGGCGCTCGAGCGGCTCCAGCAAGTGGCCCTCGGCAACGGCAACGTCTTCGCCGAGCTCATGAACACGGTGCGCTCCTGCAGTCTGGGCCAGATCACCCAGGCGCTCTATGCGGTGGGGGGGCAGTACCGGAGGAACATGTAACGGCATAGGGCATAAAGCCAAGGGCATCGGGTCAAGTAACCGAAGGTTCTCTTCCCCTCGTGGTTTTTTTTACCCTATGCTCTATGCGCTATGCCCTTGGCCCCATGAAAGGAGAATTTGAATGAGACGTGCAGTCATCGTCAGCGCCGTGCGCACACCCCTCGGCAGCTTCAACGGAACCCTCACCGGCGTCGGCGCCACGAAGTTGGGCGCCGTTGTCATCGAGGAGGCCATTCGGCGGGCCGGGATCGAAAAATCGGCGGTCAACGAGGTCATCATGGGCCAGGTGCTGCCTTGCGGTTACGGCCAGAACCCGGCCAAACAGGCGGCCGTTCTGGCCGGGATGCCCTGGGAGACGGAGTGCTTCACGATCAACAAGGTCTGCGGTTCGGCCTTGAAGGCGGTCATGCTGGCCGCTCAGGCCATCCAGACCGGAGATGCCGAAGTGGTCGTAGCCGGCGGCATGGAGAACATGAGCAGCACTCCCTACTATCTCGAGAAAGCGCGCTTCGGCTACCGCATGGGGCCGGGAACCCTGCAGGATCACATGGTCCACGACGGCCTGTGGGACATCGTCAACGACTTCCACATGGGCATCTCCAACGATCTGTGTTCGCAGAAGTACAACGTCAGCCGCGAGGACCAGGACCGCTACGCCGCCGAGTCCTACCGCCGCGCTTTGGCGGCCGTCCAGAGCGGGCGATTCGTGGATGAGATCGTTCCGGTGACCATCCCGCAGCGCAAGGGGGAGCCGGTCGTCTTCAAGCAGGACGAATGCCCGCGCGAAACGAGCTATGAGCGCTTGGCCAAAATGCCCCCGGCTTTCCAGAAAAACGGGTTCGCCACCGCGGGCAACGCCTCGGTCATCAGCGACGGTGCGGCCGCCGTAGTGGTTATGGCGGAGGAGACGGCGGCCGCACTCGGCTGCCGGGTGCTGGCCGCCGTCGGCGCTCAGGCCTCGGCCGGGCTCGACATGAAGTACGTGCTGGTCGCCCCCATCCTGGCCGTGCCCAAATGCCTCAAGAAGGAGGGCATCGGCATCGATGACGTGGACCTGTTCGAGATCAACGAGGCCTTCAGCGGCTCCACGGTGGCCGTGCTGCGCGAACTGGGCCTCGACCCCGCCAGGGTCAACCCAAACGGCGGCAGCGTGGCCCTGGGGCACCCCATCGGCGCGAGCGGCTGCCGGGTCCTGGTGACGCTGCTCTACGAGATGATCCGCCGGAACAAAAAAACCGGCCTGGCCTCGCTGTGCCTGGGCGGGGGCGAAGCCGTCGCATTGGTCGTTAAACGATAATTTTTCGGACGAAGAGGGTGTTTTAAGTCTTACGTGTTACGTTTTAAGCTAAGGACAGCGTGCTTGTCTCAATTTCGATTTCTCCTCCCGACGCTTAACGCTTAAAACTTAACACTTAGAACGTTTTTCTATTTCTGAAAACGAACCCTTTCGAAAAATTAGAAAAAGGAGGATTTCAAAATGGAAGTAAAGGTATTTGGAGTGATCGGGGCCGGCCAGATGGGCAACGGCATAGCGCAGGTTGCGGCCGCCAGCGGCTTGAACGTGATCATGAACGACATCCAGCAGCCGTTCGTGGACAAGGGACTCAAGACCATTGCCGGCATTCTTGGCCGCAGCGTCGAAAAAGGCAAAATGACGGCGGCGGACAAAGACGCGCTGCTCGGCCGGATCCGCACCAGCGTGAAACTCGATGACCTGGCAGCGGCGGATTTCGTGGTCGAGGCCGCCACCGAGAAACAGGATATCAAGTTTCAGCTGTTCCGCGACCTGGACCGGATCTGCAAACCCGGCGTGATTCTGGCGACCAACACGTCCTCGATCCCCATCGGCCGCATCGCCGCCCAGACGCAGCGGTCGGACAAGGTGATCGGCATGCATTTCATGAACCCGGTGCCGGTCATGAAACTCGTGGAAGTCATCCCCGGCATCGCGACCTCGGAGGAAACGTTCAAGACCACCTGGGCCCTGTCCGAGAAATTCGGCAAGACCCCGGCCAAGGCCAACGATTACCCCGGCTTCATCGCCAACCGCATCCTGCTGCCGATGATCAACGAGGCCGTCTACTGCCTGTATCACGGGGTCGGCTGCCGAGAAGACATCGACACCGTCATGAAGCTCGGCATGAACCACCCCATGGGCCCGCTGGCACTGGCCGACCTGATCGGTCTGGATACCTGCCTCGCCATCATGGAAACCCTTTACGACGGGTTCAAGGATTCCAAGTATCGGCCCTGCCCCCTGCTGCGCAAATACGTGGAAGCCGGCTGGCTCGGCCGCAAGACCGGCCGGGGATTTTATGAGTATAAATAAGGAACGTGGGCCCGTTGGCCCGTTGGCTCGTTAGCCCGTTGCGTGGGGGGACCGATAACCGATGCGCGATACTCGTACTCGATGAAGCTGATGAAGAGCCGTTCCGAGTCGAGCATCCATCATCGAGTATCTCTAATCCCTTAGCAACGGGCTCCACGGGCAAACGGGGCAACGGGCCAACCCAACCTGTCGGGAGGCCCCATGCCCAAACTCAAGACAAGCCAACGCGTACCCATCGGCGGCAAGATCAAAAAGGTGCGGGTTGAGAAGAAGGTGCCGCTGGACCGCATCGCCAACGAAACCGGTTTTTCCATCGCCTACCTCAAGGACGTCGAGGCCGGCAAAGCCATTCCGCCCGTCGGAGCCATCCTGCAGATCGCCCGCGCACTCGAGATCGACTCCGCCTCGCTGCTGAGGGAGCCCGGATCCAACCTGGAAAAGCGAATCAAGGTTCACACCAAGCGGACCGAAAACTACGCCTACACGACGCTGACTCCCGGCGCGGAGAACAAGCATCTCAAAGCCTTCCGGGTGGTGATCGAAGCGCAAGAGGAGCACAAGGGCGTCGATTATGTCCACGAAGGCGAAGAGTTCGACTATGTGCTGTCGGGCCAGGTCCAGGTGATGGTGGGCGATCATGTGAACACCCTGGTCGCCGGCGACTGCCTGCATTTCAATTCGGGCATTCCGCACAAACTGAAAAGCATCAGCGACGAACGCGCCGAACTGCTCGTGGTGATCTACACGCCGTGATGGGCGAAACGCCGGCCGCCCAGAACCCGGCCCATCGGCTCGGCTTCACACGCGTTTGCCGGCCGTCGGGGTAGAGGAGAGGACGATGTCTTTCAAATTCACCGAAGAACAGCTGATGATCCAGTCGATGGTACGCGACCTGGCCCGCGAAGAGTTCGCCCCGCGGGCCATGGAGCGCGACCAGAAGAAATTATTTCCCGCAGACAACCTGAAAAAACTGGCCGACCTCGGCCTCATGGGGATGATGGTGCCGCCGGAGTACGGCGGTTCCGGCGCGGACGCGGTCAGCTACGTGCTGGCGCTGGCCGAGGTGGCCTATGCCTGCGCGTCGACGGCCGTGGTGATGTCGGTACACAACTCGATCGTATGTGAAAGCGTTTTGAAGTACGGCACGGAAAAGCAAAAGGACAAGTTCCTGACCCGATTGGCCTCCGGGGAGATCATCGGGGCGTTTTCTCTGACCGAACCCAACGCCGGCTCGGACCCGGCCCGGCAGACCACCAAAGCGGTGCGCGACGGCAACAGCTATATCCTGAATGGGACCAAACGCTTCACCACGACGGGCAAAAATGCGGGACTCATCATCGTGACCGCGAAAACCGACGAGGTTAAGGCCCATCGCGGCATCAGCGCCTTTCTGATCGAGCAGGGAACCCGAGGCCTAAAGACCGGACCGCTCGAGGACAAGATGGGGCTCAGAGCCTCCGATACCTGCGATCTGATCCTGGAAGACTGCCGCGTCCCGGCCGATCAGTTGCTGGGAAACGAGGGCGACGGGTTTCTGATCGCAATGACCGGACTGGACTGCGGCCGCATCGGCATCGCCGCCCAGTCGGTCGGAGTGGCCCAGGCGGCTCTGGACGCTGGCGTACGGTATATCCAGGAACGCGAACAGTTCGGTCAGAAGATTTCCAAGTTCCAGGGGATCCGCTGGCGGGTCGCCGACATGGCAACGGAGATCGAAGCGTCTCGGCTGCTCATGCTCTCCGCCGCCCAGATGAAAGACGACGGCGAGAACTACACCTTGCAGGCCTCCATGGCCAAGCTCTTTGCCTCCGAGATGGTCAACCGCATCACGGCCCAGGCCGTCCAACTCCACGGCGGATACGGCTTCACGAAGGAATATGCCGTGGAGCGCTTTTACCGCGATGCCCGCGTCTTCACCATCTACGAGGGGACATCCGAGATTCAACGGATCGTCATCTCGAATCATATTCTCAAAGACCGGCGCAATCCGTGACCGCCGCGAGACGGAAAATTCAGTTGTAATCTTCTTCAGTATCCAGTATCCAGTATCGAGCATGGTTTCCGTATGGCGGGGATTGGACGGGAGGACGAGATGGTCCGCACTGAGATCTCATTGTTTTTAAAAAACGTGCCGGGCGAACTGGGGCGGCTTTCGGCGCTGCTGGGGGCCAACGGTGTCAACATCGACGCACTCATGATTCAGGACGCCTCGGCTTACGTCCAGCAGCTGTTCCAGGCCCGGGGCAAGTCCCTGCAGCGCATCGCTTCGGCCGCCAGTTACAACTCCATGCGCAAGGACTCGGCTGAATTCGCTTTGATCCGCATGCTGACCGACAACACCGACAAGGCCGTCAACCTGCTCTCGGAGCAGGAGTACCTTTTCGACCTTATGCCCGTGGTGGCCCTGCAACTGGAGAACCGACCGGGTGAACTCGCCGCCATTACCAAAAAATTCGGAGAAGAAGGCATCAACATTAATTACGTCTACGGCTCGGTAGCCGGACCGGATGCCAGGTGTCTGTTCGTCTTTTCCCCGGAGGACATCGACCTGGCTGCCAAAATTTTCAAATAGCAGGGAAGAGTCCAACGATGCCACACCTCATCATCCACGTTTCCAACATCATGGACGAGGGTGCCAAGGTCGCCTTCCTGAAACGCACCCGCGAGGTCGTGATTGAAACGTTGAAGCTGGATCCGATCATCGGGCATGTGATCCTCTATGAAAGCCCCCACAAACACCGCTGCACGTACGCCGATCGCGACCCCAACTTTGTGTTCTTCGAAGTGTTCATGTATCCGGGGCGCAGTCCGGATTTGAAAGCGCATCTGATCGAGCGCATCACTTACCTCATCAACCAGTACACCGGCGTCGATTCCAAGAACATCCACGCCGTCATTCATGAAATACCGCCCGATGATTACTTCGGCGGTATCAAGCATCAGCACTGACTCGGCATTCGACGGAGTTACCGTTGCGCTCCGATAGAAGGTCCGCAGGAGTTTCTATGGCAAAGCGGTTGAATGGACAGTTTGCATTTTTTCAGGAGTTCCTCAAACACCCGCTCCAGATCGGATCGGTTATTCCCAGCTCAAGATTCCTTGAGAAGCGTATTATAGAGGCTTCCGGAGTCGTTTCGGCTAGAACGATTGTGGAACTGGGTTCAGGTACCGGCGGGACGACCCGCGCCATACTTAGTGAAATGCCGCGGAATGCCAGGCTGCTGAGTATAGAAATCAATCCGCATCTGCACGACTCCGTCAGCAAGATCTCGGATGACCGCCTCATCGCTCATCTCGGAAACGCTTGCGAACTGCAAATGATTCTTGACCAGTATGGCATGGACCGCCCGGATGTCGTAATTTCGGGTATCCCGTTTTCCACCATGAGCCACCGCTCGGGATCCCAAGTCGTCCAGGCCATCTCGTCTCTGCTGGCAACGAACGGCCGTTTCGTGGCGTACCAGGTAAGCAAGCGAGTCGCCGAACTGTGTCGCCCCTTCCTGGGAACCGGGCAGATGGAAGTGGAGATTCTCAACATTCCGCCGGTGCGCGTCTACCAGTGGGAGAAAAACGGCGCCCATAGGTTTTGAAAGAATCGACCCACCGAGCGGTCCCGAAAGGAGGTTTCGTATGCGGCTGGCCGGCAAGCGCGTTGCGATCCTCGTCGCCGAAGCGGTTGAAGACCTCGAATTCTATGTGCCCCTCATGCGCCTTCAAGAAGAAGGCGCCGACGTCATTCCCGCCGCAATGGACCTCAAGCCGATCCGCGGCAAGAATGGGCTGGAAATCCTACCGACTGCGCGCATCGAATCGCTTCAAGCCGGCGATCTGTTTGCCGCGGTCATACCCGGCGGCTGGGCGCCCGACAAACTCCGACGCTACCCTGCCGTGAACCGGTTGATCCGCGAGATGGATGCCGCCGGCAAGATTATAGGGATCATCTGCCATGGCGGGTTGGTGGCGATTTCGGCCGGAATCGTGCGCGGCCGCCGGGCGACCGGCTCTCTGGGCATCAAAGACGACCTCACCAACGCGGGAGCTGCCTGGGTGGACGCTCCCGCGGTGCGAGAGGGAAACATCGTGTGGGGGCGGGTCGTAGCCGACATTCCGGCGTTTTGCCGCGAATTGGTTGCGGCCCTGGTAGAAGCCGCAAAGGACGCGCCTTGAAGCCTTGATGTTGCTGACGCGCCGGGCATAGAGCCCTTCTTCCATCTGAATGGTTGCCTCTGGGCTATCGCTCAGCCGCTGGCCGTCTTCACCTTTCGCAAGATATCCCCGTCCGGTTTTGCTGGGGGCAGGCTTATTCTCTGAATCAATTAATCCCATGGGAGGGCCGACATGAAAATTAGCCAGCACATCTTGTATTTCGTCTTTGGCGCCATGCTGACACTTGGCTTGGTTTTTATCGTAGGGACCGGCCCGAACAGCCCCCAAGTCGGGCGCTATCAAATTTCCACCTGCCTCAAACGCGAATGGGTTTATGTTTATGTAATTGACACCGCTACGGGCATCGTGAAATTCGTTGATGAGAAAAATGAAAACAAACCATTTGATGAAATCAAATCATCCAGATAGAGCGCGCGAGCATCAATGCCGACGAGCGACGCTCCGGCGCATCTCCGCCGAACCAATCCGTTGCCGCCGGTAATGCAAAAATGTTCCACTCCTCGGGGGCTGGCCGGGTGACCTTCTCCCGCACCCTTTTGATCTAATCTTCAGAGATTGACCCATCTGATTCAGTCCCGGCACTCACGGAGAGCCTGTATTCGCACGATTCTCTCGCCGTAAAGGCCTATTTTCTATCTCTTGGAGTTAATTTTATGTGTTAATTTATGCCATAAAATAGAAATAATTATTCCCAGAAAATAAAATAAAAATTCCCTTTTTCTTGCGCACCTGAAATGACATATTTTCTAAGTGGCTGAAATAGCAAAACGCGAAAACCCAAAAAATCCGGCGCAGATTTCGCATATCAGTAAATCCCAGGAAGGCCTTTGTACACCTACCGGCAACTTCCAAGCAGACGGTGTCACAATAAGTATCCCATCAAATCTGGCTGGCGCATTTCTGATAAAGAATTTTTCTGATAGGAGCACCATCCCGAACCGAAGATTTCCTTCATGACAAAAATATTTTTTCCCAGCGGCGCCGGCCTTACGCCAAAGGCACAAACAAATATGCGAGGCCCAAAAATGACCACAACTGGTATGACAACCCGTTTCGACAAACACAACCCATTGAAGCCATTATTGCCGAAATCCCTTAAGGGAAGCCGTGATACCACCTTCACCTACTCAATTCTTGATGTTTCACGCATATTGGGAATTGAAGTATCAAGAGTTCGCGATTGGATAGTGAAAGGCTTTATTATACCATCTTGGCATTTGGCAATGGCGAGAGGGGACCGAAATCTCCTCACTTATGATGATTTGTGCTATGTTTATTTATTCCAACAACTGAGATCAAAAGGAATGCACCGAATCCCTATTGCTTTTATTGTTAGTGAAATTGCTAAAACGGGCTTAACCAAGAATTTGAAATCGGGTCATAGGTATATGGTTTGGAATACCAAGTATCCTAAAGAGGGAGGGAAAGTAGCAATCTCGGCTAAAATTCCGAATTCGATAATAGATACTTCCTTTCAAATGCTGGTGGTTGACCTGCTAAAAGTTAAAAGCGAAGTCGATCGAAAAAATGAAAGGAGGGGAAGCAAAAGACTGCCGTCTGCCTAGCGGCCAGATTGTCTGAGAAAAATGGCTAAACCGTTTTGCCCTGCCTCATCGCGGTATCTTTCCAATTATCCGGGTACTGAAACGGATGCTGGTTTCGTTGAGCGGTTCGCACCTTAGTTCTCCTGCTGCGTTTCCATATACCTAACAGCCACCTAACTCTTTGACGGGAACGATCATCGACCGGGCAGGATTAAGCGTGAATAAACCGCCATCGGACCAGGGCGTCGTGAAGAGGCGCCGGATGCGCTACATCGACCAGATTGAAGAGCTCCAGGTGCTCCTGGAAGACGCCGACTATGTCGGCGTCAAGGCAGTCGAGGGCGACGTCACGCTCCAGGAATTCCTGACAGGCATGTTCGCCTACCGGCCGGGCCTTATCCGGTTTATGTATCGGGTGAGGTCCGGCCTGATCAGACTGCTCGGCATCCGCCAGCAGCCGCTCCCGGAGATGGACGAGTGGATCCCCAGGGAGGTCCCCATGCTCTCCTGCGGGAACATCTGGTTTTTCTCCGTTTCCCTGGCCCGCGAAGACTGCTACTGGATCGGCTGCTGCCCGGAGGAGTCGCACTTGACCGCCTTCATGGGCGTGGTGGTCGAACCCCTTGAAGGCACCCGCAAACGCTTTCACTTCGTCACGATCGTCCGCTACAAGCGCTCGGCCGGGCGCCTGTATTTCCTGCTGATACGCCCCTTCAACTGGTTTTTCGTGAACCGGCTGGCCCAAGCTGGGCTGGCGGGAAAAAGCGCGAACGCCGCGCGATCCTGATGCATATAAAGCAGAGCTTCTTTATTTCTGCTCGCCGCCGTATTTCTCCTTTACCTTGGCCCGGTCGGGCGAGCCGTTGGCGAGCAGCGGCATCGCGGAGACGAACTCGACGTACTGAGGCTTCTTGTAGCTGGCGATGCGCTCTCCGACGAACTTGGAGAGGTCTTTGGCCGCCAGGCTCTGCCCGGGCTTCAGCTGGCAGACCGCCTTGATGCCTTCTTTCCACTTGGGATCGGGAACTCCGATCACCACCGCCGTCGCCACCGCAGGGTGTTCCAGAATCGCCTTCTCCACCTCGGCCGGATAGACATTCTCTCCGCCCGGCTTGATCAATTCCTTCTCGGGCTTGCGCCCCGCGTAAAACAGGAACCCATCCTCGTCGAAGCGTCCCAGGTCGCCGGTGTGATGCCAGCCGCCCCGGAGAGCGTACGCCGTGTCTTCGGGGAGGCCCCAGTAGCCGTTGAAGACCATGGGGCCCTTGACGGCGATCTCCCCCACTGTACCCACCGGAACGTCTCGCTCGCTGTCGTCCAAAAGTTTGACATCGGCCAGGGGAATGGTCTGGCCGGCCGAGCCGGGCCGGTCGTTGTATCGGCCGAGCGTTGCGATGGCGGAAGTCTCTGTTTGGCCGTACATCACATAGAACGTCCCGCCGGTCTGCTGCTGGTATTTCTCGATGGTTTCGGGTGCCTCGATGCCGATCACGTGCTGCAGGGAGTCTATCGGCTTGCCGGATTTCACCTGCTGCTCCAGGATCGAGCTCATGATCGGGGCGAAGTCGAACATCACGGTCACCTTCCGGTCCGCAATCAGATCGACCGCCTGAGCCGCGTCGAACTTGCTCATGTTGATGTTGAGCGCGCCGACGTGAAACGTCATGGTCGCCATGAAAAGCCCGCCGACGTGAAACAACGGCAGCAGGTTGAGATGCACATCCGCCGGCGACAGGTGCATGAGCAGGTTCAGGTGGACATTGGCGCTGATGAAATTGCGGTGGCTCAACAGCGCGCCCCGCGGCCGGCCGGCAACGGCCGCCGTATGAATGATGGCCAGGCCGTCCGAGTCGCTTACCTCGGTTGGATAGACACTGGCTCCGGATCTCAACAGAGTACCGAAATCCTCGAATTGCCCCGCCGGCGCCTTGAGACTGAAATACCGCTTCACCGAGGGCAAACGGTCTTTAGCCCTATCGATCATGGAGTGGTATTCGGCGTCTACGAATAAAAACTTCGGCGTGCCGTCGCTCAGGTTGAAGTTGACCTCATCGGCGGAGAGCCGCCAGTTGATGGGCAGGATGACAGCGCCGAGCGCGGCGGCCGCTCCATAGAGCAGAAAGTACTCGAGGCTGTTCTTGCCCAGCACGCCGATTCGGTCGCCTTTTTGAATTCCAGCCTGCTGCAGGCCCGCGGCCAACCGATCCACCTGCTGTTTCACTTCCTCAAAAGTCAGGGTGCGCTGGTCATCCACTTCCAGCCAGGCCGTCCGGTTCTTGAAGCAGACCGCGTTACGGTTGATCAGGTCGTAGAACGTATAGTCATGCAATCCCATGGCTTCACCACCTTGGCATCCGAACCGGCGCACCGAGACCAAACACCTCCCGTGTCCCACTGCCGAATGAGCGTAGGTTCGGTAACTGAATCAAATTTTTTGACGGGATTCTTTTGGGACTCCGCCTCCGAGCCGCAGCGGCCCGGAGGCGGTCATCACGATTCGAATGGTTCAGCGAATCACGGGTATTTCGCCTTGAATGCCGCGACCTTGATGATCCCGTCCGCCTTGAATACGGCCGAGCCGTTGCGCACTTCCACTGGAAACGCAAAGTCGGGCGCGGTGGTCCACCATTTTTCGAGCATGTCCCAGGGTTTCTTGCCCATCTTCTGGAGGTCCATGCCACCGACCACCCCCAGGCTCATGAAGGCTTCGAACATGCCGAACACGCAAGGCACCCTCAGTTGAGTGGTTTTGCCGGCCGGTATCCAGATCTCATCCTGAGACCCTACGGTATTCAGTTCGAAGCCTTCCAGCGCTACCGTGAACTTCATGTTGTCCATCAGCACTGGGAAATCGTTTGTATTCTTGAGGTTGAAGATGAATGCATAGATCAGCGGAGCCCCGTTGTTGCCCGGCTTGGCGTTTTCCGGGAGGCTGGGCTGAACTTTGTTGTTATAGAACCAATACCCGAAATAGCTCGGGATTTCGGCGTGGCTCAGGGTGACTTCCGGGGTTTTGAAAGTGGCATCCGAGGCCTTTTGAACTCCGGCGCAGCCGGCCAGCAGAAAAGCGGCTACGGCCAGGCCGAATAACGTCATCAAGACGGATTGCTTTTTCATGACATCCTCTCCTGTCACGTTGTAGTTAGGTCAGCCATCGTTTGCGGCGCTTGTAGTGTTTCACGTCGCGGAAACTCTTCCGTCCTCCGAGGTCGGTCATTCCGAGGTAGAAGTCCTTGATGTCCGGATTCTCGCGCAGCTTCTCGGCCGAGTCGTTCATGACGATGCGGCCGCTTTCCAGCACGTAGGCATAGGGCGCCACATTCAGGGCGAGCTTGGCGTTCTGCTCCACGAGCAGGATCGAGATCTTCTCTTCGGCGTTCAGACGCGTGATGATGTTGAAGATCTCGTGAATAAGCAGCGGCGCGAGACCCATGGACGGCTCGTCGAGCAGAATCAGCTTGGGGCTGGTCATGAGCGCCCGGCCCACCACGGTCATTTGCTGCTCTCCGCCGCTGATGAAACCGGCGGTTTCGTTGCGCTTCTGGTAGAGCCGCGGAAAGTAGTGATAGACCATCTCCAGCCCCTCCTTGATGGAACGGCCGAACTTGCGCATGTGGGCGCCGACCTTCAGGTTCTGCTCAACCGTGAGGTGCTCGAAGACCCGACGGCCCTCGATGACCTGCACGATGCCCAGCTTGGCGATCTTCTCCGGCGGCATCCGGTCGATGCGCTGCCCCATGAACTGGATCGAACCGTCGGTGACCTGTCCGTCCTCATGCTTCAGCAGACCGGAGATGGCCTTGAGGATGGTGCTTTTGCCGGCCCCGTTGGCGCCCAGCAAAGCCACGATCCCGCCATCCGGGACTTCGATCGAAACCCCTTTGATCACCAGGATGACCTCGTGGTACTTTACCTCGACGTTGTTGATCTTTAGAATGCTGTTGTCGTCCTGCAAGGCTACCCGACCTCCTCGGGGAAGTGCTCCGTAAGTATTACCAACCCAGCCATGACTGCCATTTATCCGGCCAACGGCCCTGCAGATCGGTGACCTGGACCAGCTGGAACTTGCCGTTCTTGTATTCATAAACCGGCACTTTCCCGGAAACCCGGTGATCGGTGCTGGTGTAGGTGAGCTTGGCACCGCCCAGGCCGAGGTCGAAATCCTTCATGGTTTCGAAGCCCTTCTGGAGGATGCCCTCGCCGTTCAGGGCACCGGCCTTGTCGGCCCGCTTCATGGCTTCCCACAGGGCCAATACATTGGACCAACCCTGGACCGTGCGGCTCAGGCGCTTTTCCTGCGGGACCCCCGGATTAAACTTCTTGGCGTATTCCACCACCGTGGGCATCAAGGGCGTGTTTTCGCCGTAGAAAGCGTTGACCGTGGCGGCCATGGCCCCTTCCGCGGCCTTGTCCGCCAGCCGCGGCAAATTTTCGTCAAACCCCCAGAGGTTCATGATGTGGTCCGCGCCCAGCCCCAGTGCGTAGGCGTCACGCATCGTGGCGGAGACCGACATGGTGGTGTTGCCGTGCCACACCACGTCCGGTTTGAAGTCCTTGAGGGACAGGACCTGGCTCTTGGTGTCGACCGCGAACAGGGACACGTCCTGATCCGGTCCGATGTCGAACCCGAGCAGCGTGGCCTGGTCCTTGATGGCCTTGATCGGGGCGCTGGCGTAAGGCGATGCGAACATGTAGGAGCAGGCAAACCGGGGCTTGCGCTTGCCGAAGTCGGCGTGCTTGGACCAGCGTTTGTCGAACCAGGCCGTCAAGGTCGCGCGCGCGTTGGAGGAGTAGTCAGTGGCCGCAAACAGGTTGTAAGGGGTCTTTTTGGGGTCGGCCAGATGCCCGGAGTAAGAGGCCGAGACATAAGGCATCTTATCCGCGGTCACGGTCGGCGCGAGCGCCTCGGTGTCCCCGGTGCCCCAGCCTTCCACCGCGACGGCCCCCATGCGTTTGAACAGCTTATACTTGGTCAGGGCCTCCGGCACCCGGTAACCGTAGTCGAACTGCACGAGTTTGATCGGCTTGCCGTTGACTCCGCCGTTGTCGTTGCAGTAGTTGACTGCTTCGCCAATGCCGAGGGCGTAGTCCTTGCCCACATCAGAAGTGGCGCCCGTCATGTCGTTGAGGGCACCGATGACGACTTCGGCCGCCGATGCCGTTGAACACACCCCGGCGGCGACCACGATCGCGAACACTACCACCAATGCTTTTGCCTTCATGCCTTCCTCCTTTCAATCAAGGAAAGGGTTGAGAAAAGCGGTTGGGAAGTTGGGTTGCACGTGCCGATACCTAATAGGAAAACGGCCACAGGTTGAAGTAGTTCTTGGTCTGCCACCAGCGGTAGGCCAGGCCGTTCGGCTCGAAGATCATGAACGCGCAGATGGCCAGACCGAAGGCGGCTTCCTTGATGAAGAGAAAATCCATCAGCAGTTTGGGATAGCTGGCGGCCAGGGGAATGACGGCCATCTGCAGCAGCTCCATGACCACCACCATGAAGATGGAGCCGAAAATCGTGCCGTGGATCGACCCGACCCCGCCGATGAGGATCACCCCCACCAGCCACAGCGACCAGAACCAGGGGAAATGCTCCGGGCTGATGGCCGCCAGGTTGCTGATCCAGAAGGCGCCGGCCACCCCTCCGATGAAGCCGGCCACGAAGAAGGCGAACAGTTTGTACTGCACGACGTTGATCCCCATGACTTCGGCGGAGATGTCGTTGTCGCGGATGGCCACCCAGGCCCGTCCGACCCGCGAACGGAGCAGGTTGAGGACGGCCGCAGTCAACACGATCACCAGCGCGATCATCATGTAGTAAATCTTGAGGTCGCTGTCGATCACCCAGGGGCCGATCTTGATGGTCCCCGGCGGAAGCGAGAACGCCTGACCGCGGCCGCCGATCTGGCTGATGTACTGGGTGATCACGAAGTCCACCGTGATGAACTGGGCCGCCATGGTGGTCAGGATGAGGTAGAACCCTTTGACCTTCGCCGACGGCAGGCCGAAGATCACGGACCAGATACCGGCCGCTACGGCAGCGATGAAAATGCTGAGCGGATACGCCAGCCCCAGATCCAGCAGCAGCTTCGGCCAGGGAAATTCAAGGATCAGGAGCGTGCTGGTGTAGGCACCCACCGCCAGAAACGCCGCATGTCCCAGCGTGACTTGACCGCAGAAGCCGATCAGCAGCTGCACTCCCAACGCGCCGAGGGCGGTGTAGCCGATCTGGTTGCAGACGCTGAGCCAGTACTCGTCGGCCACGTAGGGGATGCCGATGAACAGCATCAGCATGAGCGCAATCATTTTGCCCTTGATGAATCGGGTCTGCCACCAAGCGTGGTCTTCGTGGTAGTTCTGGTGGTACTCGCCGCAGGGTAAAAAAGTCGTAGACATACGTCGCTTTGCTCCGGTTTTAAGTTTTAAGTTTTAAGTTTTAAAAATAAAGATTGAAATCCGCCGCTTAACACTTCGCACCTAAAACTTAAAACTGGTTTTAAACTCGTTCGATCCGCTCCCATCCCCAAATGCCGTAAGGCTTCCAGAGCAGGAAGACGGCCATGAAGGCAAAGGGGGCGATCTCCTTGACGCCGCCCGGGAAAAACTGGTCCAGATAGGCGCCGCAGAAGTTCTGCAGCACTCCGATGATGACCCCGCCCAAAATGGCGCCGGGCACCGAGTTCAAGCCTCCCAGCACCACCACGGGCAAGACCAGCAGCCCGAGATAGGCCACCGAGATGTTCAGGCCGTTGATGTTGCCGAGCAGGGTCCCGCCCACACCGGCCGCCATGAAAGCGATGGCCCAGGCCGCAGCGTAGACATAGCGTGCGCTGACGCCCAGCGACAGGGCCGCCATCTCGTCGTCCGCAGTGGCCTGCATGGCCAGCCCCCAGCGGGTGTACTTGAAGAAGCACACAAAGACCACCAGCAGGATGATGGCGGCCATGAAGCTCCACAGGTACACGCTGCCGATGATGATCGGCCCGAAGCGAATGGGCTCGATGGAGAATACGGGCGGTGAAAAGACGCGGGTGTCGGTCCCCCAGATGAACTCCAGCGTGCCCTTGAAAAAGAAGGAAAGCCCCACCGTCACCATGATGACGGTCAGGACCGGCTCGCCGATCAGACGGTCGAGGAAGATCCGCTCGACGAGTATGCCCAGGATGAACCCAATGACCAGCATGATCAGAAGCGATGCCAGGAAGGGGATCCCCATGGAATAAAAGCTCAGCGACACGTAGGCGCCGATCAGGGTCATCTCGCCCATCGCCAGGTTCAGCACGCCCGAGCACTTGTAGATCAGCACCCAGCCCAGCGCCACCAGAGCGTAAATGCCGCCCACCATGATCCCGGTGGCCAACGTCATCAGTATCAGGTCCATCCGTCGTTCTCCTGTCGCAGCAAGCCGGTCAATTACTCCGGAATCGAAATAATGCGCATATCGGTGACGATGTGCGCCTGCCGGCCGTCTTCGTATTTGATGAGGGTGTCGATGTGAACGCTTTCCTTCTTCGAATACAGAGCCTCCACGATCTCCTTGTAGCGCTTTTCCACGAAGGCCCGGCGCAGCTTGCGCGTGCGGGTCAGCTCGTCGTCGTCGGCGTCGAACTCTTTGTAGAGATTGGTGAACTTGCGGATCTTGGCGACATCCGGCAGGTCCTTGTTGGCCTGGCGGATCTGCTTCTCCAGGAGTTCGTACACTTCGGGCATCTGGGAAAGTTCCTGGTAGCTCGTGTAGTTGAGCTTGCGCTGATCGGCCCAATTGCTGACCACCGAATAATCGATGCACATGACCGCCGAAAGAAAGTCCCGCCGGTCGCCGATGACCCAGGCATCTTTGATATAAGGGCTGAATTTCAACCGGGTCTCGAGGTATTGCGGCGCGAAGGGCCGGCCGTCCTTCAGGGTGAACACGTCCTTGGTGCGGTCGAACACCACCAGGTGCCCGTCGTCGTCCAAGAACCCCTTGTCGCCGGAGTAAAGCCAGCCGTCCTTGAGGGTCTTTTGGGTGGCCTCCGGGTTCTTGTAATAGCCCTTGAACACCGACGGGCTGCGGGTGAGGATCTCGCCCTCCTCGTTGATGCGCACCTCGGTGCCGGGAATGGGGTGGCCGACGGTGTCGAATTTGATATCGCCGCTGCGGTGCACCACCGAGATCCCGGCCACCTCGGTCTGCCCGTAGATCTGCTTCAGGTTGACGCCCAGGGAATGGAAGAAACGGAAATGGTCCGGGCCCATGGCGGCGCCGCCGGTGTAGGCGTTGCGCACCCGGCTCATGCCCAGATGATCCTTCAGCTTCTTCTGCAGCGTAGCATAGGCGATCCCGTGCAGCAGCCGCCAGTGCAGGGGAACCCCCTTCTTCGAGAACTTCAGGTCCGCGTAGTGGTAGCCGACCCAGGTGGCGAACTTGAAAAACATGCGTTTCAGCCAGCTGGCGTCCAGGTATTTGACCTGCACCGTGCGGGTCATCTGTTCGTACATGCGCGGCGGCGCGAACATGACGTGGGGGCCGATCTCACGGATGTTCTCCTGGGAGGTTTCCGGCCCTTCGGGGAAGTTCAGCGTATAGCCGATCTGCAGACCGCATGAGATGGACATCATCTGCTCGCCGATCCAGGCAAACGGCAGATAGGACACGTAGTCGTCGGCTTCCTGGCAGGGGTCGATCTCCATCAGGTGCTGGCCCATGGAGAGCATGTTGTGATGCGAAAGCAAGGCCCCCTTGGGCAGGGCCGTGGTGCCGGAGGTGTAGAAAAGCAGGGCGATCTCCTCGCCGTGGCCTTTCTGAATGAGTTCGTCGAAAAGGCTGGGCTTTTCCTTCTCCAGCTCGCGGCCGAGCTGCTGGACCTCCCGGAGGCTGATCAGGCAGTCCTGCTGGTAGTGCCGCAGTCCTTTGGGGTCGTCATAGATGATCTTCTTGAGCTTGGGGCAGTCCTTCATGATGGAAAGCGCTTTGTCGACCTCTTCCTGGCCTTCGCCGACCAGGAATTTGGCATCCGAGTGGTCGACGATGTAGCGCACTTCGTCCATCAGGCAATCCTGGAAGAGCCACACCCCAACCCCGCGGCTGCACAGGGCCGCCATCTCCGCCATCAGGCCCTCGGGCCGGTTGTCGCCGATCATGGCGACCTTGTCGCCCTCCTGCAGGCCGAGTTTAATGAGGCCCAGGGCGATATATTTCACGGTCTCAAAATAGCCCTGCCAGGTGATGGGACGCCAGATCCCGAACTCTTTCTCCCGCATGGCGACGCGGTCCTTGCCGTAGCGCTTGGCCTGCTGGTAAAAGAGCTTGGGGATCGTGAGCTCCCGTGAAATTTCCGCCTTTTGTGACTCCGCCGCAGCGATCGTTTTATCTCCGTGTGGCATACAGGTCCTCTTCCCCCAGATAAGCCTTGATCACTTCCGGGTTGTTCTGCACTTCCTGCGGGGTTCCATCCATTATCATGTTGCCGAAATTGAGCACGAAGACTCGGTGCGACAGGTCCATGACCACCCCCATGTCGTGCTCGACGAGCAGACAGGTGATGTTCCAGCGTGGATCCTCGTTGACGTCCAGAACAAACCGGGCCATGTCTTCGGTTTCTTCCAGGTTGAGGCCGGCCAGCGGTTCGTCGAGGATCAGCAGGTCCGGCTTTAAAGCCAGCGCCCGGCCCAACTCCACGCGTTTCTGCAGACCGTAAGGCAGCATGCCGACCGGCTTATGACGAATATGCTCGATCTCGAGCAGGTCGATGATCTCCTCTTCGATGAACTGACGGTTTTCGATCTCCTCCCGCGCGGTCTTGCCTGCGTAGATCGAGCCACTCAGGATCCCGGACTTCAAGTGGATGTGGCGACCCAGCCGGATGTTGTCGAGCACCGTCATGCCGCCGAACACCTCCACTTTCTGGAAGGTCCTGGACATGCCGCGCACCGCCCGTTCGTAGGGTCTGACATCGTTGACGCGCTCGCCCTTGAAATGAATTTCGCCCTTTTGTGGCCGGTACAGCCCGCTGATGCAGTTCATCATGACGGTTTTGCCGGCGCCGTTGGGGCCGATGACGGAGTGGATCTCTCCCCGGCGAACCCGAAGGCTCGCCCCGGCCAAAGCGGCCACCTTGCCGAAGTACATGGCCACGTCTTTCAATTCGAGAATGACGTCGCTTTCTTGAACTGCAGCTGCTCCTCCCACAGATTCCCTCTCCCTTCCCGCCACGGATAGGTCGGAATTCCCGCTGCGGACAATGGCTGCTGAAGTCGAGCGGGATAAGCATTAAAATAATTTGAACTCAATTCATTTCATGTAGAATTTTCTATAAGATGCTTTTTGTTTAGTCAACATTTTTGTATGATAGATAAAATAGTAGGAAAATAGTTGGAAATTACCGCTATTTTTCGACACTCAGCAAATAAGAGCGTAAATTTTTTTTGCTCTTGCGCAAACCCAGCTTGGTGCGGATGTTGTGCCGGTGGAAGAGGATGGTGTTCTTCGAGAGAAGGAGCACTTCGGCGATTTCCTTGTTGGTTTTGCCCTCCCGGACCAGGTTCGCCACCCGGATCTCGGTGGGAGTCAAATTGCAGATGCGGGCAGAGAGGTGGCTGGTGAAGGGCGAAATAATGTTGTTCAGGTTGCTTTCCAGGATATCCACCAGGGTTTTTTGCACCGCCGCCAGCCGGCCTTTCTTCAGCCGGTCCAGATACGGCCCGATGAGTTCCCGGACGTTCGAGGTCACGATGGCCCCCAGCTCCTTTTTGTCGTCTTCACGTTGTTTGAGCAGCACGCGCAAGGCCGTGTTGACTTCCTCCAGATGCAGGGACTGGGCTTTGAGCTCCTTTTCACGTTTGCGCAGCTCGGCTTCGGCCCGTTTGCGGTCCTCCACCTCCTGGGCCAGCTGGGAGTTGGCTTTGGCCAGCTCCGCCGTGCGCTCGGCCACCCGCTCACCCAATTGGCTGTGGTATCTCAACAATTCGCGCTCGGCGTTTTTTTGGGCACTGATGTCGCGCAACGTGACGATGTTGCCGGCAGGATTGCCTTTTTCATCAAAATAAAGAGTCGAACTCAGCTGCACATCCAACAACCGGCCGTCCCGGGTCAAGCGCTTGGTTTCGAACAGATGGATTTTCTGGCCGCTCAGCATGCTTTCAATCGCCTCGCGGGTTTCCGGCCAGCTTTCCTCCGGCACGAAGTCGATGTTCTTGCCGATCAGCTCCTCGCGGCGCAGGCCGAAAACCTGCTCGAAGGCGGGGTTCACATAGACCGCCTCGCCCTGCAGGTTGTAGACCACGATCGGGTCGGGAGAGGACTCGAGCAGCAGGCGATAGCGCTCTTCGCTCTTGCGCAGGACCTCCTCCGCGCGTCGGCGCTCGGCGAGCTCCCAGCGGGCGTCGGTATAAAGCTTCGCTTTGTCGAGGGCGATGGTGGCGAGTCCTGCAAAGCGTTCGAGCGCCGCCACATCCTCATCACGAAAGCTTTTGGCGGCCTCGACGTGAGCCAGGCCGATGACGCCCTCAACCCGCCCCCGGTACTTCAGCGGGATCCCCACGATGGAACGCAGCGAGTCGAAGCTCTTGCCGCTCAGCCGGCCGCTCCAGGCGCGATAATCGTCTACCCGCAGAACGGCTTCGCTTTGCCAGACCTTGCCTCCCAGACCCTCGCCGGGCGATACCCGCAGCCCGATCTGGCTCTTGAAAAAACCCATCCCCACCCGCATCTGCATGGCACTGGCATCGGGCTCCAGCAGGTAGATGTAACCGTGGGCGGTGTCGGTCAGCAAAGCGGCCTTCTGAAGAATGGCTTCGAGCAGTTCTTCCTTGTCGAGGCGGTCGATCAGTCCGAGGGAGGTTTCGTGGAGCGCGGAAAGGTGCTCATTGCGACGGCGCAGCACGGAAATCTCCTCACGCAGGCGGGCGAGTTCTCCTTCCGCTTCCTGCATCAGGCGCCGCTGAGCGATTTCTTCCGCTGGCGTGACCGGCACGGTTGCATCTCCGATGGATCGTTCGGCTTCCAGCCGAAGGCCTCAGACGCGTCAGGAACCCCCGTCGAAGCCGATGGTCACCTTCCCGTCTGCGACAATGACCGGTACACGCCGCTGACCGGCCGAGTGTTTCAGCAGGTCGGCCATGCCGGCCTCGTCCTTAAGGACGTCCACGAATTCCACTGAATGACCTTTCCGGGCATAAGCTTCACGAGCCGCCTGCGTATAGGGTCACGTGTCTTTGCCGAAAATCTGCACGGTATCGGCCATATCCCTCTCCTTAATTGTTGTGCGGGCTCCAGTGAACTACCAGCGGTTTGCAGCCTTGTCAATGAACACCGCTTGGGCTATATTGGCTCGAATGGGGTAGCCATCCTGTGGCGGAATAGATTCGAAGCACGAAATCCGAAAAAGGAACAGTGGAGGCGGCACTCTCCGTGGGTCTCACGCGCGACGTCGTGCTGGTCAATGAATTAGGGCTGCATGCGCGCTCGGCAGTCCAGATTGCCCGCATCGCGAAGACCGCCCGCGGCGGGGTGTGGATCCTGCGCGCGGCAGAAAGGGCGGACGCGGCTTCCGTCATGGACGTCTTGACGATAGCCTGCGGGAAGGGCTCCATTTTGACGCTGGCCGTCGACGACCCGCAGGATGCTCCCGTTCTCGACGCACTGGCCGGTCTGGTTGAAAGCGGTTTTGGGGAATAGCGGCAGATGCAAAAATTAGGCAAGGAAGAAATCGTCTTAAAAGGAATCAACGCCTCCGCGGGCATCTGCATCGGCAAGGCCTATCTGATGGACCGCGGCGGGGTGGACGTCATCGCACGCTACCCGATCGCCGAAAAAAGCATCAAGAGCGAAGTCAAGCGGTTCAAGTCGGCCGTCCAGAACGCCAAATCAGCGCTTCGAACCATCATCGAAAACAGCCCCCGCGAGGTTCAAAAGGCGACCATCCTGGAAACCCAGATGGCGCTGTTGAACGACAAGATGTTCTATGGGCGCACCATCGAAACCATCGAGAAGGAGCGCGTCAATGCCGAGTGGGCATTGAAGTCGGTGGCCGGCCGGATCAAAACCGCTTTCCAGGAGATGCCGGATGCCTACATGCGCGAACGCGTGGCCGATATCAGCCACGTTTCGGACCTGGTGATGCGCAATCTGATCGGGGTCGAAACGCAGGACATCGGTCAGATCGATAAGCGCGTCATCCTGGTGGCCCACGACCTCTCGCCGGCCGATACCAGCCAGATCAATCTCGAGCGGGTCAAGGGGTTTATCACAGACCTGGGCGGCAAGACGTCCCACACCGGCATCATCGCCCAGACGCTGGAAATTCCCGCGGTGGTCGGGCTGGAGATCGCCACCCAATCGATCCGGAGCGACGACGTGATCATCGTCGACGGCACCGCCGGTTCCGTCGTCGTGCATCCGTCCGAAAACACCCTGCTGGAATACGAGGAACGTCAGGCGAACTACGAGCGCTACAAGTCGGTGATAACGCGCGAAAGCCACCTCAAAACCGAAACCACCGATCGCCGGCATTTCGACGTGCTGGCCAACATCGAGTTTCCGGAAGAGGTGGTTTCCGCCATCAATTACGGTGCCGCCGGCATCGGGCTGTACCGCACCGAGTTTCAGTATCTCGGGCGGACCGTGTTCCCGTCCGAAAACGAACTGTTCGAAAACTACCGCGACGTGGTCGAGGTGATGGCGCCCCGGCCGGTCATCTTCCGCACGCTGGACATCAACGGCGACAAGGCCATCCATTCCGCCGCCAGCCACGACGAGCAGAACCCCGCCCTGGGACTGCGCGCCATCCGCTATTGCCTGAGACGACCCGAGGTCTTCAAGACCCAGCTGCGGGCCATCTTAAGGGCGGCCGCCTTCGGCAACGTGCGCCTGATGTTCCCTCTGATATCCGCTTTCTTCGAAATCCAGCTCGCCAAGAGCTTCCTGGACGATGCGGCCGCTTCCCTCGCAAAAGACGGCCTGCCCTACAAGCGCGACATCCCCGTGGGGATCATGATCGAAGTCCCGGCCGCGGTGATCATCGCCGACCTGCTGGCCAAGGAAGTCGACTTCTTCAGCATCGGCACCAACGACCTGATCCAGTACGGGCTGGCCATCGACCGCGGGAACAAACAGGTGGCCCACATGTATCAGCCGCTCGACCCGGCCGTGATCCGCATGATCAAGCACACCGCCGACGTCGCCCGGGCCAACCGCATCCCGGTTCACATGTGCGGAGAAATGGCCGGCCGTCCCCTGCATGCCCCGCTGCTGCTCGGTCTCGGCTTGAACGAACTGAGCATGAACCCGCAGGCCATCCCGCTGGTCAAACGCATGATCCGATCCATCAGCCTGGCCGATTCCAAAAAAGTAGTCAAAAAGGTTTTGGGCCTGCGGACCGCGCGCGAAGTCTTCGAAGTTCTGCGCGACTCTTTCGGCGAGCTGGTGGCCAACCACCGCCGCGATATGCATACCTGATGGAAAAAGGCCCCATCAAGATCGTCGCCGAAAACCGCAAGGCCCGGCACGACTACCTCATCGTGGACCAATACGAGGCCGGCCTGGTGCTGACCGGCACCGAAGTCCAGTCCCTGCGCCTGGGCAAGGCCAACCTGAAAGACTCTTATGCCAAAGTTAAGGACGGCGAGGTCTGGCTCTACCAGATGCACATCAGCCCCTATCCGTTTGCCTACTACAACAACCACGACCCCCTGCGGGTGCGCAAGCTCCTGCTGCACAAACGCGAAATCCTGCGTCTTTACGCCAAGGCGAACGAACAGGGCCATACCCTGGTGCCGCTGAAACTGTACTTCAAAGCCGGCAAAGCCAAAATCACGCTCGCCCTGGCGAAGGGCAAACGCGAGTTCGACAAGCGCGAAGCCCTGCGCGAACGTGATTACAAAAGAGAAGCGGAGCGGGCGCGCCGCCAACGGTAACCGCCAGGGTTCCCTCCGGCTTCCCCCAGCCGATCAGCCTGCAAGACCGCCGGCGGAGCCCGCCGCTCAAAGCGCCTTCGCCGAATTCAACAATCTATAATTAGGATCGATACGTTTTAGAGCCCTTGACAGACTGAAGGTCGTTTAGTAAATTCCATGCGTTCCGGTGCCAGTGGGAAATACACGTTGCCGTTCGAGTATCGGAGGATCTGATTCTTTAACCCAACCCTACTCTTCTACAAAGGAGGCTGTCATGAACCGTCGTTTTGCTTTTTTGATCGCGCTGTTTCTGGTATTTGGGTTCGCGCTGATGAGCACTGCTCAAGCCGCTCCGCCGAAGGATCCGCTGGGGGTCGTCACCGTTAAAAAAGGCCAGCCCGTCCACATCGCCTACTGGATGGTGGTAGCCGGAGCGGATGCATCGCTCGGCACGGACACCAAACGCGGCGTCGAAATTGCCATTCAGGATAAAGGCGGCAAACTGCTGGGCTTTCCCATTAAGCTGAGCGGCCAGGACACCGGCTGCAACGCCGAGGGCGGCCAGGCGGCAGCGACCAAGCTGGCCTCCGATCCGAGCATCGTTGCGGCCATCGGCTCCAACTGCTCGAGCGAGGCGCGGCCCGGCGTCCCTATCCTGTGGAAGGCGGGCATCGCCACCGTTTCGCCCTCGAATACGGCTCCGATCCTGACCGATCCGAAGCGCGGGCCTGAATACGATGGCTACCTGCGCACGGCCCACAACGACAAGGTCCAGGGTGCCGTCGCCGCCGAATTTGCCTTCAAGAAGCTTGGGGCCAAGAAGGCCGCCACGATCCACGACGGCAGCCCCTACGCCGACGGTCTGCAGGCGGTATTTGCCGAGACCTTCAAGAAGCTCGGCGGCACCATCACCGCCCAGGAGGCCGTGGCCCCGACCGACACCGACATGCGGCCGGTGCTGACCAAGATCGCCACCGGCCAGCCCGAATTCATCTACTATCCGATCTTCATTGCCGCCGCGGGTCACATCACCCGTCAGGCCAAGGAAGTCGCCGGACTGGAAAAAGTCGCCCTGATGAGCGCCGACGGCTCCTTCTCCCCGGATTTCTATAAGGCGGCCGGCGAGACGGCCATCGGCATGTACCACTCCAGCCCGGATTTCTCGGCTTTCGGCGCGGGCTACAAGGACTTCCTGGCAAAGCACCAGAAGAAGTACGGCGAAAAACCCATTGCTCCCTTCCATGCCCACGGCTATGACGCCGCCATGATGGTTTTCGCCGCCATCGAGAAAGTCGCCGTGAAGGATGGCGACAACCTGTATATCGGCCGCAAGGCACTGCGGGATGCGCTCTATGCCACCAAAGGCATGAAGGGTCTCACCGGCACCGTCAGCTGCAACGAGTATGGGGACTGCGCCGACCCGCGCATCGCGGTCTATCAACAGACCGCCGAGAACATCAAGAAATTGCAGAACCCTGAGACTCCGTTCTGGAAGCCCTACTAACCCCTTGTCCCACCTCGCGCCCCCTCCCCCCCGGGAAGGGGGCGCGAACCTCGTATTGACAAGAGCCGGGTGCCGGATGTAGGGTGCTCGGCTCTTTATGCAGGCCGAGGCCCGTCGTTTTCACGAGACTCGCCGGGCACGCCCCTCCCAGGGAGGGGGAAAGCCACCGGAAGGATGTTATCCCATGCTGCAACGCTTGAGAGAGCGAACATCGGCCACCGACGTCATCATGTGGCTGATCGGCGCCGCGCTGATGACCCTGATCGTTTGGGGCTCGACCGCCACCCTGATCAAGGGCACCTATTCCGCCCGCCATTGGATTGATTTCGTCATCTTCGGCCTGGCCCAGGGCAGCATCTACGCCCTCATCGCCATGGGTTACACCATGGTGTACGGCGTGCTGCGCATGATCAACTTCGCCCACAGCGAGGTGTTCATGAGCGGGCCCTATACGGCCTATTACTTCGCCGCCTATTTTTATCAAAGCGGGCTGCTGGAGTCCCATCCGGTCATTAGCCTCATCCTGGTTTTCCTGGTGTCCATGGCGACGTCGACCCTTATCGCTTTTCTCCTCGAGCGGATCGCCTACCGCCCCCTGAGAACGGCGCCCCGTCTGGTTCCCCTGATCACCGCCATCGGCGCGTCTTTTTTCCTTCAATACATGTTCCGCGGATTCTTCGGCTCAGGGTTCCAGGCCTATCCGGTCATCAAGGCTCTGGAGGGTCAGTGGCTGGTCGGACCGATGCGCATCCTCAAGTTTCAGGCGCTGGTCATCGCGGCGGCGGCACTCCTGATGGTCGCCCTCTACCAGTTCGTCCAGCGCACTCGAATCGGCAGAGCCATCCGCTCGGTTTCAGAGGACAAGGATGCCTCCGCCCTGATGGGAATCGACGTGGACCGAATGATCTCCATGACGTTCATCATCGGTGGCGCCGCCGCCGGCGCCGCCGGAGTGCTGTATGCGATCATGTTCAAACAAGTGCATTTCTTCATGGGCTTCATCCCCGGCATAAAGGCCTTCACCGCCGCCGTGCTCGGAGGGATCGGCAACATCCCGGGAGCCATGCTGGGAGGGATCTTCCTCGGTCTGGTTGAATCCGTCGGCCCCAGCCTCTTCTTGGACGGGCTGGGAATTGTCGCCCCCTACCAGTTGAAGGACGCCATCGCCTTCACCATGCTGGTGCTGGTGCTGATTTTCCGTCCGACGGGAATTTTAGGCGAACGTCTGGCTGTGAAAAAGGCTTGATGACAGGGGAAAGGATGGACGCATGAGTCCAGCGCAAACACAAAGACTTCCCGGATTCCGGATGGGCCTGATCGGGGGGGTGTCACTGGTCATTCTGGCCCTGGTCGGGATCGTCGAGGCTTTCAACGAACGCCAGATCATCGCCGATGTTATTTCGATGGGGCATACGTTGCTGCTGCTCACGGCGGTTTTCGTCGCCTATCTCACGGCAGCCAGGTCCCGAGACCTCGGAGCCGGCCGCTCGCTCGGCAATGTCCTCCTGGCGGGCCTGATCATGACCGGGATGCTCGCTGCACTCGTTCTGATCGGCCAGGCGCTCAACCTCCGGCAGGTGTTCATCAACGCCTCACCGACTCTTTACCAGATGTTGATTTTCCATCAGGAGAGCTTGGGGGTGGGAATCCTGCTGCTGCTGGGTTCGGGCCTGCTGATGGGCTTTTTGACCTCGCTCCTGCATTCCGCGCCCGTACCGTTGCGCCGGGTGCTCATCATCGTGCTCATCAGCCTGGTCATCGGGGCGTTGCTTCAGGACCTGCTGCAGCCCATTTTCGGTCTCTGGGATCCCTTAACGACGATCGGCGAATGGGTTTTCGAAACGAGCGGCCTGAGCGTCCACGGAGCGATAACCCTGGCTGTCTTGGTTGCGGCCTTCGCCGCTCTCTGGGACCGGTATTCCCAAACGGTGCGCACGCAGATCCGCAGCCTGCCGTCGGAACGCCAGCGCAATCTGAAATGGGGGTCGATCATCGTTGGTCTTCTGGTGCTGCTGGTGCTGCCGAATCTCCTCGGGATTTTTCTGAGCGAGGTGCTGACCATCATCGGCCTCTATGTGCTGCTGGGATTGGGGCTGAATATCGTCGTGGGCTTCGCCGGGCTGCTGGATCTGGGGTACGTGGCCTTTTTTGCCATCGGCTCATACACGGTCGCCATTCTGACCTCTCCGGAGATCGGTTCGTATCAGATCGGATTCTGGCAGGCGCTTCCGGTGGCGATCGTCTTCGGGACCCTGGCGGGCGCCCTCCTGGGCATCCCGGTGCTCAAAATGCGCGGCGACTATCTGGCGATCACCACCTTGGGTTTCGGCGAAATCATCCGCATTCTGGTTCTGTCCGACGTCCTGCGTCCCTGGCTGGGGGGCGCTCAGGGCATTGCGCGCATCCCCAAAGCGTCGCTCTTCGGCTTTGAGTTTTCAGGCCCGCAGGAGATCTACTACCTGCTCATCGCCGGCTGCTTTCTCGTGGGATTCGTCTCCTGGCGGCTGCGGGATTCGCGCCTCGGACGAGCCTGGATGGCCATGCGCGAGGACGAGGACGTCGCCCAGGCCATGGGCATCAATCTCGTGAGCACCAAACTGCTGGCGTTTGCCACCGGCGCCGGCTTCTCGGCGCTGAGCGGGGCGATCTTCGCCACCAAACTCGGCTCGGTCTATCCCCACAGCTTCAATGTGATGATTTCCATTAACATTCTCTGCCTGATCATCGTCGGCGGAATGGGAAGCATGCCCGGCGTCATCGTCGGCGCCATCGCGCTGGTCGGAATGCCCGAGCTGCTGCGGGAGTTCGCCGAATACCGGCTGCTGATCTACGGTGCAGCCTTGGTGGCCATGATGCTGCTCAGACCGGAAGGCTTGTGGCCCGAGGCCATGCGCAAGCGTGAGCTGCACGAGGGATGAAATCGAGGCGACCGACCGGAAGCGGCACCGGCGGCCGCATCCCGCAGATAGGAGAAGGACATGGCGGTAGTCACGATCAAGAAACTGGTTAAGCAGTTCGGCGGGCTGGTAGCCATCGACAATCTCGACGTCGAGGTGCAGGAACTAAGCATCCACAGCATCATCGGTCCGAACGGCGCCGGCAAGACCACCGTGTTCAACTGCATCACGGGCTTCTATCGGCCGGAGGGCGGCGACATCCGGCTGGACGACCATTCCATGGTGGGGCTGCTGCCCGACCAGATCGTCCAGCGCGGGATCGCCCGCACCTACCAGAACATCCGTCTGTTTCCCAACCTGACCGCCCTGGAGAACATCCTCGTCGGGATGCACAGTCACCTGAAGACCGGCTATTTCGGGATCGTGCTGAGCCTGCCGGCCACCCGCCGTGAAGAAAAGGATGCCAGCGCGGAAGCCGTCAAACTGCTCAATTTCGTCAATCTGGGCGGCAAGGGCGATCTGCTGGCCAAGAACCTTCCTTACGGCGATCAGCGCCGACTCGAAATCGGACGGGCGCTGGCCACCCGGCCCAAGGTTCTGCTGCTGGACGAACCGGCGGCCGGCATGAACCCCAAAGAGTCTCAGGACCTGATGGATTTCATCCGCCACCTGCGCGATAAAATCGGGATCACCATCATCCTGATCGAGCACCAGATGCGGGTGGTCATGGGCATTTCCGAAAAGGTGACGGTGCTCGACTACGGGAAGAAGATCGCCGAGGGAACCCCGGCCGATGTGCAGAGCAACCCGCAGGTCATCGAGGCCTATCTGGGTCGAGGCAGCTCCGTGCAGCAGACCTCCGCCGCATCTTAATTAAGGGTCTCATAATTGTCTTTACGTCGTCATTCCGGCATGCTGCTAGCCGGAATCCAGTGAATTCAACCCGTTCTGGATGCCGGATCACGTCCGGCATGACGGTACTATTTCGAGACGATTAATAAATCACGCCGAACGGAGCCGCTCGGCGCCATTCCGAGGATATGACAGGCGCCGAGGCTGGCCGAAGCCGACTTGCGAAGAAGGAAGATCCGCCATGCCAATGCTTGAGGTTGAAAACATAAATACCTATTACGGCCAGATCCATGCCCTGCGGGACGTGTCGATCACCGTTGACCAGGGCGAGATCGTCACCATCATCGGCGCCAACGGCGCCGGCAAGAGCACCATGCTCAAGACCACCAGCGGGCTGCTCAAGCCGCGCAGCGGTTGCATCCGGCTGGAGGGTGAAGACCTGACCATGCTGCGCCCCCACCAGGTCGTCACCCGGGGGGTGATTCAAGTACCCGAGGGACGCCGCATTTTCGGCCAGCTCACCGTCACCGAAAACCTCGACATGGGAGCCTTCACCTGCCCCGACAAACAAAAGAACAGGGATAACATCGAACGCGTCTTCCAGATGTTTCCCCGGCTCAAGGAACGCAGCAAACAGGTGGCGGGTACCTTGAGCGGGGGCGAACAGCAGATGCTGGCGATGGGCCGGGCGCTGATGTCCAACCCCAAGGTGCTCCTCCTGGACGAGCCGTCCATGGGCCTTGCGCCGGTGCTGGTGGACGGCATCTTCGACACCATCCGCAAGCTGCATGCCGCAGGAACCACCATCCTTCTGGTCGAGCAGAACGCGCGCATGGCCCTGCAGGTCGCCAGCCGCGGCTACGTGCTGCAGTCCGGCGCCATCATCTTCAGCGATTCGGCCGCCAGCCTGGCCGACAATGAAATGGTGCGCAAGGCATACCTGGGGGAACACTAACCGGCAGCTCGCTCTCGCGGCTTTCGTTAAAGCAATGTCATCGGTGCGTCGCTTATGGACTCTGGTCTCTTCCTTCGCGGTCTCATCATCGGTTTTTCCATCGCTGCACCGGTCGGCCCGATCGGCATCCTCTGCATCCGCCGCACCCTTTCCCAGGGCCGGGCCTCCGGTTTTCTCTCGGGCCTCGGGGCGGCTACGGCCGATGCGCTCTACGGCTGTGTGGCCGGTTTCGGACTCACGGTCGTCTCCGGCTTTCTGGTCGGCCAACGCTTCTGGATCCAGTTGGTCGGTGGGGTTTTTCTCCTGGCCCTGGGGGTCAAAACCCTCCGGTCGGTTCCGGCCGAGCGCGCGGCGGCCGCCTCCGGCACGGGGCTCGCCGCCAGCTACGTGTCCACTCTTTTCCTGACACTCACCAACCCCATGACCATAATTTCCTTTGCCGGCATATTTGCCGCTCTCGGGGTCGCCGACACGGGTGGGGACTTGTCGGCGGCGGCCAGGCTGGTCCTGGGAGTGTTCGTCGGTTCGGCCGCCTGGTGGCTGCTCCTGAGCGGCGGGGTCGGCCTCCTGCGCGAGAAGCTCTCCGCAGGGGTGCTGTGCTGGACGAACCGGCTCTCGGGGGCCATCCTGCTGGCGTTCGGCGCCGTCGCCGTCTGGCAGGCGGCGACGTAGGAAGGCAAAGGGCGGAGAGCAGAGGGCATGGGGCGAAAGGAAAGGCCGCCGCCTTTTCTTCTTATCCGGAATCCAGCATCGAGTATCCGAGCGTTTCAACCGCGATTCCCACCCGGAGCGACCATGGGTCCAGTGATGGATGACCGCATTATGGAAGAGGCCGTCTCCTTGGCCGAGGAGTGGCAGGACCGCGCCAACGCCCTGCTGGAACCCGGCGAAAAGCACCGCTACCGGCAACTGGCGCGGCTCGTCGCCGACCCAGCTGACAAAGCCGTCCTAACCGCCCTCATCGACCAGTGCTTTCGCTCCAGAAACCCGCAACGGGTGGCGGATCAGATGTACTACCTGCTGACGGCCCACGGCATCCCGCGTTTTTTCTCCTTTTCCGAAAAATTGCTGATTCACCTGTTCCTGCGCGTCGGCCGTTTCATTCCGAACCACACCGTGCCCCGCATCGTCGCCAAAATGCGCGCCGACAGCCGCCATGTCATCGTCTCCGGGGAGCGCGAACCGCTCGGCGCCTACCTTCAGCAGCGCCGGGATGAAGGACTGCGGGTCAACGTGAATCATCTGGGGGAGGAGGTCCTCGGCGAACAGGAATCCCTCGCCCACATGCGCACCTACCTCGCCGACCTGCGGGATCCGCGCATCGAAAGCATCGCCGTCAAGATCTCCACCATCTGCGCCCAGATCCACCCACTGCCCTTTGCGGAGACCGTCGAGCGCATATCCGAACGCCTGTCGATTCTCTACCGTGAAGCCGCGGCCCAGGCCTATACGCGCCCGGACGGCACCCGGATTCCCAAATCCGTCACCCTGGACATGGAGGCCTACCGGGACCTGACGCTCACGGCGTCCGCCTTCATGCACACTCTGGATCAGCCGGAGTTCAAAAATTTATTTGCCGGCATGGCGCTCCAGGCTTATCTGCCGGATTCCTTCGGTATGCTGCAGGAGATCACCGCCTGGGCCCAACGTCGGATCGATGCCGGCGGCAGCCCGGTCAAGGTGCGCATTGTCAAAGGCGCGAACATGGAAATGGAACGGCTCGAATCTTCGCTCAGCGGATGGCCGCTCGCCCCTTACGACAACAAGCTCGATGTGGATGCCAACTGGAAGCGCATGATCTGCTACGGCCTCGAGCCGGACCACATCCGCGCTGTGCGGCTCGGTGTAGCCTCCCACAATCTTTTCGACGTCGCCTTTGCCTGCCAGCTGGCCCGCCGCAACCGGGTCACGGAATTTCTCGCCTTCGAGATGATCGAAGGCATGGCAAACCATCTCCGCCGCGCCGTGCGTGAAACCGGGCTGGACCTGCTGGCCTATGCGCCGGTGGCCGAAGACCGGCATTTCATCAACGCCGTCGCCTACCTAATCCGACGCCTGGACGAAAACACCGGACCCCGGAATTTCCTGCGGCACCTGAACCGGCTGCAGACCGGAACGGACACCTGGAAAATGCTGGCGGACCATTTCAAGGCCTCGGTGCGGCGCATACCGGCCGCCGGACCCCGCTCCCACCGCACCCAGAATCGCCTCCAGGAGTCTTTCCCCGGCAGGCGCGGCACCTACCACCGGAGCGAATTTCGCAACGAACCGGACACGGACTGGTCGCTCGCCCCCAATCGAGCCTGGGCCGAGGCCATCCGCCGGCGCTGGATGAAGGCAGGGGGAGATAAACCCATCGACGTGCCGCTGGTGGTCGCCGGCCGGCAGATTGCGGCCGGGCGCAGGGTGCGCACGGCCTGCGACCCCAACCAGTTCCCGAGAGCGGTGGTGGTAGCGCGCGGCCGGCTGGCCAACCGAGAGGACGTCCAGCACGCCGTCGCTGCGGCCAGGGAAGACCCCGACGGATGGCGGAAGATGACGGCCGAGCGGCGCCAACGCATCCTGTCGGCAGCCGCCGATGAGATCCGCAAGGCGCGTGCGGACCTCGTCGGCGCGGCGGCCGCCACCACCGGCAAGCTCCTCACCGAGGCCGACCCGGAGGTGTCCGAAGCCGTGGACTTCGCCGAGTTTTATCCGCACGCCGCCCGGTCCTATTTCGAGATGCGCAACCTCCGCTGCCGGGGAAAAGGCGTCGGCGTAGTGGTCTCGCCCTGGAACTTCCCCATCGCCATCCCCTGCGGCGGCATCACGGCGGCCCTATCCGCGGGCAATACCGTGATCTTCAAACCGTCGTCGGACGCGATTCTGGTCGGCTGGCTGCTCTGCCAATGCTTCTGGCGGGCGGGCGTGTCTCAAAACACCCTGCAGTTTCTGCCCTGCGAAGGCGGCCGGACCGGCGCCCGGCTCACCGGCCATCCGGACGTCGATTTCATCATCCTGACCGGCGGGACCGACACCGGGCGGCGCATCCTGAGAGACCGGCCGGATGCCGTGCTCGCCGCCGAAACCGGCGGAAAAAACGCGACGATCGTCACCGCCATGTCCGACCGCGAGCAGGCCGTCGGCAACGTCGTCTATTCAGCCTTCGGTAATTCCGGGCAGAAGTGCTCGGCCACCTCCCTGCTGATTCTGGAACGAGAAGTCTATGAGGACGAATCGTTCCGGCGGCAGCTGGCGGACGCGGCGGCAACCTTCAAGACCGGATCGGCCTGGGACTTCACCAGCCGGATGGGCCCGCTGGTGCGGCCTCCGAGCGGTCCGCTCAAGGAGGCGTTGACAAGCCTTGAGCCCGGGGAGTCCTGGGCGCTGGAGCCGCAGCGGCTTGCCGACCATCCCCAACTCTGGACGCCGGGAATCAAGTGGAATGTGCAAGCCGGCAGCGCGACGCACCGGACGGAATTCTTCGGCCCCGTCCTGGGAGTCCTGCGCGCGGAGAATCTGGAGCAGGCCGTGGCCCTGGCCAACCAGACCGGCTATGGCCTGACGGCCGGCCTGGAGAGCCTCGACCGCCGCGAGCAGGATTACTGGAAGGACCGCATCCGCGCCGGCAACCTCTACGTCAACCGCGGCACCACCGGCGCCGTCGTCCTGCGCCAGCCCTTCGGCGGCATGGGCCAATCCGCCCTGGGGGCGGGCATCAAAGCCGGCGGCCCGCATTACGTCGCCCAGTTCTTCGAGGCCGAGGAAATCGCTCCCCCACAAGCGCGGCCCTTGGCGTCGGCCCATCCGCTGCTGCGGATCGCACAGCGCTGGCAGCTCCACCTGGCATGGGGCGGCTTCGGGCGCGATGCCAATGACGTCCGCAAGACCATTCTCGCCATCCGCAGCTACCTCTACTGGGCCGAAACCGAGTTCTCCCGGGAGACGGATTTTTTCCACCTGCGCGGCCAGGACAATATACTGCGCCATCTGCCGGTCGGAACCGTGGTCGTGCGGCTTCACTCCGATGACGGCCTGTTCGAGGTCTTGGCCCGAATTGCCGCCGTCAAGGCTACCGGCAACCGCCTGCGCGTCAGCATTCCCAAGGGGGTGGACACGCCGGCCATCCGTTTTCTCGATGAACCCGAAGGCCGCCGCCTGACCGTCAAGGCCCCGGTCATCCAGGAAACCGACGCCGACCTGGTTGCTTCGATTCCCCGGGTGGACCGTATCCGCTACGCCTCGCCGGATCGCGTCCCGCAGGAGGTCTTTGCGGCTGCCGCCGAGACCGGTTTCCACATCGCGCGCATGCCGGTCCGAATGGAAGGCCGCATCGAGCTCCTGCACTACTACCGCCAGCAGAGCATCTGCACCAACTACCACCGCTATGGCAATTTGGGTTTCCGATCAGAGAAATTCACGGATGACTGACGGGGGGCTTTCCTTTTCTCCAAACGGAAATAACTTGGGGTTGAGGTTTCCGACCATGTTTAAACGAATCGCATTCTTGCTGCTGCTGGCAGGGGGTGTTTCTCGTGCGGATGCCGCAACCGGGGACACGATCGTTGCCGTCTGGAAACACAACACCCGGGGCGCATTCACCATGAGTTTCGACGACAGCATGGAAACCCATGTCAGCGTTGCCATGCCCGCGATCATTCAAAGAGGCCTGGTGGGGACATGGTTCATCAACCCCGGCCTTGCCAGACATCGGAAACACTCAAAGGTGTGGGGAATCGATGGGCCCAAGAACGGGCAGGAGTATGCCAACCACACCTGGGAGCACAAAGGGGCCAAAGACTACCAGGAGGCGGATTACCAAATCGGGGCTTCCGCACGTTATATCTGGGCGCTGAGAGGGCCGGATGCCAGCAAGCTGCTGGCGTTCGCCAGCGGCGGAGGGACGACATGGACCATATCCGACCTTGAGAGGGAAGAGATCAAGAGCCGATATCACTCGATCACCCGCAGCTCTGAGCTATCCGCCCGAACCGATCTGGGGATCGACGGCGACAAGCTGATCGCCAAAGCGCGCGAATCAATCGACGAGGGCCGATGGGTCGCCATCCATTTTCATGGAATCGGCGGTGAATGGCTTTCGATCGATTCAGAGGGCTTCATCCGGCTTCTGGATTATCTCAGAGATAACAAGGACAAGATATGGAGTGCGGGATGGAGCGCCGCACACCAATACGCCAAAGAGAGAGACCATGCCCGTATCGATCTGCTGGAAAGGTCCGATGCCCGCATACGAATCCGTTTGACGACCGGCTTGAGTCCGGAGCTTTATGCCGAACCGCTCACGCTGATAACCCAAGTGCCCGCCGGCTGGTCGGTGGTAGCGGTCAAACAAAACGGCCAATCCAAGCCATTTCACGCCAGGAACGGGGCGCTGCAATACGAGGTTGTTCCGGACCGGGGAGAAATCGAGCTTCAGCCCGATCGGTAACGGCCGCGATTTAATGGGAATGCCCGCGCCGAACCTTTTCTCGGCAGGCGTTGGCTCATTCCATGAAATTGGAAGGCGTACACCTATCGTTCGGAGTTCATCGAACCTCGATTCGGCCGGTTAGGGTTCGGCCGTTTGTGCGGGCCTTGGCTGTGACCATCATGCCGTGGGAATCGACCGGGAGCCGCCGATAGATCTCGGCCGGGTGCTCGGCGCCGCCAACATCAACCTCAAGGCCGCCAGCGATTCAATCTACCGCATGCTGGAACGTCCGTTACCTCATGCCTAACGCCTTGGGCAGCCAGAGAGAAATAGCTGGAATATAGGTTATCAAGATCAAAGAAAATATAGAAGGAATTAAAAAAGGCCAGATCTCTCTGCAGATGTCTTTGAAGGGAACCCCTGATATCGCAGAGGCGGTGAAAAGATCAACCCCTACCGGCGGAGTGATAAGCCCAATGGCCAGATTGGTTGTCATGATGATCCCGAGATGGACGGGATCGATTCCCAGCTTCAAGCAGATCGGTAGAAACAGAGGGATGAAAATGTAATAGGCTGATATGGCGTCCATGAAGCAGCCAGCAACCAGCAAAAAGATATTCAAAACGATTAAAACAAAAATATAGTGTGTTGTGGTGGCTGTCACGACCTGAAAAAGGGTCTGAGCAACTCGCCCGGTGGTGAGCATCCAAGCAAAAACACTGGCATTCATTACGATTACCATGATGGTAGCGGAAGCGACTGCCGTATCAACTAATAATCTGAACAAGCCCATTACATCGAGGTTACGATACACGAACATGCCTACCAAGATGCCATAGACGGCAGCCACAGCGGCGGACTCCGTGGGCGTGAAGACACCCCCATAGATTCCTCCCAGAATGATAAAGGGAGCTAAGAGTCCCCAGAAGGCGTCAAAAAAAGCCCTAACCACCTCCCTCAGTGCGGCTCTTTTTCTTCGTTCCCTACCGTAACCCCGTTTCAAAGTCACTATCACGACAGAAATCATCAAGCAGAGCCCGATGAGGATGCCGGGGATCATTCCTGCCATGAACAGCTCCCCGATCGAAGTCTCTGAGATGACACCATACACCACAAGCGCAATGCTTGGCGGGATCAAGATGTCGACCTCTGCCGATGATGCAACCAAGGCTGCTGAAAACGACTTGGAGTAACCGGCCTTGGTCATGGCGGGGATAAGAATCAGTCCGATGGCAGCCACCGTGGCTGGCGCAGAACCAGAGATCGCACTGAAAAGGCAGCAACTGAGGACCGCGACAATGCCCAATCCACCAGGGATATGGCCGATTAGGACATCGATCAAGGTAATCAACCTGCCGGAAATTCCTGCGCGTTCCATGACGAGGCCAGCTAATATAAAGAAGGGAATGGCAAGTAGTGTGAATTTCGAAGTGGTGGTGAATAGAATGACGGGCATCATGGACATCGGCATTTTGGCAACGACCAGGGCGGTAACGCTCGCTATGCCCAGGGACACAAAAATCGGAATGTTGAGAAACAGGAGAACGAAGAAGATCCCGAACAATATGAGAACCAGATCCAAGACCGTCATTTCACTCTCCTTTCATTGAAAGCGACTTGGATCGTCCGCAGCACAATGGCGAGAGAACCCAACGGGATCGACAACTCGATAATCCACGTGGGGAATTCCAAGGCCGGCGTCATCTGATTGGTCTCCTTTTCGAACATCACCATTTCACTCCCTAGGAAGAAGATAATCCCGAACAAAGCAATAACGCAGAGAGAAGCAAAATGAGGTACATATCTCCTGATTTCTCGAGGGAAACAGTCGGTCAACAGGGAAAAGCCGACATGTCCCTTTCGCTTTACCGCGACCGCCCCACCGAGGAAGGTAATCCATGGGAAAAGAGAGGTCACGATTTCCTGGGCGGACGCAATATCCAAGTTGATGAGATAACGGGAGATCGCATTCAGAAAGACGATGGTCAACATTATCATAAGGCTTATCCCTATGATGAATTCCTCGACGTTTTCCAAAACCTGCTTCACCGGGGACATGGGATCACATCGCTCCTTGCTATGATGATTTAGAAAAGGCGACCTAAAAAGCTTGCCGACAGCGACGGCTCGGGTCAGTATGAGTTTGGGGCGCTATGATGTGTCAGTGGAGTTCGGCTTAGGCCAATCCAATTTACTGCACGTGAAATCGCCACCCGCCGAAGGGGTAGGCCCATGCAGTTCCCTCGAAGGGAATGGGGTATATTATTCTGATCGGTTCTCATCGGACGAGTAAATTGATTTTACTTGTGAAGGTTTCCTGCACACGTTTTCAGCGCCTCGCTGATTCTGGCGGCATGCTCCGGCGTCGACCCGCAACATCCTCCTACGATCCTTGCCCCGGCCGCCACCCATTGCGGAATCTCCGACGCGTATTGCTGCGGCGTAACCGGCCAGCATGTCCTGCTATCAGTCACCACGGGTTTTCCCGCATTCGGCTTTGATACCAAGGGGCTATTTACAACCTCGCCCATTTCCTTCAGGATCATTGTCGCCTCTTCGGGGGTCGCCCCGCCACAGTTGTGGCCGACAATATCCGCTCCGGCCTCGACCAGCCGGGCGGCTGCTGTTTTGGGGTCGACCCCCATCATCGTGCGCCCCCCTTTAGGAGTGTAATCAAAGGCCATTGACGCGATTACGGGAAGGTTCGAGACGTCCTTTGCCGCTTTCACCGCAACCACGGCCTCTTCGATATCCAACATGGTCATAACCCATATAACATCCGCTCCCCCCTCGGCGTAACCCACAGCCTCGTCTCGATACGCGTCACCGAGTTCCTCCCGGTCAAGATCGCCAAGTGGCCTCAGCAATTTCCCCGTGGGCAAAATGGTCCCGGCGACATAACAGCCGGGCGGCACTATCTTCTTAATAAGTTCAGTCACACCTCGATTGAGTTCAATGATTTTATCTTGCAACCCCCATTTTGTCAGTTTCCATGGCCCGCTTTGGCTGCCTGCAGATCCAACAATCCTGCAGCCGGAGTCTACGTATTGCATGGTCAACCATTTAAGCCCGTCCGGGTTGTCAAGAAACCACTTGCCGAGACACCCGGACAGGTCAAATCCTCTTTCAATCAACATGGTCGCTACCGCGCCATAGCAGACGAGTGCCTCTCTCTCAATCGCTTCGAGAAATGCTGACACTTCTTATCTCCTTTTCCTTCGGAAGGATGTTCTATCGTAGTTCTTAGCCACAATTCACCCATCCAGCCACAAGCCTTTTACGAGGCTGTCAAACTTGGCGCATGCAAGATTTCTCTCAAAGGCTGTCTTTCCCGCGAAGGGTTAAATCCAAACCTCTGCCTGAAATGAAAAGCAAACCGATGCTGAAGCTGCATCCTATTTCATGCCCTCGGATCTGAATTTCGCCAGCAATTCACTCCCGATGGTCGGCTCCATCTCTTTGTACACCGAATCGACTAAAGGAAGAAATGGTTTGATCTGCTCGGGGCTCAGTCGCGTGACCTTGACACCCTTGCTGGTCATGGTATCCACCAGGTCCTTATCCATTTTTCTGGCTATCATTTTTTCATAGAAGGCGGCCTGTTTGGCTGATTTTTTCAGAATTTCCCTCGTCTTTTCGTCAAAGCTATCCCAAACCTTCTTGTTCACTCCGATGACAATCAAATGATAAGAATAGTTCCAAAGGGTGCAGTACTTTTGAACCTCATGAAGCTTGCCCGAGACGATGGTGCTAATGGGGTTCTCCTGACCATCCATCGTTTTCTGCTGTAAGGCTGAATATAGCTCAGCAAAATCCATCGCAGCGGCATTGGCTCCGAGACTCTTGAAAGTCGAGATATACATTTTCATACCGGGGATTCGAATTCTCAGTCCCTTCAGGTCATCGGGCTTTGTAATGTCCCTCACATTGTTGGTGATCTGTCTGAACCCATTCCCAGCTAAGGCTAGAGGTTCGACTTTATTATCCCGAACCATGTCCATAAGTTGTTCGCCAAGCGGCCCGTCAATGATCCGATCCACGGCCTCGTACCCCGGCATGATCCAGGGCATCGAAACCACCATGAATCGTGGGTCGACGGCCGCATAGTGGATGGTTGAGGAGAAGGCCATGTCAATGGCGCCCGCTTGGAGCATCTGTAATCCCTTGACCAAATCGCCAGACGAGAGCTGCTGATTTGGATAGATATCGATCACTACTTTCCCGTCTGTTCGTGCTTTTACAAGATCAGCGAAGAGTGCTGCTCCTTCGTACCACGGAGAGAGCTCGGAGAGCACAATGCTCAATTTGTAACGGCTGGTCTGCGCGATTGCGTCAGAATTCACAAAAAAGAGGGCAAGAATCAACCACAGAAAGACAAAACTTCTTTTCATCATGGCACACCTCCAAAGAATGTCTTGTGAAAATGAAGTTGACTGCAGCAAGCTTTCGTCTCCCCCAAACTCATACGGCCCTATGGCAGGTATCAAAAATTTTGGCATCACCTCCTTTTTTGAATTGCAGCATAGCTTGGCTTAACGCTACATCGACCGATCCGCTGTTCCTCTCCATTCGTATTCCGAACGGACCCGGCCATCGATTCGGAACAAAAGCGGCCCATGATGCTTATCGATTTAGACCACCCTTTAACTCCTAACTGTCAGTAAAATCAAGCTATATGAGGTTTTTCAACCATCGAAACAGGTATGCTCCATTGTGTCAAATCTATGCTCCTGACCTATCACACATAAAACCCATGAGCCTGAAATCCTGCGATACTGACAGCGACGGACAGGGAATTTGTCCTAGCGGCCCTTCGAAAGGCTGGTTTGCCAGATAAGCCGTCATCTACTCAACCTTAATGTCGACTCCCTCTCCAATTTCGATTGCTGCCAATAACCTAAAATAATTCCCGTCGATCATAATTTCACATTCGCCGAACCAATATATCCCGAAAAACTGGAATGCTTCCATCCTTGTTTCGGTATCTCAATTTGATTCTGCCAAAGCCAGCCCACACCCAGGCCACCACGATTCAACTTTTTCTTTCGTTTGCTTAAACAAGCCTATTTATGTCGTTCGTTGACGACCGCACCAATATTCCTGTAAGGTCGGCATATGCATTCCATGAAGTATTGTGCCCCCACCCAATCCGGAGGTTTCCATGAAAAGACACCTTGCTTTTACCACACTTCTGCTTGTGCTCTTTTTAACGATTGGTTGCGCCTCAACCAAGGTTTCTGACCGCGAGAGATACTCAGCCGGGAAGCTTCCGCGCCCCGCCCAGATCATCGTGTATGATTTTGTGACAACCCCCGAGGGAATCGCCCCTGACTCGGCCCTTGCTGGGCAAACTGCGGCACCGGCCACGCCGCCGACAGCCGAACAGGTCGAACTGGAAAAGCAGCTTGGTATGCAAATGGCCGAGGAGCTTGCAACCAACATCCGGGGGATGGGCCTCTCTGCCGTCCGAGCGACCCCCCAGACGGTTGCCCAGGTAAACGATATCATAATTCGCGGGTATCTATTGTCGGTTGACGAGGGAAGCCAGCTGAAACGCGTGACCCTTGGGTTTGGCTCCGGTGCCTCCGAGCTTAAAACCCTGATCGAAGGCTACCAGATGACGGCCAGCGGCCTCCGCAAACTCGGCCAGGGGTCGATCGATGCCGGGGGAGGGAAAATGCCTGGCGGTGCATTAGGCGTTGCGGCCCTTTTGGTCACCCACAACCCAGTCGGGCTCGCCGTCCAAGCCGGCGTGCAAGGCTACGGGGAGTATTCCGGGAGTGCTAAGATCCAAGGCCGGGCCAAGCAGACCGCCAAGGAAATTGCCGACCAGCTCCAGATCCGTTTCAGAGAGGAGGGTTGGATTCAGTAAAATCTTCTGTGCGCTTGCCGAAAACCTACGGTAGGGGGCTTTGTCATCAAAAAGAGGTCATTAGATGGTCACCTGCCATCCGCTTGGGTTTGACACGAGAGGAGTAACGGGGGGGTAAGGCTAAGATAGGCAGAACTAATCTGCAATGATTGTAAATTGCTGAATAACTGACAGATCATCCGACGTATCGCCAAATCACCCCGCTTGTGATTGTGGCAATTAGCGAAATGGAGTCAGCCAAAACAAGGGCTTGGCACTATTATACACTGGCGCCGACTTCTGATGGGATAAGCTTGTGTGACCAAAGATATTTTTCCAGCCCTGTTCAAATTATTCTTTTGATTCTATGAAAGGGGGGAGCAGTTTATGTCAATCACAGCACCAAAGGGTAATCCCGCGGTCGTCGGGTTGGCAGGCTTCGGCATCACCACTATGCTTTTGCAGTTTCACAATGTGGGGTGGTGCGGCGTAGGTCCTGTCGTATCCATGGCGTTTATTTTCGGTGGACTGGCACAACTGATCGCCGGCTATCAGGAGTTTAAATGCGCAAACAACTTCGGTTTCAGTGCCTTTGTCGCTTACGGGTCATTTTGGATTGCGCTGGGCATTATCTTTCTTCTCAATCATTTCAAAATCTACCATTCTAGCACCGAAGATGTGGGTTGGTTTTTAGTGTCATGGACACTGTATACATTCATCATGTGGATTCCTGCTATGAAGATTCACAGCGCCATGGCGACCACTTTTACCCTGCTGCTCATCGGCTTTGTCCTCCTGGATATTGCCCACTTCGGTTATCCTGAATTTACCAAGATTGCCGGCTACGAACTAATGCTCTGCGCCGCCTCGGCGTTGTACATGATGGCCCATGTCATTTATGCACAAGTCTTCGGCAGAGATGTGCTCCCGGTGGGAAAACCATGGATTCGCTGAATCAGGATACGCCGACAACACATCCATTTTTCTGTAGACCGGAAAGCGAACTCGTCACAGGAGGAAGCTATGAGAAAACGAACCAGCGTGTGCCTGTTGATGGCTGTGGGCTTGTACGCGTCACAAGTTTGGTCGGATACACTAGCGACCAAAGAAGAGTGTGTCGTGAAGTGCCACGAGGCAGCGGCTTTGATTAATTCCAAGGGTATCGAGGAAGGCATCAGACAAATCGGAGATCCCAAGGGACCTTTTGTGTGGAAAGATTCATATGTGTTTCTGATGGACCTGAAAGGTAAGATGCTGGCTCATCCGTTTCAGCCGGAACTAACCAAATTGGAGCATGTCCTGCTGATTACCGATCCCACTGACAAAGCCCTCTTTGTTCACTTCGTCAACCTTGCCAGAACGGTAGGGCATGGATGGGTAGAATACATGTGGCCCAAACCCGCCAAGACGACCCCGTCAAAAAAACTATCTTACATTTACAGAGTACCCGGTCATGATGTTTTTGTCGGTGCCGGCGTTTACGTAGGCGGAATGTTGTATTAGAACTCATCTGAAAAATAGCAGATCAAGCGCAAAGGCAAGACGCCGGTGGCCGAAAAAGCACAGCATACGCGCTATCATATGAGCATTTGGAGGTGGCTGGCAACGCAGCATCTGAAAGTCAAATGCGTTCTATTTCCGACACGGAAGAGTCAGCCGATCGCAGACACTCAGCTAATTTTTTCATTGTTTCCAAGGGCGGGCACTCATCATTGAAGATTTTCAGCTGACTTACCTCCATCGGTTTGGGTCTGACCCGAACGTGCCAACGGAGGTAAGACTATGATATGCGGAATTAATCTGCAATGATTTTAGTTTGTTGGATACCGAAAATATCATCGACAAA
>JAUQXK010000078.1 GCA_030834695.1 Desulfobacterales bacterium
AGACGACGAGTGGATCGACACCCTGCAATGGCAGGAGGAGGAAGCTCGAGGAGAGATTCCCACCTTGCGGATCCCCCTTGAAAAAGAGGGGGCGGACATCATGTACTCAGTGATCGGTCCGGAGCCGAAGTTCCAGGCCCAGCTCATCTACCAGGCCGCCGTCATCATGCACGTCGCCGGCGTGAACTGGACCATGCCGGCCACTCCGGGCTGGGACAACAGCGACATGGCCATGTTCACCGGTGACAACGAGATCATGGGCCGGGTCAAGCGCGCTCACTTCGAGGCCGCCGCGCGCCTGCGGGTCAAGCGCATCGTCATGGGCGAATGCGGCCATGCGTTCCGCTCGGTCTACGACGTCGGCAACCGTTGGCTGGGTTGGAGCATGCCGCCGGTTCCCATCGTGCACGCCGTCGATTTTTATCACGAGCTATTGAGCCAGGATCGCATCAAGATCGCCAAAAAATTCACGGAAACGGTGACGCTCCACGATCCCTGTAACGTCGTCCGAGGCGCCGGCTTGCACGAAAAAGCCCGGGACGTCATCAACCGAATGTGCGAAAGTTTCGTCGAAATGGAGCCCAACCGCGAGCACAATTACTGCTGCTGCGCCGGAGGCGGAGTCATTAACTGCGGCCCGCCTTACAAAAAGCACCGGGTCGAAAGCAACCGGGTCAAGGCCGAGCAGATTTCCGCCGCCAAGGTGAAGGGGGCCAAAATTGTGATCACCCCCTGCCACAACTGCCACAGCGGCATCGAAGACATTATCCATCATTATGACCTCGGGGTTGCGACCAAGTTCTTGGGCGATATCCTGTATGAGGTGATGGAAAAACCGAGCTGATAGCGAACTCCCATCGAACGGATAACCACCGATGAAAACGTTTTTCGACCTGATCCAGGAAGTCCAAAAACCGGGATTGTGCCACCGTTGCGGGGGGTGCGTCACGTTCTGCAGTGCCGTCAACTACGGTGCCCTCGTAATCGATGCGGAGGGAAAGCCGTGCTACGGCGAGATTGAAAAATGCATCGAGTGTGGACTCTGCCATGCGATCTGTCCGGAGATCGACGAACTCGAAAAAGAAACCCGCGAGCGCTTGGGCTGGGCGCCCCCCATCGGCCGGGTGATCGAAACAACGGTCGCGCGAGCGGCCGACCCGGCCGTTCGCCGCTCCGCCACCGACGGCGGCGTGGTGACGGCGCTGTTGCTGCACTTGTTGGAACGCGGCCGCATTGACGGTGCGATCGTCACCAAACATGCCGGAGCCTACCGCCGGCAGCCGTTCCTGGCGACGTCGACGGAGGACATTAAGGACGCTGCCGGCTTTTTCTTCGACACCAGCCACGGCATGAAGGATTTCGGCGACCGGTACATGACGCACTCGCAAATCGAAGAATTCGACCCCATGATCAAAAAGGGGTTGAGACGGGTGGCGTTCGTCGGCACCTCCTGCCAGATCAAATCCGTCCGCCGCATGCAGACCTTGGGGATCGTGCCGTCCGACGCCGTCCAATTCTGCCTGGGGCTTTTCTGCTCCGGAAACTTCACCTTCGGCGACGAGCAGCGCCGACAACTGGCCGAGGTCGGCCGATTCGTCTGGGAGGATGTCCGCAAAATCAATATCAAGGAAAATCTATTGGTCCATCTCAAGAATGACGAAATCAGGACCCTTCCACTGGATTCCCTGGAGTTCATGCGGCGCCATGCCTGCCGGTACTGCCCGGATTACTCATCGGAGTTCGCCGACATCTCATTCGGCGGTATCGGCGCCGAGGAAGGATGGACCACAGTGATCACCCGCTCACCGTTGGGTCGGGCCGCGTTGGCCGATGCGGCCGGGGCCGGGAAGTTGGAGGAATACAGTATTAAAGCCAACCCCAATTTCGCCAGCCAAGCCCTGGCCCGGGTCCGGTCATGGGCAGCCAAGAAGCGCAAGCATGCCCAAACGAGTCGCAAAACGCTAACGGCGAAGGACATTTACATCAAAAGCGGCGCGGCGTGAGGCCGCACCACAGCAGCGTCCATCGACAGGGCAGGAGAGGAGACAGCATGAAGCCACGAATGGGGGCCGTTTGGACACTGGTGGCCTTTGGAGCGTTTTGCATCGTAAACGCCTGGTCCCAGGAGGATTTGAAGGCGGTCTCACCGGATCCCTTTTCGGCCCCACAACGGCCGGCCGCCGTATTTCCCCACGATACCCACAACGAGAAGGCCAAGATCGATAACTGCAATCAATGCCACCATGTGTACGCAGATGGCAAACTCGTGGAGGACGAGTCGTCGGAAGACCGGCGCTGCTCGGACTGCCACGGCCTGGACGATGCGGGCCGACAGCCGGGGTTGATGAAAGCCTTTCATCTCAACTGCAAGGGGTGCCACCAGGAGCAAAACAAAGGACCGGTGATGTGCGGAGAATGTCACGTCCGGCGATAGACCGATTTCAGCCGGAACTCAATATCCAGCGAGGCCAGCCATGCCCAAGAAAATTTTGATCATCGACGACGACCCGGTCATCGTCAAGTACCTGCAGGCCGTTTTCAGCGACAACGGCTACGCCACCTGCATCGCCACCAGCAGCATGGAAGGATTGGAATTAGTCCGCCAGGAAAAGCCGGACCTCATCACCTTAGATATCCAGATGCCCGGGGAGTGGGGTCCGCGGTTCTATCGCAAGCTGCGGCAGGACAAGCAACTGCGCGATACTCCGGTGATCGTCATCAGCGGCATCGACGGGGATCACGCAGTCAAGGACGCCATCGCTTTCGTCAAGAAGCCGTTCGACCCGGAGCAACTGGTCGGCATCGTCAAGAACACCATCGGCTAAGGGCAGGATCTCAAGGCCAACCGCTGCGTCGCTCATGGGGCGTTGGCCTTTGCAAGACCAGCCGGCAGACGAATGATGACGGTCGCACCCTCGCCCGGTCGGCTTTTTACCTCGATCGCTCCCCCGTGCTGATCAACTATGCGCTTGGTCATCATCAGCCCGAGGCCAGTGCCGTTCGTCCCCTTGGTGCTGAAAAACCCTTGGAACATGCGCTGCTGAACGCTTTCGTCCATGCCGCTGCCATTATCGGACACCTGGTACTCCACGCCGCCCCCTGCTAGGGGACGGGTGCTCAACGTCACCAGCTTGTGGCGTTCGGAAGCTCCGTTGCTGCGGCAAGCGTCAATTGCGTTTTCGACCAGGTTCATCAAACAGCGTTGAACACCCTCAGGGTCAAGGGCCACCGGCTGGAGATCCTCGCTCAGGTCCGCTCGCAGCGCCACCCCCAGGTCCTCGGCCTTGGCCGCCATCAACCTCAGCACCTCCTCGGCCGGTGCGTTCGGCAGGCTATTGCGGAAGTTGGCCTGGCTGTATTTGCCGTAATGCAGCAGATCCAATGAGAGGTTCTTGATTTTTTCGACATTTTCCTCGACCATCCGCCAGCCCTGCAGCAGGTATTCTTTTTCGTCCAGCTCGATGCCTTTTCCCAGAACGAAGATGCTGCCCTTCAAGGCGTTGGCGATGTTTTTAATGGTGTGCGACAGCTCGGCCACGGTCTGCCCCACCGCCGCCATCCGCTCGGCTTCGATCAGCTGGCGTGCTTTTTCATCTACCAGGCGCTCCAGGTTTTGAGTGTAAGACCGTATCTGGTGACGCATGACGATGCGCTCGCGGGCCCGCTTTAGGGCGATCTCCAGAACCTCATCGTTGATCGGCTTGGTGACGAAATCGGTGGCGTCGTATTTCAGACTCTTGATGGCCAACTCCATGTCGCCGTGGCCGGTAAACATGATCACCTCGGTGTCCGCGCTTTCGGCCTTGATCTGCTGCAAGAGTTCGATTCCATCCATGTCCGGCATTTTAATGTCGGTCAGCACAATGGGCGGCCGCAGCTGCCTGAATTTAGCCAGTGCGTCTTCACCGTTTTCAGCCGTGGTCACGGCGTACCCGCTGTCGGTCAGGGCGATGCCCAGCACGGTGCGGATGCCGGCCTCGTCGTCGACCAGAAGGATTCGATGATCATCCGGTTCGGCCATGGCTCAACTCGTGGTTGCCGGAAAACTGATGATGAACGCGGAACCCTCTCCTTCACGCGATTGGGCCCGAATCGTTCCCCCAAAGTCCTGGACGATCTGGTAGCTGATCGAAAGGCCCAGGCCGGTTCCTTTACCGACCTCTTTGGTCGTAAAAAACGGCTCAAAAATCCTTCCGATAAGCGCGCGCGGAATGCCCTTGCCCGTGTCCCGCACCTCGACCTGTACAAAGCTGTCCCGCCGGCGGCTGGTCAGATAGATCTTTTTTTCACCCTTGTGATGAGGATGGGCTTGGACCTTTTCCTCGATGGCGTCACGGGCATTGATCAGCAAATTGATGAAAACCTGCTCCAGGCGGTTGGCATCGGCCCTGACCGGAGGCAGCTGATCCGACAGATCCCAGACCAAATCGATCCCGCGGGCTTTCAACTGTTGGCTGAAGATCTCGGAGGTCTTGGCCAAAACCTCGTTGATGGAGACGGGATCGAGCCGCTTGTCGCTCTTGCGGCCGAACTCGCGCATGTGGTTGATGATCTTGGCAGCGCGGTCGACATGCCCGTCGATCTCCTCGGAAAGCGTCGAGATGATATGGGCGGGGATGGGCTCCTGGTTCCGGACTTTTTTGATGAAAAAACGGCTGGCGGTTTTAATGACCGACAACGGTTGATTCAGCTCGTGGGCGACGCCGGTGGCCATTTCGCCCAGAGTGGCCATCTTGCTGGCTTGAATGAGTTGCTGTTCGGCCTCCAGGCGTTTGGTGATATCGCTGGTCGTCACCAGCAGCGCTCGTCGCCCCGGGTACTCGACGGGCGATATCCACATATCCACAAAAAAGGGGCTCCCGTCCTTGCGGATCTGCTTGGCCTGGTTGATGCTGGCCAGCGTTCGAACGTGAACCGCGCCACGTTCACGGTCCTCTTCCGGGAACAGCTGCACAAAATTGCGATTCAGAATTTCGAGACGATCAAAACCGTAGATCACCCGCACGGCATCGTTGCAGTCACGGATTTCCAACGACTCCGCGTCTAATACAAACACCGGGTTCGGGATACTGTTAAAGATTTCGTGATATTTTTTTTCGGACCGCTCGAGCATTTTCTCGAGTTCCTTTAAGTGGGTAATGTCGAGGTTCACCTCCATGGCAGCGACGATCTCGCCTTTTTCGTTCCGAACCGGCGAGGTTTTCACCAGCCAGTAGGTCGGCGTACCTTCCTTGCTGATTCCAGTCTCCTCGCTGTAGTGACTCTGGCCGTCGATAAATGTTTTTTCCACCGGGCAGTTGACACATTTCGATGTGCGCCCCTTGTAGGCATGATAGCAAAAATCGCCCGGCTGAGGATCGAAGAGGCTGGCGAACTCGCGGTTGTAGCCCACCAGGCGATAGTTCCGGTCCTGCACCGTGATGATGCACGGCACCATGTTGAAAAGGTTTTCGTATTCATCCCGCTGGGCATTGATCTCGGCCTGCTTTTGGGCGATCTCTCGGGACATTAGGTTCATGGCCGACGCCAGCTGCCCCAGTTCGTCCCGGCGCGCAACCTCCAGGCTGCTGGAATAATCCCCCTTGGAGATGGCTTCGGTGCCGGCGATCAGCTTGCGGATCGGGCGGTTGACGAAATACAGGACAAAGACGAAAATAATGGCCGACGTCACGAGAAAGGCGATCCCGGCCAGGCCGATGACGCCCTTCTCCATGAACCGAATTTCCTTTTCGGTCTCCTCCAGTGTCACGACGACATCCAGGGCACCCAGGACTTTTTTATCGGCGGGGTGGAAATGGCAATTCTGGGTGGAACAACCGGGCTCATTGTGGATCGGGCTGATGATACCCAACAGTCGTTCGCCGTTATCGGCAGGTAGATGGCGCATGCGCTCGGCAAGTCCGACCTCCACCTGCGGCGGGTCTGTATGGTGGCAAATGTGGCAGGCTTCGGAGCGAATGTTGGTGATCTGATCCACTTCCCGGGCGTGGTTTGAAAACTTGATGGCGCCCTCTTTGTTGTAGATCCGGATACTTTGGACTTCCTTCAAGCGCGCGATGTTGATGATGATCTGGTTGATCTCGTCCCGGGAATTGAGCATCATGGCATAATGGGTGCCAAGCTTGATCGTATTGCTGAGCCGCTCGGTTTGGGAGACCACTTCATCCTGAAGGTTCTTCTTCTGGTAGGCGATGCTGAAATACGACCAGGTTGAAATCGTGATCAGCAAGGTGGCCCCGACGCTCAAAATCAGCTTCAGAACCAAACTGCTGCGGACGGTGGTGATGAGATTGGGCATGAGCCTCCCCAGCCTAGAAAAACCCGACGGGATATCGGCCAGGCTTCTAACCAACAGCCTCTTTCAAGTAAGTTGGGTCATTTTCTGTGGGAGCGGCTTTCCAGCCGCGACGATCGAGGCTGAAAGCCTCTCCCACCCAAAGACGTTCTTGCCGATAAAGTGGCGCCGCGCGCCATGGATAGCTAAATACCGGAAAACCGGATGGATCGCAACTGGCTCAGCGAAGGGAATCGGGCGGGCGTTCTTTTTCGGTATGCGGCAACACCCGCGGCAGTTGAACGCGGAAGCAGGATCCGGCTCCCGCCGTCGAGTCCACCCGGATGGTTCCGCCGTGTTGATGGATGACCTGACGGGCGATGAAAAGCCCCAACCCGGTGCCCGAACGGCCTTTGGACGAGTAAAACATATCGAAAATCTTTTCCCGGGTCGCCGGTGTCATGCCGACCCCGTTATCGACGATTTCAAACACCACCTGCTCGGGCTGACTTCCAGCGCGAAAGGTGATTCGATGAATCGACCGGTTGCGGTCTTCAGCACAGGCGTCCACGGCATTTTCGAGGATGTTGAAAAGCGCCGGCGTCAGCACCGCCTCATCCGCCTCCATCTGGCCCAACGGCTCCTGCCATTCGGTAATCAACTCAATGGCATGCTTGCGCATCTTAGGGGCGGATGCTTCGAGCAGATGTTCGGCGAACCTGCGCACATCGACCGTCTTCCAAGAGAGCGGCCGTTCCTTTGCGAAATAAAGCACATCGAGCACCACCTGCCGAAGCCGCTCGACCATTTGCCCGACCGTATCCAGCCCTTCTGCCGCCTGGGACGGGTCCTGCTTGCTCAGGCCCGACCGCGCGAGGTAGACGCCGGCATCCAATCCCGTCAAAATCCCTTTGACGCCATGGGAGACGGAGCTTACCATCAAGCCGAGTGCGGCCAAGCGACCCTGGGTTGAGTGCAGTTCTTCCCGGAGCCGCCCCACTTCCGAAATATCTACCGCGAATTCGAGCACCAGCTCCAAATCGCCACGGCCGTTACGGATGGGAACCGTATGCACCATGACGAGATACTGGCTGCCGTCCCGGTAAATGATGGTCTCCTGGCTGCGCTGGCCCTGTCCGGACTCGATGGTCCGTGCTACTGGACAGGTAAACGGTCGGTCGCGACGGTCGGCATAAATCTCCCAGCTGCGACGACCCACCAGATCCCCCAGGCGCTCTTCGTAAAGCGAATTGGCGGAAACCACCGTCAGGTCCCGGTCGTGGACGGATACGAAACACGGCATTTCATTGAAGAACCGGATGCCGCCCTCGATATCGCCCGCCATCCCCCGGAAGGCCGATGAGATGCCCTCCAGCGCCTGGCCGACGGCTGCGAGCCGTTCCACCTCCACCAGTCGCGCCGCCTGCTTGCGCACCAGCTTCTTTAAATTGTCGGTGTGTTCTCGCAGCTGCCGACGCATGGCGATCCGCTCCTGCGCTCGCTTCAGGGCGATCGCCAGCACATCGTCATTGATCGGCTTGGTGACGAAATCCGTCGCCTCAAGCTTGAGGCTCTCGACCGCCAGGTCCATGTCCCCGTGGCCGGTGATCATGATCACCTCGGTCTCGGGTCGCTCGGCTTTGATCTGGCGGAGAAGCTCGAGGCCGTCCATTCCCGGCATCTTGATGTCGGTCAACACGATGGCGGGACAGGTCTCGCGAAACAGCCGCAGTGCATCCAGACCGTTTTCGGCCGTCCGCACCTCGTAGCCGGCGTCCGCCAACGTGATGCCCAGCACTTTGCGAATGCCTTCCTCATCGTCTGCTAGCAGCAGGGTGTTTTTCATGACGCATCCGAGGGGTGTCCGGGTTCGGGGTTTCTCCGCCCTTGTCGGCACCCCGCAGTCCGGCTGTCGGCAACATGGCGATTGGCTTAAACGGTCGTGAAGCAAAAACCCGGTAGCGATTGATGTAGAAAGTCCGTCACCGGTTTATTTCGGTTTCAGCAACTTTTCAATCGTGGCAACGAGCATTTCGGGGTTCAACGGCTTTTCCATGTAGGCATCCGGCTGCGGCAGCGTGTCGTCGATCCGGATGTTGAGCATTTTAAGATGATGGGAGAAGGCCTTTTCGCTGACGCCGGAAAGCATGATCACCGGCACCGTTTTCAGCTGTTCGTCCTGCTTGATTTCCCGGAACAGGGTGACGCCGCCCGCGCGCGGCATCATCACATCCATGATGATCACGTCCGGCCCGACCTCGCGCGCTTTCTGGATCCCTTCGATGGCGTTGCGCGCCGCGATAGGCTCATAGCCCTCGGTTTTGAGCACCGTGGAGAGAAAAATCCGCATGTCGAGCTCGTCGTCGACGAATAGAATCCTTTTTTTCCCCACGGAAACCCGCTCGCCTCACATCAGGTCGGCTACTTTGTCCGGGTGGTTCACGCTCGCCACCGGACACGAGGACCGCAGGACCACCTGCTCGACCGTGCTGCCGAGTTCGGCTTCCTCCGGTTCGACTTCCCGCGTATGATGCGCCATGACGATCAAGTCGCCCTGCCGGTCGCGGGCGAACTTCAAGATCTCGACGTAAGGGATCCCTTCCCAGACCTCGATGCTGTATTTGTCGTAGCCCTTCAATCTGGGAACCATGTGCTGTTCGATGCGCTTGCGGGCTTCCTTAATCCGCTGTTCGATGGTCGTCTGGCCGGCCGGCAGGGTCAGCCCCCCCGCCGTGATGTCGATGGCGTGAAAGATGTGCAGCTTGGCACCGACTTCGTGGGCCAGCTTGTAGGCCCAGAGGAACGCCGATTCCGACGCTTTCGAAAAGTCGATGCCGACGACGATGTTGGAGAACAGCTTCCAGCAGGTCGTACAGGGTCGGTTGACGATGACGACCGCGCAGCGCGCCGCCTTGGCGACCTTGCGCATGGTGCTGCCGGCAATGGAGCGGTGCTTGGTGGCGCCGACCTCCTCCTCGCGCGAGTGAGCGCCCATGAGAATCATGTCGACGTTCTCTTTGCGTGCCAGCCGCAGGACCTCGCGGTGGGGTTCGCCGACGGCCGTCACGATGCTGGCGTTGCTGTCTTCGAGCAGCTTCCCGTAGGTGTTGTTGAGCTCTTCCTTCACCCACTCGACGTAGTCCTGGCTCGGGTCCTCCCGCTCGCCAGTGCGCACGTCGGTGAACTGAAGATTGAAACCGCGGCCGGGAAGCCCCAGCACGTGCAGGATCAAGAGCTTGGCCTCCCACTTCATCTCGAGGTCGAAAGCCACTTTGGCCGCGTTGTCGCAAACGGGAGAAGCCGTCGTCGCAAACAGCAGTTTCTTAAACATGGGTTATCTCCTTAAGGCGCACTCTTTTGGGCTGCGGTGAAAGCTCAATTGCCAGACGATCCCCTCGATGAATTCAAACAGGTTGAAAACGGTGTCGAATTCCAGGACATCCACTTTGTCTCCGAAAACGACATGCTTGAGCTTGCCGATTCGCACCGGCATGTCCAGCAGGTTTTCAAGGGGAAACGCCTTGATCTCGCAGGTATCCTTGCCGTCCACGCCGCACAGGGTGTGGTAGATCTCCAGGCGTGGGTCGCCGGGGAACCCCATCATCTCCACGGTTTTGTAAAGCTCCAGATAGCCCATCCCGGGCGCCAGGCACTCTCCGTCCGGACAGGCCTGATAGAGTTGCATGCATTCGGGGAAAAACGCGTTCAACTGGGCAAAAACCGGATAGCGCTCGATCATTCTGAAAAAGCTGCGCAGGGTATAGCCCTGCCCGAGTTCAACCTTGTGGCTGAGATACCTGAGCGGGTCCGCCGCAACCGATACGTCGTTCTGCTGGAGCGCGCCGTCAGATTGGAGGGTAACGGTATTCATGCTGTTCAATCTGAAATTTGAGATTGGAAATCATCATTCCGCCGGCTTTAGATGCTCCGGAACCTCGATCATGTTGATCAGCAGCGGCTTGAGAAAGCTCCAGCGGATGCCGATCTCGTAAACCTCCTCCAAATCCCGGATGGCGTCCCAGCAGTTGTGGCAGGGCGCCACCACGAGCTTCGCTCCCGTGGCCAGGATCTGGTCGCGCTTGACCCTCAACCCGACGTTGCGCTGCTCGCGGTAGCGGCCGATGCCGTTTAGCCCGCCGCCACCGCCGCAGCAGAAATTGTGCTCCCGCGATGGGGTCATCTCGCGGAAATCCTCGGCGATTTGGCTCATGATGTAGCGGGCAGCCTCCCACAGGCCGCCGTTGCGGATATAGTTGCAGGAGTCCTGGTAGGTGACCGGCTCCTTGATCTTTTTGGCAGGATCGATTTTTAGCTTGCCGGCGCGCAGCGCTTCGGCCACCCACTCGACGTAGTGCAGGCTTTCAATCGGCGTCTTGCCGGTTTTGAGCCCCGCCCAGTAAGGGCCCTCGATGACCGTGGCGCGATAGGCATGGCCGCATTCGGTCACCACCATGCGCTTGGGCTTCAGTCGATCCATGGCGGCATAAACGCTCTCCACCTGGAGTTTGCAGGCTTCCCAGTCGCCGGCGAACATGGCGAGGCTCGTCTCCTCCCAGCCCTCGCTGGGCACGGTCCAGTTCTCGCCGGCCACGTGGAAGAGGATGGCGGCCTGGGCGATGTCCTCCGGGTAGTGTTTGGGCTCACGCGCATTGACCGTATAAAGGATATCGGCGTTCTCCTTGTCGACCGGTATTTCCAAACCGGGCCAGTCGTCGGCGTTTTCCTCGGCCATCCAGCTGCAGGTATCGACCCAGTCTTCGGTCGTAACATCCATCTGCGCCCGATACACCCGATGCATGCCGGTGCCGATCTTCATCTCCCACGGGGTGAAGCCTTGCGAGAAAAGCAGGCCGCGCAGATAGCTGAACATGACGCCGGTGTCGATTCCGAGAGGGCAGTAGACACCGCAGCGGGTGCAGCAGGTGCATTTGCAGAACGCGGTGTCCATGGCCATCTGCATGAAGGCGTTGTCCACCTGGCCCTTGCGGCGGATGATCTGTCCCAGCGTGCTCTGGATCTTGTAGGACGGCACCTGCTGCGGATCTTTGTGGTTGGCCAGATAATAGAAGCAGCTGTCGGCGCACAGTCCGCAGTGCGTGCAGATCTCGAGCCAGGTCCGAATCCGAGACTTGCAGGTTTTCTGGACGAGGTCCCAGAGCGCCTTGGCGTCGACGTCGAGGTTGTTCATCTCTTGGTAGTACTGCTTGCCGCTCTTGTCGGCCAAAAGCGCCTGCAAATGCTCCAGCGTCGTCACCTTGTTCTTGTTGCAAAGAATTCCTTCGGGCATGGTTTCTTCCTTTGGATGGCTCCCTTTTGACCCTCTGCGGCAGGAGGTTCCGGCCGAGAGGCGTTACCAGTTGATCCCGCTGCTCTTCATCCCGCCGCGCTTGATGCCATAGTCCATTCCCAGCTGCGCCCGGGTGGCGAAAAACAGCACGAAATGCGACAGCTTGGTGAGCGGAATGGCAACCAGGAACAGCTCGCCGGAAAGCACGTGGGCAATCAGCCACGGTTCGCTATGGGTATAGGCATAGCGGGCGATCAGGCCCGTCACGAAGGGCGCCACGGCGATCGCCAGCATCAGGTAGTCGTATGCACTGGTGATGATCCGAACCTCGGGTAGCGCGATTCGGCGCAGGGCCAACAGGACGGCGGAAGCAATCACGGCGATGGTCATGACGTCCGACAGGGCGTCCGGCATGGACCACAGGCTGAAGCCCCAGCGCTCCTGCAGGAAGATGTTATGGGCGAGCAGAAGGAGGGGCGTGAAGATCAACCCGAGGTGCAACACGAACACCAGAATGGTGAATCCCGGGTTGTCTCTCCAGCTGTGGGTTCCAAAGGGAGTCAACCAGAAAAGAATGGAGCGCACGGCGCCCCTGACGCCGTAAGAGGTATTGACCGAGTAGGTCACGCGGTCGAGCTTCCAGTCCAGCCCCCGCACGTAGAACACCAGGCGCACGATGATACCGATGAAAAAAACCAAGAATGCCAGCCATGCCAGCGGACCGGTTACGAATTCATACATGGGCAACTCCTGTCAGAGCTCGCAATTCGAAGCTCGAAGCAAAAGATTCGAAGTGGGTCGCGATGAACTCCAAATCCAACGGCATAGTTCGCAGCGCCTTCGTTGATTCGTTTCTTAGCGATGATGCCCACCGGGCCGATCAGCGCCCAGATGATCACGGCCATCGTCCCGTTCGCTCAAAAACCGCCAGAAGAAGATGAAACCGCACAGCGCCGCAACGATCAGAATATAGGTGAGGCTTTCCGTGCGGAGCATGAAATCATGCAGGGTATAGATGACGTTTTCCATCGCCTTTATCTCCGATAGCTTCCGCGGCGATCCCGGTGGGCCGCTTTGTTGCCTGTATTTGGGGCGCTCGAAACCTCAGCCCCCGCCCCTAATGGGCATCATAATCCGGGTGCGCATAAAGAATCGGCATGTGCGTCACGATAAACTTGTACGCCAGGATGCCGATCGTCACGACAAACACCGAAATCCCGATTTCCATCCAGTGCGGGAAGTAGCGTTCGCTGGAGGGCAGGTGGTAGTTGAAGGCGATCATGCCCACGTTGAACCGGTTGACCACGATGCCCAGTACCGTCCAGGCCGCCGTCCGGCGGATGATTTTCAGATTCTTCTCACGGGCGCCGATGGCGTAAAAGTAGCACGGCAGCAGCACGAAGCCCAGCATTTCCACCAGGAACCACAGGCCGTATCCGCTCCCCAGGTAGTTCCAGGCGTTGGTCTGGGCGATGCCGATGACCTTGATAATAAAGTAGCCCGCCAGCACCCAGGAGGCGGCTTTGGCAAAACCCAGAGCCACGCCGTCGGCCTCGCGCAGGTGCTCCGCGTCCATCTTGTCGTGAAAGTGCTTATGAGCCAGACTGCCCTCAAAAATGACCATGGACAGCCCGGCGATGATGCTGGAAACGAAGAAATAAAGCGCCAGATAGGGCGAGTACCAAAGCGGATGCAATTTCGAGGGCGCTATCAGGAAAAGCGCACCCAGCGACGACTGATGCAAGGTGGAGAGCACGACCCCGAAGATGGTCAGCACCAGGGTCAGCTTGGCCACGATGCTGCGTGCGCGTTTGAGACCCAGCCACTCCAAAGCGGCTGGCGTGAACTCGATGAAGAGCACCGTCAGGTAGAGCGCAACGCAGGCCGCCACTTCGAAAAGCAGCGAGGTCGTGCCCTGCTGAACGATAAAGGGGTACGGCAGGCGCCAGGGCCGGCCGACGTCGTAGTGCAGGGCCAACACCACCAGCGCATACCCCAAAAATCCCGTCAAGATCGCGGGCCGGACGGCGGAGTGGAAGCGCTTCAGGCCGAAGATGTAGCAGGCGGCCGATGTCACGTATCCGCCGGCCGCCAGGGCCACCCCCACTAGGAGATCAAACCCGATCCATATTCCCCACGGGTTGTAATCGGACAGGTTGGTCGTCGCCCGCAGCCCCTGGGTGAAACGGATTACGGTGATGATCAGGCCGACCGCCACGATGATCCCGGCCACCACGTTAAAGGGCGTCAGAGCGGGCTTTTGGATGACGATTTTGCGATCAGGCATCAGGTTTCCTCCTCAACTGGGCTTCTTGTCCGCGGCCGCCGCGGCGGCGCTTTCCTGGGCCTTGGCCTTGGCCGCTTCGTCCAGCGCCTTCTTGACTTCCCGGTCGATGGCCGCTTTCTTGTCCTTTTCAGCTTTGGCCATGGCCTCCGTATGCTTGGCCTTGGCTTCGGCCTGTGCTTTGGCCACGGCCTCGGCCACCGCGGCGGCCTGCTCCTCTCGTGCGATCTTCTCGCGACGCTGGGAGATGGCGTAGACCCCGGTCAACAATACCGGCCACATGGAGGCCACGACGGGTACGACACTCAGCGCACCCTTGGTCAGCTCGGGGGCGGGAGTGGTACCCAAATCCTCACGCATGCCCAATTCCCGGAAGGGTACGCCGGAAATCGTCAGCCAGGCCGTCCCGCCCATCTCCGTCTCGCCGTAAATATGGTCGAGATAACGACCGGGAAACAGCTCGATGCGCTCGCGGGCGATCTTGAGCAGGTTGCGTCGCTTGCCGAACGTCAATGCCTCGGCCGGACAGATTTCCACGCAACCCGGCAGCTGCCCTTTGAGGAGCCGCGGATGACAGAAGGTGCACTTCATGATCCGGGGCGTGAAGGCCTTATCGTATTCATACGTCGGAATTTCAAACGGACATGCGATCATACAGTAACGGCAGCCCACGCAGACGGACTCGTCGTAGGTCACGGCGCCGTTGCTGTTCTTGGCGAAGGCGCGGACAAAACAGGCCGAGGCGCAGGCCGGCTCCAGGCAGTGGTTGCACTGGATCTTGCGGTAGAGCGGCCCCTTGGCGCCCGGAACGTTCTCATAGCGGTTGACCACGGTATACGTCTTGGCGTCGGTGCGCCGTCGGCCTTCCAGCACCGCCAGATCGCTGAAAGGCTTTTGGGGTGCGGGCAGCTCGTTGACCTTGTTGCAGGCCTCTTCGCACTTGCGGCAGCCGATGCAGCGGGTGGCGTCGAAAAGCACCCCCAGTGAGTCCGGGTAACCGGTGAAGTGCGTGCCGCCGGCGGCATGGGCGGAACGTCCCAACGTGGTGCCGGCCCCTGCAGCACTTAACCAGCCGAGAAATCTCCTGCGTGAAATTGACATAGCCATGTCCCTCAAGCGTTCAAGAAATAATCCGGATTAGCGCTTTTCCTTGTGGCAACCGGTGCAGTTGGTGGCGACCGGCTTCTCGATCCCCATGTCTTTGTGGCACTCCATGCACTGCAGATGATAGGCCGCCTGCAGGCCGGGCTTGAAGAGGTTGCGGCCGTCGAACGGCTGGCCGTGGCAACTGGCGCATGCCGGCGGCTTCTTGGCAACCGGGCTGTTGTGGTGGCAGCCTTGGCAGATGGTCCCGGGGTCCCGGTGGAAGTGGCCGGCCAGTTTGCTGTCCTTGATGTTTTTAGCCAGAGTTTGGACGATCTTGCGGTGCGGCAGCTTGGCCGGTTCGTACTGCTTGCTCAGCGCCTTGATCTCCACCGTCTCCGGAATGTCCTCATCGGCATACGTCGCCGTCACCGGCTTGCGCGCCTCCAGCAGCATGGCCGCCACGGCTTTGGGTTCGGTCGGGGGGGCGGCGCCGGGGGGCTTCGGCATGTGGCAGGTGCCGCAGCCGGCCAAGTCCGCCGTTTCCTTCTGCGGCATCGACGCATGGCAGCCGGCGCAGCGCTTGTCGGCCTTGAAAGCGTCATGGCAGCCCAGACAGCTCGATGTGGCGGTCACGCGATGCATGGCCGTCTGAAGGTTGACGAGCTTGCCCTCCTTGGAGCCTTGAAGCGTATGGCACTTGCCGCACGCGTCCATGGATGCATGGTGGCAGACCCGGCAGTTGTCCGCGTAGGTCTCGTGGCCGATGTGGTTGAAGGGCACGATGGCCGGACGGGTGAAAGGGTCCACCTTCTCCCCGTCGCTTTTAACGGCCTGGATCAGCACCGTGTTCGGCTGCGCCCGCTCCAATCGCGGCACGTCCTTCACTTTTGCGATTTTCTTCTGCAATCCGGCGTCGTGGCAGCCGCCGCAGGTCGCCGGTCCGGCATCTTGGTTCTGGGCCAGTCGCTTACGGTGACAGTCGATGCACTGGGCATGCGACGCCCGGCGCATCGAACTCACGTTCTCGACCGTTTGGTCGAGATGGCAATACCGGCAGGTTCCTTCCTTGCCCTTGGCATAGAAGATTTTCTTGGCGGCCGGGTCATACTCGTGATGGCAGACTTCGCATTTTTTCTCCTGGGCTTTCACATGCCGGAAATGCAGGGACTTGTCCATGCCGATTTCAGTCCAGGATGAGGCTACGGCCCGCTCCTGATGGCAGCCGGTGCAGACCACCGGACCGGCCTTCTCGCCGGCGCCGGCCGTTTCGCGGTGGCAACCGGTGCATTGATCGTGGTAAATGCCCATCACCTCTTGTTTGGAGGTATCCTTCAGCCGCTTGAAGTTGGTGGACCGGTACTTTTGATCGGGGAGATGGCAGGTGGCGCAGTCCTTGTTTTTCTTGGCCAGGGCCTGGGTATGCTTCTCGTGCAGATAGACCACCGCGGGGCGCTCCAGCCGGCCATACTGCTTGAGGCCGTCGATTCGGATGATGTCGGCCCTGGGTTTGCTGGCGTCATCGGCGGGCGGCGTGGACGGGGCCGACCCCTGAACGCTCATAATGGCAAGGACCAGCATCAGGGCGGCCAACGTCAGGACCAGTCCAGTCCGGCGAAACAATGATTTTTCCTTCATCATAGTGAACGTCCTTGTTGCGTCTTAAAATGTCGCTTGCGAGGGCTGCGATGCTTGCCTTGTAGCTGTCGATCGTTGTCCAGCAAGTCCTGGATGGTAGTTTCGTTGTAGACCTGCAAAACGGCGCGGTTGACCCGATTCCACATCGCCGAGAACGCACAGCGGTGGCCGTACGGACATTTGCTCTTGGCTAGGCAGGCCGCGCACATTTCCTGTTTCGGAGGGGCCTGCATAAAATTCATGATGTCAGCGACCCGGATTTGTTTCGGAGCGCGTGTCAGATAATAACCGCCGTAGAAACCGCGCTTGGCGTCGATCATCCCACTGCCCTTGAGCTTGTTGAGAATCACCTCCAGAAAGCGGACCGGGATCGATTGCGCGTCGGCGATATCTGAAATCTTGGTGGGTCCCTTTCCGCGACGCTTGGCCAACTCGAAAACAGCCCGCAACGCGTACTGGTTTTTTTTGAGTGTAATGGGCGTCATGCGCATTACCCAACCGAGTTCAAAAGGGTTGTTTGTCGATGGATTAGGTCAGGAAGTTTGCTGACCCTTTTAGTCAAGAAGTCGGCTGCTTGTCAAATGGTTTTTTTCAAGCAAACATCGGGGAAAAACGGGGGCTCAGAGGTATTTCTTGCATAGCAGACCGTCGGATTCTCAGGCGTGTCGCCCGC
>JAUQXK010000079.1 GCA_030834695.1 Desulfobacterales bacterium
ATGATTCGGTCTATAAGCATACGCAAAACCGAAATAAATTGCATAATCGCACGGGCTTGCACGTGTTTTTTTACGGAAAACCCCTCCCCAAACAATTCAACGGGTTAACCGCGATTCACAATTCAAACCCAAAGGAACCCGGTGTTGCATTTCGATGTTAGTCGGAAGCCGAAAGGCGGCACTTCATACGACATTCGCGGACCGCTCAAGCAGCCTGCAGCATGAATTCGACTTTAATCGCCTCGTAAGGGAATTCCACTCCGCCGCCCTCGGCCCGATCGAGCAGCCCGGCGTTGAGCAGCGCCGTCACGTCTCCATGGACGGCTTTCACATCGCGACCGACGCGACGCGCGGCTTCGCGGATCGAAACCGGGCCGGCCCCGCACAATGCTTTCAGGATCTCCCAACGCTTGGCGGTCAGCACAGCCCAAAGCAACTCCGCTGTGGCGAAGCTGATTCGGGCCGCTTTGTGCCCTTTGCCTGTTTTCCAGCTCTCCACAAAATCAGCCACGGAGTCAGCCGGACGGCGAACATCAAGAACCACGGTTTTCACGGTTCCACCTCTCTATGTCTCTCTGAAAATCGGCCACCAGCTTCTCAGGATTTACAAAAGCGTATGCACTTTCTTTGTTGCCGAAATGCCGGTGGTCGCCTTTGCGGCTTTCGTTGTCGTAGCGCACGACACAGGCGCCCTTGAAGACATAAGCCAGGCGGTACTTGAATCGGTGCGTTGCGCCCTCGACTGGAATCGGCAGTTGCCACAGAACGAGTTCAGCGAAAGACGACTCGGAATAGACAATGCGTTCCCGGATCAGAAGCGCAGCTTCCATGTTGGATATAATACCAACGCTGGTTAGCTGTTGTCAATAACTCCAACAAGGCGCAGAGGGAAACGGTTCGCTCTATGTTTATGCTTATCAACTTATTTAAATTCCAACGAATTATTAATTTCGGATAATCCGTCATTTAGATAGAAATTATTTTCCTTTACTGTTCTCGACCTGCCTCATCGAACAACGGGGCACCTGGATCAAATCTGAGCTTAATCAAAAATTATGCAGCAGCGGCACCTTGTTTCATCAGCAACGGTAGCATGTTCCACTGAATAGGCCGATTTCTTTTCCCCATCTATCAGGATAACGTTATTCGGATCAACCTCCAAGCTCCACCAACGCGGCAAAAAGAGACGCCACCACATCGGCCATGACTTCCAAATTGAGAGTATCGATCGTGTCGGTTTCCTTGTGGTAGTTTTCGTTGCGGAAGAAGGCGGTGTCAGTGACCATCAGCGCTTTGAAGCCGTGCTGCCAGAAGGCGCTGTGGTCGGAGCGGTCGATGCCGCCGAATTGGCGGGGGGCGACCAGGGCCGAGGTCGGGGCGAGGCCCTGCCCGCGCATCGCGCGCGCGAGGGCGAGCACGGGGCGGTGGGAACGGAGGTCGCCGACGATCCCGATGAAGTCGCCGGTCTTCGGGTAGAAATGCCGCATCAGCCGCAGCGGGTATTTCTGGGGCTTGCGTTTGTCGAAGCACCCGATCATTTCCAGGGCGATCATGAAGGTTACGTTTTCGTTACGTTCCTTCAAGAGCCGGGCATACTGCATGCTCCCCATGTAGTCCGAGCCGAACGAGGGCGATTCTTCGTTCACGAACGCAGCGAATTTGAAGCCGCCGGCGCAGCGGCTGTTTTTCAGCATCCGAGCCAGCTCCAGCAGCCCGGCCACGGCCGAGGCGTTGTCGTCAGCGCCGGGCGAGCCGGGAATGCTGTCGTAGTGCGCGCCGATCACAATGGATTGCGAGCGGGTCCCCTTTTTTTCGGCGATGATGTTGGAAACCGGCTTGCGGTAGGCCGTGTAGGTCTGGCGCCTCGGCGCGTAGCCGGCGGCGCCGAATTCGGACTCGATGTACTGCGCGGCCCGCTCCAGCGAATCGCCGTTCCAAAGATGCCGCTCGCCGATGTCGACCGACAGATGGGTAACGTGGCGGCGGAGATTCTGCGTTAGAGTGCGCTTTTCCGGCGCGTTCATCGGCACCCGGTACATGCAAAAACGAATTCGAGTTTTACTTTATCATGTCAACACTATCGGCAAATTCATCATGATGAAATCACAAATTACCCGAACGGGGCATGGCGTCGTATCGTTGTGGTTCGAACCATAGAAGAGGAGTTTTCTGGCATCAGCGAACACGCTCTTTGTGTCTTAATGAAGTCCGTTTCGAAATCCCCCTTCCCCCCTTTGCCAAAGGGGGAAAAGGAAAGAATGGCCGATCGATGCGCGTAGGAGCCGAATAAAATAACCTCCCGAATCGGAATCTCTTGTTCAAGCCGAGCAATAAAACCCCTGATGATTCCGTCTACCTGATTTTCGTGCAGAGCCATTGAAATAACTTCTGTGTCTGGTCGTACAGGATTCTTGCCCTCTGGCTGTTGACTACCTCGGACAAGCTCTCCTTGATCGAAGGCGTTCCTATGAGTGTTGCGCAGTTACCCTATCATTTGCAATTTTTATGGTCAATTCGGTTGCATCCGTCTCGCCAGCAGTAAAAAAAAGAGGGGTTCCTCGCTGCCGAGGAGCCCCTCCTTGGTTTTCTAAAAGATAAATGGGCGCCAGCCCTCTTATGCGCGCACTTCCTCCTTGACCGACACGGCGATCTTGAAGAGCAGCGTCAGGACCAGGAAGCCCAGCGCGTAGACCCCGATGGTGATCAGGCCCTCGAGCAGGGTCGGGATGTACTCGTTGATCTCGTGCAGCGGGTTGGGCACGAAACCGCCCGAGATCATGCCCATGCCCTTGTCGATCCAGCAGCCGAAGAAGACGCAGATGCAGCCCGCGATCAGCGTCAGCTCGTTTTTGCGGGTGACGGGGTTCACCAGCATGATGATCCCGATGACCATCAGCGTCATCGAGGCCCACATCCACGGCACGTAGGCCCCGTGGCCGTGCAGGCCGACGAACAGGTACTTGAGATGGTCCATGTGCTCGGGGATCTGGCTGTAGAAGGCGACGAAAACCTCGCAGAGTAGGAAGAACACGTTGATGCAGATGGCATAGGCCACGGTGACCGCAAGCGACTGGATCTGCTTCCAACCCGGGTCGAAGTTGCTGACCCGCCGGATGATGAGGCAGAGCAGGATCAGGAGCGCCGGCCCCGAGGCGAAGGCCGAGGACAGAAAGCGCGGGGCCAGGACGGCAGTCAGCCAAAAGCCGCGGCCGGGCAGGCCGCAGTAGAGATAGGCCGTGACCGTGTGGATGCTGACAGCCCAGGGGATCGAGATGTAGATCAAGGGCTTGAGCCAGCTCTGGTAGTGAACCCCCTGCCGTTCGGCTTCGAGCACGTTCCAGCCGATGATGAGGTTCAGGAACAGGTAGCCGTTCAGCACGACCGTGTCCCAGAACAGCACCGAGTTCGGCGTGGGATAGAGCAGGACGTTCATGACCCGCATGGGCTGGCCGAGGTCCACCAGGATGAAGGTGATGCACATGACCACCGAGGCGATGGCCAGAAATTCGCCCAGGATCGTCACCTTGCCGTAGGCCTTGTAGTCGTGCAGGTAGTAGGGCAGCACCACCATGACGCCCCCGGCGGCCACCCCGACCAGGAAGGTGAAGTTGGCGATATAAAAGCCCCAGGAGACGTCCCGGTTCATGCCCGTGATGCCCAATCCGAAGTCCAGCTGCTTCAGGTAGACTAGGAAGCCGATCCCGACCAGCCCCAGCAGCAGGGCCAGCCATCCGTAGTATCGCTTGGTTCCTTTGATCGCTAATTCAAGCATGGGTCACCTCTATACGATATAGTAGACCGCCGGCTCGGTTCCCAGATTCACCTTGCGCCGAATGGTAAAGTTGGTTTTGATCAGTTCCCGGACCTCGGATTTCTCGTCGAAGAGGTCCCCGAACTTCAGCTTGCCCGCCGAAGCTTCCACACAGGCCGGCAGCTTGCCCTCGGCCAGGCGCTCGTTGCAGAAGTTGCACTTCTCGACGACGCCCTTCATGCGCGTGGGGAACAGCTGATTGGTCTCCTTGACGAAGGGCCGCGGGTCCCGGTAGTTGAAGCTGCGCGCGCCGAAGGGGCAGGCCGCCATGCAGAACCGGCAGCCGATGCAGCGATGGAAGTCCATCATCACGATACCGTCGGAGGGCCGTTTGAAGGTCGCCTTGGTGGGGCAGGCGCGCACGCAGGGCGGGTTTTCGCAATGGTTGCAGAGCACCAGGAACGGCCGGTGGGCGATCTCCTCGGAGATGAACCGCGTGGAGGTGGTGCCGGTGAAGGCGTGTTCGAAGTGGGTCGACCAGATCCACTTGATCTCCCAGCGTTTGAAATCGATCTTGGGAACGTTGTGGATCTTGTGACAGGCCTCGATCAGCGGCAGGACATCGTCTTCCTTCTTGAACTGCCGGGTGTCGATCACCATGGCCCACTGCTTGGCGGTCAGGGCCTCTTTGGCGGTGCCGATCTTAGGTTCGGCCGCGGGCGGTCCGGCGGCCAGGGCGTCGAGCACCGGCGGCGCCGAAAGTGCGGCAGCCGAAAGCCCCAGTAACTGTAGCACACGACGTCTGCTGGTATCCATCACGATTTCTCCTTCGGGGGTTCGATATGGCAGTCCCAACAATACGGCCGGACGGATGCATAGTTGTGGCATTTATCGCAGAAATCGGCCTTGTTGGAATGGCAGTCCAGGCAGGTGTTGGAAAGGCTCATGACGAACGACTTGCCCTTGGGGTTGGTGTAGATCCGCTGGCCTTCCCGCACCACGACCTCGCGCCACAGGTCGAGGATCTGCATGTGCTCGGCCTTCATGTACTCCTTGGAGAGCACGCACTCCTTCGCCGCCTTGGCCTTGTCCGTGAGTTTGATTTCGGGCGGCGGCACCGCCTTGCCCCGGTTGTACCAGAAGGGGAACAAGACGATGATCAGGAAAACGACCAGCCCCGTGATGATCCATTTCTTGTCATTCATCGGCATTGCCCTCCGATTGAGCCTTGAGGTCTTCGATCTCTTCGCCGCGCAGGTTGGTGGAACGTTCGTTCTGGCCGGACAGGTTCAGGGCGTTTGCCACCATTTCGTGCACGCCCGTGACCTGCACGCCCGGCGCCCAGTAGTCCACTAAGGTCGGCAGCACCGCCCGGTCGATGGCGCAGATGGTGGCGAGCATGTTGACGCCGTAGCTGTCCTGTACGTGCTTGACGGCGTTGCCCCTCGGCAGGCCGCCCGCCAGGCGCAGCTCCATGTTCTCGCCGGCGTTCAGGCCGGACCCGCTGCCGCAGCAGAAAGTCTGCTCGCGGATCGTGTTCGGCGGCATTTCATAGAAGTGGTTGCAGACGTTCTGAATCACGTAACGCGGCTCTTCGAACAGGCCCATGCCGCGCGCGGGATTGCAGGAGTCGTGGTAAGTGACCTTCATATAGTCATTGCGGCTGGGGGTCAGATCGAGCTTGCCGTTGCGGATCAGATCGGCGGTAAACTCGGTGATGTGTACCATTTTGTTGGACCGGGCCTGCTCGAAGCGCGTGCCGGTGATCGGGTTGACCGGCACATCGAGGAAATCCGCCGGCCCGTTCATCGTGTCCATGTACTGGTTGATCACCCGCCACATGTGGCCGCATTCGCCGCCCAGGATCCACTTGACCTTGAGGCGCTTGGCCTCGGCGTACATCTTGCTGTTCAGCCGCTTCATGGTCTCGTGCGAGGTGAAGAAGCCGAAGTTGCCGCCCTCCGAGGCGTAGGTGCTCCAGGTGATGTCCAGTCCGTATTTTTCCTCGAGATAGTGGAACAACATCATGTAGCCCATGGCGGTATAGGTGCCCGGGTCGGCGAAGACGTCGCCGGAGGGGGTGATGAACAGGATGTCGGCCCCCTTTTTCATATACTTGGGCTTGACCCGCACGCCGGTTTTCTCCTCGATATCGTCGACGAAGAAGTCCAGCATGTCTTTGAAGGCGTGCGGCTGGATGCCCAGGTGGTTGCCGTTCATGTAACAGTTGGACACCGGGGTGGCGATCCAGTCGATGTTGAGCCCCAGCAGATTGAGCAGCTCGCGGCCCATGATGGTGATCTCGGCGGTGTCAATCCCGTAGGGGCAGAACAGCGAGCAGCGGCGGCACTCGGAACATTGAAACAGGTAGTACCACCATTCCTTGAGCACGTTCACGCTCATGGGCCGGGCGCCGTTGAGCTTGCCGAGGATCTTGCCCATGCGGCTGAAGTCGTTGCGGTAGACCGAGCGCAGCAGCTCGGCTCGCAGGACGGGCATGTTCTTGGGGTCGCCGGTGCCTATGAAGTAATGGCATTTGTCGGCGCAGGCGCCGCAGCGCACGCAGATGTCCATGAAGACCTTGAAGGAGCGGAAGCGCTCCAGGCGCTCCTTGAAGCCCTCGTGGATGATCTGCTGCCAGTTCTCCGGCAGCTTCCAGTCTTCATCCGTGGGGTTCCATGGCCGGGCATTGGGAAGCCCCAGAGTGGCCACGCTCTTGGGGTTGGAGGCGTAGCAGTACATCCCTTTACGGATCTCGACCGGGGTGTCCATCCAGTCGGCCCGGGGGGGCTGGTAGTTGAGCTGGTCCAGTACGTCTTTGGGTTTCGGTTTCGCTTCAGCCATGTCTTACTCCTTCCCTGCCGCCGTTTCCGCAGCGGCTTCGAGCGGCTTATCTACAGGCAGCCCGGCCTCGACCATTTTTTCCCTAAATTCCTCTTCGTATTCATCGTACGAGTGAACGTGAACGGGGTAGTTCCACGGGTTGACGTGGCGATAGGCCCGCGTGTTGCCTAGCATGTTGCGGGTGGGGCTTAAAAAGATCCCACCCAGATGCATGAGCTTGCTAAAGGGGAAATAGGCAAGCAGGGTGCAGACGAAGAACAGGTGGATGTAAAAGATGGCGCCGATCCCATCCGGAACCGTTGGGTGCAGGGTCACCAGCCCCAGGGTCAGCTGCTTGGCGGCGTTGATGTCGATCTTGGCGACGTAGCGCATCATGATGCCGGTGAAGGCGATGCCGAAGATCAGGATCAGCGGGAAATAATCCGAGGCGAGCGAGATGTAGCGCACCGAAGGGATGACGATGCGCCGCACCGCCAGGTAGACCACCGCGGCGAGCAGCACAATGCCGGACAGGTAGACGGCCGGCAGGCCGAACTGGAACTGGGGGTAGATGATTTCGATCCGGAAGAAGCTGTCGACGGTCTCCAGCATCTGCAGGCACCAGGGAACCGGCTCCAGGAAGAAGCGCATGTGCCGCAGGACCACCGTCAGGAACGCATAGTGGAACGCCAGCGCCCCCACCCACAGGAAGATTTCCAGCTGGTAGAAGAGCTTACCCTCCTTGAGCTTCATGCGGGTGTTGCGGAACAGCGAGCGGAAGGCGAACACCTCGAGCACCATGCGCATGAACACCCCGAATTTGCTGGAAGGATTGTCGAGCTTCGCGTCCTGGATCCAATCGAAGGATTTCGCCTGGCCGCCGGTGGTGGGAATGGCGAACGGAACGGCCGATCGCGACCAGCCCAGCACTTTGCGCGTGAAGCCCACGACGAAAATAAGCACCGCCAGGTAGGGAACGGCCACTCCGAAGAGCCACTGCAGGCCGATGGAAGCCCCTATCCAGGCGATCAGGAAAAGAACCAGCACGGCAATGAATGCGAACATGTACTTTCTGTTCATCGATCAACACCTCGCAAACAAGCTGCGTTTCAACGGCCGCGGCCGGTCCGTTGAAACGTCGCGGAATGTGGTTGACCCCAGGTCTTCAGGCATCCGGAACCTTTCCCGGATCCTTTTTTATCAAACCGGCCCTTTCGAACGCCTTGAAGGTGCGGTTGCGGGTTTCGTTCGCCTTGAGTTCGTATATCTTTTCCCGGCAAGCCATGTAAACGTCGAAAGCGGCCAGACCCAGCCGGTCGATGCGCGACTCGACCTCCAGAAACGACCGCATCCCTTCGGCGTCCTTAAGCTGTTTGTCAAACATATCCCGCAGGATTTTTTTCAGCGCGAAGATGAATGCGGTCGCCTGGGCTGGCGTCAGGTTCTGGACGGCGCGGATCCGCATCACCGGATCCAGGCACGCATGGATGGCGCCGGCGTCCATGCCCCCCACGAGCTGGTCGAACAGGCCTTCCACGCTATTGCGGGTCTGGCTGCCCACCGGATTGGCAAACGGGTCTTTCTGGCTTTGGATGAAAGCGGCGGTATCGGCGGCGTAGGCGTGAATAGCGGAATCAAACCATTTGGAGATGACGGTGGGTCTCTGCTTCGTGATCAGATTGACCAATCCCTCTGCCATAGGTATGACGTTATTCCGCCTCTCGGGATCGCAGGATGATCCGTTCGGTAAAACGATTTCGACACGGCAAAACAATCAGTCAATGGAAGGATTTTAATAGACGAGTTCATATTGCCTGTCAAGGACAAAACCGCCGAAAGACAACGGCCGATGCTGGCTTCGGCACCCACGGCATTCACTCCGGCTTGTGGGGGGAGGCCTAATGTAGTATGGACGGCTGAATTGATGAAAATTTGAAGACAATCACTGAGTCAAGCCACCTTTCCGGCATCCAGATCCGGTGCATCACCATGATCGAGAGCTTTTTTTTCTTTATAGGCGGCGTCCAGCCCAAGATTAAAGTCCTGGAAGAAACCCCCCGGCGCTGCCCGAGGTGCGGCCTGCATCAGGTTTATCTCAAGCGGGTGGATCACTATCTGAGCATTTTTTTCATCCCGGTGCTCAAGATCAAGACCGGCCAGCCGGTCCTCATCTGCAACCGCTGCGAACGGCACGCCCATGGCTCCGGATCGGACCGGTCCCGTTCTCAGCCAGCGTCACCCACGACCAAGAGCTGTCGCTTCTGCGACCGGAATTTCCCGGCGGATTACATCTTTTGCCCCATTTGCGGCCGGAAACTCTGACAGAGGCTGCCGGGCGCTGCCCCGTCGTCGGCCGGATCAAGAACGGACATGAACCCACCCGCGCAGCCTCGACAACCGCTCCGACCGGAACGCCACGTGGTTTTCGTAACTCCCGAAATTCACTGGAACACGGGCAACGCCGGCCGTACCTGTCTGGCCGTGGGCGCCCGTCTGCATCTGGTCCAGCCTCTGGGGTTTTCACTGGACAGCAAAGAGGTCAGGCGGGCAGGTCTGGATTACTGGCAGGAGGTGGACCTTACGGTTTGGGACAGCTTCGATGAAATGATCGCGGCCCTGGCCCCGAAGCCCGGCGAGGTGGCGGTCTTCAGCAAAGCCGGCGCCCGGAGTTTCTGGGGCCTGCCGCAGATCCAGAGGCTATTCCTGATCTTCGGTTCGGAAACCCGCGGGCTGCCCGAGTCCATTCTCGCCCGCTACGCTGATTGCACCTATCATATCCCCATCACGGACCGGACCCGCTCCCTGAATCTGTCCACCGCCGCCGGTATCGCCCTCTATGAGAGCCTGCGCGGTGCGCCCGCTTTCCACGCCTGGGGGGCGTCCAAATAAAAGACGGGTATTATTACTCCGGCAATAAGATACGGCAGGTTCGGCCATATCACTCATCGGCGGGGTGATTTTTCGGCCGCAGCGCGCCGCAACCAAATTTTCAAGTGATTCTGCCACGCCCCCAAGCCGTATAGAGGAACCGCGCACAGGCAGAGACGGCCGGCGGCTGCGTGGGCATCGGTCCTCCGGGGCTGTTCGGAACCATATGAAGCGGGCTTGCTGCCGTACGAAGGTTCGTCGAACGGATGGTTGCGGCGCGCTGCGGCCGAAAAATCACCCCCCCGGACTTCGGTTGGAGGTGCACCTGTGTTGCCGGTAGAATAAGTTATCAAAGCCTGGATTTTGGTGCGTTGCTTTCAGGAAATTGAAGAACATGTTTGATCATCAGGGTCGCGCTGTCGGGAATGGGGTTCCTCCAGAATCTGACGATGCGTTCGGCAATCTTGAGGATGTTGCGGGCGGCCATGTTTTCACGGAAGCCGGTCAGAAATGGTTTTCGGGCTGCGAGCGCACGCCGCACGCCAGAATCATGAAACACAAACCCGAAAAAGTCGGGTTCGACTCCCAGCACCTCGGCCAGACTTTCGCGGATGCCGAGCGCCATCCGGGATTCCTCCGGCCCCGATCCCATGTTGAACAGCACCCGCGGCCGGATGCCTTCGAAGGCCCCGGCGAAGGCCTGCCCGGCTGCCGCGTCCTGTTCCATCATCCGGGCTTTCAGGCCGTTCAGCGTGGCCGGCAGGCGCTCCATGGGCTGCTGCAGAAGCGCCTTGAACAGTGGACGCAACGGCTTGAAACCGTTGACAGAAAGCTGCCGATCGATGCGCCGCAGCAGGTGGTTCTTCAAAAACACCTGCATGCCCATGACAGACGGCAGCTCGGGAGTCGTCACCAATATGCCTGTCGGTGCGCAGGCAAAAAAATCCAGCGTGTTGAAGGCCGTCCCGGCCCCGAGATCAAGCAGGATGTACTCGGCCGGCAGCGATCGAAGATGTCGAATCAGTTTTTGTTTCTGCGCACTGCCCAGGTTGGCGAGGAAGGGCGTCCGGCCGTCCCCCGGCAGGAAACGCAGGTTGGGCACGCCGGCGTCGACCAGCAGCTCCTCCAGCGCCGGCGCCGCACCGTGGATGAAATCCCCGACTCCGGGATGGCGGTTTGCCAGCCCCAGGAAGGTATGCAGATTGGACCCGCCCAAGTCCAGATCGACCGCTATGGTTGGATGGCCCATTTCAGCCAGGGCGATAGCAAGATTCGCCGTGAGGAAGGATTTACCGACCCCGCCCTTCCCGGACGCGACGGGAATGATTACGGGATGCGGTCGCGCAACGGCCAAATGCAGGGGTTCGCCGGCGTTTCGGGCCATTCGATCACCTTTGACGGTTTGACATGAGGGGGAGGGTGATTATTGTTTCATGCAAATTTTAGACCAATAAAGTCGAATACGATCAGACACTTGAGGAGGCAAGATGCGGTTTGACCGATTTACAATTAAATCACAGGAAGTTATCCAACAAGCCCAGTCGCTGGCGGCGCAGTACGGCAACCAGCAGATCGAGCCAGAGCACCTGCTGGGCGCCATGATTGCCGACAGGGAGGGCACGGCCGTCGCCATCCTGCGCAAGCTCGGGGTCGAGCCGGAGGGCCTTGCAGCGGAGGCGCTGCAGGGGATCGAACGGCTCCCGAAGGTAAGCGGTGCCGGCATGGGCGAGGCCTACCTTTCCGGCCGGGCCAAGGCGGTGCTGGAGGCGGCTTTCACCGGGGCCACGCAGATGAAAGACGAGTATGTCAGCGTGGAACACATCCTTCTGGCGATCATCGGGGAAAAAGGCGGAGAGGCCGGCCGAATCCTGTCCCGGGCGGGACTTACGCGCGAAGCCGTTTTCAAAGCGCTGCAGGATATCCGCGGCAGCCAACGCATCACCGATCCCAACCCTGAAGAAAAATACCAGGCTCTCAAACGATTCAGCCGCGATCTTACGGACCTGGCCCGTCAGGGCAAACTCGACCCGGTCATCGGTCGGGACGAGGAGATCCGGCGCGTGGTTCAGGTACTCTCCCGGCGCACGAAGAACAACCCGGTGCTGATCGGCGAACCGGGCGTCGGCAAGACCGCCATCGTGGAGGGGTTGGCCCAGCGCATCGTGGCCGGCGACGTATCCGAAACGCTCAAGAACCGGCGCCTGGTGGCGCTTGACATGGGCGCGCTCGTGGCCGGCGCCAAATACCGCGGGGAGTTCGAAGACCGGCTCAAGGCGGTGCTGAAAGAGGTGGAAAGCGCCGAAGGCCAGATCATTCTCTTCATCGACGAACTGCACACGGTGGTGGGGGCCGGCGCCGCCGAGGGCGCGGTGGACGCCTCCAACATGCTCAAGCCGGCCCTGGCGCGCGGGCTTCTGCGCTGTGTCGGCGCCACCACGCTGAACGAATACCGCAAATACATCGAAAAGGACGCGGCCCTCGAGCGGCGCTTCCAGCCGGTGATGGTGCGGGAGCCGAGCGTCGAGGACACCATTTCGATCCTGCGCGGCCTGAAGGAGAAGCACGAGGTGCACCACGGGGTGCGCATCAAGGACGCGGCCATCGTGGCTGCGGCCACCCTCTCGCACCGGTACATCTCGGACCGGTTCCTGCCGGACAAGGCCATTGACCTGATCGACGAATGCGCTTCGAAGCTGCGCATCGAGATCGACAGCATGCCGGCCGAGATCGACGAGATCCAGCGCCGGGTCACCCAGGCCGAGATAGAACGCCAGGCTTTAAAAAAAGAGACCGATCCGGCCGCGCGCGAGCGCCTGACCCGGCTGGAAGCCGAGCTGGCGGAGATGAACGCCGAACTTGCCCGGATGAAGGGGCACTGGCAGAAAGAAAAGGAGCTGATCCAGGACATCCGCGCGATCAAGGGCGAACAGGAGCAGCTCCACTCGGAAGCGCAGCTGGCCGAGCGCGAGGGCAACCTCGCGCGCGTGGCCGAAATCCGCTACGGGCGGCTGATCGAGCTTCAAAAAAACCTGCAGGCCGCCAATCAGCGCCTGTCCGATCTGCAGGCGGGCAGCCAGATGCTCAAGGAGGAAGTCGACGACGAGGACGTAGCCGAGGTGGTGTCCCGCTGGACGGGCATCCCGGTGACCCGGATGCTGGAGGGTGAACGCGACAAACTCGTGCGCATGGAGGAGCGCCTGCAGCGGCGCGTCATCGGCCAGGCGGAGGCGGTGACCGCGGTTTCGGACGCCGTGCGCCGGGCCCGCTCGGGCCTCCAGGACCCCAACCGGCCGATCGGCTCCTTCATCTTCATGGGGCCGACCGGCGTCGGCAAGACCGAGCTCGCCAAGGCGCTCGCCGAGTTCATCTTCGACAGCGAGCAGGCCATGGTGCGGGTGGACATGTCCGAGTTCATGGAAAAGCATTCCGTCTCCCGGCTGATCGGAGCGCCTCCGGGCTACGTGGGCTACGAGGAGGGCGGCTATCTGACCGAAGCCGTGCGGCGGCGGCCCTATTCGGTGGTGCTCTTCGACGAAATCGAGAAGGCCCATCCCGAGGTGTTCAATGTTCTGCTGCAGATTTTGGACGACGGACGCATGACCGACGGCCACGGCCGCACCGTGGACTTCAAGAACACCATCATCATCATGACGTCCAACGTGGGCAGCCAGTGGATCCAGGAACTGGGGGCGCGCGATCGGACGGAGATGGAGCAGCGGGTCATGGACGCCCTGCGGGCGACCTTCAAGCCGGAGTTTCTGAACCGCATCGACGAGATCATCATCTTCCACAACCTGACGCCGGAGCAGATCGGCGCCATCGTGGAAATTCAGATCGAGCGCCTGGCCCGGCGCCTGGCGGAGCGCAAGATTGCGCTGCGGCTGACCGATGGGGCCAAACAGCTCATCGGCCGCAAGGGCTACGACCCGGTCTACGGCGCCCGGCCGCTCAAACGCGCCATCCAGCAGTCCATCGAAAACCCCCTGGCCGTCGAGATTCTCAAAGGCCGGTTCCCGGAAGGCACCGAGATCCTGGCGGATGCCGAAGGCGGCCGGATTACGTTCACCCGGAAATAAGGGTTTGTGCCTGCTACCCCGCCCTTCCGACGGAAGGCCGGGGCATGATCAAAGATCTTGTAATCACCGCCGCGGGAAATTATGATCCGAAGCCGACACGAAAGGCGCGTGAGCGAGATGAAGGCTTCCACCAAGGAAAAACTGCGCGACTTCTACCAGCAGTTTTCAGCGAGCGACCAGGTGCTGGTGGTCATTTCCGCGGATCCCGATGCGATCGCCAGCGCCCTGGCGGTGAGCCGGCTGCTCGCGGGCCGAGCAGCCGGTGTGACGCTGTCCAACGTCAACCAGGTCAACCGGCCGGACAATCTGGCCATGATCCGCCTGCTGAAAGTGTCCCTGGTGCCCTTCAGCGATCTACAGATCGAACGTTTTTCCAAAATGGTCATCGTCGATTCGCAACCGAGCCACAGCGAAACCATGGCCGGACTGCGGCCGCACGTCGTCATCGATCATCATCCCGACAGCGGCTACCGGGCGCCGTTCACCGACATCCGCCCGAACTACGGCGCCACCGCCACCATTTTGACCGAATACCTGCGAGCGGCGCGGATCGCGCCCGCCCAAAACCTGGCTACGGCCCTCTACCACGCCATCAAAACGGACACCGACGACTTCAAGCGCCAGACCCTCGCCGAGGATCTGCAGGCGTTTCAATACCTGTTCCGCCGGGCCAACATGCAGTTGGCGCGGCGGATCGCGCAGGCCGATCTGCGGCTGGATTATCTCAAGTATTTCAAAACCGCGCTTCAATACATGCGCCTGCGCAAAGGCCGGGTGTTCGTTCACCTCGGAACGGTCGTCAACCCCGACGTGTGCGTGGTCATTGCGGACTTTTTCATGCGGATCCACACGGTGAGCTGGAGCATCGTCTCCGGGATCTGCGAGAAGAAACTGGTCATCATTCTGCGCAACGACGGCGCCCGCAAAAACGCCGGGCGGGTCGCCAAACAGGGCTTCGGCGGTTTTGGATCGGCCGGCGGGCACAAGAGCATGGCCCGGGCCGAGATCAGCCTGACCGATGCCCGCGAGCCTGCCGTCGACTTCAAGGACCCGCAAAAATTGGTGAACTGGATCATCACCCGCACGGAAAAGCGGACGCTGCGCAAGGCGGTCGGCATGAAGCCGGAAGCAGCCGCCAAGACTGTTTCCGTCGAGAGCAAGGCCAATGGATAAGGCATCCTCGGATATCACGGTAACGGTGCTGGGCTCCGGAACCTGCGTGCCCAGCCTGGCGCGCGGATCCTGTTCGGTGTTGGTGGAAACGGGCGGACGCAAATGGCTGATCGACTCCGGCGCCGGGACCCTGAGACGTCTGCTGGAAGCCGGCTCGACCATCGCCGAGCTCTCCTATCTGTTTTACAGCCATCTTCACCCCGACCACACCTCGGACTTGGTCCCCCTGCTCTTCGCCACGAAATACCCGGACGGCATCACCCGCAGCGAAGCGCTCACCATCGTGGCCGGCCAAGGGTTTGCGGACTTCTTCCAACGCTTGAAAAACGTATACGGCAACTGGATCGAGCTCGGCAGCGACATGCTCCGGATCGTCGAGATGAGCACCGGCGGCCGCGACCACGTGCGGCTGGCGGGGATCGACATCCACACCGCGCCGGTGGAGCACAGCCCGCAGAGCATCGCTTTTCGCATCACGAGCCCGGGCGGCCGGCGCCTGGTCTACTCCGGCGACACGGACATGAGCGAATCGCTGGTCGAACTTGCGCGCGCGGCCGATCTTCTGATATGTGAGTCTGCCTTTCCCGAAGGCCAGAAGGTGCGCGGGCACCTGACCCCGGCCATGGCGGGCGACATCGCCGCCCGAGCCGGGGTGCGCCGGCTGATGCTGACGCACTTCTACCCGGCCTGCGACCAGGCCGACATCGAAGGGGAATGCCGTCGGACCTACGACGGCCCGCTGATTTTAGCACGGGATTTGATGCGCCTGACTTTGGATTGAACGTTGGATACTTAAGCGCCATCCTTACCATTTGAAACGATGCTCGATAACCCTTGTTGTCTTTTTTCCAGCATCGCGTATCGAGTATCTGAAAATAAGATGAAATACTTTCCTATCCAGTTGGACATCCGCGGGCGCCGCTGCCTGGTGGTCGGCGGAGGCGGCGTCGGCACCCGCAAGGCCAAGTCGCTGATCGCCTGCGGCGGCCGGGTCACGGTGGTCAGCCCGACGGTTACGGGCGAACTGCGGGACTTGGCGGTCGCCGACTCCCTTACGCTGCTGCAGCGGGAGTACGACCGCGCCGATTTGCAGGGCGTGTTTCTGGTGATGGGAGCGACCGACGACGAGATGCTCAACCGCCGCATCCGCACCGATGCCGAGCGTCTGAAGATCCTCTGCAACATTGCCGACCGGCCCGAGCAGTGCGATTTCATCCTGCCGGCGGTGGTTCAACGGGGCGATCTGGTCGTCACGGTCTCCACCTCGGGCCGGAGTCCGGCCCTGGCCAAGAAGCTGCGCCAGGACCTGCAGGCGCAGTTCGGTGACGAGTATACGGTGTTTCTCGACCTGATGGGGGCGATCCGCAAGCGGTTGCTCGCCGAGGCGCATGCGCCCGAGGAGCACAAACCGATCTTCGAACGGCTGGTCCGCAGCGACATCCTGGCCTGGATCCGCGATGGCCGCCGCAGTGAGATCGACCGCCTGCTGGCCGAAATCCTCGGCGACGGCTGGCGCGCGGATGACCTTCTCGCGACAAGCCGTTAACCCCTACGATGGTTGACTCCATGGAAGCCGCGATCGTTATCAGCATTCTGTTGTACCTGCTCAGCGCGGCCGGTTACCTGGCCTATTTTCTGCTCCAAAAGAGCTATCTGCAGCGGGCCGGCATCATCGTGCTGCTGGGTGGTTTCATCTTCCACACGGCCGCGCTCGTGCTGGACGGCATTCAGCAGGGCCACCTTCCGGCCTCCAACATGCGCGAGACCCTGTCGCTGGCCGGCTGGGCTACGGCCGGCGTCTTCATCCTGCTCAACTACCGCTACCGCCTGAAGATCCTGGGCGTATATGCCGCACCGTTTGTCGCGCTGATCATGGTGGTCGTGTCCCAGCTTCCCGACGAACCCGCGCAGGCCACCCGCCTGTTCAAGAGCTTCTGGCTGGTGGCCCACGTGACCGTGATTTTCATCGGAGAGGCGGCGTTCGCCCTGGCCTGCGGGGTCGGCATCCTTTATCTGCTTCAGGAGAACTCGATCAAAACCAAGAAGCGCCGCTTCTTTTTTAAGCGTCTGCCGTCGCTGGACCTGCTGGATTCCACCGGCTACGCCTGCATCGTGGTGGGGTTCACCATGTTGACCATCGGGCTCATCACCGGACTGATCTACGCCAAATCCGTCTGGGGACGGTTCTGGAGCTGGGATCCCAAGGAGGTCTGGTCGGGCATCGCCTGGCTGTTCTACGCCGCGCTGCTGCACGAACGCCTGACCGTCGGCTGGCGCGGCCGGCGGTCGGCCATCATGGCGATTATCGGCTTCGGGGTGCTGCTGTTTACCTTCCTGGGCGTTAACCTTTTCATGGAAGGCCATCACAAGGAGTTTACGAAATAGTGGGTTCCAGGATTCAAAGGGTCAGGGGGTCGAGTGAAAGTGAAATAGTTTGTTCTTGCTTTGAAGTTCACTTGAACCCTGGACCCCTCGGCCCCTGGAACCCTTAATCGTTTATAGCCTTATGCGCGACATCCTTCTCATCGGCATCAACCACAAGACCGCTCCCATCGAGCTGCGGGAGTGCATGGCTTTTTCCAAGGATGAATCGTCGACGGCCATCGATGCGTTGCGCCGTATCGACGGCATCCACGAAGTGCTGCTTTACTCCACCTGCAACCGGGTGGAGCTGCTGATGGTCGCCGACGACCGCAGCCAGGCCGTCGATACGGCGAAAAGATTTCTATCGGATTTCAACAATATCCCCCTCGCTGAATTTGAAGACAGCCTCTACGTCCATGCCAACGACGAAGCCGTGCGCCATTTGTTCCGGGTGGCGGCCAGCCTGGACTCGATGGTCGTCGGCGAGCCCCAGATTTTAGGCCAGATCAAAGAAGCCTACCGCGGTGCGGCCCAGGCCAAGAGCGCCGGCGTCATCCTCAACCGCCTGATGCACCGGGCCTTCTTCGTGGCCAAGCGGGTGCGCACCGAAACCGGGATCGGGGACCGCGCCGTGTCGATCAGCTATGCCGCGGTCGAGCTGGCGCGCAAGATTTTCGGCAGCCTAGAGGGCAAACGGGTGCTGCTGGTCGGCGCCGGTGAAATGGCCGAACTGGCGGTCGAGCACCTGATCCGCAACCAGGTGGCTGAGACGCTGGTGGCCAACCGGACGTTTGAAAACGGCCTGGAACTGGCTCGGCGGTTCAAGGGCCAGGCGATTCGCTTCGAGGAAATCGCGGAGCATCTCCGGGTCGTGGACATCATCATCAGCTCCACCGGCGCACCCGGCCTCGTCATCAGTCGTGAGACCGTCAAGCCGGTCATCCGCGCCCGCCGCAGCCGCCCGATCTTCTTTATCGACATCGCCGTGCCCCGCGACATCGACCCCGAGATCAACCGCCTCGAAAACGCTTATGTTTACGACATCGACGATTTGAAGGGCATCATCGAAGAAAATATCGAAGACCGCCAGAAGGAAGCCGTCAAGGGTGAGCGGATCATCGACGAGGCCGTCATCCGCTTCCGCGAATGGCACGAGTCGCTCGACGTGGTTCCGACCATCGTGGCCCTGCGCGCCAAGCTCGAGGCCATGGCGGATTCCGAAATCAAGCGCACGGTCCAGGCACAGGCCATGTCCGCCGAAGCGGCGCAGGCGCTGCAGCGCATGATGGGCAGCTTCATCAACAAGGTGCTGCACGACCCGACGATGCACTTGAAGCGGGACGGCATGCTCGGCGACAAGTCGCTTTCGCTCGACACGGTTCGAAAATTGTTTAAATTGGACGAATAAGGCCAGGGAGGTCACCATGAAACAGACCGCCTGTCTGTTTCCCGGACAGGGATCGCAATCGGTGGGAATGGGCGAGGATCTCTATCGTGAATTCGACTTCGTGCGTGAGATCTTCGATATGGTCGAGGAGATCACCAAAATCAACGTATCCAGGCTGTGCTTCAATGGGCCGATGGAAGAATTGACCCAGACGGTCCACCTGCAGCCGGCGCTGACGGCCGTCAACCTCGCCTGCCTGCAGGCGTTGAAGCATGCCGGCTTCGATTACGCCATGTGCGCCGGCCACAGCCTGGGAGAATACAGCGCGCTGCATGCGGCAGGGGTCCTGCGGCGCGACGATGCGGCGCGGCTGGTCTTCCGGCGCGGCGAGCTCATGCACCGCGAAGCGAGCCGGCACCAGGGTGCGATGCAGGCCATCGTCGGTCTGCCGCTGGAGGAGGTGGAGGCGCTGGTCGCGGAGGGGGCGCGGAAAGGGGCGGTGGCGGTCGCCAACCACAACATGGCCACCCAGATCGTGATCACCGGTGCCCCCGAACCGGTGGCCTACGTGGGCGCCCAGGCGGCGGCCAAAGGGGCCAAGGCCGTGCCGTTGAAGGTCAGCGGCGCCTGGCACAGCGAGCTGATTCGGGGCGCCGAAGCCGAGTTCAAGGAGACTCTATCCAAAACCGAGTTTCAGGCCCCGCAGAAGAAGATCATTCTGAATGTCACGGCCGCCGATGCCCAGGAGCCTGCCGAAATCCGGGAGATCATGGCCCGGCAGCTGTGCAGCCCCGTGCGCTGGTACGACAGCATGATCCGCATGAGAGATGCCGGAACGGAGGTGTACGTCGAGGTCGGCCCCGGCAAGGTGCTGTCCGGGCTCCTGCGGAAGATCCTGCCCAAGGATTCGCCGGCCCGGATCTTCAACGTGGGCACTCTCATTCAGCTGGAGGAGTACCTGAAAGCGGCGGCATGAGGCCCTTCGCCTCATGCCGCGTGAGATGACACGCGAAATGAGGCGATCTGAGTTTCATGGAACAAGGGCTGTTGCAACTTTTAAGCGCGCAACCAACAAAACTGGTTTGGAGTTTCGCGTTTTGATTTTTGCTCCGGCGGGACGGGTTTTCGGCCGCAGCGTGCCGCAACCAATTCTTCAGGCGACTCTGCCACGCCCCCAAGCCGTCTAGAGGAACCGCGCACAGGCAGAGACGACTGGCGGCTGCGTGGGCATCGGTCCTCCGGGGTTGTTCGGAACCATATGATGCGGGCCTGCTGCCGTACGCTGGTTCGTTGAACGGATGGTTGCGGCGCGCCGCGGCCGAAAGCTCGTCCCTCCGAGGACCTCGGCTCGGGTTGCACCTAAAGTCAGTCGTCACCGGCCCATCAAGCTGGGGAGGTAAAGGGCGATCTTGGGGAAGATCGTCAGGACGACGGCGGTCACGATGATCGACACCAGGAAAGGCGTCGCGCCCTTGAAGATCTCCGCCATGGGGACATCCTTGGCGATGCCCGCCAAGGTATAAACGTTCAGGCCTACCGGGGGAGTGATCAACCCGGCCTCCATCATCAGGACCGCCACCACCCCGAACCAGATCGGATGGAAGTGCAGTGAGACGATGACCGGAAAGACCACCGGCAGGGTCAGCACCATCATGGACACCGAATCGAGGAAGCAACCCAGAATGAAGTAGATGACGATGATGATGGCCAGAATCACGTAGCGCGACACCTCGAGTCCCGCGATCCAGGCCGAAACCGTGGTCGGGATGGTCGACAGGGCCAGGAAGTAGCTGAACACCGTGGCCCCGGCCACCAGAAAAAGGACCATGACCGTAATCCGGGTGGCTTCGAGCAGGCAGGACACGATCGCTCGCCATGTCAGGCGCCCCTTGAGCATGACGATGATAAAGAGCGCAAAGGCCCCCACGGCGCCGGCCTCGGTGGGGTTGATGAAACCGAGGTAGATCCCGCCCATCACGATGAAGAAGACCAGGGCGGTTTCCCAGATGCCTTTGAGGGCTACGATCTTTTCCCGGAAAGTCACTTTTTCAGGCGAAGCCGGGGCCAGGGACGGATTGATCTTAACCCAGCCGATCACCACCGCCGCGTAGGCCGCGGCGAGCAACAGACCGGGCAAGATACCCGAAATCAGGAGCTTGCCGATGGACTGCTCGGTCAGCATGCCGTAAACGACAAATCCCAGGCTGGGTGGGATCAGAAAGCTGAGGGTGCCGCCGGCTGCCACCACGCCCGTCGCCAGCCGCGGGGCGTATCCGAACCGCCGCATTTCGGGCAAGGCCACATTCCCCATGGCGGCGGCAGCAGCCACCGATGATCCGCTGACGGCGGCAAACCCGGCGCAAGCGGCGATCGTCGCCACCCCCAAACCTCCCGGCAGGCGGCGGAACCACTTGTCGAACGTCACGTAAAGCTCCCGCGTGATACCGGCCGCTCCGGCGAAGCTTCCCATGATGATGAACAGCGGGATGATCGTGTAAGGGTAATGGGACGTAACGCCATAGAGCGTTTGAGCGACAATGGGCAGGGCCGCGGTCAGTGCGGAAAGCTTCCAGATCCCGAGAAAGCCCACCAGCATCATCATGAAGGCGATGGGCATGCCCATCAGCAAGAGGACCATCAACAGCACGGTTCCGAGAACGCCGACGGTGATCGGGTCCATTAGGGCCTCCCGGCGATTTTCAGCACAGATGAGATAAAGTCCAGCAAAAGCTCCAGCCACAGCAGCAACCCGCCGACCGCCACCAGCAGCTTGAACGGCCACTGAGGCACCCGCAGCTGGTCCGACACCGCTTTTTCGTGTAGCCCTTCAAGATACCCCTGCCAGACCAGGATGGCGATAATCACGAGGCCGGCGAGGGTCGTCACGGTCTGGAGCACCGCTTGGGTCTTGGGCGAGTATCGGCTCGTCAGAAAATCGACGCCCACATGGCCCTTGACCTGCTGGGTGTAGGCGGCGCCCAGCAGAACAATCACGGCCAGCATGTATTCGGAAAGCTCGAACGTGCCGGGAATGGGCTTGTTGAAAAAAGACCGACCCATCACGTCGCCCACGGTGAGCAGCATCAGCGGGATGGCCAGGAACATCCCGATAAAACAGGCCCCGTAGCTCGCCCGGTTAACCATCTTGCGGAATTTATCCAGCGTTTCCATGCGGTTCCTTATCGGCCATGAAACAAACAGCCCCCTGCCGCCGGTTGCCCGGCGAAGGGGGCCGCATCGTCAATTACGCCTTTTTGAGCTCCGGCGGGCAGGCCACGACCTGGACGTTGCGCTTTTCGCATTCCTCGTTCATGATGGCCACGGCCTTCTTGGCCGGAAGACCTTTGGCCTCGAGGTCCGCCACCCATTTCCGGGTGACCTCCTGGAACTGTCCGTACCAGCGCTGGGCTTCATCTTTTTGAAGCTCGACCATTTTCACGCCCCCCTTGGTGATCTCCTCGATCAGCTTGGGGTATTCGCTGCGGGTGAGTCCGCCGGAGGCCCGGAAGGGGTTGGTGCCCAGTTCGTTGACGATCTTCTTCTGATCTTCGGGCAGTTTGTTCCAGGTGTTCATGTTCATGACCATGCCTTCGGAGACGCAGCCGAAGGTGGTCACGACGCCGTACTTGGCCACTTCATGCAGCTTGAAGGCCAGGATGACGGGCGGGCAGGTGACGATGCCGTCGATCGTGCCGGTTTCGATGGCCATGTAGACGTCGCCCGGCGGCATGAAGACCGGCTCCGCGCCCAGCGCCTTCACATAGTTGGTCTGATGGCCGCCGGGGGTTCGGAGCTTCAGGCCCTTGAGGTCCTCCATCTTGGCGACGGGCTTCTTGGTCCAGATGTAGGACTGGATGCAGCCGTTGAGCTCGAGGACTTTGACGTCCTTGAACTCGTCCCTGAGAATACGGTCGTAGACGGCATTGCCGATGTCGACGGCGAGGTCCTTGCCGTCCACCCAGGCCGCGAGGGACAGCACGTCGGTCAACGGAAAGCGGCCCGGCGTGAAGGTGGCCGTGAAATAGCCCATGTCGGAAAGCCCCTTGGACACGATGTCGTAGTGCTCGGGAGCCTTGCCGAGCGCTCCGCCGGCGTACATGTTGTAGTCGAGGTTGCCGCCGCTCCGTTTCTTCATCTCATCGAGCATGGGCGTCCAGACGGTCTTGGTTTCACGGCTGAGCGGCGGATGCCAGGTGCTGAATTTGAGCTTGGTGGCTTCGGCCTGAACCGGACGGCTGTCGTAAAGCCCCAGTCCCAACGCGGTACCGCCGACAACGACTCCCTTGAGAAAGTTCCTGCGGGTTAACTCAGCGCATTTTTCACACATGGATCGCCTCCTTGTCTATTGTTTATTGTATACAGTTTTAATACGCACCGAAACCGGCTGTCAATACCACAGTCCGGAGCCAAATACGAATTTCAAATGGCCTTCAGGCTGCATCGAACTCCACTTATAAACGATTAAGGGCCGTCCGCCAACGCCGAGACGCCTATCGGATGAAGCAGGCGCCGGCGCCCGTGGGGGGCGCCGCCGGGGTCGGCGCTTCCGGGGACTCTTCCCCGATCAGATCCTCGCGGATCTCATAACCGTACTGCTGCGCCAATCCGAGCCGCTTCACGATATCCAGGCCTGCACGCAGAGCGCCGCCGGTCATGTTCAGGTAGGGCTTGCGCAGCCGGCCGGCCGGAAGGCCCAATACCCGCGCCAACGACTTGACTGGCACGGGGTTGACCTTCGAGTAGGTGAACTGGATCAACGGCAGGAGCCGCAGATAGGCTTCACGGAAGTTGAAGGCGTCCTCGATGCTGTTCCAGGGCTTGGAAATGATCGCCATCTCGGCCGGGGCGATGTTGCCGGTCATGTTGGCCGTGCCGTGGCCGCCCAGGGACATGACGGCCGGTACGAGCCCCAGGTTCGGCGAGTCGCAGCACATGAGCGACATCTCCTTGCGGGCTGCCAGGATCTGGGCGATCTGCCCGGGCCGGGCCATGGCCTCCTTGTCGATCACGACGTTGGGATGATCGGCCAGGCGCAGGATGGCTTCGGACGGGAGATCGGTGCCCACGCGGATCGGGTTGTTGTAAATGCCGATGGGGATGGGGCTGGCGTCGGCCACCTCCAGAAAATACTGCAGGGCCGCATCCACCGGGGCGTAGACGTAGGAAGGCACGGTGACGACGGCGCCGTCCGCCCCGGCCCCGGCGGCATATTGAACCATAGCGATGGTTTCCCGAGTGTTGTTCGCGGTGCAGCCGTAGAACAGGGGCAGGCCGAGCTTTTTAAACTTCACGGTTTCCGTGATAATCCGGTGGCGTTCTTCTCTGGACAGCAGCGAGACCTCGCCGGTCGAACCCATGACCAGCAGGGCGCTGGTGCCGTTCTTGGCCTGAAACTCGATCAGCTTGCCGAAGCCTTCGATGTCGGGCGACCCGTCCTCTTTGAAAGGGGTGATCAGCGCTACAAAAGACCCGGTCAGAATTCGCTTCCCCAATTGAAATCCCTCCCTCTATGCATATATGCAGGGCAATCGTTGGCTCAAATCATTAGCCGTCCGCGTAGTATATATGTAACCCGGGATGGATTTCAATCCAGATGGCTGCGCCGAAAGCCCCGTCTCGGCGCTGCGCTTCACCCCGCACTCGCTGCGGCGTACCGGGTGTGCGCCTCGATCGGCGGGGTTCGCACGCTTTGATCTTGGGCTTTGGGCGCAGCCATCAATCGATGAGGAGGAGGGTTTGGGTCGTGAGGGACTGCAGTACGGCGGCGGAGACGCTTCCCAGAAGGAGCTGTTTGATCCGGGACAAACCGCGCTTGCCCATCACCAGAGTGCCGAAGTCGCCGTTTCTGATTTCGTTCAGGATGGTGGCAGCCACGTCCCCCGTTCGAGGCACCATGCGCAGCGGCACCGGCGCTTGCCATCCGAGGATTTTCTGGATTTCGCGCCAGCGTTTGGCCGCCCTCGCTTCCCCCCCCTGAATGACATGGAGAAAATCCAGTTTAAACTCCGTATGGGCCATGAACGATTGTTCGAGGTGACGCAGAACGAACAGGCTCGCCAGGCCGAGATCCAGAGGCACCAGGACTTTTGACCAGTGCGGGTGCGTGCCGATCAGGCTGACCGCCTTCGCCCGTTGCTGGTAAAGGAACCGCTCACGCCAGAGCTCCAAATGGTTGCGTCCCAGGATGATCGCCCCGAACCCTCCCTGCGTCATCTCGGCGCCGACGAGGCTCTCCGGCGATTCCTGAATGGCCATTACTTTGTGGGACAGCCGCTCGTCGGCAATGCCGCGCCGCTGCCACAAGGCGCGGCTCCAGGCCGTAAACCCGGCCACGTTCTTATCAAAGTCGAGCTCCGGATCGGCGGTTTTCAGAAAAAGAACCGTGGTGGAAGTGCCGGGCCGGGCCGGGATTCCCGCCGCCGCCACCGGGGTTCGCATGATATCCAGGTCACGCGCGCCGGCAACAATCCAGAGCGTCTTGGCGGTGTCGCGCTGGAGCAGCCGTTGTTCAAAATCGGCTTTCTCCCTGACCCCTGCCGGCCAGCAGGTGCAGGTAAACCCATGCTCCAGCACCACTCCGCGCAGGCAAAGATTGCAGTTCCGACAGGCCGTGGCCGGTCGACCGGAACGAGCCTTGAACACCCAGCGGGGATCGGCCCTGAGCACCCGGCCCAGGCCGATCAAGTCGCCGGCACCTTCGGCAAGCAGTTCCTCCGCCAGTGTCGGCGTGAGCACCCGGCCGGAAACGATGACAGGGACCGGCACGCGTTTCTTAAGCGCCAGGCTGTCTTCCCTGAGATAGCCGGGCCGGGCCGTGATCGCCCGCACCTCGGGTAGAAACATGGAATGATAGGTGGCTACGCTCGGTGAAAAATAACCGACTCCCTCCGCGGCCAGTTTTTCAGCGAACGATAAGGCCTCTCCCAGGTCGATGCCGTCCGGGACCCACTCGCGCAGCAGCAGGCGAAATCCGAAAAGGAACCCGTCCGGAAGCCGGCGTTTCACTTCGCGGACCACCTGCAGGGGGAACCGGATGCGCTCATCGAAACCCGCCGGCGACCCGGAAGCGTCTTTGTGGCTGAAGCCTGAAAGGAACTGGGTCAGAAGGTAGCCGGTGGCACCATGCAGCTCGATTGCATCGAAACCGGCCGCGCAGGCCCGGCCGGCCGCCTCGCCGAATTCGGCCACGGCCGACTCTTTTTCATCCGCGCTCATGGAACGGTTCCATGCGCTCACCCGCTGCATGAAATCCCGGGTGAGCCCGAAACGATGCTCCAGGGGGAAGAATTCCATGAACTCTTTCAGACGGGCGAGGTGGAAGGGGATATGGGCCGCATCCAGTGCGGAAGGGGCCAGTGGATGAAGGGTCTTCGCGAAGCGGCCGCCGTGGTTGAGCTGCAGCACGGCCACCGCGCCCTGGCGCTTGATCGCAGACGCCAGTCGCTCCAATCCCGGCAGAAACTCGTCGGCATCCGCCCTCAGGTTGTTGACGGCCACCCGGCCGTCGGCGGCTACAGCGGCGTTGGCGACGACCACCATGGCCACTCCGCTTCGCGCCAGCGACGCATAATGCTCGATGAGCAACTCGCTGGCCCGGCCGTCCGGCCGTGCATAGCCGCTAAAGACCGGCAGGGCCACCAGCCGGTTTTCGAGGGTGCAGGGCCCGAGGCGGAAGGAGGTAAACAACACGTCGGCCCCCGTGATGGATGTCCGGAACGTCGGTGCAGCCGAAAAAAAGCTGAACGGCGCGGCCGATGTTCAACCGCCATTCAACGCGGACTCTCGATCGTTTCATCGCTGACCGGCGCCGGCGGTCGGTCGGCCGTTTCCGTCGTCCGCCAGCCCTTGATCACCGGCCGCAGCAGGACGTAGGCGACCCCCAGGGTGAGCAGGATCCCCAGCACGAGCACGAGCACCCGTTCCAGGAATATGGCTCCCACCGCCATGACACAGAGAAGCAGTGCGATGACGATCAAACGCCAGTCGAAGGTGATGCCGGCCATGTAGATCGACAGGGCGATGATGACGGTCGCCGCCGGCCCGGCCGCTTCGGGCTTGAGGACCCCTTTCTCGATGAAGCGGAACAACAGGAATATGGCGGCGGTGGTTCCGATCCAGAGCAGCACCTGATGCTGCACCACCTTCCACCTCAGCAGCGTGAATCGCTGGCGTTCATACAGGCTGCACAGCAGCAGCGACAACAGGCCGAAGGCGGGCGTCATCCACAGCCAGTAGGTCAGGCTGTGCTGCGTCCAGAAGGGTGTGGTCGCCAGCCCGAAGCCGCAAAGGCCCAGCAGCAACGCCAGCAGAATGCCGCGGCCGACAAGTCGCCAGTTGGTTTTACGGGGTAGGGACGCCGGAACCGGCAGAGGATCCGTCATGGTCAGCTCCGCATGAATGGGTTGCAGGGATGAGAAGCAAAATACGGCCTGACAGCATCGAATTTGTATTGCATTCCGCTGCGGGTGTCAACCGCAGTCGCCGGCCGCGGCCGGCTGAAAACCGGCGCCCGTTACTCGTAGCCCAGCTCGGCCAGACGTTCCTCGCTCATGCCGAGAAAGTGAGCCACTTCATGAACCACGGTGATTTCGATCTCCTCCTCGAGCTCTTCCCGGGTGGTGCACATCTCCTCGAGCGGTTCTTTGAAGATATAGATCGTATCGGGGTAAAGCGGCGGCTCGCCTACGGAGCGTTCGCTCAACGGCACCCCCCAGTACACACCCAGCAGCGGCTCATCCGGCGGGTACCCCATCTCCTCGAGCATGTCGGGGGCGGGCCGTTTTTGCACGGTGATCAGGATGTTGTCGAGGTGCTGCCGGATCTCCTGCGGAATTTTGGCGATGGCTTCTTTCACAATGCGGTCGAACTCTCGGTTGCCGAGCTTCATGCGATTCTCTTCTTTTTTTAATCAGCCGAGATGATTTCCAGCGGTATGGAAACGTGTTAAAATTAAATTAGGATTGTGTTAGGATGTTGTTAAGATCGGTTATTTTTAAAACGTCCACGCTATGGCAATAGAATTCGAATCCAACATACCACGATACCTGTTCGATCGGAAGGACTACGAGCTCATCCAGATCGTCAACGACGTTCTGCGCAGCGCCAGGTTCGCCCGCAAACTGTATTTCCCTTATTTTCATCCCAACGGCATCAAGGAGATGGCGGAGACCAAGGGCCTGCGTTCGGCCTATGCGGTCGCCCAGCTGCTGAGCTCCCTCGAAATCGGGGGGGTGGAAGACCGGCTGAATGCGCTGCGATCACTGCGGCTGGAGGTGATCGACACCGCCGAGGGGCCGATGCCCAAAAACACCGCCCGGGTGCTCTTGGAGATCATGAAAAACCTGGTGCGGGCCTATGGCGACTCCCGGCGCCAGCTGGAGCTGGCCCACGATTTCCGGATGACCGCCTCCGGCAAGCCCCGCATCGTCCGGCGCCAGCTCATACACTACCACTTGCTGGAAATGCCCGAGGAATGGAACCAGATCGCCTTCGACGACCATGTGCACGACGTCAACACCAAGGGCCGCAAGTCTTCCACCCACCTCATCATGGATGCCTGGATCAAGGGCATTCGCCGGCTGCGGGTCATTCATTACAACTTCATCGAACCGCGCTTTGCCGCCGAGCTTTTCGAGGCCGCCAAGAGCCTCGACATCGACGTGCGCATCGGCATCGAGTATCCCGCACGCTTCCGCGACAAGTACGTGCAGCTCATCTGGGTACCCCGCGGGTTTGCCGACGCCCAGGCCTTCCTGTGCTTTCTTGCCGAGCCACCGGTCATGAACCTCATGGAGGCCGGTCAACGGGCCTCGCGCTATCAGCAGGAGTACGTGATCGGCCTGCTCAAGAAGTTCAACACCGTTCACCGCCTGGACCTCAACCGCTGCCTTGACATCACCATGCCACCGATCGACGAAGCGGAGTTTCTCGGTTATGTCGGCATCGGGCAGAAATCCAAACTCCATCTTTCCAAGTTTATCCACGACCAGTTGATGAGATCTCTGCATTGGCACGTCGCCTCTCTGAAGGCCGAGCTGCGCACGGCATCGCCCGAAAGGCAGCGCGCGATCAACGCGTGGGTCGATGGCCTGAACCGCATGGACCTGGAGGCGCTCATCGACGGGTATCTGGAGCAGACCCAGAACCCGGAGATCGTCTATCCGGATCAGCCTCTCAGCGGGCCGGGCGTGCCCGAGTTGCTGCGGCTAACGGCCCCGGAAATACTCGGCCGACTGGCCGCCCTGCATTCCGGCTACCGCGTCACCCTGAACCTGACCAACTTGAAGGTGGAGGAGGTCCTCGAGCTGCTCTACGACTGCCAGGGCATGATTACGCGGCTGGAGATATTCAACTTGAAGGATTATTCCGCGGGCAAGACCGGGCATGTTTCCGAAATCAGCCGGTTGATGCAGGCGATCAACGAAGGCAGCGTCATCCACCTCAAACAGGTCATTCGCGAAATGATCAACCGCCGGCGCGACCCGGCGGCGCCCGGAAATGCGGGGCAGATCGAAAAACTGACCGCCATCCTTTACGATATCGACACGTTCAAGTCCTACTACGCGGGCCGGTCACTCAAGGCCCGCATCGGCAGCGACTCGACCGGCCGATCGGCCCGGTTGCACGGCATGGGGCTCGCCATCATGGAAACCCTGCCGCGCAGGGCTCAGCGGGAGATTGCCAGGAACAGCGCCGGACACGGCCGGGAGGTCATTCCGATCCAGGTGACCGCCTACAAGACGCTGAGCTTCGTTCCCGTTTCCGGCCCATCGGCCCTCGCTCGACGCCTGCGGCGCCGGTTCGGAGCCGGGCCCCTGGGGTTTCTGCTGTCCACGTTTAAGGCCAGTTGGCGCGTCGAGGCGAACGAAACCCGCATGGCCGCCACGGGCAACATCGTGACCCTGGGAGGAGCGCAGAAGGCCGTCGACAACGGCCTCTCCCTGGAAACGATTGCCGCCGTGAATACCCCACACCCCTTGCGATGGCGCTTCCTGAACTCCAGGCTCAAAAACGCCCTGAAGGTTCTCGTCGGGTTCATTCCGGCGTTCGCCACATTTGCCCTGACCAAAGACTGGTGGCTCCTGGCCTACGGCGGCGCTTTCATCTGGTTCGGCATCACGGGTCTTCGCAACATCCTGCAGTCCGTGTTGGGCGGCGGCGGGTTCCGCCGCTCGCCGCTGTTGAACTGGAACGACTATGTCAGCTGGACCCGCCTCACCGATTCGCTCATGTATACCGGCTTCTCCGTGCCGTTGCTGGATTACCTCGTCAAGACGGTGCTCCTGGACCGCGGACTCGGCATCACGACGACCACGCACCCGGTGATGCTCTATGCCGGAATGGCCCTGGCCAACGGAATCTATCTTTGCAGCCACAACCTTCTGCGCGGTCTGCCTCAGGCGGCCGTTTACGGGAATTTTTTCCGCAGCATCGTTTCCATTCCGGTGGCGATCCTCATCAACACCTGCGCCGGAGGCGTCTTGGCCGCCGGCGGGGCCTCCGAGGCCTCCGAGACGCTGCAGAAATGGGCGGCCATCATCTCCAAGACGGCCTCGGACATTGTCGCCGGCTTTATCGAGGGCCTGGCCGACCGGCACCGGAATATCAAGACCCGCCTCCGCGACTACAAGGGCAAATTCGCGCAGCTGTTCGACATCTATGCCCAGCTGGAGCTGATCTTTCCGGATGTTCAGACCTTTGCCGTTCTGCAGCACTCCAACCGACTCAAACAAAAGGCCAGTGTGGAGGCGCGCGATCTGGAGAAGATCATCATGATCCACGCGCTCGACCTGCTCTATTTCTGGATGTACCAGCCGCGGGCACGCACCGCTCTGAGACAGTTCGTCCACACGTTGTCCGAAGACGAGCGCCACATTCTGGCGAGCTCCCAGTTCACGCTGCAGCGGCACCGTGAAATCAGCCAGATGTTCCTCGACGGCATCCTCGGCAACAATTTTCCACGGCCGCTGTCCTTTTATCTCTCCCGAAATGCCGAATACCTGCAGGTCATCAAGCATCTGGTGTTCGGGGAGAATTTCTCGGATCCCATGGAAGAGCCGGTGGCCGCCGAACCGCTCACAGGTTCCGTCGCACCCGCCCGGGAATGCATCGACCCCATCGCGCCGCCGCCGAATTGAAGGCCCCTCAGCGACAGACGGCCTTCAAGCGATAAAAGCGGAAGAAGAAGTTGTCGAGGGGGAGGACCTCGATATCGCAGAAACCGGCCTCCGCGGCATATTGCTTCAACGTGTCGGGGCGCATCACCGTCCCGGTTTCGGCCGATGGACCATCGGCTTTGCCCACCGGCAGGCAGTGCAATACGCTCCAGCCGTACATCATCCATTCCACCTCGTTGCCCTTGGCGGTAAATCGGTCGCCCACGCGTTCATCCATGACGATGACCGATCCGCCGTTCCGAGTCAGGCCCAACATGGTTCGAAGCACGCCGACCGGATCGGCCATGTCATGCACGCACTCGAAGGCCGTCACCAGGTCGTAACGTCCCCGGAGCGACGGGTCGGCCGCGTCCCGGTGGTGAATCCGGACTCGCTCCTCCAGGCCGGCATCCAGGATATTCACTCTTGCCAGCTCCACCGACGCTTCATCGAGATCATAACCGTCCACCTGCACCCTGGGGTAGGCTCGGGCCATGCCGATGCCGGACCAGCCGCCCCCGCAGCCGATGTCGGCCACCCGCGCCGGAGGATCCGCCATGAGCCGCCGGTGGACATCCGGAATCGACGGGAGCCATTCCGTGCCTAGTTGGCGCAGGAACATCGCCCGGTTCATAGCGGCCTGACCTTCACGGAACTCCGCGCCGTAGAAAGGATAAGGCACCCCTTTTCCGCTACGGTAGGCCTTCAGCACCTGGTGCATAGGCCGGACCGCGCCCGCCACCATTTGCACCAGGGGCGCCAGGTAATTGAGGCTGTCGCGATCCACCAGAACTTCCTGGTGCCCGGCCGGCAGCCGGTAGCGGCGGGAGGGCGCCGCCGCGTTTTCGTCTTCCACCTTCAGGATGCCCGCCACCGTCTGCTGCTCCAGCCATTCGCGGACGTAACGCTCGTAAGCGCCGGTCCGAACGGCCAGTTCCGCCGAGGTTGCCGGTCCGTGCTCGCTCAGCGACCGGTAGAACCCCAGGCGGTCGCCCAGGTAAATGGTGAATATGTCGAATGCGCCCGCCGTTGAGGTCAGCAGGCGTTCGACGAATCGATCTCTTTCATTTTCAGGACGATCAGGGGAGGTATGGTCGTTCATTGGACTCTCCTTTTCCAGTTCCCATGCGACCGGGTTGAAAAAGAGACTGCACGATCGGACGGCAATCCCAGCCGCAAGAGGCAAGGCGTATGAATCAGGAGCCGGAGTAGGGCGCGAAGCGCCATCCTTTCGATAATGAAATCGATCGGCTCCATTCTTTATATCCGCCCCCCCTTTGGCAAAAGGGAGGCGGGGAGACTCTGAAATCTAAAAGGTTGCCGGATGATTGGAAATGCTAATCGTTCAGCCACAGCTGTCAAGCGGCTCTGAGTTTTCTTTGAGCTTCAGGTGGGGCCGGATGATGAGGGTGTCAGAAAACGACCCGAATTTCGTGGGATTACGCATCCATTGAGCACGGCAAGGCTTCCGTTCACAAGGACGGCCTTGATGCCTTCCGGAGGCCGGCGCGGATCCTCATAGGTTGCCCGGTCGGTGATTCGTTCAGGATCGAAAACAACCAGATCGGCGAACTGACCCTCCCGCACCAGCCCCCGATCCTTCAAACCGAATTTCTGCGCTGGGAGGCCGGTCATTTTGCGGACGGCCTCCCCCAGTGCCAGCGCCTGCTGGTCGCGCACATAACGCCCGAGGATGCGCGGGAAGGCACCGTACCCGCGAGGGTGCGGCCGACCCTGGCCGGGCGGGCAGGGGATGGCATCGGTGCCGACCATTCCCAGCGGGTGGGCAAGGGCCGTCAGCATGTCCTTTTCGTCCATCATGGTAAAGACCATGATCACGTCGGCATGCTCGGCGACGAGAATGTCGAAGAGCACTTCGAGCGGGTCTTGCCGGCGCTGCTCAGCGATGGTCGCGAGGTCCATTCCGACGATGGGATCGGACCGGCCCTGGCCGAGGGCGCCGATCTTGATGGCATTGAAACCGCAGGTTTGAACCCAGTTTTCCCACGTGGCGGTGTCCGTCTCGATGTCGCGGCGGATTTTGGCCCTTGTTTGAGGGTCTTTAAAATTGGCGATCAGCCCATCCACGCCCTGCGCGTGCGCCCAGCGTGGCACGAGCGTGCTGAGAAGGGTGCTGCCTTCGGTGTAAGGGTAGCAGTCGAAGTGCACCTCGATTCCATCGCGGCGAGCCTTCTCGATCCGGCTGAGCACCTGGTCGACTTTCCCCCGGCTGCCCGGGGCGAGGCCGATGACCTTCAAATGCGAAATCTGCAGCGATACGCCGCTGGCCGAACTGGTGGCGAGAGCCTCTTCGACCGACGCGTCGATCAGGCCGGCAGTCTCCCCGCGCGTGTGGGTCGCGTAAAGCCCTTGGTAATCTGCGACCACCCGGCACAGGGCCTCGATTTCGCTTGGGTCGGCGTAGCAGGCTGGAGGGTAGATCAGCCCGGAAGACAGCCCGAAGGCTCCGGCCTGCATGGATTGCTGCACCAGCCGACGCATCCGTTCGAGCTCGGCCGCACCGGGTCGATCCGGGCGGTTCCCCATCACCGCCATTCGCACGGACCCGTGGCCGACCAGCGGCACCATGTTGTGAGTCAGTCCGGCAGCTGAGCAGGCAGCCCGATATTCCGCCAGCGTCGCCCAGTCCCAGGCCGGCCGAACGCCGGGCAGAAATCCGGCCATGCTGCCGGCGCGCAGGCTGCGGAAGCGCTCCGAAACCGGGAAGGCGGTATAGCCGCACTGGCCGATGACTTCCGTGGTTACCCCCATGCGCAGCTTCTCGTGCTCCAGACCCGGAGCCAGCAACGCCAGGTCGGCGTGCGAATGGCAGTCGATGAAGCCGGGCGAAACCGTCATCCCGGAGGCGTCGAGTTCATCGTGCGACCAGCCGCCCGGAAGCGTCCCCAGTCCCTCGATGCGTCCGTTGCGGATGCCGATATCGGCTTCGAAGACGGCGCCGCCGCATCCGTCCACCACCTGACCGCTGCGGATGATGAGGTCGAACTTCATGATCGCTCGGTGCGCATCGCCTGGCTAAATTCCTTTTCCCCTGGCCGCCTTTGCGCGTAGCAGCTTTTCTATGAGCCCCCACAGCCCGCCGCGGGCGAACAGGACGAAAAAGACGAACATGGCCCCCATGATGAGCATCCAGCGGTCCCACAGGGCGCTGGCCAGGTCCGAGGCCAGAACGATGATGAAAGCGCCGATCACCGGGCCGAAGAGGGTCCCCATTCCACCGGTCAGGACCATCATGACGATGTTGCCCGAAATCTCGAAATGGACAAAGTGAATGTGGGCAAAGCAGATATACATGCAGTAAAGGGAACCGGCCAGCCCCATGAAAAAGCCGCCGATAACAAACACGGCCATTTTGTAACGGCGCGTGTTATAGCCGATGGCCTGGGCGCGTTGCTCATTTTCACGAACGGCCATCAGCACCTTGCCGAACGGCGAGAGCGTGATGCGGCGGATGGTGTAGAACGCCGCGATAAAAAAGACGAACGAAAAGAAGTAATAGGCCAGCGAAGATTGGAGGCTGATCGAGAAAAGGCCGGGGATTTCCAGATTCGGCCGCTTGATGCCGGTCAGACCGTTGTCTCCCCCGGTCAGCCCGCTCCATTGAAAGGCGATGAAATAAATCATTTCAGCAAAGGCCAGCGTCAGCAGGACCGAATAGCTGCCGCTGCGCTGGGTGGCCATGAATCCCACCACCAGGGCCAGCAGGGACGCAGCCAAAACGCCAACCACCATGGCGGCAAACAGGTTCGAGGTCAGATGCAGCAGCGTGAGCGCGGTTGCGTAAACCGCCGTTCCGAAAAAGGACGCCTGGCAGAACATCATCACGCCGCTGTACCCGAGGCACAGGTCGAAGGCCACGGCAGCCAGCGCAAAGAGCATGATTTCGTTGGCCAGGGCCGTATAGGGCAGCACAAACGGAAAAACGGCAAACAGGCCCGCCAGCAGGGCCACCGACCGATGGCTCTGCCACCAGCGGTTCAGCGGTGCGGGTTCGGTGCGGGTCGGCATAGCAAGCGTTCCTTAACGTTAGTCCCGAATTCCCATCAGGCCGCGCGGCCGGATGAGCAAAATGGCGGCCATGACCATGAAGATGATGATGACGGAGGCGCTGGGCATGACGAGAGTGACCATGCTCTGGCTCAAACCCACGATCAGGCCGCCCACGACGGCACCGGCAAAGCTGCCCATCCCGCCGATGACCACCGTGGCAAAGCAGATCCCCAGAATCAGATCTCCCATGAACGGCTCGATCCCGCGCATGGGGGCGGCCAGCACGCCGCTCAGCCCGGCGATGGCCATGGCCACCCCGAAGGTGAGAGTGAACACCCGCGAAATGTTGATCCCGAGGCAGCTCACCATCTTGAGGTTCTCGGTTCCGGCGCGGATGATGGAGCCCCAGCGGGTCTTTTCGATCACGAACCACATGCCGAGGGTCAGCAGGGCGGTCAGGCCGAACACGAAGATGCGATAAATCGGGAAAAAGATCCCGGCGATGGGAATCACTCCGGTGAGCAGCTCGGGCTGGTCGAAACTCTTGCCCACTGGTCCGTACAGCATGATGACCAGCTCGCGGCCGGCGATGGCGATCCCGTACGTCATGAGGATCTGGTAGAGAATGTTCTGGCCATACAGGCGTCGCAGAAGCGTCACCTCGAGCAGCATGCCGATGAGCGCGGTGGCCAGGGGCACGGCCAGCAGGCAGACCAGAAAGCTTCCGCTCCAGGAGGCGACCGTGAATGCCAGGTAGGCCCCGATGGCGAAGAAAAGGCCATGAGCGAAATTGATGATGTCCATCATGCCCCAAACGATGGACAGCCCCATGGCCAGCAGCACATAGATCATTCCCAGTACCAACCCGTTGAAGGCTTGCGCGATGATCAGATCGGTCATGCCGTGAATCCGTTTTCCCAGGTTTGTTGACTTCGTAAATAGTCCAATCTCTGCGTTGCGCGTCATCTGGTTGCCGCTGCGGCGTACGGTCGATACGCCTCGCGGCACGAGATTCGCGCGCCTGGATCTTGGCCTCTTTACGAAGTTATCAGGTTTGTATCGTCTCCGTTCCGGCTGCGGCCGGGCCCTTTCCCTATCAGGGTTCTATGGACTGAGCCCGGCGCATCGCCCCTTCTGCGGTCGGGCGCCTCAACTCATCTTGCAGCCGGTTTCGGCGCACGGCGGAATGTTTGTGGAGGAGCCGATGATGTCGGCGAAATCATCCGGGGTTTTCATCGCATCCGGAGCCTTGCATTGCAGCGTGTAGTAAGGCTTCACCGCCTGGTGATCGCAGGCCCTGAATTTCTCCGCACCGGTCAGCCCTTCATAGTCGTAATCCTCCATGGCCTGCACCACCTTGACCGGGTCGTCAGTCTTGGCCCGCTCGATGCTCTGGAGCAGCACCAGGATGTTCGTAAAGGGGTTGGCGGCCAGGTAGTTCGGCGTCTCGTTGAACTTCTTCCTGAACGCCTCGACAAACTTCCGGTTTCCTGGGGAGTCGATTTTGTAGAAGTACTGCAGCCCCCAGATGACGCCGTCCAGAATCTTGGGGCCGATGGCCTTCATCTGGGTGAGGCCGGAACCCCAGACACAGGCGATGCGGGAGGCCTTGTTCAAGCCGAAGCTGTTGGCCTGTTTGAGGGCATTGGTGGTATCGCCGCCGAAATTCAAAAACAGGACGCAGTCGGCTTTGGCGGCCATGGCCTTGGTCAAGTGCGAGCTGAAATCGGACTCGCCCATGGGGTGGTCCGAATTGCCGAGCAGGGTGAGCCCCTTGGCCTTCAGCACCTCCTGCGTGTTGCGCAGCAGGTCCTCGCCGAAGACGTATTTGGGGGTAATGGTGTAAAAGGTCTTGGCCTTGTAAACGTCGATGATGCGCGGGACCACTTCGCGGATGGCGCTCCAGGTGGCGACCGGCCAGCGGAAGGTGAACCGGTTGCAGCTCTTGCCGGTGATTTCATCCGCGCCGGCGGCCCCGATCAGCAGCACCTTCTGCTTGGCGGCATATTCCGACACCGCCAGCACCGTCGGGCTGGAAGGAGAGACGAAGAAAAATTTGACGCCGAGCTTTTCAACCGCCTCCTGGGCTTTTTTGACGCCCTCAGAGGGGTTCGGCACATCGCGCTCGACGATCTCGACCGGCCGCCCCAGCACCTGACCGCCGAACATCTCCACCGCCAACTGAGTCCCTTTGCGGACATAGTCCCCGGTTTCGGCATAGGGCCCGGAAAAAGTGGTGCCGATCATGATTTTGAGGGGTTCGGCCCCCCAGGAGCGGAGCGGCATAAACCCTCCGGCTGCCAATCCCAGGCCGGCTCCGGCCAGTGCGGATTTTTTTAAAAAGGTCCGTCGCGTCACTTTTTTCTGCATGATGCCCCCTTTTTCGTTGAAGGTATTGTTGAATTCGCGCAACTGTCATGGACAACCAAAAATCAGATTACTACTCCGGCAATAAAATATATTCAATGCGGCCATATCACTCATCGGCGGGGCGGGTTTTCGGCCGCAGCGCGCCGCAACCCATTTTTCAGGCGACCCTGCCACGCCCCCAAGCCGTCTAGAGGAACTGCGGACAGGCAGAGACGGCTGGCGGCTGCGTGGGCATGGGCCCTCCGGGGGCTGTCCGGACACATATGAAGCGGGCTTGCTGCCGTACGCTGGTTCGTTGAACGGATGGTTGCGGCGCGCTGCGGCTGAAAACCCGCCCCGCCGAACCTCGGCTCAAATTGTACCAGTTTACTTGCCGGAGTAATAGATTCATTGCCGCAAACCCACTAATGCGACGACCTTCAATCTTTGCTGATTTAAAGAGAGTGTACAGTCCTAAAAAAGATATTTTTCAACTGATTCATCTGTGAGTTCTTATAAACTACGGGGTAATTTTCGAGCTTCTGGCTTTTTGTGTATTTTCCTTTAGAAGCGGCGTGAAATGGGTAGTTGCTATTCCTTCAAAAAAACGACGAGCGGTTACGCCTAAAGTACCACTTCGGTAGCCCCCCCTCCTGTACCATAAGCATTTAGGGTCCTATTTCTCCGAGCATGCGTCCATTAAGAAAGGCTTTTCTCAAAAGAGTGGATGAAGGGGCTTTTGCATCGACACGAACGTGCTGTCAGCTTGGATGCGTTCTTGGACTTGCTGCATCGGCAAGTCTATTCGGACCAATTGATTGTTTTCGGCAGTGGCGGCCGGATAATACGCCTTCCGGAATACGCAACGGCCCAAGAATACCCGGAAATGTCAATTATCCGTTTAGGCCAAAACACGTCAGTGAGGGTCAATGGCAAAGCCGCAGCCATTGATTTCCGCCTTCCGGATGATGATTCAATTGAGATAATCACGGGCGACAAATTGAGACCACAAGAGACGGCGTGCGCGCTTTTTAAAGTCCAGACGATGCCCGCTGAAAAACCAGATCGAACATGGGATGGTCATGAATCGTCTTTAGCTGCAGTTCAAAACAGCATAACGTGCAGGGTAAATGGGCTTTCAATACACAGGCAAAGGGAAAACCGCTGTGGGAACGTTGATCCGTCAATCAACCGTCCTTGCCTTAGTTGTTTTTGTTTCCTTCGCCATGAATCCTCTTTCTGCAGATGCTCAACAAACCCTCAGGATGATTGGCCCTGAGGATGTGGGGGGAGCATGGGCCGAGGTGATTCATCGCTTCCACGCGGCCCATCGGGGCATCCGCATCGACTACATCTCGGGCCCTTGGTCCACCGACGAACGGCAAAACATGTATATCCGAGCGTTTTTGGCAGGGGACGCCTTTGAGCTGGTTTACATGGATGTGATTTGGACAGCGAAATTTGCCTCCCAAGGGTGGCTGCTGCCGCTCGACAGATGGTTCTCCCCCGAGGTGCGCGAAACGCTAATTCCTCAAGGTATTGAAGCCGGCTTCTATCAAGGCCGTTTCTATCGAGTCCCAGTCCGATCCGACGTAGGGATGCTGTATTACCGAAAAGATCTTTTGCCGGAGCCGCCCAGGACCTGGGAAGAATTCGAGATAGTCTGCAATCGCTACGGAAATCCGCCGGATCGCTACTGCATCGTTTTTCAGGGAATGCAGTACGAGGGCCTCGTGTGCAACTACCTCGAATATCTCTGGGGAGCGGGTGGAACCCCGATCGACAAAGATCAGAATGTTCTTCTCGATCGAGATGAAAACATTTCCGTGCTGTCCTTTATGAAAGAGGTGATTAGCCAGGGCTGGGCTCCCCGGAGCGTGATCACCTTTCAGGAGCAACAGGCCCTGGAGTTTTTCGAACAGGGAAAGGCGCTGATGATGCGCAACTGGCCCTATGCCTGGACCATCCTCAGGCGTTCGCCGCTCGAGGGCAAGGTGGGGATCGTCCCTTTCATCCATCGAACCGGCCACGAGCCAGCCGGCACGCTGGGCGGCTGGGGTCTGGGGATTGCCCGAGGCGCCAGATTCCCGGAGGCGGCAGCGAAGTTCATCGAATTTACAGTTTCACCGGAGGCTCAGAAGGTTTTGCACTTCCGCAGAGGAGCCGTCCCCGCACTGAAGTCGTTGTTTAAGGACGAGGAAATTTTACAGGAAAGCCCGCATTATACCGATCTCTACGAAGTGCTGCTAAAATCGCGGATGAGACCCATTCATCCCGATTATCCACGAATCAGCTCCATCATGCAGAAGCATGTCAGCGCCGTCCTGGTGGGAATCGAAAGCCCCAGGGAAGCGGCGCTACAAATGGACCAATCCATCGAGGGGCTCATCAAGGGCAAACGCCACAGCTGGCCCCTGCGCCTCTATTTCGATCATGATCTCAAAATGACCCTGAAGAACACCCTCGTCTTCACCGGCCTCTCCGTTCCGTTTGAATTCCTTTTAGGTCTCTTTTTCGCCCTGTTGGCCCATCAGCCTTTCCGGGGAAGGACTATGTTGCGACTCAGCGTGCTGGTGCCCTGGGCGCTGCCGACAGCCGTGATGGCCATGGCCTGGCAGTGGATGTTCAACAACCCCTTCGGCGTGATCAACGACCTGATGGTACGAGTTGGAATTCTATCCAAACCCATGGATTGGCTTTCCACGCCCGAAGGAGCCATGTTCGCCGCCGTCTTCGCCGATGTCTGGAAAACGACTCCCTTCGTCGCCATCATTCTTCTGGCCGGCCTTCAGAGCATTCCACAGCAACTCAAAGAGAGTCTTTCCATCGACGGGGGCGGGACGAGGATGATGTTTTTCCATCTGATCTTGCCTCTGCTGATGCCTTTCATTCGGGTCGCGCTTATTTTCAGAATTATCCATGCTGCTGGGATATTCGATCTGATATGGGTCCTAACCAAGGGGGGGCCGGCGGACACGACACGGACGTTGAGCCTCTACATCTATGATCTGGCCTTCCGCTACGATGAGGTGGGCTATGCCCTCTTTCTGACCGGTCTGTTTCTCATCAGCCTCATTCTTGTCAGCCTTTTGATTGTCCGTTCCACAGCCCTCCGGTACGAGAGAATCTAAATATGAAAAAACTGATCTTCTCCATCGCGATCGCTTCTATCCTTCTGTATTGCCTCTTTCCTTTTTTCTGGACCATTCAGACGGCCCTGAAGCCAGCCGGTACGGTCTTTCGGCTTCCGGTGAGCTACCTCCCGGAAACGATCTCCCTGGAGAACATTATCGACGTATTCTCGAAGCGGCCCTTCGGCCGCTATGTGCTGAACAGCCTGATCGCCGGGGGAGGGGCGACGATCCTTACCTTGTGGGTGGCGGCCGTCCTCTCCTTCCGGCTGAGAGCCTTGGACCTTCGCCGCGCGCTGCGGATCCAGCGGTGGTTTCTGGTCGGAGCCATCCTGCCGCCGGCCCTTTTGGTCATCCCCGTTTTCGTCGTGATGAAACAGCTGTCGCTGGTGAACAATTACCTCGCCCTCATCCTGGCCTATACGGCCCTGAATCTGCCTTTTGCCGTATGGATGCTGCATGCGGCGTTTCGGCAGATTCCAAAGGAGCTCGATGAGGCGGCGGTCATGGACGGCTTCTCTCAGTCTGCCATCCTCTATCGAATCATCCTTCCGCTGAGCCGGCCGTCTCTGGCCGTGACCGCCGTGCTCGTATTCATCTTCTGCTGGAACGAGTTTATCCTGGCATTGTCCCTAATGCCAGCCCAGTCCAAATACACCGTGCCAGTGGGCATCGCCCTTCTGAGCGGCGCCTCCGGCTACGAAATCCCCTGGGGCGAAATCAATGCGGCCGTTGCATTAACGACCGTACCCATCATCCTCGTCATCGCGGCGTTTCAGCGCTGGATCATCGAAGGGCTGACCACGGGGGCCGTCAAAGGATGAGATCATGGCAGCCGTCGAACTGAGAGGGATCAGCAAGTCGTTCATCGAGGGATCGTTTCCCGCGCTCAAAGACATCCATCTTGGGATACCCGACGGCGCCTTCGCCGGCATCCTCGGTCCATCCGGATGCGGCAAGACGACCCTGCTCAGGATTGTGGCGGGTTTGGAACGCCCGGATGCCGGGGAAATCCTCATCGCCGGACAGGTCGCAAACCGCATCCCACCGCGGGAGCGCAACGTGGCGATGGTTTTTCAGAATTACGCCCTCTACCCTCACAAGCGGGTTTATGAGAACATCGCCATCGGCCTTCAACTGCGGGGCGTCTCCAAGGAACGGATCGCGGAAAAAGTGGAAGCGGTTGCAAATATGTTAAAGATTGAAACCCTGGTGGATCGCTACCCGAAACAACTCTCCGGAGGACAGCAGCAGCGGGTGGCGCTGGCCAGGGCTTTGGTGAGAGAGCCGGAGGTATTTCTCCTTGACGAACCGCTCAGCAACCTGGACGCCCAGGTCAGAGAGGCTACGCGCTCCGAACTCAAAAAACTTTTCCGCGGGATCAAGGCTACGGTCCTCTATGTGACGCATGACCAAACCGAAGCGATGATGATGTCGGATTATCTCATCGTCATGGACCGAGGAGTGATCCGGCAGGCCGGCGAGCCAACGCACATCTATCGAGACCCGGCGCACCGCTTCGTTGCCGAATTCATCGGCGCGCACCGCATCATCTCAGTTCCGGGTCGGCTGCAGAACGGGCGCTTCCAATCAGCGGACGAAGCATTTGGATTCGATACACCGATGCGGGTGACGAGCGAAGTCTTGATGGCAATCCGACCCGAGAATCTCATTCCCGAGAGCCAGGAAGAAATCGGGTTGCAGGGAGAAGTGGTTCTGATCGAACCGATGGGGCCTACGAATCTCATCTCGGTCAAAGTCGGGCAAACCGAATGGAGGATGTGTTTTGCCCGCCGACCGATTGAGGGGGAAATAATGGGATTCTCTTTTTCATCCAGTAATGCGCTTTTTTTTGATGCAAAAAGCGGCTTGCGCCTTAAGCCGGGAAACTGAAAATCGTCGGCTGCGGCTGTCAGCAATAGGCAAAATAAATCAAACGAATCCTGGGGTGGTTTGAGGTAGAGGCAGCGTACCTTAATCTCATCCGGGAAGAGATGAGACAGCCATGAAGTTTAGCTGAGGAAAGCGACAAATTGGTGTTGCGGCTGCGATGCTGAACTGGGAGAAATCGGTATCTTGACGGAAACCTTCTCGGGATTCAAGAACAGCCCATCGACCTCATTGCTGCTGCGCAGGCGAAAAAAATCAGTCGTTGTATCTAGTTTCCAGCTACACGGAACACTGGACTTATCCGAATTTTTCCACCAATTGGGATAAGCCTAGCTTCTCAAGAGTATCCTTTGTTGGGGCCCCCGTCTCCGCATCCCAGCCCATCGCCAGTCGGTACTCCCGCGCGAGGCTGTCGACGTCGATGGTCACCCCGGCCAGAGGTCCTTCGGCTTGCGGCGGGCGGCCGAGCATGCGCTCCGGCAAACGGACGCTTTCGGCGGCAATTCCCTCGCGCAGGTTGAAACTCTGGCGCAGGGCCTGGATGCGTGCGCCGGCGGTGAGCGCTTCGGCCACATCCACGCCCCAGCCGGTGACGGCGTTGAGCAGTTCGATCAGGGGGTAGTTGCCGAAGAACATGAAGGGCATGACGCAGACGCCGGCGCAGTTGCCCACCTGAAGGTAGCGCGAAGCGGTCGCGCTCATCGGTCCCTTGCCAGTATATGCGTAACGCTCGAACTTGTCGATGCGCAGCTCGGGGTAGGGCGCGTACGCCCCCGGCCCTCCCTCCAGGCGCGCCATGGGCGCCGCTGTGTGGCGGCCGGGGGTCGGGTCGCACACGAAGCCGGTGCCGCGGCTGGGCAGGAAGAGCGCGTTGTGCAAGCCCGGCTCCTGGCCGCCGACGTGCACGGCGCAGTCATCGGCGCCGCTGCCGATGCTTCGGGCAGCTGCTCGCACGCCGTCGGCGAGCAAGTCGCCGATGCCTTCGCGGCGGATCACCTTATCGAGCAGCGCCACCATGGCCGGGCCGTTGCCCCAGGTGATCCGGATTCCGTCGGTGTCGTTCTCGTTGAGAATGCCCTTTTCGAAACACTCCATGGCAAACGCGAGCACGTGTCCGGCGGAGATGGTGTCCAGCCCGCTGCGGTTGCACATGTCGTGCAGCTTGATGATCGTCTCCAGGTCGTCGCACAGGCACAGCGGCCCGAAGGCGCCGATGGTCTCGTATTCGGGCTTGTGCACTTCCCCCACGGGGTATTTCCCGTCGGAGACGTCGCAGATGCCGCCGCAGGCGATGGGACAGCTCGCACAGCCGTATTTGCGGGTCTGGAACCGGATGACCGCATCGCCGTCGGCGATCTGTTTGACGCCGGGAAACGCCTGCTCGCCGGCCAGCTGCCAGTTCTTGACGGGCGTCGCGCCCCCGGCGACCAGCGCGGCGGTGAACCCGCAGGTGCCGTGTTTCTGAAGTGCCTGAGCCATTCCCGGCAGGTCGCGGATTTGCCGGGCGAAGTCCTTGGCGAGACGGCCGAGTTCGGCGGCATCGGCGACCGGAACCCTGGCGCGGCCGCGGACCGCCACCGCTTTGAGGTTTTTGGAGCCCATCACCGCGCCCACGCCCGAGCGCGCGGCGATGCGGCCGCGGTCGTTGACGATTCCGGAGATCAGGGACAGGCGCTCGGAGGCCGGGCCGATGCCGGCGACACGGATCTTGGGATCATTAAGCTCCTTTTGAATGGCCGCTTCGGCCTCGATAGTGTCCAGCCCCCACAGGTGGGCGGCATCCCGGATTTCGATGCGACCGTCCGTGATCCACACCAACCGCGGCGCCGCGGCCTTTCCGGAAACGAACACGGCGTCGAAGCCGGCGGCTTTCAGTTCGCTGCCGAAATAGCCGCCGGCGTTGGCGTCGCCCCAGCCGCCGGTGAGCGGTGATTTGCAGCAGGCCATGTAGCGGCCTCCGGTGGGCGCCTTGGTGCCGGTCAGCGGTCCGGCCGCCAGCCCCAGGATGTTCTCGGGTCCGAGCGGGTCGACTTGTTTGGCTTGACGTTCAAACAGAATCCGTACGCCGAGCCCATAGCCCCCGATAAAATCGCGGCAGGTGGATTCGGGCAGGGATTCCACCTGAACCGTGCCGGCGCTCAGATCGACAAACGCCGCTTTTCCCATATATCCGCCGGGCATCATCCAGCACCTCCTTGGAAACATTGGCCGCACTATAGCGGGCCGCCGCCGGTTTGACAACGGTTCTTTCCCCTTTCGCGGCTGCCTCTTGTAGTCGGGGCGAAATCGATACATACTGGCGCCATCCGTCATCTCAAACCGTTGAGGCGCGTATGTTCAAATTTTTCGATTTCTTCCGCAAGGGCCGAGACGCCGAATGCGGCGCTCCGGACGACTCGATTTTTCACCGCAAGTACGGGAGCTTCAAACAGCTGCTGCTTGCCAACAACCACGCCCTGGAGATCATCGCCGATCTTGAAAATACGATCTACCAGGACCAGCCGTTCACTTACATGTATGCCGTATCCCAGACGGAGGCCCTGGTGATGGAGGTCAACTCCATCGCCCGGAACTTGAACGAGCTGTCCGGGAACCGTTATGCGGAGTTGGCCGAGGCGGCCCAGCGGATCGCGGGGAAGGTTTTCACGGAGCTCCAGCACAAGCGGCACTTCGAGGACACCAGCTTCGTGCTGCCCATCGAACGGCTGAGCCTCGAAAATGCCGGCGAGGTGGGCGGCAAAGCGGCCAACCTCGGTGAGGTCTTCAACCGGGCCCACCTTCCGGTTCCGCCGGGTTTCGCCATCACCGCTTACGGGTATCAGCTTTTCCTGGATTACAACGAGCTGACCGACCTGATCCAGAGGAAGCTCAAGAACCTGGACATCAACCACACCGAGGCCCTCATGGCGGTGTGCCAGGAGATTCAGAACCGCATCCTGGATGCCGATCTGCCGACCGATCTGGAAAGCTCCATTCTGCAGGCCGCCCGGGACCTGCGCGAAAATATCCCCTACGATTTCAAGCTGTCCGTCCGCAGCAGCGCCACCAGTGAAGATTCCGAGGCCAGTTTCGCCGGCCAGCATTCGACGGTGCTGAACGTCAGCGAAGCCAACCTGATCGAGGCTTACAAGGAGGTGGTGGCGAGCACCTTCAGCCCCCGGGCGGTATATTATCGGCGGCGGCGCGGCTACCGCGATCAGGACGTGAACATGAGCGTCGCCTGCATCGTCATGATCGACGCCAAGGTCAGCGGGGTCATGTACACGGTGAATCCCAACGACAGCCGCCACGCCGTGATCATGATCAGCGCGGTCTGGGGGCTGGCGGCCGACGCCGTGGAAGGGTCCGCGCCCACCGATTTCTTCCAGGTGAGCAAGAAGACGCTGGCCGTCGAGGCGGAGGAGGTGGCCGTCAAGGATCGCCGTCTGCGCGTCGACGCGGCCGACGGCGTGAGCGAAGAGGTGCTGCCGGAGGACCTCCGGCGTACGGCCTGTTTGCGTCCCGCGGAAATCCGGCAGCTGGCCGACTACGGTCTGAAGCTGGAGCAGCATTACGGGTACGCCCTGGACATCGAATGGGCCATCGACGCACAGGGAAGGCTTTTCATCCTGCAGGCGCGTCCGCTGAAGCGGTCCCAGCGGTTCGGGGCGGATCAGGTGGCCGTCACCGGCGGTCCGGAACCCGCGCCCATCTCCCATCCGGTTCTGCTCAAGGGGGGGCAGACGGCCTGCGACGGAGCCGCCTCGGGCTATGCCTTCATCATCGAGTCGGACCACTTGCTGCATCACATCCCCGAGGGCGTGGTGGTGGTCGCGCGCCAGACCTCTCCGCGCTATGTTCCGCTCATGGGGCGGATCCGGGCCTTCATCACCGATGTCGGCAGCGTCACGGGGCACATGGCCTCGGTGGCCCGCGAATTCCGCATCCCCACCCTGGTGGGCCTCGGCAACGCCACCCGCACCATCCCGCATGGCGAGGAGATCACGGTGGATGCCACCCAGCGCGTCATTTACCGCGGCCGGGTGGACCAACTGCTCGCCGAAAAAAAACCCCTGAACCCCATGAAGGACAGCCCCACCTACAACCTGATGAAGTCGGTCCTTCGGCGCATCGCGCCCCTGAACCTCACGGACCCGCAAAGGGAGAATTTCAGCCCGGCCGGGTGCCGGACCCTGCACGATGTGATCCGTTTCGCTCACGAGATGTCGATGCAGGAGATGTTCCGCATCAGCGATGCTGCACGGCCGGAGGACTGCCTGGCGGTTCCGCTGAGGGCCTACCTGCCCATGAAGATCCTGGTGGTGGATCTGGGGGACGGATTGCGTCCCGAACGCCGCGGCGCGCACGCCGAGGTGAACGACGTAATTTCGATTCCCTTTCGCGCGCTGCTGCAGGGGATGAAGCACGAACAGGTGGACTGGTCCCGGGATGTGGGGATCAGCTGGGGGGGATTTGCTTCGATCGTGGCGCAGACCGCGATCCGCGACCCCATGACCGAGGGGCGCATGGGCGCTCCGAGCTACGCTATCATTGCGGGCCACTACCTCAATTTCAACTCCCGCCTGGGTTACCACTTCACGACCGTCGACACGTTCTGCGGGCCGGCGGTGAACGACAACTACATCACTTTTTACTTCAAAGGCGGGGCGGCCGATATCGGCCGCCGGTCGCGGCGCGCGCTGATGATCGCCCAGATTCTCAAGCAGATGGGCTTCAAGGTCGAGCAGAAGGGCGACATGGTCCGAGGTGAGATCAAGAAGTATGAGGAGAGCTTCCTCGTCGAGAAGATCGACCTGCTGGGCCGGCTGCTGGGGAGTGTCCGGCTGCTGGACATGCACCTGGCCGACGACCGGCAGGTGGAATGGTACGTGGAGCAGTTCATGCAGGGGAACTATCGCTTCGAGGCGAAGACCGCATGACGCGCCAGCTCGCTGCGGTCGCGTTCCTGCTGGTTCTCGCCATCGGGCCGAACGCCGCTGATGCCGGGAAGGCCACCGCGTCGCCGTCCGTGGTCCCTTGGACCGCGTTGCGATTCCAGGCGGAGAAGCTGACCGGTCGCATCACGGCCGAGGTTTGGCTGGAGCCCGAACCGGCTGCGTCCCTTCCTTCGGGTCGGTGGCCGACCGTGAAGGGCGAGCCGATCCGGCCGGAAGGCGCGATCATCCTGAAGCTCTCGATCCGCTTGACGATCGAGCCGCCCGGGATGGCCCCCCTGCGGATGGAGAACCGGCTGTGGTTCGATCCGGTGTCCCTTGCGCCGCTGCGTCTGATCCGCACGCGAGCGGGGTACGACGATTACCTCCAGTGGTTCGTCTTCGGACGGGAGCAGGTGTTCCGGCGTCAGCATGAACCGGAGAACCTGCGCCAGGCGAACGGACCGCCGGAAAATTGGACGCGGGTGAGCGAGAAGGGATTCGTCTTTCGAGCCGAAAACTGCCCGTCTCCCGCCGAGACCTCGATGCTGGTCTACCTCCTATGCGATGCGGTCGCTCGGGGCGTCCCTGACCTCGCCCCCCGGTGCGTCTTCCACAAGCGGCAGCTTCATCGCCTGAGCTTCCGAACGGAACGACAGCCGGGCTTGCCCTACGATTATCTGGAACGAAGCGGGGGTGAATCCCAGCGGCGTACGGGCGCCGGGGATGCCGTGACCATCCGGATCGAATCCACGCCGGTCGGCTCCTACGATGGAAGCGTTGAGCCCTGGTTCAAGGAAGGCTTTCTCACCCTCAGCACGGACGGCCGCCTGCCGCTGGTGGTCGCCTGCGATCTGCCCGTCGTCGGGCATGTCGAGCTGCGCCTCGACGAGATCCGCTTCGACTAATCCGGGACCTCTATCCGACTTGAAATGGGTTCAAAAAAAAGGCCACCGGTTTTCACCGGTGGCCGCGGGAGGTCCCGTCGGGGAGAAGAAGTGGTCAGCTCCGGGCGTAGTAGCGCTGCATGAGATTGTCGTAGAAGCGCTTCAGGATGTTGGAGTGGCCCTTGCTGGCCAGGTTTTTGACGTACCCCGATGAGAACTGGGGTTCGATGACGGGTTCGGGCGCGAGCGCCCAGTCCGCGCCGTCGTAGCCGATGGCCTCCATATAAGGCAGGTAGGCCGGCTTGAAGAGCGCGACGTCCTCCGGCGTGAACCAGTGGCGCCAGTCGCCGAACGCTTTCTTGCGAACGACCTTGTCTTTCCCCGTTCCCTTGGGAACCTCCGCTTCGGATTTCAGGCTGAAGCCCAGGTACCGATTGACTTCGTCGAACTGGCCCGTCACCATGTCCTCGTATTTGAAGAGAAACCAGTCGCTGCCGAGGTTTTTCACAAAATCGCGCATCCGTGCGTAGCGGTTGCGTTCCTCTTCGACCACTTTCTCCCGGCTGACCGGCCAGTCGAGATGGCTGGCATACCGGCAGATTTCGATAAACGGGATGGCGGCGGGGTTTTGTTCCTTTTTCAGAATGAGGTCGAAGTAGGCTTGATATTGCTTCTTGTTGAAGAGAATCCCTTTGTGGAAACGATACAGAATGCGGCTGACGGCGGCATCCCGCGGGTCCCTGGCCATCCACACCTTGCGGTCGTATTGGAAATTAGCGAAGTGCTTCTGGTAGACGTCGAAGTTCTTGCCCTTTCGCTCTTCGTAGGTGTGCTTATATACGGCATTTTCATAATTGCCGGTGTATTTGCCGGGTTTGCCGCCTGAAAAGGCGTGACAGTTGGGAAGCCCTCCCGCGACCTTGTACACCATGCCGGTGGTGCCGGATTTGCCTAACCCGAGTATCAGTACTTTCATGGTCATTTGCCCCTAAAATAAAAAATCGGACGATCACGCGTCCGCCGTTCTTTGCCATATCGGCCCGATTGCCCGAGTTTATACCTGAATCGCCCGCTGGCTGTCAAGACGCATCCCCCCGTCCGCCGCCCGGCATCCGTTTCATCCGTTGGGGCGGATGCGGAAGATTTGCGGCGTGATCGCCTCGGCTGAAATGGGCGTTTGATCCCTGAGGATCTCCTGAAAGCGCCGAATTCGATGGCGCAGTTCGTCCAGAGTGATTCCCGGGTAGCGGTGGCGGTGGAATTCCGGTGGGGCGTGGCTGCCCGGAAAATAGGACTTGGCGCGTTTGATCAGGAAACGGCTTTGCGCCATGACGACGCCCAAAAGCCGATCGGAAAGCGCCGGCATCGGCAGGACCGGGCCCTTTTCGGCAATCGCCTGCACCACGTCCATCATCCGCTCGCAGGCGAGGGCACCCTCCTGGCCGGTCAAATGGCGCTGCACCAGGGCGGATCGTGCTTCGCCGCTGGCCGCTCCGAGCGTGCCATCCAGCACCTGTTGAATCCCATCGATCAATTCGGGGGCCGCAAAACACTGGTGGCTCAGGCCGTGGGACAAGACGTAGAAGGTGTGGTCGATGGCCTCGTTGACGGCCGGGCGAAAGCTGAAGGCCGGCGTCCGCATCACAAAGGCCTCGACGCCGGTGGTGCAGCCGTTGTGGACGAGCGCTTTCGCTCCCCGCAGCCAGGGCACCACGTTGCCTTCGTTGGTGACATGGATCCGGCTGTTGCCGGATGCCAGCTGCCGGTAGACATCTTGGCCCTCGGTCGGGTGCGGTCGGACGATGATGGAAAGTTGCGGGAAGGCGTGAGACAGCTCCGGGATCAGGGATTGAAAGGCTTTGAAGACGGCCAGTTTCTGATCGTGCAATGCCTGCGCGAACTCCCGGGTCATGCCGACGCCGGCCTTGCCGAATTGAGGGGATTCGCCGGGGTGCTTCACCGGTTTGAACAGGTTTTGAGCCGGAAAAAACGCATTGACGTGGTTGAAATTGGTGTTGACGAGCAGGTAATCCCCGTAGCGTTCATGAATGGCTCGAACTTCGCTCTCGTAGAAGGCATGCAATTCGGGCCGAAGCATGTCGTTGCGGGGGTTGCCGGTGACATGAATGGGCAGGTTCTCCGGAAATTCAGGGTAGCTGCGCCATAGGTCTGCGTTTTCTTCGCCCCAGGCGAACAGATGCGAAATGCAGCGAATGGCGACCGGAGACAACCGCCGGGAGTAGTAAATGGCGGGCGGCAAGTGGATCAGCGCTTCTTCATCCCAGGTCAGAATCGCGTGCCCGATCCGGCGCATGATCTGAAACATCTTGAGGTTGCGCTCGGTCATGCTCTTGTTCAGGTACAACCCGCGCGGGAAGGCAGCGATGCGGAAGTCGATTTCGCGGTGGGAACCGATGATCGAGACGAATCCGTGGCGCGCGGCGATGCAGGCCAGCAGCAGTTTGGGGTCCAGCTCGCGAACCTGGTTTTCGACCGGGATGATCAGCGGCGGTTTCGAATGCATGCGTGCTCTCTTGCGCCGGTCATGCGACGCGGAGGCGGTAGATGGTGGCGGTAACCGGTTCGACGACGATCCGGGTGTCGTCCCCCAACAGCCGCTGGAAGCGAGCGATGCGGGAACGAACCTCGTCGAGCGGGAGGCCGGGGTAGCGGTGCCGCTGAAACTCGGGCCGGTTGTGGGATCCGGGCAGCCGGGACTTGATCTGACGCAGGAGATGCAGGCCTTTGCGCGCCAGCCAGCGATCGGCGCGGTGGGCCCAGGCCCGGGACAGCGGTTTGGCCTGATCCGCCGCGATGCGGTCGAGGACGTCCACCATGCGCTCACAGGCCATCCGGCCGCCATCGATTCCAGCCAGGTGATGGCGAACGAGATTGAGGCGATCCTGGCCATCGAGCGGGCCGAGCCGATCCTCCAGAATGCTGCGGAGGGCCCGGCAAAGCTCTTCAAACGAAAAACACTGGTGGCTGAGCGCATTCGGCAGCCGGAAAAACCCATTGTCGTAAACGTCGTTGACGGTGGCGCGGTAGCTCACGGCCGGAACCCCCACGACGAAAGCTTCCACTCCGGTGGTGCAGCCGTTGTGGATCAGGGCGTTGGCACATAATAGCCAGGGTACGACGTTGCCCTGGTTGGTCACCCGCACCCGCGTGCAGCCTGCGGCGATCTGCTGATAGGCGGCATGGCTCTCGGTCGGGTGCGGCCGGATGACGATCAGGTGATCCGGGAACTGTTTTTCCAGTTCCGGGATCAGACGCTTAAAATCTTCGAAAACGGCCTGCTTATGGTCGCGCAAGCCTTCGGCGTATTCCCGGCTCATGCCGCGGGCGGCCCGGCCGAATTTGGGTATCTGGCCGGGGCCCTTGGTCGGCTTGAAAAGATTCATATCCGGGCCGAAGGCGTTCACGTGGTTGAAATTGGTGTTGACCAGAATGAAATTGCCGAATTCCCGGCGGATGCCGTCGATTTCATCGGCATAGTACGCATGCAGTTCGGGGCGCAACATGTCGCTGCGCGGGTTTCCCGTCACGTGAATGGGGATCGCCGCCGGCAGGTGGGGATATTGACGCCAGAGTTCGGCGTTTTCCTCGCCCCAGGCGAAAAGATGGGTGACGTAGCGAATGGCGGCGGGGTGCAGGCGCCGGGAAAAGTAGATGTCCGGCGGCAGGTGCACCAGGGCCTCTTCGTCCCAGGTGATGATGTCGTGGCCGAATTTCGCCGCCACCCAGAAGAACAGAAGGCTTCTCACCGTCATGCTTTTGGAGAGATAAATGCTGCGCGGAAAATGGTCGATGCGCATCTCCATCTCCCGCCGCGAGCCAATCACCGAAGAAAACCCGCGCCGGCCCGCCACGCATGCCAGCAGGAGTTTAGGATCCAGCTCGCGCACCTGGTTTTCCACCGGGATCAGCAGGAGTGGTTTGGGCGTTGTCATGGGCGATTCGTTAATACCAGAATAATAAAATCCCTCTTATAGGCCGCAACAAAATTCATTGTCAATATATTTCAATCGGTTGGAACTTGTGCGGGGCGTATTAGCAGAGATGCTGGCTGAAAGCATCCGGCCGCTCCATTCGATGATGCGCCGGCAGTTGGCGCTGGAGCGAAATTCCAGCGGCCGCTGGCGTCGATGGAAAAAAGGGAGCCAGCCAGAGAATTCATCGAACATCGTTCCGAGCCCGGCACGGCGGAGCTTGTTCGGGGCTATCGCCGGGCCAACTCGCGATACAGAGCTGCATAGCGGTCCAAGATGTGATCCAAATCCATGGTCTGTTCAACCCACCGGCGGCCCTTCTGGCCTAAATCGTATCGATAGTCGGCATTCCGAATGAGGCGTTCGACTTCGGTCGCCAAGGCTTCCGGTCGGCGTTCAATCAACAGGAATTCGCGCCCGGGCTGGCCGAGGTCTTCGGACAGAGTCGGGAAAGGGGTCAGAATCACCGGGACGGCCGAAGCCATCGCCTCGAGCACGGCGTTCGGCATGCCCTCCTTTTGGGTGGGAAACACAAAAATGTCACAGGACTGGTAATAACATTCGATATCCTGCACGTGCCCGGTAAAGTGAATGCGGTCCGCTGCTCCGGAAGCGGCAATCAATGCTGCGATTTTGCTTTCGAATTCCCCCTTCTGGTAATGGTCCGGATCGAAGCGCGCTCCGATGATGACCAGGTGGGCCCGGGGAAAGCGTTGCGCCAGAGGCGCCCAGGCCTCCAGCAGCAGATCGCAGCCCTTGCCGGGGATCACGGATCCCACCGTGGCGATCATGATGGATTGGTCGTCCATTCCCAGGGATGCCCTCAGGCGCCGGCACGGGTCGCTGCCTCGATGGGGGCAAAACCGCTTCAGGTCGACTCCGTTGGGGATCACCTCGATCCGGCTTCGGAATCCCAGCTCGCGCGCATGGCGGCCCATGGCGGCGCTGCCGGCGATGATGCAATCCAAGTGGCGGCTGAGCTCCCGCAGCGCCCAGCGGCGAATCATTCGCTTCAGCGCAGCGGCCGGCAGTTTCGCGGGCGCCGTGTAGGCATAGGCGATGGAGATTCCGCGCCGTCGCAGCTGACGCAGCCAGGGGATGGAGCGATGCGGAATGGCCTGGAACAGCTGTACGACATGCGGGGCATATCCGGGCTGCCGGCAAAATTTCACGATCTCACGGTTGAAGAGGATCAGGCGGCGCCATCCTTTTTCCTCGGGCAGACGGATCCGGTGAACCGGGGTGCCGTCCACCGGCTCGGTCGGGATGACGTCGCCGATGGCATAGCGGTTCCATTCACGGGTGAAGTCCGTGTCGATCCACTTGGAGGACTTGGGAGTGCCCGTGATGACGCGCGCGCTAATTCCGCGTTGACGCAGCCCAGGAAAGTACCGCAGAAACCGCAGCGTACCGCCGCCGTGCAGGGGGAAAAAGTGCTGAGACGCAAAACAAAGCTCTACGCAACCGTTTGGCATGAATGATTCGCTCCGTTATGGAAGGCAGAGAATAAGATGGCTTCGGATATGTGAAAACCATCACGTCCCCCCCAAAAAAAATTACCACCATCGGATAGGGGGGCAAGATTTCGGCAACGTTCAAACAAGGCTACTCGCCGGGCTTGGGCGGATGTCCCTTCGTGAATCTGGACGTGTACGCCATCCCCCCGAGAAAGCCGACCAGATAAACCCCCTTGTAGTCGCGCATCGCCTGTCCGGTCAGGCAGCTAGTCAAAACCAAGGCCAACGCGCTGAGCGCGAAGAGAAAATAGTCGAAGGGGATGCTTCCGTCGCGGTGACCCTGCCAGAGCGCTTTGATGATCAAACAACCAAGGGCCCCATAAAACAGCAGACCCACTGCACCGAACTGGATGAGGATGTCAAAGCCGAGATTGTGAAAATGGTTGTACCTGGCAATGCGCGCGTATTCACTTGATGAGGTTGCGATCAGGATTTCGGATGTCCCGGGGCCGTATCCGGTCCACGGCCGCGCCCGCCATTTTTCCCAGAACAGTTTATAGATCAATAGACGCTCGTAAAGACTGTCGATATTGTCGTCTCCGGCCTTGGTATGGATGTCGATATCGCCGGATAGAATTTGGATGTAAGCCTCGCCGCCGGTAAGCAGCCGGCGTTCGATAATGTTTGAAAAAAGCGTGAGACCCGCGGCGGCTGCCAATAAAACGATGATCAGGGTGCGGGGTTTGATACGGAGTTTGTTGGACCGGTGCCATTTCCACATCAGCGCGGGCGTTAGGATCAGGATCGTCGCGGCCCATGCGGATCGGGATTGCGAAAAAACGAGACCCGCCGCACTCGCAGCGGTCATTATCATCCAAAAGATTTTTCGGATGCGATGAACGGTCTTGCGTTCGACATCGCCCCCTATCTGCCGATACAACAGCAGACAGCCGGCCAGGACCACGGCATTCCACACCCCGAAGCGATTGGCCGTTGATCCGAAGGCCGCGCGCTGGACACCGGACCATAGAAGCTGCGCAGTCTCCGGAAAATCCAGCCAGTCCAGCTTTCGCAGCACTCGCACGATAAACCCAGTCATCAGGGCCAACACGAGCCAATCCCATCGGCGGCGGGCGTGATGCATCCAGAACGCGACGATGAAGACCGTGAAAAACGCGATTTGAATGGATTGGACGGCCCCTTCAACGATGAGGGATCGATACGCGTGAAACTCGGTGACGGCCAAGAGGGTTCGGATCAGCAGAAACAAGAGAAATGCGAGGCTCAGCACAATCAGTGGATCTTTTGTGACGGTTGTTCCGGTCGAGCGCCATCGAAAAACCAGGGCGAGGCTCATCAGCAAGAACCCTTCGTGCACCAAAAGGGTTCGATAAAGAACTCCGAACGAGAAAAGCAGCAGGCCCACCCGGCCCGCCGCATCGATCCAATCGGAGCGATTCATCGCCGCAACATGCGCCCGCACCGATGCGCTCCACGAATCGATGGATTTCACGTCGATATCTCCGGGCCCGCCGGGACCAGATGCTTCATCTAAAAAGAAAATCTCCGTTATTCGAGCCTCGGTTGCTGGCCGGCTCGCTGGCTCTTGTTGAGTAACGATGATATGGGTCATCTCCGCCGTATGGCGATTTTGACCACATGGCATCCTTCAAGTCAAGTGAACACGGCGCGCCGACGGGTCCTTCCCGTTCCCGATTTCATCCTTGCATGGTTAAGCGAACTTCTATATAAACGCATTCGATTCATTCTATTCGACTCGAGCGGTTCCATGAACGCTGCAATCGCCATTAACGTTGACGGGTTGAGGCTTCAGGATGTTTTATAAATACTGGATTGGCCTTTTGGAGTTTCTGCTTTTAAGGGTTTATCGTATCAACGCTCCGGACCGAAAGAAGGCGAAGGTCTACGATGCGTTTTATCCGGTTTACGACGCACGCATCCTTGGAGAGAGCATTCGATTATACTGCCCCAACCTCAAGGTGTTCAAACGCTGCGAATCTTTTCTGCGCAAGGAGCCTGAAACCATCGAGTGGATTGAGTCCTTTTCTGCCGGGGCGACGCTGTTCGATATCGGAGCCAATATCGGATTGTACTCGTTGCTGGCGGCCAAGAAAGGACTGGCGGTGGTGGCATTTGAACCGGAGTCACAAAATTTTGCCGTCATGAACGCCAATGTTTTTCTCAATTCCCAGGCCCACCGGGTGACGGCGCTCAATCTGGCGCTATCGGATCGCAATGCCCTGGATTATCTTTACATGCCCGTTTTCTCCGTCGGTACCGCATTCAACCAGTTCGGAGTTGCTCCCGCAGCCGCTGCGGCTGCGGACCGGTTCCGAAACAGCTTTCGGCAGGCGGTTTTTTCCTACACCCTGGACGCCTTTACCGAGCAGTTTTCCAAATCGGTGCCAACGCATATCAAAATTGACGTCGACGGAATTGAAGACAAGATCCTCGCCGGGGCCTCCCGAACGCTGGCGAGTCCGGACGTCCAGTCCCTGCTCGTGGAGCTGGACAGCAACCGAGCGGAGGACCAGGAAGCGCTGAAGGGTATACTATCGAAGGGATTCAAGATCGCCTCCCAGACTCCCAAGGGCGACACGGGCGTTTACAACTTTATTTTTCGTCGATGACGTGATCCGGCCTTTCCGTGCCAGCGTTTCCCATTTGGCGGAGGTCTGCGGAGTTTTTCGATCTCCACCGGCGATAAACATGGCGTCGCTGGCCCCGCCTCCGCCCGCCGCCGCTTATTAATCGTCCCGAAATAGCACCGTCATGCCGGACGTGATCAGCCTGCCCCGTACCACGATACGGGGGCATCCAAAACGGGTCGAATTCACTGGATCCCGGCTAACAGCGCGCCGGAACGGCGACGTAAAGACAATTATGAGAACGTTAATAAACCCATCGAGGTTTCTATGATGTTTGCACCGTTGTGGCCTCTGTTGCGAAACCAAGCCCTGCGCAGCGATGGTCGAACCTGGCCGTGGCCGGAGCAGCACTACCTGCGGAAGCTCATCAAATGGTCGTTTCAGCAACGGGCGCGGCTGGTGCGGCAGGTCGAGATCATCGCCGGCGCATCGTCGTTTCGGTTCCGCTGCGAAAATTATACCGAATTCGCGCGCTGCTTGAAAATGTTCGTCAAGGAACCCGGCACCTGTGAGTGGATCGCGTCCCGGGTGGAGCCGGGCGATGTGTTCTACGACATCGGCGCCAATATCGGGGTCTACACGGTGTTAGCCGCTCAGCGCGTGGGTGCTTCGGGCAAAGTCTTTGCCTTTGAACCTCACAGTGCCACGTTTGCCCGATTGCTGGAAACCATATCCATCAACGGCCTTTCCGAAATCGTCACGGCGTGCAGCTGCGCGCTTCACGAGCAGCAGGGCTTTTTTCCGTTCAGCTATTTTTCGCCCGAAGCGGGTTCTTCGCAGAGCCAGCTCAACTCTCAAGCGTCCGGCCCGCGGGACCGGGATCCCTCCGCGGTGGTCGAACTTAAATTTTCGGCGTCCCTCGACAGCCTGATCTCGACGGGAGGCTTTGCTCCAGCCGACCACGTCAAAATCGACGTGGACGGGAACGAATTGATGATTCTGAAGGGCATGCGCGGCCTTCTGTCCGGGCACCGGCCGCCGAAGTCGATCCAAGTCGAAATCAACCCGGGCCAGCGGGCAGACATCATAGGCTTCATGCAGTCCCATGGCTACGTGCCGGCCCAGGCGCATCACACGCGCAAGGGAGCCGAACTCGCTGGAGAAGGCGCCGACCCGAAGGACCATGCCTACAACGTGATTTTTCAGCCGCGAGCGAAGTAGGCCGCCACGTCCATCGACGCCGATCGGGCGCTCCCGAGGCGGCCCGCGATGAAGTCACCGAAGACCCGCCCCCCTCCGCCGAGGATTTCAATCAACCTTGGGAGTATCGGTTTTGTCAGCCCGGATGTAGGTGAGGGGATCCGCTCCGTGGGCGGCGGCGGCCTGAAGCCGCATTTTGCGCTCATGCTTTTCGCGCTTTTTCTTCAAACGGCCCAGGAGCCGGCCCACCTTGAACGCGAGCGCGACGGGATACAGCGCGCATCGCAGCAGCCGCGTCTGCATGGACGTCGCAGGTTTCGCAGGGGCTGTCTGCCGCAGTTCCGTGATCGCGCGCGCGATGAGGGGGACGCAGGGTTGCTGGACGCCGTGCGGCCGAGCGAAATGCGCGACGAATCGAGCGATCTGTCGGCTCATCCGGTCGCTATCCCGCAGAATGGTCTGAAGATGCGCGATATGCTCATCCAGGTCTTTGGCGAGATAAAGGAATCCGCCGTTTTCCTGTTTCAAATAGCTGAAGTGAATCGTGTTGGACTGGCTTTCGTTAAACTCGCTCGCCAGCACGCTGAGAACGCACCTCCCGATGATGGCACTCTCGATCATGGCCGTGGTGTTCACGCCGACGACGGCGATGCTGTGGTGCACCGAATCATAGAAATTGCGCTTGGCGGATTCGGTGATGGCGTATTCGCCGTCGGCCGGCCAGACGACGACGTTGCCGTAGGCGCTGAAATCGACGGCCCGCCACTGCTCAGCATATTCCGGGTAGGGGCGAATCAGAAAGCCGGCCTCGGAAAGCCCGGGGACTCCGGAACTTCGGATGGCTGCGATCCATTTCAAAACAAAGGCGCGTTCGTTGGGGGCCATAAAATTGGACGAGCACATGTACATGAGGATGGGGCGGTCCGGCGGCAGCCCGACCGTCCGGCAGAAGTCCTCCCGGGTGCGGGAAGGTCTGCGGACAAACCACTCGTCGAAATACTGAGCGCCCGTCACCACAATGCGTTCGGCACCCGCTCCGTGGAGTTCGACGGCTTCCTTTTTTTGAATGTCGTTCCACAGAAGGATGGTGTCCGGGTTGCCCCGCATGGCTCCCTTGGTGGTCAGGTTGTCCCAACTCGCCACACAATAGGCCGTGGGGACGCCGAGAGACCGGGCCGCCCGCAGGTATTCGGACTGGAGTCCGGAGTGAGACAGCAGCGGTGAGACCAGGACCGCATCCGGCCCAATTTTGCGGATAAAGCGTTTATAATGGCGGGAGGCGGGGACGGCGCGGTCGACGGCCCGCAGCATCGCGGTCAGGGCGTCTCGCCCGGCCGGGGTCTTGAACCCGAAGCAGCGGTTCGTCAACCAGACAAAGGCCGGCGAGATCCGGACTTCCACTCTTTCCCGCAGCCGGGCCGCGCTGCTGAAAAACGGCTTGAGGAAAAACAGGTAGTCTTCGGCCCAGGACATCGCAATCAGGAGATCGCGCCATACGCCCGGCCGTTTTCCGGACACCACCTCGTAGCGGAACCGCTCCGGGAACTCATCGGCCAGCGTTTCATGCAACGTCCCCCCGCGGTATTTTTCCAAACTGAAATAGGCGACGTGGACGTTGTGGCCCTCTTTCAGCATGAACCGAAGCGTATCGTGATAATACTTCATCACGCGCGGTTCGGTCATCATGAACAGAATCTTCATGCGAGCATTCCCAGATTCGGATTCGCAGCACGCGGCGGAGCCTGCGCCGGCCGGCCGCGGAAGGCGGATTATAAACGATACGGCCGCTGACGCACCGGGGGGAGCCGGGCGGTCCGGTTCTGCACCATGTGCTCCGCCAGGTCCCAGTCGTAAGGCTGGTTCACGTCAAAGCCCTCGGCGTCGCGGGTGAGGAAGGGCATGACCACGTGGCCGGCGATGGTGCGGCCCTCCAGAACCACGCGCGACCAGGCGATCTCAAGGCTTGCGTTTTGCACATAGACTTCAGGCAGCGACGGGTACTGGCTGCTGTGCCAGGGCTGGTCGGCCGGCCCGATCGGCAGGAGCGGCAGCATGCGCCGGCCGCGGATGACCCACATTTTTCCGGGGTGCTGGCCGCATTTTTCAACGGCCCGCAGGGAGTCGACGCCGACTTCGGCGCGGAACTCATTCCATGCGCGTTGGATCGTCTCCGGCAGGCGGAACGGACTGGTGGGCCGCAGAATGCTGAAACAATCGCAGGGGCGTCCGTCGGCGGCGAGCCGTTGGAGCGTATACTCGATCCATTCGATGTCGGGCGAGCTGTCTCCGGAAAATTCGGCCGGACGCATGAAAGGGACCTCCGCACCATAATAACGGGAGATTTCCGCATAGCGCTCGGAATCCGTCGAAACGATCACGGCCGCGAAGATCCCGCTCTGGATCGCAGCCGCAATGGAATAGGCGATCAGCGGGTGTCCGGCCAGTGGCCGGATATTTTTGTCTGGAACGCGCTTGGAGCCCGAGCGAGCGGGGATGAGGGCCACGACGGAAGGGTTCGATAACGGCGGGTTCGGGTCGGCAAGGGTCATTTTCTTTTAGCCCTCTGGAGCAGATTTGGAATTGGGAAGGCGGAAAGAGAAAAAGGTTTTTGCTTTCCGACCTCCGCATTCATGCCAGGCTCGGATCAAACGTCATGATGATGTTTTTTAAGTTCGAGTAGACGTCCAATGCTTCGGTGCCGGGTTCGCGTGTTCCGTTGCCGGACTGTTTGACGCCGCCGAAGGGCATGTGAGGCTCGCTGCCGAAGGTGCCGGCGTTGACGACGACCACGCCCGCCTGAACGCGACGGGCGAATTCGAGCGCCCGATGGATGCTGCGCGTGTGAATGCAGGCCGTGAGTCCGTATGGCGAGCGGTTGGCGAGATCCAGCGCTTCGGCGAAATTCCGGGCTCGGTACAGGCAGGCGACGGGGCCAAAGAGCTCGTGGGTCGAAATTTCGGCATCGGGCGAGGCGTTTTCGATCAGGGTGGGCGCCATGTAGAAGCCGTCGGCATGGGCGGCGTCGTTCAGACGGCCCCCGCCGGTCAGAACCGCCGCCCCCTCCGACCGGGCCCGCTGCACAACCGCCAGCATGGCTTCCAACTGTCCCGGGTTGATGACCGGTCCGAAATCGTCCGTATCCTCCGGCCCGACCTTCAATTGTCGGGACCGCTGCACCAGCAGATCCCGGAATGTCGGGTAGACGGATTCCAGCACGATGATCCGGCTGCCGGCGGCACAGCGCTGGCCGGCGTTGCTGAACGCCGAGCGCACGGCCCATTCGGCGGCTTTTTCGAGGTCCGCATCATCGCAGACGACCAGCGGATTTTTGCCTCCCAGTTCCAGAGAGCACCGGGCCAGCCGCGCCCCGGCGACCCGGGCGATCTCGCGGCCCACCGCCGTCGAACCCGTGAAGCTCACCACGGCCACGCGTGGGTCCGCCACGATCGGCGCTCCGGCTTCTTCGCCAAAGCCCTGGACGATGTTCAGAACCCCCGACGGCAGCCCGGCCTCATGGGCGAGCTTGCCGAAAAACCACGCGGTGGCCGGCGCGTCTTCCGCGGCCTTGAGAACTGCGGTGTTGCCGCAGACCAGCGCCGGGAAGACTTTCCAGGCGACATTGGCGATCGGCGTGTTGGCGGCGATGATGAGGCCGGCCACGCCCAGCGGTTCGCGCACGGTCATGGCCTGTTTGTTCGGAGCGGCGCTCGTGGTGGTGCGGCCGAAGAAGCGCCGGCCTTCCCCGGCCATGAATTCCCCCTGGGCAACGGCGCCGCCGGTTTCCGCCAACGCCGCTTTAAGCGACATGCCGGTTTCAGCGGCGACCACGGCGGCCAAACGCTCCTGGTGGTGGCGCATGGTTCGGGCAACGGCCATCAGCACGTCGCCGCGAGCAACCGGCGTCTGCGCCGACCAGTCTGGAAATGCGTCCGCGGCCGAGCCGATGGCCCGGGCGATGTCGGCCGCGCGCGAGCGCGCCGCCCGGCCCATCTCCCGCCCGGTGACCGGCGAGCGCTTCGCAAACGTTTCACCTGCGGCGGTTCCCCGCTCGCAGCCGTCGATCCAGTTCGGTATCGTCTGTGGGATATCGGGCGGATGCATGCAACGAAGTTTATTATTTTCTACCAGACCGTGAACCCGCCGTCGACCATGAGGTTGATGCCGGTGACGTAGGCCGATGCGCGGGACGCGAGAAACAGCAACGGACCGCGCAGGTCCTCGGCCGTCGCCATGCGCCCCAGCGGAACGCGCTCGCAGAATTTCCGCTTGAATTCCGGGTCCTGGCCTCCCAGGACACCTCCCGGCGAAAGGGTGTTGACCCTCACGCCGTAAGGTGCCAGGTGCGCGGATAGATACTTGGTCAGATTGACGACGGCCGCCTTGGATGCGCCATAGGCGGGTGGTTTGAGAAAGGGAGGGTCGCTCGGGATGTGATCATAGAGGCGGGCGTCCGGCGACACGCTGGCGTAAAGGGAGCCGATGTTGATGACCGTGCCGCGACCGGCGCGAGCCATTGCTCCGGCGAACACCTGAGTGACCAGGAAAAGGCCGGCCGCGTTCACTTCCAGGATCCGGAGGTTCGTCTCGAACGGGATTTCCTCCAGGCGATATCCTTTGCCGTCGGCCGCCGGCGGCGCATCGATTCCCGCGTTGTTGACCAGGATCGTGGGCGGCCCGATGGTCTGCCGGCATTGCTCCAGGGCCGTTTCGAGTTCGGCCCGGCGGCAGGCATCGGCCGATGCCGAGGTCAGGCGCTGAGGGCCGAATCGGGCCGCCAGCCGTTTGAATTCCGCGCCGACGGCGATCCCGGGTCGATCAAGGGCGAGGACGGATGCGCCGGCGTCCAGAAGGGCTTCCACCCATATCGGCCCGAGTTTCCCCTGTGCTCCGGTAACGACCGCCACGTCTCCCGTTAGGTCGAACAAGTCCATCAAGCGACCTGCTTCCAGGTTTCGGCTCCGTTCAGGGCCTCGAAGGTGATCGCGTCGTCGGCCTTGAGGGCCGCGCGCGTCGTGCGGCCGATGACCTTGTCGATCTCATACGGCTGCAGCCCCCCGCCCGGACTCTTG
>JAUQXK010000006.1 GCA_030834695.1 Desulfobacterales bacterium
GTTTCGGGGGCCATCATAGGGGGCGGAGAATCGAGGATGATATAGCGGTCGTGATAACGGGCCCTGAGCTCCTGAATAAGCGCCGCCATTTTAGCCGATGTGATGAGTTCGGAAGGGTTTTGGGGCGGGTCGCCGGATGGCAGGATCGTCAGCTTTTCCACACCCGATTTGAGCAGCAGCGCAGGAAGGTCAACACCTTCGGACAGGTATTCCCTCAGCCCCTTGACCCCGTTGAAGCCGAATCTGGTGTGGATGCTGGGCTTGCGCAGGTCGCAGTCGACCAGGAGCACATGCTGGTCCACATGCCTGGCTATGTTGATGGCAAGGTTGGCGGACACGAACGATTTGCCTTCTTCCGGCAGCGCGCTCGTAACCAGGATCGTGCGCGGCGGTTGGCCGGCCTGGGGAAAAAGAATGCGGGTACGCAGGAGTCTGAAAAGATCCGCCTCGAAGCCGTCGGGGTCCACCAGTGACACCAAACTGGGGTCGATGCTTTTTCGTGCCGCAGCCGAACTCGATGGAGGTTCATGACGGGCTTCGGCCTGTGCAGGTGCAGGAATGGGCCTCAAAACGGTGCTCTTAGGCTCTATGCTCCTGGCCGGCGGCTTCGGCGCCTCCGAATCGGATGGTTTGCTCACTGCAACGGCAGGTTTCATTCTCTTCGCATCGTCCGCCGACTGCTCTGTTTTGGCCGGCAACGCAGGTGAACCGTAAAATTCGCCGGGTCCCTTTTTAGGGTTTGCCGGAGGCTGGATCGGCTGAGCCTGGGCTGATGTCGCCTCGGCCTCTGCTCCCGGCCTGGCCTTGGCCTGTGCCTGTCCGGCAAGTTCGGCCTTCTGCTTTTGTAGTGCCTTCGCTATCGTTCCCACTTTTTTCCTTAACCGCTTCCGAGGAAGTCGATGTCGAAATCCCCTAATCCCCTCCTCTGTCAAAGGGGAAGGTAAGAGCTTTTTGATTTTACTTTAGGATTCCCTTAATCGCTTGGGTAGCCTGGGGCAGATTCAAGACGGTTACAGACGCCAGGCAGGCGAAGAGTCCCAACGATACCAGCGCACCGACGACACTCAAGCCGTTGTTCAACCAACCCATCATCCGCCGGCTCCGGCTCGGCACGAGTTCCATGGCCGGCATGACCATCAGCACCGGCAGCGACAGCCGGGCCTGCAGCACCTCGGGCTTCCGGACCGATTGATCGAAGAACTCATAAACAAATACGATGGCGGCACCGATGCCCAACCCGGCCGCGATGAACATCAAGAACAAACGTTGCATGTTGGGCGATACCGGTTTTTCGGGAAGCTTGGCATAATCGATGATCCGGAATTGCTCCCCCTTGTTTTTCCTTTGTATGTTGACGGCCATGTCCGCTTCCACCTTGCGAGCCAGCAGTGATTCGTACGCTTGTCGAATGTTGTTATAGTCCCGATTGAGGGTAAGCAGCTGCTCTTCACGCTGGGGGGTTCTTTCGATCCTGAGCCGGTATTCACGGATCTGCTGGTTGATCTGGTTGACCTCCATCTGGATGCTGGCGATGCTCGCCTCCGCCTCCATCCGCCGACGAACCGCCTCCCTCATGAGCGGGGACGAAATGCTCTGCAAGGTATCCGAAGCCGGTGCGGCTCCTCGCTGAGGGTCCTGCGTATTTTGCGTGGGCTCCCTGGCTTCCACTTCCGCGATCATGCCTTTCAGACGAATCACGTCCGGATGCTGTTCGGTGTATGCTCCCTGCAGGCTTGCCAATTGTTCCTTGAGCTGCGCCAAGGTCATGGGGCCCCCGACCTGCGGCTGGCCCGCGGTCGTAGACCCCGGCAGGGTTCGGGTGCTTTGGGTTTCGCGCCGGATCTGTTCCACTTCGTTCTGTGCGATCATCAGCCGGCCGCGCTCGTCCCGAAGCCGCTCCTGGCGGTTGCTCAGCTGGGTCTCGAGGCTTGATAAAAGCTGGAGGTTCGACTGCAGCTGCTCCGGCAGCTCCCCCATGTGCCGGCTGCGAAAAATGCTCAGCTGGCTTTCTGTTTCCTGGAGCTTGGCTCGCATGGCCTCGAGTTCGGATTCGAGAAAATTGGTGGTGCCGACCGCTTTCTCCTCACGATATTCCAGATTTGAATCGATGAAATTTGACGCCAGGGCGTTGGCGATCTTCATCGTTTTTTCAGGGTCATTGCTGCGAAAGGAAATGGAGAATGCGTTCGAGCCGTCCCGGGATCGCGACTGGATCAAATCGATCTTGATATCCTCCCGAAGCCTGATCAGCTTGTCCTCGGTGAACATGCCCTGGTGCTTCAAATCTGAAAAGAGCTGGTGGTCGGCAATAATTCTCTCAAGGTTGGACCGGCTCTTGATCTGCTGTGAGATCGTGGCCATCTGGGACTCGAGGCTCTCGGATACAACCGGGCGCACAATGTTGCTGGGAACGTCCGGAGGCATGGTGAGCACCAGGGTGGAAGCCTCGTAGATAGGAGTGACGGTCAGAGAATAATATATGCCCGTAGCCATGGCCAGGCAAAAGGGCACGATCAGCGCCCAGCGAAAGCGCAGGAGAAGGTTCAGATAATAACGGATATCATCCCACGAAAACCGCTTGGGCGCAGGTTCCTGCGCAGCGTCCAGGAGTTCGGGCAGCTCAATATTGGATTTGGAATTGGCCATTGTATTCATTTGATCTCGGGATGAGCAGGCGGGACAACTCCACCTGGAAGATCGCAATAAACGATGCTCAACAACCTGTTGTCGTAATAATTGTGTCCATCGTTGAAAAGTATACCATCAAACCCCGTCATAGACAAATTTGAGGAGTTGCCCGCGGTCCGATCGGATTAAGCGGCAACCTAAACTCCATAAAGATCTAAAGGATTATTGAAAAGCAGATTCCGTGCCAGATATGGCCGAAAAATGCTGCTTGCCAGCGGGGCAGAATAAATATCAATTAATTTATGTTGATTAGAGGAGAGTTAAAATCTATCCGGATTTCGAATCGGGAAGTTTTTTTCAGAATCGCTTGGCGAGTGTGGAAATAAGTACATAGATGGAATAACGGTGCACGGTACACGGCGCAGGGTGCAGGGGGCAGGGAGGCGAAGATAAGTGCCTAAAGTTGGAAAAGGCAAAAAACGGTGCACGGTACAGGGTTCACGGTGCACGGAGGTTAATACAAGTGCCTAAAATTGAGGTGAAAAAAACGGTGCACGGCACACGGCGCACGGTTCGGGGTTGTTACTATACCGATTAGCGTCGCATTTCGAGTCAATTGGTCTGGTTGGGTGAACGAAATCGGTAGAATGGCAGTCAGGCCGGTAGGAATCTGGTTGAAACGGCAACTTGGAATACCCGTATATCACCGAGGTTATTGGAAATAAAATTATGCACATACGAATCATGATGAACTCGTAAAAAGTCTTTAAGGCCGTCACCCCGGCGGACGCCGGGGTCCAGAACACCTTGAAACAACTGGATTCCGGCGCCTGTCCTGGACCTGATCCAGGATTAGTCGGAATGACAGAAAAATGAAAAATCAGAGTTTTTACGAGTTCATCAATCATCGATATCGCCGTACAAATGAACCAGCCTATTGAATTTGCTTATTATTTTTTCAACTGACACCATTTACCCGCCTCGAAAGCAGCTCTTGTTTATAAGCCTCACGGTATCGGAGAAGCACTGGAAGAAAATCGAAATAGGCCATGCGGACCTGGGTTTCGAACTCGACACGCTTGTCCTCGGCGATGGAATAGATCAGCTCGCCTTCGGCTAAAATCCTGCCCTTTACGACCAAGGGTAGATGGTTGATCACCCGGACGTCCGACTGCACCATGTGATCGAGCTTTTCATCGATATGCAACCCCACCGAAAGTTCCAGTTCCAGACAAGCCTTTACACCCAGCCCCTCAACGCACACGGCCATATCGAGGTCGCTGAAAGCATGAGCCACATCTTTCGCATAGCTGCCGTAGATATAGGCGAACAGCACGGGGCTTTCCCTAAAAACGGCCGGGGCGATCTGATACAACTTTTGCCTGATGTTATGTACTCTTTGTCCTTGCACCCTGTCGATCCTGTGAATCCTGTCCGATTTTCATTATGTGCTGGTTTGATGTGTGACGTTTGCCTTGCAACGCCTCTTTGGAAGAATATCGCTGCGAAAGCACAACCAGATCAGCTTGGAAAAGCGCCCGTATAACAGAACATCATATATGCCCTGAAAAAATGAAAAATCACCTTTGCTTGGGGGTCTTGGCTGTTTTTCCTGACCGGATCGCCTGGAACGAAATTGGCAAATTCCACAGTCGCCCGGCTCACTCAGCCAGGTAGTGGTATGGGCCTTGCTTATCTATTTAAATTTACGATATGAGTCGGTGTATCATTCGTTTTTAACCACCATAGGACGGCAGCGCCATGTACAACGAATTCTACGGATTCACCAAGGACCCGTTTCTGATCGTACCGGACCCGAACTACCTTTATATGAGCCCCAAGCACGAGGAGGCTCTCGCCCGGCTGGCCTACGGCCTCAAGGAGCGGCAAGCCGTCATGCTGCTGACCGGCGAGGTGGGCGCCGGGAAAACCACCTTGATCCGATTCGTGTTGAGCCGCCTGCCCTCGGCGGTCCAGGCAGCCACCATCACCAACTCCAACCTGATGGCAGAGCCTCTGCTGAGGATGATCCTGGCCGAATTCAGGCTGCCGGCGCCGCTTTCGGCCGACAAGGCGGAACTCATCAAAAACCTTCAGGCTCACCTTGAAAACCGGGACGTGCAAAAGCGAAGAAGCCTCCTGATCATCGACGAAGCCCAGAATCTGCCGATCGACGCCCTGGAGGAGATCCGGATGCTGAGCAACTTCCAGGTGAAGAACCACAGCCTGATTCAGATCCTGCTGGTGGGCCAACCCGAACTGCGCGCACGAATGAGGGACCCGCGCTGCCTGCAGATCTCCCAGCGCATCGCCGTCAACTATCACATTACGGCCCTGAACCTGGACGAGACCCGCGCCTACATCACCTACCGTCTCAGGCGCAGCGGCGGCAATGCCGAGCTGTTCACCCCGGATGCGATGGAGATGGTGTTCCGGCTGTCCCGTGGGATTCCGCGATCGATCAATCTGACCTGCGACAGCGCGCTCATCTATGGGTTTGCGGAGGAGGTGCGGATCATCGACAGCGCGGTGGTCGCCAAGGCGGCCAAGCAGCTGGACCTGATGGGATTAGTGCGGATGGACGATGCCGTCGGCGCAGCCGAGGCAGCGGCACCGTCGCTTGGCCAGGGAAACGGCGACGGCCGGCTCATCGCCAAAAGCATCGGCGACCTCGAGAAAAGCCTTGCCGCCTTCATGAACGATTTGAGGGAGGAGCTAAGGAAATTCGGCGAGCAGGCGAGTTCCATGAACAGCACGGCCTTGAAGCTTAGCGAGCTCCTCGAAAAGCGCCCGGCCCAGCCTGAAGGAGACACGCCCTAAAGTTATTTGCCGTCCTGGCGATAATGGTAATGAGCGTCAACTTCTTTGTCTCCAGGAGGCGTCCATGGATTTCTGGCACGGTATGATCATCGGCATTTTCATCGGGGCGAACACGGGCGTGGTCATCGCCGCGCTCTGCAAGGCCTGCAAACGCGGGTTCGAGCAATCTACGGATCCGGCGACCTGGCTGCACATGGACGAGGCGGTCATGGAGGAGGCTCTCGTCCCGGTCGCGAAATCCCCGCAGCCGGTCATATCGGCCTCACCCCAGCCGTTTCCGCATTCGTAATCCGTGCCCATCCATATAACGGCGCCTTTCGGCTCATGCCGGCGTTCTCGCTCTTCGCCATCCTCGGCGTAGCCTCACTACGCCTGCGGTTGCGAAATCGCTGCGGCCTTGGCCTGAACCAAAACCCACCATTTCTGGATGTCACAAATTATTGACGACTTTTTACGAAGCCATCGATTCGGAAGACTTTCTGCGAGGCCATCATTATTTTGGAAATCTCCCCTGACCCCTCTTTCCCAAAGAGGGGAGTTTCCTCCCTTTGAAAAAGGGAGGTCGGGAGGGATTTGCCTCTATCCAAACCGATGCGTCGACCAGGATCACCCGCGCACCTTGCGCATGGTTTTGTAATCTTGATGAACTCGCAAAAAGTCTGAAAAATACCGTTTTCAGTCATTCCGGCGAAAGCCGGAATCAAGCTTTTACAGGCAGTTATGCATTTCCAGGACTCCGGCTTACGCCGGAGTGACAACTTTTTACGCGGATTTCACGCTGCGGACGCGGCGACGGGCGGGCGGGCGATTTTGCCTTCCGCGTGGGCCTGGCGGAAGACGTCCACGATCTGGGGATCGAACTGGCTGCCCGCGCCCTTCTGGATGATCTCCAGGATGAGACCCTCCGCCATGCGCTGCCGGTAGGCGCGGTCCGAGGCCATGGCATCGTAGGCGTCGGCGACGGACAGGATGCGCGCCAGGAAGGGGATCTCCTCCCGGCCCAACCCGTCCGGGTAGCCGGCGCCGTCGAAGCGCTCGTGGTGGCAGCGGATGATCTGCCGCTCGCGCTCCCAAAGCCCCAGCTGGGTGATCATGTTCGCGCCGATGACGGGGTGCTCCTTGATCTTTTCGAACTCTTCGGTCGTCAGCCGGCCGGGCTTCAGCAGGATCTCGTCGCGGATGCCGATCTTGCCGATGTCGTGCAGCGGCCCGGCGAAGTTCAGGATGTTCAGCTCCTCGGCGCTGCACTGCAGCTCGCGGCCCAGGATCAGGGCGATCTCGGTGACGCGCGTCGAGTGCTGCCGGGTGTAAAGATCGCGGGCTTCCAGGGCGTTGACGAAGCCGTAGAGGGTGGCGAACAGGTTTTCGTAAAGGTTCTCGTAAAGCGCGAGCGTCTCGATGGCGCTGCCGGCGCTCTGGGTGGTGAAGGAAAGATAGAAGAGGTCTTTTTCCGTGAAACTGCGGCTGCCTCCCTCCGTTTCGGCCGTCAGCACCCCGAAGACCTTGTCTCGAATCTGAATCGGGACCGCCAGCAGAGAACCGATGCGGGCCGGCAGGTCCTGCCCTCCATTACCGGCAGTTTTCAACAGCGGCTCGCCGTCGATCGACACCTTTTTCACAAGCAGCGTATAGTCGCCGTTGGATCCGCCGTGAACACCCGCCGTTCCGGCCGACGCCGAGGAGGCGGCCGTGCCATCCGGCCGATGCGCCGTGGCGACCTCATACGGCTTGCCGTCCGGCCCGCCGACCACGAAAAACCGGGTGCAGTCGGCCGGCACCACCTCGATCGCGATGTCCACGGCGCGCTGGAAGGCGTGAGATACGGATGTCGTGGCGGCGAAATGGGCCATGATCCGGTTCGCCGTTTCCAGCTCGTCGACCTTGTGCAGCAACTCCCGGTTCAGTTTTTCGATGCGGTCCTTGCCCTTGACCTCCTGCTTGAGCAGCATGTTCTCCACGAACATCGACCGCTGACGTATGGCACGCCGCAGGCTGAGCTCCATCTGCTTGAGGTTGACCGGTTTGACCAGAAAATCGACCACCCCGTTGCGCAGGGTATGGATCGAAGCGTCCAGCGAGGGATAACCGGTCATCACGATGACCGGCAGGGTGTTGTCCGTCAAATGAATGCGTTCGGCCAGATCCAGGCCGTTCATCCCCGGCATGTTGATGTCGGTGAAGCAGCAGTCGATGCCGCCCCGCTGCAGGATGTCCAGCGCTGCGGCCCCGTCGCCTGCCGTTTTCACCAGATAGCCGCGGCGCCGGAAGTACTCTTCGGTCACGCTCCGGATGCTAGCTTCGTCATCGACGATCAGAATGGTTTCGTGTTTTTCCGCAATCATGCCGTACCAGCGCCGGGTCCGCCCGGCACGCCACTCCTTGAAATCGGTCCGGACCCCGATGGAAGTCGCAGGATACCGCAGGCTTCGCCGGGATCGGCTTCGTCAGAAAGGAACCCCCGAGGTGGCGGGCCGCCGCACCAATCGACATCGCCGGTCCGGCCCACCATGAAGTTTATCGGCCGCGGCCGGGAAAACTTTAGCCGCGGCGCCGGCCGCAATCCCCCTGTCCCCCTTTGTCAAAGGGGGGACCCGGATGGAAGCCCTTCCCCCGGAATGAAACGAAAAACCACTTGACGCGTCAGGCGCGAGACCGCTATGCAACTTCTCCGGGCACAGGCGAAGGGCTGCGCCTAAATATTAGTCGTCTCACAATCGTTTTTACCTTTCCTTCGCGCCCCCCCTTTGGCAAAGGGGGCCGGGGGGATTTTCAAAAAGGACATCTTGAACCGAATCCTCCCTCCCCCAGACGCTCCCCTGCGGGTCTGCCTGCTGAGCTACCGCTGCAACCCGCACAGCGGAGGACAGGGGGTCTACGTCAAGAATCTCAGCCGCGCCCTGTCCGAACTCGGGCATGCCGTGGACGTGCTGGCCGGCCCGCCCGCGCTTGCGCCGATGCCGGGCGTGCGCCGCATCGCGCTGCACGGCCTGGACCTCTACAACGCGGCCGACCCGTTCCGCATGCCGACCGCGGCCGAACTGGCCGACCCGGTCAACTTCATCGAGTGGGCCGGGGTCTCCAGCATGGGCTTCCCGGAGCCTTTCACCTTCGGCCTGCGCGCCTTCGGCTACCTGCGCCGGCGGCTGGCGGAGTACGACATCCTGCACGACAACCAGAGCCTGTCCTACGGCATCTGGGCGCTCGGCCGGCGGGCGCCCACCGTGGCCACCATCCACCACCCCGTCACCGTGGACCGCCGCTTCGCCGTACGCGCCGAACACAGCCCGCTGAGGAAGATCCAGCGCTGGCGGTGGTATTCCTTCATCGGCATGCAGAAGCGCGTCGCGCGCCGCCTGTTTCCGATCATTACCGTTTCGGACTGCGCCCGCAGCGACATCAGCCGCGAGTTCGGAATCCCGGCCGACCGGTTCCGGGTGGCGCCGAACGGCATCGACACGGACTTGTTCCGGCCCCTGCCCGGGATCGAGCGCGAGCCGGGCCGCATCATCGTCACCAACAGCGCGGACATGCCCCTGAAGGGCCTGACCCACCTGCTGGCCGCCGTGGCCGCAGCCCGGACCAAGCACCCCCGGCTGCAGCTGGTCGTGATCGGCTCGCCGAACAAGAACGGCGCGGTGGAGCGGATGGTCGGCGAGCTGGGGATCGGACCGTGGGTCCGGTTCACCGGACGGATCGGCGACGACGAACTAGTCCGCCACTACGCCCGGGCCGACCTGGCCGTGGTCCCGTCGGTGTACGAGGGCTTCGGCCTGCCGGCCGGCGAGGCCATGGCCTGCGCCGTGCCGGTGATCAGCACCACCGGCGGCGCGCTGCCGGAGGTCGTGGGCGATGCCGGCATCCTGGTTCCCCCGGCCGACCCCGAGGCTATAGCGGCCGCCATCGGCGAGCTGCTGGACCGCCCGCAGCTGGCCGGCGAACTGGGCCGGCGCGGGTTTGCAAGGGTCCACCGGCATTTCAGCTGGCGCCGCGCGGCCCAGAAAACCGTTGATGTCTACCGCGAGGCCATCGATGGTCACCGTCGATTTCGATCGGCTTGACCTGGCGCCCGGCGCCCGGGTGCTGGACGTCGGCTGCGGCAGCGGCCGGCACACGGCCGCAGCCTATCGCCTGCCCGGCGCCCGTGTGGTCGGCGTGGACGTGGCCCGCGCCGACCTCGCCGCCGCCCGCGAGCGGCTGGAGCTGCACGACCGTCTGAACGCTCACGGCACCGGCCGCTGGGACCTGTGCGCCGCCGACGGACTGCGTCTTCCGTTTGCCGACGGCCGCTTCGATCTGGTTGTCTGCGCGGAGGTGCTGGAGCATGTCCGTATCGACGGCTGCGTGCTGGCCGAGATCGCACGCGTGCTGCGGCCGGGCGGAGACCTGGCGGTCAGCGTCCCGCGCCACGGGCCGGAGCGCCTGTGCTGGGCGCTTTCCGCGGACTACGCGGCGACCGAGGGCGGGCATGTGCGCATCTACCGCAAGCCGGCCCTTCTGGCACAACTGCGCAGGGCCGGCCTGAAGCCGCGCGCCCTGCACTACGCCCACAGCCTGCACACTCCCTACTGGTGGCTGAAGTGCCTGGTGGGACCCCGGCGCACGGATGTGAGGGTGGTAAACCTCTACCACCGCTTCCTGGTCTGGGACCTGCTGAAGAAACCCCGCCTGACGCGCGCGATCGAGCGCATGCTGAACCCGATCCTGGGGAAGAGCCTGGTCGTGTATGCCCGCAAGGAGAATTGACGGAAAACCGGGGGAAAGAATCGCGGCTGAGAGCCGCTCCCACAGGTTCCACCCCCCGCCGATGCGCCGCGGTCCGGACACTCCACTTCGGAGCGCGGCCGAAACTCGCCGCCAACGGAGCCTAACCCCGAACCTCTTCTATCCAAGGACCAGGAGATCGGGCTGGGAACCGGCTCTGCCTGAAGGCGAAAACCGATGTCGGGTTCGGGCTAAGGCTCCGTAGGCGTCTCAGACAGTCGGCCGGCATCCTCAGCGGAACATCCGGACCGCAGCGCATCGACACATTCAAGATTTCCGCTGCAGGACGCCGAGGCTGCGGACGAAGGAGTGCTCCGCGAACCGCCCGCAGGCCAGAGCTTCGCGGTAGACCTGGTAGGGGGCCTGGCCGCCTTGAGCGGGGTCGGGGAAGATGTCGTGAAAAACGAGCAGGCCGGCGGGCAGAAGGTGCCCGGACCACAGCCGGCAGTCGGCGGCCACCGTGTCCAGGGCGTGGCCGCCGTCGATGAAGACGAGGCTGAGCGGGGTTTTCCAGGCTCGGGCGGCGAGCTCGGAGCGGCAGGCGATGGGCACCACCGTGTCCTCGAGTTCGGCGCCCGCCAGCGTGGCACGGAAATGACGGAAGGTGTCGATCCGGCCCGCGGCCGGGTCGAAGAGGCCCGGGTCGAAGTACTCCTCCCCGGGCTGCTGCTCCTCGGAGCCGCGGTGGTGGTCGACCGCGAAGAGCACCTGGCCGGCCTCGCGGCAGGCCGTTCCGATCCAGACCGTGGATTTGCCGCAGTAGCTCCCGATCTCCAGGCACGGCCCCAACGCCGCTGCCTCGCGCGCCAGCCGGTAGAGGTGCTCGCCCTCGGCTTCTTCCAGAAAACCCTTGGTTCGGCGGATGAGATTCAGGTCGGGGGGCATGGGAGTAAATAAGGGTTCACGGTTCAGGGTTTAAATTTTAGGCACTATAGGCACTTTAGCGCACTTTAGGCACTTTCTTCTAACTCTCCGCCTTCGGGCTCTTGGCCCTGCCCGCGTTCGGGTCCTGGCGCTCGAAGCTGCCGACGAGGACCTCGCGCGGTTTGACGCCGTCCGAAGGGCCGACCACGCCCTCGCGCTCCATCTTCTCGATGATGCGAGCGGCCCGGTTGTAGCCGATGCGCAGGTGGCGCTGAACCATCGAGATCGAGGCCTGGCGGGTGCGCACGACCAGCTCCATCGCGTCGTCGTAGCGCTCGTCGTAGCCGTCCTCGGCCTCGCCGTTGGCGGACTCGATTGCCTGGGCCTCGGTGATCTGCTGGTCGTACTCGGGCTTTTCCTGCTGCTTCAGGAACTCGATCACATGCGTCAGCTCGGCCTCCGACAGGTAGGCCCCGTGGATGCGCTGCAGCTTGGCGGTGCCCGGCGGCATGAAGAGCATGTCGCCGCTGCCGAGCAGGCTCTCGGCGCCGTTGGCGTCGATGATCGTCCGGGAGTCGGTCTTCGAAGACACCTGGAACGTCAGGCGGGTGGGGAAGTTGGCCTTGATGATCCCGGTCAGCACGTCCACCGAAGGCCGCTGGGTGGCCAGGATCAGATGGATGCCGGCCGCCCGGGCCATCTGGGCCAGCCGGGTCAGCGCCACCTCCACGTCGCGCGAGGCGACCATCATCAGGTCGGCGAGCTCGTCGATGATGATCACGATGTAGGGCAGCTTGGCCGGTGCGGCCTCGCCCGCGGCCGGCTTCTCGGCGTCCAGCTTCTGGTTGTACTGCTTGATGTTGCGCGCGCGGCGCTCGGACAGACGCTCGTAGCGGCGCTCCATCTCGCGCACCGCCCAGTAGAGCGCGTTGGTGGCCTTCTTGGCGTCGGTCACCACCGGTGTGATCAGGTGCGGGATCCCGTCGTAGCTGGACAGCTCGATGCGCTTGGGGTCCACCATGATCAGCTTGACCTCGTCGGGCCGCGCCTTGTAGAGCAGGCTGCAGATCATGGCGTTCAGGGCCACGCTCTTGCCGGTGCCGGTCGCCCCGGCGATCAGCAGGTGCGGCATCTTGTCGAGCTCGGCCGCCACCGGGTTGCCGACGATGTCCTTGCCGAGGCAGATGGTGAGCCTGGACTTGCACTTGTCGAACGCCGCCGAGGCCACGACCTCCTTGAACTTGACGATCTCGCGCACGGAGTTGGGCACTTCGATGCCGATGGCGGCCTTGCCGGGGATCGGCGCCACGATCCGGATGCTGGCCGCGCGCAGCGCCAGGGCCAGATCGTCCGAAAGCCCGGCCACCTTGTTGATCTTGACCCCCGGCGCAGGCTCGTACTCGTAAGTGGTGATGACCGGCCCGGGCGATACCTCGACCACCTTGCCGTTGACGCCGAAGTCCTCCAGCTTCTTCTCGAGCAGCGTGGACTGCATCCGCAGGCTTTCGCGGTCCAGGGAGGTCAGCTTGGGCTCGGGGTCCTCCAGCAGGCTGAAGGGCGGCAGCTGGAAGCCCTTGCCGGTCTGCATGAAATCGAAGACCTCCTGCTTGGGCGGCGGAACGGGCTTGAGCGGCTTGGGCGCGGCCGCCTTGATCTTGATCTCCTTGGCGCGCGCCTTGATCTTTTCGGAGTCGGCCTGGGTCAGGCGCCGCGACCGTTCGCGGCGCTCGCGGCCTTTGAGATAGACGGTCAGCAGGCGGTCGTAAACGGCGCCGAGCCCCGTGCTGCAATGCGCGAAGAAGGCCAGCAGGGAAAATCCGGTCGCCAGAATGAACCCCACCAGCCAGAACACGCTCAGAATGACCACGGCGCCGGCCGGGTTGGTGTATCGGATCAGGAAGGCCTTGATCGGAATCCCCAGCAGGCCGCCGCTCGAGAACTTCTTTTCGAACAGAAGGTAGTGCTCCTGGTGGATGGCCAGCAGACCGGCCGTGGCCAGCACGAGCAGGACCCCGCCGGCGGCGGTGCAGGCCATGACCCGCGCGGGCGGGTTGCCGAAGAACTGCAGGCTGCCGAGCAGCAGGAGCAGCGGGATCCAGAAGGCCCCCATCCCGAACAGGCCGATCAGGAGCCCCGCCAGATGGGCGCCTACGACCCCGAACAGGTTGTGAACCCGGCCGCCCGCCCCGGCGCTGTGGATCGACGGGTCCGCCGGGCTGTAGGACAGCAGGCTGATCAGGGTGAAGATCACGAAGAAGAATAAAAAGATGCCGATGATTTCGCGACGCATGGGAACACTACCAGTTTTAAGTGTTAAGTGTTAAGTTTTAAGTAGTAGATACAAAAGGGGCGGTTGTGCCCAATCGCTCGATATACGGCGGCTTCTCTTTTGCTTAAAACTTAAAACCTAAAACTTAAAACCATTTTCTTATACTTCCATAATAAACGGCAGTATCACCGGCCGCCGGCCGATGGTGAAGAAGAAGTACTGCCGCAGCGCGGTCTGGATGCGGGTGCGCAGGCGTTCGACCCGGTCGGAGACCTCCGGCGGCAGCTCTTCGACCACCTCCAGGACCACGCAGGTCGCGTCCTGGAGCAGGTGGCCGGTCTCGGTTTCGAACACCACCCCGCGCGAGACGATCTCCGGACCGTAGACGATGATGCCGGTCGCTTCGTCGATGGCCATGGTGACGGCCACGAACCCTTCCTCGGACAGCACCCGCCGCTCCTTGAGGACGGCGCGGCCGACATCGCCCACGCCCTTGCCGTCGATCAAGACCCGGCCGACCCCCACCGAGCCGCCGACGCGGCCGGCCCCCTCGGCGAACTCGACCACCTGGCCGTTTTCGACCAGCAGCACGCGCTCGTCGGCCAGGCCCATCTCGCGCGCCAGCCGCGCGTGCAGGATCAGATGCCGGTATTCGCCGTGCACCGGGATGAAGTGCCGCGGCCGGGTCAGCCGGATCATCTGCCGCAGCTCCTCGCGGAAGGCGTGGCCGGAGACGTGGATGTCGGCGATCTTCTCGTAGACGACGTCGGCCCCGCGGCGGTAGAGGCTGTCGATGATCTTGGCGATCGCGCGCTCGTTGCCGGGGATGAACTTGGAGGACAGCACCACGGTGTCCCCGGATTTGATCCGGATCTGCTTGTGGGTGCCCGCGGCCATGCGGGCCAGGGCCGACATGGGCTCGCCCTGGCTGCCCGTGGTGACGATGACGATCTCTTCGTCGGCGAAATCCGGCACCAGGTCGATGCTCACCTCGGTGTCGCGCGGGATGCTGAGGTGCCCCAGGCGCCTGGCGATCTCGGCGCTGGCTTCGATGTTCCGGCCGCTGATGATCACCTTGCGGCCCGCGGCCCGCGCAACGTCCACGATCATCTGGATCCGGCCGATGTTGGAGGCAAACAGCGCCACGATGATGCGCCCCGTGCTGCCCGCAACGATCTGCGTCATCGTCTCACCGACCCGACTGTCCGGCAGGGTGGATCCCTCGCGTTCGACGTTGGTCGAGTCCGACAGCAGCGCCAGGACCCCGCGCTCCCCGCAGCGGGCGAACTTCCGGACGTCGGTGCCCTGGCCGCCGTCGCTGCGGCTGATCTTGAAGTCCCCGGTGTGGACGATCAGCCCCTCGGGGGTGTCGATGGCGACTCCGACCCCGTCGACCACGCTGTGGCCCACCCGGATGAAATCCAGATCGAAGTCGCCCAGTCGCAGCGGATGGTCCGGGGAAACCAGGTGCAGGCCGGCCGGGGGGTTCATTTCCAGTTCGTCCAGCTTCTGCCGGACCAGCCCCAGGGTGAAGGGCGTTCCAAAGACCGGGGCGTCGATTTCGCGCAGGAGATACGGCAGCGCCCCGATGTGGTCTTCGTGGGCATGGGTCAGCACCACGCCCTGGATGCGGGACTTGTTCGACCGGATGTAGGACAGGTCGGGGATGACGAAATCCACCCCCAGCATGTAGTCTTCCGGGAACATCAGCCCGGCGTCCACGACGATCGCGGAACCGCCGGATTCGAAAACCATCATGTTCAGCCCGATCTCGCCCAGACCCCCGAGCGGGATGATCCTGACCATCGCCCGTCGTCTCCCCTCAGGCCGCCTTCAGCAGCCGCTCGAGGGCGCTGCGCACGTTATCCATAAGCGCCTCTTTAGTGTGAACGTCGTATCCGGTGACGGCGATCGGCGCGCCGATCACCATCGTCACCTCGCGCGGCCGGATGAGCATCCGGTTTTTCGGCATGATGTCGAACGTGCCCCGGAGCGCCACCGGCACGATCGGCACACCGGCCTCGATGGCCATGACGAAACCGCCCTTTTTAAAAGGCTTGAGTGCGCCGTCCGGGCTGCGGGTGCCCTCCGGGAAGATCATGATCGAAACCCCGCCGCGAACCGCGGCCGCCGCCTGCCGCAGGCTTTCGATCGCCGCCGGGCGGTCCGAACGGTCGATCGGAATGTACCCCGCGCCGCGCATGGCCCGCCCGAAGATCGGGATTTTGAAAAGCTCGGCCTTGGCCAGCCAGCGGAACGGCACCGGCAGATAACCCAACAGCACGGGGATGTCGAAGTTGCTCTGGTGATTGGACATGCAGATGAACGCGGCCGACGGATCGATCCGCTCCCGGCCCGCGACCCGCACCCGCACCCCGCTGACCGCCAGAATCGAACGGCCCCAGGCTTGCGCCACCCGATGCGCGCCGGGCGCGGTCGCAGCCGACAGCGACAGGGCGATGACCAACAGCCCAATGACCAGCGTCGCCGCCGCCACCCAGACCATAACGGCCACCGTGCGCAGCCACAGGAGCGGCACGCTCGAATCGAAAGTCTCGGAAAAATGCGAGAACGACACGTGAAGGCCTCAATGCCGGTGCCGGCCGGAGTTTAAACCGATATCTCCAGCTGCGCCAGCATCCGGTCCACCCGGTCGATCAGCCAACTGCGCTGTTGATCGTCGGCATAGGCGATACAGCTGCACCGGATCCGGTTGCGGGTCCGCACCAGCAGCTCCAGCGATAATCGGGTTTCCTGCAGGTCGATCGCCGCTACCAACGGGTGGCATTCACGATGCTCGGCCTGAACCGGTGTCAGCAGACCCTCCTCCAGACAGATCCAATAAATGCCCCCCATCTCGGCCGGACCATAGGCCTGATCCAAAAATGCTTTCAGCTTTTCGAAATCCGGGTAGCGCAGCTGATCAACCACATATTGTTTCATATGGTGGTTATCTACCACAACCAATTGCGGTGTGCAAGCCGCATCTCGCAAGCCGGACCGGGCCGGCGTTGACAACAATGCGGTTTTCTGGTCTATGTTAGGCCTTTTATTGCTCCGGCAAGAAAACAGATTCAGGTTGAGCCGAGGTCCGGCGGGGCGGGTTTTCGGCCGCAGCGCCGCAACCAAATTTTCAAGCGATCCTGCCACGCCCCCAAGCCGTATAGAGGAACTGCGCGCAGGCAGAGACGGCTGGCGGCTGCGTGGGCATCGGTCCCCCGGGGCTGTTCGGAACCATATGAAGCGGGCTTGCTGCCGTACGAAGGTTCGTCGAACG
>JAUQXK010000001.1 GCA_030834695.1 Desulfobacterales bacterium
GATGGTGGGCGGCGGGGCCTTTGTGACCCAGCTGCTCATGTCGGCCGGGGACAAGTGGCTGATCCTCTACATCATGCAGTTCATCCTCATTTTTCTAGGGTGCTTCATCGACTGGGTGGGGATCATCATGCTCACCGTGCCCCTTTTCGGGCCCATCATCCGCAAGCTCGGCTTCGACCCCATCTGGTTCGGCGTGCTCTTCACGGTGAACATGCAGATGTCCTTCCTCTCGCCGCCCTTCGGCTATGCCCTCTTCTATCTCAAGGGCGTGGCGCCCCCGGAAATCACCACCCGGGACATCTGGAAGGGGGCCGTGGTGTTCCTGCTGCTGCAGTTCATCGGGCTCAACATGTGCATCCTGTGGCCGGAGATCATCCTGGTGGTGCCCAAATACTTTTTCCGATAACCGGTTGCGCGGAGGGATTCAGCGCGATCCCGACGGTGCGCCCTCTGATCAGAGGAGGTGGGGATGACCCCCAACAGGGAAGCAATCACGCAAAATATGGAAAAGCTGCAGAAGGGACAGGAGCTTTGCTTTACGATACCGGCGACCTTCGGCGGTGGTGCGGCAGTTATACAACTCAACCCGGATTCCGGGAAGCGATATATCCTCAAGGTGGCGAAGGACCTGGCGGCGGCCCGCAGTTCGACCCCGTACTGGTCGCACGACAAAGCCAAGCACATCGCCAAGTGGGTGGCCGACCGCCTGGGATCCCCCACGCCGTGACGGGGAAGAGCAATAGATTCTACCAGGCCCCCGGGGCGCTCGTGGCTGCCTTCTACATTCTGCTCACCGCATGGACAGTCGTCTCGATCCTCTTTCTGGGCGGCAAAGCCCTGCGGTCGGAGTTGAGCGACACCCTGCAGTGGGTCATGATCGCCGCGGTCTTCGGGTTCACTTGGTATTTTTCTCTGGGGCTCTTCTACCGAATTAGCCTGGCGCCCGACGGGAGCCTATATTTTAAGGGCGCCCGCCGAGGCCTTACGGTCCATCCTCGGGAAATCGAGATTGTGGAGGGACCGTATCTTCCGATCGGTTTCGTGCGGTTCAAGTCGAGGAAAGAAAGGCTTTACCTGATCTGTCAGGTCCGCGACGCGGATCTCCAGGAGATCCTCAAACGCATCGGCGAGATCAACCCCGAAGTGCGATTCAAGACCAAGTGAGGAAGGGGTTCCATGGCGATCAAGGCGCAGTTGTTCATTACCTGTCTGGCGGAGCAGTTCTTCCCGAATGTCCTGAAAGGCATGGTGAGCCTCCTAGAGAGGTTGGGCGTGCAGGTGGAGTTTCCCGAGGAGCAGACCTGCTGCGGCCAGCCGTTTTTCAACAGCGGCTACCACAGCCAGGCGCGCGACCTGGCCGTGAAATGGTTGAAGGTCTTCGGCCGGACCGACGGTTTCATCGTTTCTCCATCGGGTTCGTGCGTGGACACGGTTCAGCACCACTTCCCCGAGCTTTTCCTTCCGGGTTCGGCGGAGCACCGCCTGGCCGTAGACGCGGCCGCACGCACGTATGAGTTCAGCCAGTTCCTGGTGCATCAGGTCAAGGCGACCGACGTGGGCGCCCGGTTTCCGCACAAGGTGACCTACCATGCTTCCTGCCATTTGCTGCGCGGGCTCGGGGTTCGCGAGGAACCCAAGGCCCTGCTGCAAGCCGTGCGGGGCCTGGAGCTAATTCCCCTGCCGGGCGAGGAGACCTGCTGCGGCTTCGGAGGGACTTTCAGCGTCATCTACCCCGAGGTGAGCAAAGCCATGATGGAAGCCAAGATCCGGGCGATCGATTCCACCGGCGCCGACGTGGTGGTCGCCGGCGATGCCGGTTGCATCATGAACATCGCCGGCGGCCTGCGCCAGGCGGGGTCGTCAGTGCGAGCCATGCATCTAATCGACATCCTGACGGCGGGAGGTGAGATGTCATGAGCCAGGTGCCGACCATGATTGATTTCCGCAGGAACACCCAACAGGTGCCATCGCGGATGCCCTTGGCGGTGCAGAAGGCCACCTCAAAATTCCTGGGTAACCGAGCGGCGGTGGTGGATGCCTTCGGCAACGAGCAGTGGCAGGTGTTGCGCCAAGCCGGCCACGATATCCGTCTGCACGCCATCACCCATATCGAACATTACCTGGAAATGGCCGAACACGCGGTCACGCGTGCCGGAGGACATGTGCACTGGGCGCGGGATGCTGCCGAAGCCCGGCGCATCCTGCTCGACATCGCCTCCCGCCACCGGGTGAAGCTGGCGGTCAAGGGCAAGAGCATGGCGACCGAGGAGATCGGGCTGAACCCTGCCCTGGAGGAAGCCGGCATCCGTGTCCTGGAAACCGATCTGGGGGAATACATCGTTCAATTGAAGGGGGTCGGGCCGGCGCATATCGTCGTGCCGGCCTTTCATCTCTCCAAGGAAGAGATTGCGAACCTGTTTCACGAAAAGCTGGGCGTGGATGCACCGGCCGAGGCCGAGAAGCTGACTCAAATCGCACGCATGAAGCTGCGCGAAGAGTTCCTGTCGGCCGACTTGGGCATCTCGGGAGGCAATTTCCTGGTTGCCGATACCGGGACTGTTGTCACAGTGACCAACGAGGGCAACGGCCGGATGTGCACGACCGTTCCCCCCGTGCATGTGGCCGTGGTCGGCATCGACAAGGTGGTCCCGGACTGGGAGAGCCTCACCGTTCTTTTGAAGCTGCTGGCCCGCAGCGCCACCGGGCAGAAGCTCTCCTGCTACACCCAGTTCATCAGCGGCCCGCCCCGCAGTCCGGCGGAAACCGGTCCGGCCGAGATGCACCTGATCCTGCTGGACAATGGCCGCTCGCGCATCCTAAAGACTCCCGAATGCCGCGAAACGCTGCTCTGCATCCGCTGCGGCGCCTGCCTGAACATCTGCCCTGTTTATAATCACGTGGGCGGGTATGCCTACGGTTACCCGATTTCGGGGCCGACAGGGGTTCTCTTCGCCAGCCAGATTTTAGGCCCCACGGTCGCCGGTGCACTGCCCTTCGCCTCCACGTTGTGCGGAGCGTGCAATGAAATTTGTCCGGTGAAAATCCCCATCACCCGGATCCTCCTGCACCTGCGCCGGCGGGTGGTCGAGGGGGACGAATCGGAGCAGGCGGCAGCGCCGGTTTACCTGCGGGTGGGGGCCTGGGCCGGGGCCGCCGCCCTGGGGTCGACCGGACTCTACCGGATGGGGTCCGAGCTGCTCAAACGGCTGCAGGCGCCGTTCGTGCGCGGCGGCTGGATGGCCAGGCTGCCGGCCCCTTTGAATCGATGGACGATGTCACGACCCTTCCCGGCCTTTGCCGCCGATTTCCGCCGGTGGTGGCGGAGTCGCACGACTGCCGGAGGAAAGCGAGGAACCAGTGAGCCAGGCGCGTAAGGAAATCCTGGGGAAATTGCGAGCAGCCTACGGCCGTGGGCCCGGGTCACCGTCGGCACCCATCCCCGCGTCCGCGCGCATCGTGTCGCGAAAACCGGCCGAACCGGAAGCCGAATTGACGCAACTGCTGACGGAGATCGGAAGGCTGAGCGGCGTCACGCGACGCGTTGTAGACCGGCAGGATTTCCGTGCCGCTCTCTCCGAATTGGTCAGGACGGAAGGGGTGAAACGCGCGACCTGCTGGACAACCCCGGAGCTGGAGGGGTGGGGCGTGACGGCTGAGCTGCAGGCGCTCGGTGTCGAGATCGTTCCGGCCCAGGCCGATAAGCACCTGGTCGCGTCGTGCGAGCTGGGAGTCACAGGCGTTGACGCGGCGCTGCCAGAAACGGGAACCCTGGTTTTAACGTCTTCACCCGAGCGGCCGCGCGTGGCCTCCCTGCTCCCGCGCGTCCATCTGGCCCTGCTGCGGCCTGCGGTTCTGCGGCCGGACCTGCATCAGGTCTTCGCTGAAACCCGGGAGGCTGGATATTCGGTCCTCATATCCGGCCCCAGCCGCACGGCCGACATCGAACTGACACTCACCCTCGGGGTCCATGGTCCCAAATCCTTGTATGTCTGGGTCATGGAACCGGCCTAACTGGCGAACTCCCCGGCAGCCGCCATCAGCCGTGCTCCGCCCTGGGTGAAGATGAAAAAAAGAACGGCCGGCCGCTACGCGCCCCTGAGTGAAGTCGAACCGGGCCATCCCCCTCCCCCCTCGATGGATCCGTTTGAGAACACCATGACCCGGTCGGCAATTCGCTTCACTTGCTCAAGATAGTGGGAGACCACGAAAAGCGTCAACCGTTCTTTGAGGCTCACCAACAGCTCCTCGATCACCCGGCCGGCCGTTTCGTCGAGCGATGCAGTCGGCTCGTCCAGCAGCAGCACCTGGAGTTCCAGCACCAGCGCCCGGGCGATGCAGAGCCGCTGCTGCTGCCCGCCCGAAAGGGTCAAGGCGTCATCGCCAAGGCGGTCTTTGACTTCTTCCCAAGGATACGCACGGCGCAGAGCCGCCTCGACGCTGGCTCGATCACATCGCGCCGGCTCTCACCGGCGAACTCGAGCGGAAAGGCAATGTTCTTGAAAATGCTCATCGGAAGCGGATTGGGGGCTTGAAACACCATTCCGAATTGAAAAATCTAATAGGTTTTTCAAAACGCATAGAATTTAACTATTTGACTTCCAATTCGACGTGGAGGTAAGAGTTCACCCATCCTATCGAAGAGGTTTCTCCATGTTCTTCTACAACGGCTTTACCTGAGCGAGCTTCCTGGACGCGATCCGGGTGAGTTGCGCAAACGGTCGGGCCGAGGTCTGCAATCGCCTTCCTCGTTAATTTCACATCAGATAGCCGCCTCCGCCTGACTCTCAAATAGGCCTTCAATTTGAAGGGGCAATGGTGCTGGGCACCCCGCGGTCTTCAAAACCGTCGGCCTCGTCTCACCCACGAGGAGGAGGTTCGATTCCCCTTGCCCCTTCCAAACGGGTTGACCATCGCTGCGATATGGAAAGCCATTTCACGATTGGATTCGCCGGGCATGTCGATCACGGCAAAACGACGCTGGTGCGCTGCCTGACAGGGGTGGACACGGACCGCAAGCCGGAGGAAAAGCGCCGCGGCATGTCCATCGAAGCCGGTGTCGCCCCCATGGATCTGCCTTCCGGCAGGCGGGCCGCCGTCATCGATGTTCCCGGCCACACCGATTTCCTGAAAAATACCATCCGAGGGCTTAACAGCGTCGATCTGGGAATTCTGGTAGTTGCCGCCGATGACGGCGTCATGCCGCAGACGCGGGAGCATCTGGAGATCCTGAAATTTTTCAAGGCGTCCTCTGGTTTGGTCGTATTGAGCAAAACGGATCTTGTCGATCAGGATACGGTCGAGCTGGCCGAACTCGAGGTTCGGGAGTTGGTGAGCGGGACATTCTTAGATAATCGCCCCCTGTTCAAGTTCACTACAAAGAACCCTGACCTTTCAGCCGAGCTTGCTCAAGGTATAGATGCCGCACTGACCGAACTGCCAGCTAAAAAATCCGAATTGCCATTCCGGCTATGGGTAGACCAGGTCAGAAACCTCTCAGGCCACGGCACGGTCGTGAGCGGAACAATTTCTTCCGGGATGATCCGATGTGCTGACGAGGGTCAGCTTCTCCCGACCGGCATCAGAGCCCGTGTACGAGCCCTGAAATCACATGGGGTTGTGATGACTCAGGCCATTGCTGGCCAGAGGATCGGAATCAATCTCCATCGCGTTTCGATCGAAGAGATTGTCCGGGGCATGGCCCTTGTGACACCCGGTACGTTCCATCCGGCTGCAATCCTCAATGTGGATATCCAGGTCCTGCCCAAAGCTGCCAAGGGCATCGCCAATCGTCAAAAAGTTAAAGTCTACCTGGGCACATCCATAACCAATGCGATGATCGTCCTGATGGAGGGAGACCGGATTAAGCCGGGCGAAACCGGGCTTGCCCAGATTCGCCTGTTAAAGCCGATTGCTGCATTGCCTCAGGACGCTTTGGTGATTTCGCCTTTGAACCAGAATACGGTGATCGCCGGCGGCAGGGTGCTGGAAACGTCACACGAGAAGTTCAGAGCATCCAAAGCCGGGGCGACCCTTCCACTCCTCAGAGCCCTTCAGTCGGCGGACGCCAGCACCTATGCGGAGCGGGTTCTCGAAAGCTCCGAAGGCCGGCTCATCACAGCCAGAGAGCTGTCTGTTAAAACCCGGCTGCCATACCCTCAGTTCGAATCGTTCATCAGTTCAAGAGTCCAGAAAAAAGAACTCATCTACATCAAAAACCACGGGGCCATCCGAACAAGTCATATGGCCGCCATTAAGAGCCGGTTTCTCGATATGGTCGAGGAGGCGTTCCGCAAAGACCCCTTGAAAAAAAACGTTCTCATTTCCGAAATGGCTGAAAGACTG
>JAUQXK010000080.1 GCA_030834695.1 Desulfobacterales bacterium
CGTGCCTCAGTCCAATCCTTGCTTGGATTGAAGGTGGGGTTGGTTTAGCAAGCCAAAGGTATCGATTCGGGGAATTGCAGATTCGTTGCTGTTTGCGGTGAGTCCGGAGGCTGTTGGTTCCTGGGATTGGCTGAAACCATATCAGGAATGCCCGTTCGGTGGTTCGTCGGATGAAACCCATGTCTCGCAAATTCTGCAATACATGGGATTAATCACAGCGAAATTACTATAGGGAATTCCAATTTATTGTGTTGCCGATCTGCTCCAGGGAAAGCGCGGGTAGGAGGCCTTGCAGGCGCCACACACCCTCAATGTGCAGGGAGGAGTTCAGAAAATCGGGGAACGTTATCCGCCGAGATAGGCTTTCTGGATTTCGGGATTTTTTCGCAGATTGTCGGCGCTGTCGTGAAGAACGATTCGGCCGGTCTTGAGCACATAAGCCCGGTCGGCCACGCCCAACGCTTTCTGGGCGTTCTGTTCGACCAGAAGGATCGTCATGCCGTCCCGGTTCAGCTTTTTGACCAACTCAAAGACTTTATCCACAAAAATCGGCATCAACCCCATCGACATCTCATCGATCAGCAAGAGCTTGGGCTCACTCATCACCGCCCGGCCGATAGCCAGCATCTGCTGCTCCCCGCCTGAAAGGTTCCCGCCCGGCTGATTCCGGCGCTGCTTCAAAATGGGAAACAGCTCGAATACCCAATCCACGTTCCTGGCCAAGCGGGTCTGATCTTCAAGGGTGTAGGCACCCATGTGGAGGTTTTGGAGGACGGACAACTCCGGAAAAATCTTTCGGCCTTCGGGTACGATGCTGATGCCGCTCTTGACCCGTTCATGCGCGGCCAGAGGAGTCACGTCGCGCCCATCGAGCCATATGCTGCCGGTGGTCTGTTGAACCAAGCCTAAAACGGCTCGGATCGTAGAGGTCTTGCCCGCACCGTTGGCTCCGATAAACGTCACCAGCTCGCCCTGGCCGACGTGGAAGGAGACTTCCGATACGGCGCGATATTCACCGTAAGACACCGAAAGGCGGTCGACTTTGAGCATCGCTGGGCCTCGTTCAGCTCCCCAGATAAGCCGTGATCACGCGCGGGTCTCTACGAATGATTTCAGGCGGTCCATCGCATAAATTCTCCCCGAAGTTCAAAACCGCCAGGCGGCTGCACAGTTCCATGACGTGCGGAATGTTGTGCTCGATGAGCAGAATGCTCAGTCCTTCTCGCTGGAGGTTCTTGATGACGCCGGCCAGAGGCACGATATCCTCCTCGCTCAATCCGGCAAACGGCTCATCCAGCATCAGGACCTTCGGCCGCAACGCCAGCGCCCGTGAAATCTCCATGCGCTTCTGATGACCGAGGGGAAGGGTGGTCGGCGTTTGATCGATGAATTCCTCAAGGCCCACCAGCCGCAGCAGACGGCGGACCTCGTCTCGATGGGCCTTGAGCCCGGTCCCCAGCATGGAAGGCCTCCATCCGCTGATGCGGTCATGGCCGAGGGCCACGAGCACATTCCGCTCCAGGCTGATGTTCCGAAAGGGCTTCACGATCTGAAAGGTCCGCCCGATCCCCATGCGGGCGATCCGGTGGGCCGGCCACCCGGTGACGTCCCGTTCTTCCAAGAACACGCGGCCCTCGTCCGGGCGGAAAACCCCGCAGACCGTGTTGAAAAAGGTTGTTTTCCCGGCGCCGTTCGGCCCGATCAGGCCCAGGATTTCGTTGGGCATCAGCTGCAGGCTGACCTTTCGCAGGGCTTGGACCCCGCCGAAGGATTTCGCCACGTTCTCAACTCTTAGAATCGGAGGCATACGGTTAAGGCTGTCGCTTCAAATCAATCCCCGGAGTGCCTCATGGAACGAGGCCCCCTCCCCAAAAGCATCCGCAGTATGAAAGCCTTGTCGCCGAACAATCCCTGGGGCTGAAAGCGCGTCATGAGAACGATCAGCCCGCCGTAAAAAAGGAGCCGGTAGTTTGCCAGCGGCCGCAGCAGCTCAGGCAGCGCGGCCATCAGCAGGGCTCCAAGAATCGGCCCGCGAAGGGTTCCGATCCCTCCCACCACCATCATGGCGACAATCGTTATGGAAATGGGGAAAGCGAAATCATTGGGCGTAATGAACCGCATGAAATGGGCGAAGAGTACGCCCGCCAGTCCCGCCCACGCGCAACCAAAGGCAAAGGCAATGATCTTGAACTTGGCGCAGTTGATTCCCGAAGCTTCAGCGGCCGCCTCGTTTTCACGGATGGCCTCCAGCGCAAGCCCCAGCCAGGACTTCGAAACCAGCAGGCTGAACAGGGCGCACAACCCGACAAAGCCGAGGCACATCAGCAGGTAATAGCCCTTGCTGATCTTCACCCCGAAAAGCGTGGGGTACTGGATGCCCATGATGCCGTATGCGCCGCCGAAAAAATCGGAATACTCGAAAACGGTCACGATGACGAAGTTGATGCCGATCGTCGTAACGGCCAGAAAATCGCCCTTGATCCGCAGGGAAATCACTCCGACCACCGCGCCGATGGCGCCGGCCGCCATCATCGCGAGGGGCGCGGCCACCCAGAAACCGATCCCCAGCTTCAGGGTCAACAGCGCGCTGGCATATGCGCCGATCCCGAAAAAAGCGGCGTGGCCGAGCGATGCCTGGCCGGCATAGCCGGAAATGATATTCAGGGAGATGGCCAGGATGGCGTAAATGCAGACCAGCGTCCCGATCGTGGTGAGATATCCCAAGCCCATGACCCTTTACCGTGCCCTTCCGAACAGGCCCTGGGGCCGTACGATCAGAATCAGGATCATGGCGGTGAATGCGATGGCGTCGCGGGGCATGATGAACCCGAAATAGGCGGACATGAAGGTTTCGGACATTCCGATGATCAGGCTGGCGACGACGGTCCCCGGAATGGAGCCCATGCCCCCCAACACCACGATGGCGAACATTTTGTAGGAAATGACCGAGCCCATGGTGGGCAGAACCGAATTGTAGTTGATGGCCGTCATGACTCCGGCAATGGCGGCGATCGACGAAGCGATGATGAAATTGAATGTGACGACCTGCCGGATGTTGACTCCCATCGCTCTCGCGGTGTCCATATCCTGGGCCGTGGCCTGCCAGGCCAGGCCGAGCTTGGTTTTCGAGATGACCGCGTAGACCACCAGCAGGCAGACGGCCGTCGTGATCAAAATGAGAACCTGATGGGCGGTGACGACCGCCTCCAGAAACGCTATTTTTTCAAACCAGAGGTCAACCTTGAACGCGCGGATATAGGGCCCGCCCAGCAGCCGGAATAAATCCTCGCATAAAATGAACAGCCCGACCGATGCGATGAGCGGCACGATGCGTTCCTCGGTCAGCATGGGAGTGTACAGATAGCGCTGGATCAGATAGCCCAGCACCGAGCAGCCCGCAGCGGCGGCGATGAGGGCGAGCACCAGGCTGCCGGTGAACGTGTAGGCGACGAGCCCGATATAGGCACCGCCGACAAAAACAGCCGCGTGCGCGATGTGCAGGATGCGCAGGATGCCGTAAACCATGGTAAGGCCGACGGCAATGAGGGCATACAGGCTGCCGGTGATGATGCCGTTGAGAAATTGCTGAACCATTTTTCAGGGGCGGCCCCGAGGGTGTCGGGGCCGCTTAAGGGATAGAATTAAGAGGGATCACCCCCCCTGATTCTATGGGGTCAAAAGCTTCAGGTCGGAGACCACTCCAAAATGACGGAAGACATTGCTCCGCACGACCTGCAGTTCGACGTTCTTGATGACTTCTCCCTGGGGAGTAAAGGCTTGGATCTGTCCGGTGACCCCCTGCCACCCCTTCATAGCCCGGAAGGCGTCGACGATCTTGTCGGCGTCGGTGCCGACTTTCTTGATGGCGTCGATCACCATGAGAAGGGCGTCGTAGGTCGATGCACCGGTCATGTCCGGGGCGAAGCCGTATTTCTTCTGGTATTCGTCCAGGTACTTCCGGGTGATTTCGGCCTTGGAGTCGCGGTCCAGATTGGTGGTGATGATGATGCCCTCGGCGGCCTTTCCGGCCACATCGAGAAAGCCTTTGGTGCTGTCCAGACCCTCGGAGCCCATCTGCTGGGTCTTGATACCCAGGTCCGCCGCCTGCTTGAGAATCAGGGCGCCGTCGATCGGGTAAGCGGTGTTGTAAATCAAATCGGGATTGAGCTGCTTGATCTTGGTGAGAACCGGTGAAAACTCCTTCTCGCCCATTTTAAACTTGTCGGCGGACAGGACCTTGACTCCCAGGCCCTCCGCCTGTTCCCGGAACCCGCTGGCCAGCGATTGGCCGAAATCGTTGTCCTGGATCAGCATCGACACGGTCTTGACCTTCAGGAGGTTTCCGGCGGCGTAACCGCCGGCCCGGCCCTGGACGTGGCCCAGAACCGTCACCCGGAAAACGTACTTGCCGCCTTCGGTGATGGCGGGATGCAGCGCGTAGCCGACCGAGAAGGGAATCTTCTCCTCCTGGAAGACCTGGGCCGCCGCCCGGGTGGTAAAAGAATAGGAACCGGACACGCCGGCGACCACCTTATCGCCCTCGATCATTTTCTGGGCCACGGTCACCGCCTGCTTCGAGTCGAACTGGTCGTCGTAGACGATCAGCTCGATTTTCCGGCCGTTGATGCCCCCCGCCGCATTCACTTGCTCGACCAGCATCTCACAGGACTGCTTGGCGGAAAGACCATCCGCAGCGGCCGGGCCGGTCAAGGGCGCCATCAGTCCGATCTTGATCGGCTGCGCCGCTGCCGGCGAACTCGGCCCGCCGATTCCCGCAACCATCACGGCAGCTATCCAAACCACTATCAATTCCTTGGTGCCAATGCCCTTCATCATGGCAGGTCTCCTTTCATCCATGACCGGTTGCCGCCGCTCCACTGCAACTAGACTGGCTTCGTAAAAAGCCCAAACTCTGCGAGGAAAATAGACCAACTTACTTTGATTAGGCAAGCCTTAAGTGATGACGGCGATCTTCAAAGCCCTGGCCCCGCCGGCGCGACGATGGGAAGGCAGTCCCCGCCGCGGGGCAACACCCCGATCGTTCCCGCGGGGAGCCTGCGAAGCGCCCGATCCACCGCGTCCTGGAGACTCGCGAGCTTTTGATAACCGAGGATGGCGCTGTCGGCCGGCGTCAACCCGTCGGAAACCAGCAAGATATCCGCTTTTTCACGAACGCGGGCATTCAGGATGGCCAGGTCCGCCGCAATCAAATCCGCCTGGGTGTCCTCGGGCGAGCAGTTCCTGGCCGCTGCACAGGCTTCCGTATAATTCAGCTTCAGCCAATCTCTCAGCCGGGGGTGATTGTGCTCCAGCCCTTCCGGGCATGGCGCGACAAATATGATCACCCCTCCCCTTCGGACCGCGAAATAAGCGGAGATGATCCCCTTCTCCGCCTGCCAGTAGTCGATGTCGCAGGGATAGGAGCTGACGATGACAATGTCGGCCGGAGCCGGGACCGAAACGCCGAAGCTCCGGCGAGACGTTCGAACGCCCTGGCGGTGGGCCGCGATGAAGTCTCCGGCGACGACCTCGACGATCTCGTTCTGGAAATTCTTGACCACGTTGATGATGAAGCTCAGACCGACCCTCCGGGCGACCTCTTCCATGCCCTGACGACACGGGTTTTCAACGATGCCGAGCGGGATTTCATCCAGGAGGGCCGCGGCGACATGGGTCGCGGCCGTAGTCGCATAACCGCAGATGCCCGGCTGCAGGATTTTGGCCCCGCCCGAGAACCCGGCGTCACAGTGCGGGATGATGTCTCCGATGCCGATGATAAAATCGGCCTCCAAGGCCTTGCGATTCACCTGGACCGGAATGACGCTTCCGCCGACCTGGACCGTTCCGAGGTCTTTCAGGTTCTCGAGGTCGCTGAAGTCGTGCTGCGAAACCCGCACGCGGTTCGCAGCGCCGGCGCCGATTTTCGCTTCCAGTTCGGGCGGTGTCATCACCCGATGGGTCCCCGGGGCGGTCAGGATCTCGATGCTTGAAAGGGCAACGCCGGCCTCCTGCAGATAGGACAGGAGCACCGGCAGGATCCGGTCCACCGGCGTGTTGCGCGTGTTGTCCTCGACCAGGATGAGGAGCTTCACCCGCGATTCGACGAGGTTCCGCAGCGGCTCGCACCCAACAGGGCGGTCCAGCGCCTTTCGCAGCGCTTCCTCGAAATTCGCCAGCGCCGGCAGCCGCTCCATTTCGCCCGCAAAGAGCAGGCGTTCGACCGGAAGTTGCGCTTTGAGAAAAGCGCGACCGTAAGGAATGGATATGTCCATCATGGCTGGGTTCCCCGTATCGAGACGAGCTGGTTGTCGGCGTCCACGGTGATATAAGATCCGGTGCGGACCCGCTCGTAGAATTCCTTGCCGACCCGCATCACCGTCGGGATCTCCATGACGATGGCGCTCGATACCAGAACCGGGTCGGGATACTCCACGATCATGCCCTTGGGGGCCTTGTCGTGTTTCATCAGCTTGTAGAGCCCGTCCGCCTGAACCACGGAGCTGCCCTTCCCGGAAGGCATCACCAGGATTTTGCCGGCAATGCTTTGGCCCTCCAGGGCGTGATGCTTCTCGATCACGATCCCGGTCTCGGGCTCGACCAGATAGAAACAGATGGCATCCGTCGAGACGATGGCTTCTCCTTCGGCTTTTCCTTCGGCGATCTTACGGCACGTTACATTCTGAAGCCCTTCCGCTCTCATCGCAGCACCTCCCCGCGGATGGCCGCCTCCACGCATTCTTTCAGCGGTCGGATGATGAATTTGATCTTGCGGATCTCGTTGTAGTAAGCGCATTTCGGCGAATCCGTGACGCCGGTCCTCCCGTAATAGGGCTGCCAGCAGGGGGGAACGTCGATGCAGGTATCGGCCACGATGTGGCCGCCCGCCCTCTGGATCGTCTGCAGGTAGCCCATGCGGCCGGCCAGTTCGCGGGTCAGTGAACTGGTCAGCACCCAAAAATCGATCTTGAGGCGCTTTCCTTCCAGGACTTCGGCGATCTCCGCCACCTGGCGGATGGAAAGGTGCGGGCAGCCGAACATGGCGAAATCGATCTTCCCGGGCTCCCCGCAGATTTGCTGCCGGACATGGTCCAAATCGCTTTCGGTTATCTCGACACGCTGCTTAAAGGGCCTCCCTCCGAGCGCCGCGTCCAGGCTGGGGGCCTCCGGGGTGATGCCGGCGATATGGTACATCGAAACCGCGCCGGAGGTGTTCAGCTGTGCGCCGAAGTTCATGAACCCTTCCGGAGTCGGCCTCTTGCGGATCCCCGTAAAGACCGGAACCTCAAGTCCCTTGTGCTTCAAGGGGTAGCACCAACCCAACAGCTGGTAATCGAAATCCGTTTCGATCCTGGCCGACACGTCCACCCGGATCTCGGCCCTGCGTTGCTCATCCAGCAGCAACCCGTACTCCGCCACTCTCCCGGTGACGGCAGCGCACAGGGCGCTCTGGGAGGATTCCCGGTTCGACCGGGCTCCCAGGACCGAGTTCACGTACGGCGTGGCGCTCGATTCCGAGAAAGCCACTATCTCGCCGTACGCCGGGATATTTTGCTGCAGGTAAGGCGTGCAGTCGAACGTCAATGTGGCGCCGATCCGGCGGTAGGCCTCGTTCGTTGCCGAAACGATATCCACGCCTTCCTTCGGGATTTGAAATAAATGCTGATTCAGGTAGGCCAGATCGATGCTGGGGTTGACGGTGGGCGGGACCTTGCAGCGCGCCCCTTTGTTCAGAAGCTTTTCAACAAACCACAGGTCGGCATCCTGGGCGCTCAACGCCACGTGCGCCCGGGTGATCGCCACCATGCGCCCGGCGTCGAACGCTTCACCGATTCCCACCTGGATTTTCATCGCAAGGGCCGTGCCTTCGCCGTATCTTCCCGCCAGCATGTCTTTTTCTTCTTGGGTCAGCTCCATCATCCCTCTCCTTTAATCAGTTGAAATCGAAACAGCGGTCGATCGCATCAGCGTTGAAATTCGCCCGCGCGGGATAGCCTACTGCACGAGATGGAAGATCTGGGGCACGATCATGGAGATCCATGGGATGTAGCTGAAAACGACCAGCACCGCGATCAAAAGTAAAATGAAAGGCCATATGGCCTTGGACAAGGCTTCGATGGGCACCTCCGCGATGGTGCAGCCGACGAAAAGGCAGATGCCCAGGGGCGGCGTGATCATGCCGATGACCAGGTTGAACACGAAGACAAACCCGATGTGCAGCGGATGGAATCCCGCGGCGGTGAGGATCGGAGCGAGGATCGGCGCAAATAGAATGATGGCCGCCCCGGTCTCCATGAAACAGCCCACGAACAGAAGAACGATGTTCACCATCAGCATCAGGACGTAAGGGTTGCTGGAAATGGACATGAAAAACTGGGAGACCTTGATCGGGATCTGCTGGGTGGCCAGAAACCAGAGCATGATGTTGGCCGTGCCGATGATCACCATGATGATGGAGGTCGTTATGGCGCAGTTCAGGATGATCTGCGGCAGGTCCTTCAGCGCAAGGGTCTTGAACAGGAAGAAGCCGAGCAGAAAGGCGCACAGCACGGCGATCGCCGCCGCCTCGGTCGCGGTGAAGACCCCGCTCATGATCCCGCCGAGGATGACCACCGGCAGGATCAAGGCCGGGATCGTCGCCCAGAAGCCCTTCAGGATCTCGACCACGGACGCCCGCTTGGGGTTGCGCGGGTAGTTGCGCTTGTAAGCGTAGTAATAGGACATCCCCATCATCGAGAGGCACATAATCACGCCCGGGAGCAGGCCGGCCAGAAACAGCCCGCCGATGGACACCCCCATCGTGACCCCGTAAACCACCATGGTGATGCTGGGCGGAATGATCGGGCCGGCGGTCGCGGCCGTGGCCAGGAGGGCGGTCGCGAATTCCTTGTCGTAGCCCTCCTTCACCATGGAGGGGATCAGGACTTTGCCCAACGCCGAGGCATCGGCGACCGCCGAACCGGAAACGCCGGAGAGAAACATCTCCGCCACCACCAGGGTGTGGGCGAGGCCGCCGCGAATATGCCCCACCAGGAGGTTGGCAAACCGGATCAGGCAGTCCGTGACTCCCCCCAGGTTCATTAAATCACCCGCCAGGATAAAGAGGGGGATGGCCATGAGGGCGAAGAGGTCCATCCCCTGGAACATCTTCTGGGCGATGATCGTGATCGGGTACTGCCCCTGGTAGATGGCGGTCGCCAGAGAGCTCAACCCCAGGCAGAAAGCGATCGGGATTCCAATGACGAGCGTAACCGCGAAAGCAGCCAACAGCACGAACGTAATCATTTCCGGTTGTCTCCCAGGCCCGCTGAAATGAACTCCGTCAGAAATGAATGAAACATTTGAATCGCCATGAAGAGCCCGCCGGCCGCCGAGGCGCCGTAGGCCCAGGACATGGAGAGAAACAGGGCCGGAGAGCTTTGGTTACGCACGAACCAGGCGAGCTGAAAGCCGCCCACCGTCAGAACCACCAGAAATGCGAAAATGGCAGCCTTGGAGACGAGCGAGACCCGGCGCCGTTGACGAGGACCGAGGCGCGTGATCAGGGCTTCGACCCCGATATGCAGGTTTTTCTGCAGGGCGAGCCCGGCGGCCAGGAACGACACCCAGATCATCAGGTAGCGGGCGATCTCCTCGGACCAGGAAAGCGAACTGCTGAAAAGATAGCGAAGCAGGACCTGCACGATGACCAGGATCGTCATCACCAGGACCATCGCGATCGTAATGATTTCGACCCATCGGGCGGAGACGCGGCTGAGCGTCTCCGCTATCGACATCAAGCGTTGCATGTGGATTCTCCCCGGCTAAACCGGGGAGACGGAGGATCCCCGCCCCCCCGGCCATATCTGCTAATTACCCTGTTCGGCTTCCTTGGCGGACTTGAGCGCCCAATCGACCCACTTCTTGTCGATCTTGGTCGAAATGAACTCGATGACCGGCTTCTGGGTCGCTTCCCGGAACAACTGAAGCTCTTTCTCGTTCGGCGTGTAAAGCTGCATGCCCTTATCCTGGAGAATCTTGACCCCGTTGAAAACGTGACGGATGTTCTGGCCGCGCGAAATGGTGGCCATCAGCTCGCCGCCGTCCCGCACGACCGTGCGGATATCCGCCGGCAGGGATGAGTAGAACTTGTCGTTGATCAGGATCGGCAGGACGCTGTAAACATGCCCGTCCAGCGTCAGGTATTTCTGCACCTCGTAAAACTTGCCGATTTCGATAACCGACACGGGGTTTTCCTGCCCGTCGACCACGCCCTGCTGCAGGGCCATGTAGACCTCGCCCCAGGCGATGGGGGTGGGAGTGGCGCCCAGCGCCTTGACCATGGCCATATGGGCCGGATTTTCCATGGTCCGGATCTTCAGGCCCTTCATGTCCTCGGGGGACTTGACCTGACGCACCCGGTTGGTGAAGTTCCGGAACCCGTTCTCGCCCACGCCCAGCGTCCGGACGCCGGTCTTTTTGCGCATTTCTTCGAACAGGGCCTTTCCGAAATCGCTGTCCAGCGATTTGTGCGCCACCCGCTCATTGCCGTAGAGATACGGAATGCCGAGCACCATGATCTCCGGGAAGAAGCCGGCAATGGGACCTTCGGCGATCATGCACATCTCGATCGTGCCCTGCTGCACCCCTTCGTACTGCTCCCTCTCCTTGCCGAGCTGGCTGGCCGGATAAACCTCGACCTGCACCGCCCCTCCGGTGCGCTGTTCGACGAAGCGCTTGAAGACGGTCACGCCGACATGAATGCTTTCTTCTTCCACGGGGGGCTGGCCGTGGGCGAACTTGATCACAATCGGGGCGGCGCCAGCCTGTGGGGCGCCGGCCAGCAAAAAAGTCAGAACAGAGAGGGTCATGAAAATGGTGACGATGGTTCGAAAACGTTTCGTGATCATAGGCGTCCTCCTTGTGCAGTTGATGGGATGGTTCTCTTCCGATCGAAAAGTGATTAGGGCAAAGGCGCCCGGATCACCTTTCCACGCTTGATCAACCCCACGATGGGATTGCGATCCAAACGGTAGACGAATTCCTCAAACACCGGAATGTCCCAGATCTGGATGTCGGCGAGCCCGCCCGTTTGGAGACATCCGATATCCGGAAAACGGTTCAATGCCTTGGCGCCTCCCACGGTTGCCGCCAGCATGGCCTCCTCCGGGGACAGGCGATGGCGTCGGCAGGCCAGGACCATCACGAAATGCATCGTCTCAGTCCAATTGCCCGGGTTCAGGTTGGTTGCCAGGGCCAGGGTCATGCCGGAATCCAGCACGGCCCGGGCGTCGAAGGGCTTGGGGTGGTTCACGGCGAAATCCAGGGCGGGCAGGCCGACGCCGACGACGCCGGCTTGCGCCAGCCGGCGCATCTCGGCAGGCGTCGTGTAATTCAGATGATCCATCGATACCGCGCCCAGATCGACGGCCAGGTCGGCAACGCCGGTTGCCGAATATGCATCCGCATGAATCTTGGGCCTCAAGCCATGGGACAGCCCGGCTTCAAGTACTCGCCTGGTCTGATCAAGGGTATAGTACCCCTCGTCACAGTATACATCGCAAAATTCCGCCAGCCGCATCCCGGCCGCGCGCGGAATCATTTCGTTGACCAGGAGATCCACATAGCGGTCCCGGGGAATGTCTTTGGGGAAGTCATGCGCGCCCAGGAACGTGGAAACGATATCCGCCGGGCAGGATTGACTCAGCCTTCGGGTGGTTTCGAGTTGTTTGAGCTCGTCGCTCCAACTGAGTCCGTATCCCGATTTCGATTCAATCGTCGTCGATCCCGAGGCGAACATCCGGTTCAACCGATCTGCCGACTCTGCGAAGAGACGTTCAGGATGGGCCTCCCGGGTCATGCTCACGGTGGCGGGGATGCCGGCCGGAATGCCCATTGCTGCGACCTGTGCGGCGGTGCGGGTCATTTTAGCGGCGTATTCAATCGACCGGGAGCCGCCGAATACCAGGTGGGTGTGACCGTCGACAAAACCCGGGGCCACGAGCCCCCCGTGGGCGTCAACCACCCGAGCGGCGGAAAGATCCAAGCGCGATGACACCTCGGCCGCCGAACCCACGACCATTATCCGCTCGCCGGCGACGGCCACGCAACCGTGCGCCACCCGGCCGAGCGGGTCACCATGGGTGGCGGCGCAGGTAACCACCTCGGAGGCGCCGGTAATGAACAGATCCGCCTTGGGTTTCTCCATGCTATTTGTCCTTGGTGTGGGCACTTCTGCGGAGCTGACGGCCGCCCTCGGGTCCGAAGGTCGCCGTGGGGCTCCACCACAGCGGGATCTTGATGCTTTCTTTGGTCAGCTTTCCGCGGCCCTGGGCCACTTCCCGCGCCGTTTCATACCCGGCCTGAGCATGGCGAACCACTCCGATTCCGGAGTCCGTCGTCATGCAGGCACCCAAGCGCAGGTCGGCCTCCTCGGTGCCGTCCGCGATCATGGTCACACCGGTGTGCACCGCTTCGCCCATCGAGTAGTTGGCCTGCATGGCGATCAGATCGCACATGGCGGCGCAGTTCAGCAGACCGTTGAGCATGGGCCAATCGGATATCAGATCGCCGCCGTCCTTCATCTTCTCGGACTCGAAGGTCGGGTTGACGATCGAGCCGGAATCCAGGTTGTCTCGCGAAAACGCCACCGGCCCTTTCACTTCGCCCTGCTTGATCAAGTCGTTCACCGCCAAGGCAAACGCTTTGCGTTCGCCGAAGCCCAGGTAGCAGACCCGTGCCGGCAGACCTTCGATGGGCAGGTGCTTGCGGGCCAGGTTGACCCACTTGACCGTCAGCTTGTCTTCCGGGAACATCTTCAACACCAGATCATCCAGACGCGCGAGATCGCTCGCCTCGCCCGAGATGCAGGTCCAGCGGAAAGGCCCGCGGCCTTCGCAGAAAAGCGGGCGGATATACTCGGCCACGAAGCCCGGAATCGTCATCGCCTCTTTCTCGGGCATGCCCGCATCGCGGCATTCCTTGCGGATGCTGGTGCCGTATTCGAAGACGTGCACGTTCTTCTTGGAGGCGAAGGCGTTCATGGCCCGCAGTTGCTTGACCATGGATTCCCGTGCCTTCTTGAAGCACAGGTCGCGGTCCTTCATGCGCAGGGCTTCGGCCTCCTGGGGGGAAAACCCCTCGGGGATATACGACAGCGGATCGTGACAGGGGCACATCTCGGTGACCACGTCCGGCTCGAATCCTTTTTCATAAGCTTCCCAGAACAGGGTGGCGGCATTGCCCACCACGCCGATGCCCAGGGCCCTTTTCTCGGAAGCGGCTTTCTTGGCCATCCGGATGGCCTCGTCCAGGTTCTTGGCCTTCACGTCGGAGAAACCGATCTGGATGCGCTTGTCGATGGTCTGTTCGTTCACGTCCACGGCGATGCACACCCCGCCGTGCATGCTCATCGCCCGCGGCTGGTTGGCGCCCATGCCGCCGTGGCCGGCGGTGAGCAGAATCCGGCCGGCCATGGTGCCGTCGAAATGACGGGCGGCGATGGCCCCCAGCGTCTCGAAGGTGCCCTGGATGACGCCCTGGGTCCCGATATACTCCCAGGGGGCGGCCGTGTACTGGGCGAAAATGGTCAAATTTTTATCCTGCAGATCGTAGAAAATGGGCCAGGTCGCCTTCATGATGTTGGTAGTGGCCATCACCACGCGCGGGGCCAGCTTATGCGTCTTGAAGATGGCCACGGGCATCCCGGACTGCACCACCAGGGTCTCGTCGTTTTCCAGGCTTTTCAGGGAGTCGACGATGGCGTGATAAGATTCCCAGTTGCGCGCGCATTTGCCGATGCCGCCGTAGACCACTAGATATTCCGGCGCCTCGGCGTTCTCCATATTGTTCTCCAGCATGCGCAGGAGGGTCTCTTGTTTCCAGCCCTTGCACCTCAATGTCGGTCCGCGCTGGGCTTTGACCGAATAAAGAATTTCCGGCTTCATCCTTTTCTCCTTTGCGTTAGGTCGAAAGACACGCAGCGGTGTCCTATTCAATCATGTCCAAGAGGTTGTTTTCGATAATCTGAGTCAGGGAGAAGCTGTGGAGTTGAAGGTAGTGTTTGAGCGGCTCCTCCAGGGCTCCCAAGGGAACCGGCCCGACGAGTTCCGCCCCGGCCACCGCAACGCCGTAGCGCGCCGCCTCCGAGCGGATCGTCTCCATGACGCGGGGGATGGGCGTCTTGGTGTAGTTGGTCAAGTTCATCGACACCTGCACCATGCCCTCGTTTTCAAGGGCCAGCCCGATGGCCCGCACGAAGCGATACCCCCCGTTGATGAACCGGACCCCCTTGGCGATGGTCTGGGCGATCACAAGATCGCTTGTCCGGAGGTTGACGTTCAAGGCGATCAATGGAAAGCGCGCCCCGGTCACCGTCGCCCCGGCCTTCGGATTGAACTGGGCCGGACCCTCATCGGGGAGCCATTCCGGATGCTTCAGCTTTTCCGCCAGGGCCTCGTATTGGCCTTTGCGAATACTGGTCAGCAGGGTGCGCTCGGGCCGGGTCGCCGAGTCTTCATAATAGTAGACCGGAACGCCCAGCCCGCCCAGAAAGCGGCCGAACTCTCGCGAAATCTCGACCGCTTCGGCAGTGTCCACCCCGCGGACCGGTATAAACGGCACCACGTCCACCGCCCCCTGGCGCGGATGGGACCCCTGATGCCGCGCCATGTCGATCAGCTCGACGGCCTTGGCGGCCATGGCCTGGGTGGCGGCGAGCACGGCTTCGGGCCGCCCCAGGTAGGTGATCACCGTGCGGTTGTGATCCGCGTCCGATGAACATTCGGTGATCTTCACCTCCTGGACCGAGCGGATCTGATCCAACACCTTTTCAACCAATCCGTGATCGCGGCCTTCACTGATATTGGGAACACACGAGAGGATCTTCATGGACGTCTCCCTTCTTCTCAATCCAGCCGCTTCAGACGCTCGGCTTGTGATTGGATTCGCTGGGCCTGGTTCGCATCTTTGATTTTGGGAAGATTGATCGCCACGTTGGATAGGCACCCGTCGAGCCCCGCCCGCGCCAGATAAAGAGCGCACTCCAGATCCGATTGGGCATTTGGGTTGGACCGGCCCGTGAGCGTTCGGCACCGTTCGATGACGCGGCGGCAGCTTTCGGCGTTTTCAAGAGGGATGCGAGTGGCCTGCAGCATCGCTTCTGCAACCGCCTCCTGGCGGGCCGCCCGTTCCTTCTCGGAGGTCTTGGGCAAGCGGAATGCAGCCATCACGGCATCGAACGATTCCGAGTCCCGGCGGGCGCCTTGAAGCAGCCTGCGCGAAAGGTCCTCGGCTTCATCGATGATCGGTCGGTAGAAAGCGTCGGGCTCCATCCCGGGCTTTCCCATCGACAACCGGGCGACCATGGCCGCCAGCGCAGCCGCCATGCCTCCGGCGACCGCCGAGGCCGAGCCTCCCCCCGTTGAATTGTCGGCCGGGTCCAGGATACGAAGGAATGTTTTAATGGTTGGTTCCACGATGAAATCGCTTTCAGCAATGACCGGTTCGTATAGCGTAACGCCAAAAAATGCTTGACGAGGGTGGCGCAAATGTATATGGTTGCATATACAAGCTTTCTTGTAGGCCATCTCCTAATGCCGTGTCAAGAAAAAAAATGGGGCGCTTCCGGTGGTCGATCGAATACAAAAAGCGATGTCTCATCTTGACGCAGCCCATCGCTGGAGGTTTCCCCGTCGGTGAAACTAAAGACCAGAAAGCCCCGCACGTTATCCCCGGCCGAGCTTAAAGGACTGGACACGCTTGCCAGACATCGGAGCCCCTCTTTCCACCTGGCCGAGCATGCGTTGGCTTCCAAACCGCTTTTTCAGCAAGTCAAAGACCATATCGTCGGCCAGATCGAATCGGGTAAATGGCCGCCGGACACCCGCATCCCTTCTGAAAACGAACTGATCGACAAGCTTTCGATTTCGCGAATGACGATTCACCGGGCGCTTCGGGAATTGACGTCGGAAGGCTATTTGACCCGTGCTCAGGGGCTGGGGACGTTCGTCGCCGCCCCGAAAGCGCAGTCCGCCTTGCTGACGATTCGCCCCATTTCCGACGAAATCTCCAAGCGGGGAGGTATCCACACGGCGGAGGTTTATTTGTTGGCCGAAGAAAAGGCAGACCTTGAAATTGCCGAAGCCTTGGGGCTTGAACCCGGCGCATTGGTATACCGGTCCGTCATCGTCCACCATGCCGACGGCTTGCCGGTTCAGCTCGCCGATCGCTACGTCAATCCCCTCGTGGCTCCAGATTTCATCAAACAGGACTTCTCGAAGATCACTCCCAGCCACTACCTTTTCCAAGTCGGACCCCTGACCAGGGCCGAGCATATCTTCGAGGCGATCATACCCGATCTTCGCACACGCACCTTGCTGAAGATCGGTGCATCCGAACCCTGCCTGTTGCTGACGCGCAGAACCTGGATCCATGAAAAAGTGGCCTCGCGGGCGCGCCTGATCCATCCCGGATCACGGTTCAAGATAGGAGGGATCTTCACGCCGCCCTCCTCGCTCAGCCCTGTCGTAGGATGACATTTCAAAGCTCGGCCCCCTCCCGTTCGTGCGTGAGGGGGTCGCGCTTTTTGGCATTCTCAAGGTTGGGTTGCAGGCGGAGGCTGCCGACCCGATTCCATGGTTCGGCCGCCTCCGCGTCGGGGGGAGGAAGAGGAGCGAGCGTTATCGGCTTTAATAGACCAGATCTTCCTTGGTGATCTTGCCTTTAAACAGGTTGTACGCCCACGCCTGGTAGGCCAGCACGATCGGGACGAAGATGACGACCACGACCAGCATGATGGTGAGGGTGAGCTGCGTCGAGGACGCGTTGTGCGCCGTCAGGCTCCAGGCCGGGTTCAGGCTGGATGGAAACATGTTCGGGAAAAGGCCGATCACCCCGTAGAAAGTGGCGCCTACGATCGTGAGGGCGGACGCGAACCATGCTTTAAAAAAGGCTTTCTGGGCCAGAAACAGCCGGATCCCGAACAGCGCCGCCACCGTGAGCAGGATCACGGCGAAGAGCAGCGGCTTGGCCAGGTAATTGGCATAGAGGTTGGTCGTGACATAGCTCGCCGCCAGGAACGCCACGGCAACCGCCACCTCGGCCAGCCAGATCTTGCCCGCGACGGACGCCGCCCGCTCCTGAAGCTCGCCCTGGGTTTTGGCGGCCAGCCAGAGTGCGCCGTGCACCAGGAAGAGCAGCACGAACAGCACCCCTCCGATCAGCCCGTAGGGGTTGAGCAGGGTGAAGAGCGTCCCCTGGTAGACCCCCTTCTGGTCGATTGGGATCCCCTGGAAGATGTTGGCGAACGCCACGCCGAAAAGCAGTGCCGGGGCGAAACTGCCGATGACGATACAGGCATCCCAGAGCTTCCGCCAGCCGGGGCTCTCCACCTTGCCGCGGAACTCGAAGGCCACCCCGCGCAGGATCAGAGCGAACAGAATGAGCATGAGCGCCGAGTAGAGCGACGAGAACATCACGGCGTAGACGCGCGGAAAAGCCGCAAAAGTGACGCCGCCGGCCGACAGCAGCCAGACCTGGTTGCCGTCCCACAGCGGTCCCATGGTGTTCACCATGACACGCTTGTCCTCTTCGGTCTTGCCCAGGACCGGCAGCAGCGACCCGATTCCGAGATCGAAACCGTCGGTCATGAAATACACCGCCCACAAAAGACCCCAGAGAAAAAACCATATGGATTCGAGCACCATCTTAAATTCCCTCCTTCACCTCAGGAATAATTGAGCGTTTGATCCAAGGCGTCTCATCATCAAGGCCTGCGCCGACCCCGTCATTCCGGCAATTCTTAAGCCGGAATCCGGCCATCGAGCAGGAGTGATCGCTGCCGACATCAGGCCTCGGACGGCCGCAGGCGCTTGGCGTGCGCCGGAGCTGGACCGGCGACGGCGTCAGGGCCCAGGCGCGCATATTTGCCGATCAGGTAATAGCCCACTCCGCCCAGCAGGCCGTAGACCAGGATGAAGGCCACTAGGCTGACCGCCACCTGGGAGGCGGCGATGGGCGACACCGCGTCGGCGGTTTTCATCAGGCCATAGACGATCCAGGGCTGGCGGCCCACCTCGGCCAGCACCCAGCCGGCCGTGTGGGCCAGGAAGGGCAGCGGGATGGAGAACATCATCAGCTTGAGGTACCAGGGGTTTTCCATCAGGCGCTTACGGATGAAAATCCCGATGAGCATCATGACGACGAAATAAGTCCCCAGCGCGACCATCACCCGAAAGGACAGAAAGGTCAGCAGCACCGGCGGTCGCTGGTCTTTGGGGAACTCCTTCAAACCGGTGACCTTGGCGCTGAAGTCGCCGTGGCCGAGGAAGCTCAAAACACCGGGGACGGCGCCGATCTCGACGCTGTTGCGCTCGTTCTGCTCGTCGGGTACGGCAAACAGGTAGATGGGCGCCCGCGAGGTGGTGTCCCAGAGCGACTCCATGGCAGCCAGCTTGGCGGGCTGGACCTTGGTCACATGCTTGGCATGCATGTCGCCCTCGAGGATGACCCAGAAGGCGGCGATCGTGCCCACCACCAGGCCGAGCCGGAAGGAGCGGGTGAAGAAGTCCACATGCTGCTTCCTGAGCAGGTGATAGGCGCTGATGCCCATGATGAAAAACGCCGCCAGCAGCAGGGCCGCCGGCACCACGTGCAGGATCTGCAGGATGCTGAAGGTGTTGAAGACCACGGCGGCAAAGTCGGTGAGCTCGGCCCGGCCGTTGCGGATGGCGTATCCGACCGGTTGCTGCATCCAGCCGTTGGCGGTAAGAATCCAGATCGCGGACAGGTTGCTCGCGCCGGCCACGAGCCACATCACCGCGGCGTGGGCCCTGCGCGAGAGCTTCTTCCAGCCGAAGACCCAGACGCCGATCAGCGTGGACTCCAGGAAAAAGGCCGCGGTCGCCTCGATGGCCAGCAGCGAGCCGAAGATGTCGCCCACATAAGCCGAATACCCCGACCAGTTGGTGCCGAACTGGAACTCCAACGTGATGCCGGTGACGACGCCCACGGCGAAGTTGATCAGGAAAAGCTTGCCCCAGAACTTGGTCATTTTCAGGTAGGTTTCATCGCCGGTACGCGCATACCGGGTCTCCATGATGGCGACCAACACCGACAATCCCAATGTCAGGGGCACGAAGAAAAAGTGAAAAATGGTGGTCGCGGTGAACTGCAGCCGCGAAAGCAACAGAGTGTCCATTTTAATTGGCTCCTTTCTTCAAACGGTTGACTCCGCGACGCGGCCGGCTGGGCGGCGGCGCCTCCAATATCAATGACGGCGTGCAGGTGGTTTCCCGGAGGATTCGGGCGAAGGTGGCCTCCTGAAGCGTCTGCCGCAGCTGGTCCTTGGCCTTGGCCCAGATGCAGTGCACGGCGCAGGCATGGCTGCGGTTGCAGGATTCCGGCCGCATGACGCAGTCGTTCAGGAAAATCTCGCCGATGACCGCCTCCACGACCTCCAGCAGCGTCAACTCCTCGGGGGCGACGACCAACCGGAACCCGCCCCGCGCGCCCTGGACGATCTCGATGGCACCGGCCCGGGCCAGCTGCTGCGCGATTTTGCCCAGAAACTGGTCCGGGATGTCCATCTTGCGGGCGATCTCCTTGCGGGCGCAGAGCACGCCCACCCCCTGGGAAGCCAGGTACAGCACACAGCGCACCGCGTATTCACCCGCCCGCGTCAACCGCATGGACGCTCCCATAAACATGATAAATAAGATCTTTTTTATCCTATTTATAGTTTCAACAAATCCCTGTCAAGCCTTTTTTTGCCGTTCCCGGCAACTGGATATCCGCCGTTGTGGGCCTGCTTGAAAAAGGATAAAGAGGTTTGAAAAAACCGGACGAAGGATCTAGAATACGCATGGCCCAAACCAAGAGGCATCATGCGATCACCCGCCTATACCTTTCTGAGAGACACCGACTGGGTTTACCGCATCCATGAACTGGACCGGATCGCCGTCCGTTGCGCGCTCTGCCCGCGGCGCTGCGGCGTGAACCGCTTCGCGGGCGAGCGCGGCTTCTGCGGGGCGCCGGGCGGGCTCGTCATCTCGAGCATCTTCCCCCACCACGGCGAGGAGCCGCCGCTCTCCGGCACCGGCGGCTCCGGCACGGTCTTCTTCACCCACTGCACCTTGAAGTGCGTCTTCTGCCAGAACTACCAGATCTCCCACGAACAGGAGGGCCGGCCGTTTTCATCGGAGGAACTGGCGCAGAAGCTGCTGGGGCTTCAGGCAAAGGGGTGCCACAACATCAATCTGGTGACGGCCACCCACTTCCTGCCGTGGGTCCTGCGAGCGCTGCGGATGGCGGCCGAATCAGGGCTGGCGATTCCGATCGTTTACAACTGCGGCGGCTACGAGCTGGAGGAAACCATCGACCTGCTCCGGGACGTGGTGGACATCTGGCTGCCGGACATGAAATACGGCGAAAACGAACCCGCGCGCCTGTATTCCAAAGCCCCGGACTATGTCGAGGTCAACCGGGCCGCCGTCCGTCGCATGTTCCGCCAGGCCGGGCCGTTGCGCTGCGACGACGCCGGCATCGCCCACCGCGGTCTGTGCATCCGTCATCTGGTGCTGCCGAACGACCAATCCGCCAGCCGCGATGTGCTGGCCTTTCTGAAACGGACCTTCGACCCCCAGGACATCTTCATCAGCCTGATGGCCCAGTACCGTCCCTTATACGGCGCCGATCGCCATGCCTTGATCGGCACGCGCGTCGATCCCTCGGAATATGAATTGATCAAGCAGGAATTCATCGCGGCGGGCTTCGAGGGCTTCTATCAGGAGCCGGAGCGGCTCGACACGGCCTTCGTCATCGATTTCAAGACGCGCAAGGAAGATCCCTTGACCGGTTCATGACACCCACTCCCCCAGCGAAAGGAGAACCCCGATGCGTTGGAAGCAGTTTTTTACACCGGTGAAATCCATCGATGCGGTCGAAGCCCGGCAGTATGTGCAGCGCATGGCCGGCGACGCCTTCACGCTCCTGGACGTACGCCAGCCCGGTGAATACGAAGCCGAACACCTGCCGGGCGCGAAATTGATCCCGCTGGCGGAGCTGGGCAGCCGCTTGCCCGAGCTGGACGCCGGCAAACCGATCGTGGTCTATTGCGCCATCGGTGGCCGCAGCCGCGTGGCGGCTCAGGTGCTGGCGGCCAAAGGGTTCCGGGAGGTGCTGAACCTCTCCGGCGGCATCAAAGCCTGGAACAGTCAAAAGGCGGTCGGCCCGGAAGACCACGGCTTGGAGCTCTTCTCCGGGAACGAATCTCCGGAGAAAACGCTGATGACCGCCTATTCCCTCGAGGAGGGGCTGCGCGAATTTTATTTGTCCATGGTCGGGCAGGTCAAGGCCGAGAATGCGCGCCGGCTGTTCGTCGAGCTTTCCGCCATCGAAGTCAAGCATCAGGATCGCATTTTCAACGAGTACCTCAGGATATCGGGCGCCGTGCTGACCCGCGAAGAATTTGCCCAAAAGGTGGTGGCCCCGGGCATGGAGGGTGGCCTGACAACAGCCGAGTACATCAGGCTTTACCAGCCGAACCTGGAGGTCGTCGAGGAAGTGATTTCGCTGGCCATGGCGATCGAGGCCCAGGCCCTCGACCTGTATCAGCGCGCCGCCGATCGCGCCGGGCCCGCGGAAAGCAGGAACGTACTGATGCAAATCGCCAACGAAGAGCGCGCGCACCTGGGGCAGCTGGGCGCGCTTTTCGAGGAACGATAAGGCGCGCACCGCCTCGTCGGCTTGAGGAAGAAATCATGAGCAAGCACCTGGTATTGGCCGGCGGCGGCCACGCTCACATGGTGACTTTGTCGAACCTGCGTCGATTCACCGAAAAAGGACACCGGGTCACGGTGATTCAGCCCTCCGAGCACCACTATTATTCCGGAATGGGCCCCGGCATGCTCGGGCAAACCTACACACCCGGCGCGATCCGGTTCGCGACCCGGCATGTCGTTGAAAAAATGGGCGGCACGTTCGTGCTGGGCCGCATCGTCAAAATCGACGCGGCTGCCGGATCCGTGCAACTGGAATCGGGCGATGCCATCCCCTACGACGTGATGTCGTGCAACGTGGGCAGCCAGGTGCCGCAGAACATGATCAACGGCGCCTTGGACGACATCTACCTGGTCAAACCGATCGAGCGGCTACTGGATGCCCAACGACGGATTTTCGAACTCGCCTCACGCAAAAAACCATCCGTCGGTATCGTGGGCGGCGGCCCTTCGGCCGTGGAGATTGCGGGGAACGCCTGGAAATTGACCCGGAAGCCGGGCCTGCATCCGGCGGCCATCCGGATTTTGACCAAAACCACAATTATGCCGCACCACCCCGAGGGTGTGCGCACCAAGGCCCTGGCATCGTTGAAAAGGCGGGGGATCGAAATAGTAAAAAATTGCGACGTTCAGGACATCCGCACCGGCCGGGTGACCGAGGTCTCCGGACGATCTCAAGAGTTCGACATTGTTTTCGTAGCCGTCGGCGTGGTTCCCAGCCCGGTTTTCCGTGAATCCGGGATCCCGACCGGGCCCGACGGAGGCCTGCTGGTCAACCGCTATCTGCAAAGCACGGCCTATTCCAATATATTCGGGGGAGGGGATTGCATCCACTTCCAGGAAAGTCCCCTGGACCGGGTGGGCGTCTATGCCGTCCGCCAGAATGCGGTCATCTGCCAGAACCTGATGGCAGCGTTGGAGGGCAAAGCGCTTCAGGCGTTCGATCCCGGGGGCGACTACCTGCTGATATTCAACCTGGGCGACGGTACGGGAATCTTCTACAAGCGTCCGATCCTGTTCGGCGGCCGCCTGGCTTTCATCATCAAGGACTATATCGATCGCAGGTTCATGCGCCGGTTTCAGGCGCTGGAGTCATAAAGGCACTCGTCCGGGATGGCGCCGATGGGAAAGCTTCGGGCGGTTTAGCTGCTGCTCAACCTGCCGTTGAAGCAACATGCAATGAGACGTTCTTGGCTCCACGCGGTTTGGCGTCATGCGTTTCCATCACGAAGATGGGCTGACCACTGGGTGTGAAAAAACGTCCCGCGCGGCTGATCCACACGCTCGTATGTGTGAGCCCCGAAGTAATCCCGCTGGGCCTGGATCAGGTTGGCGGGCAGCCGTGCGCTGCGATACCCGTCGTAGAACGACAGAGACGCCGAGAAGGCCGGTACGGGGATGCCCGCTTGAACCGCTGCCGCCACCACGCGGCGCCACGACGCCTGGCAGGTCCGGAGGATGTCCTTGAAATAATCGTCCAGCAGGAGATTGGCCAGGTTCGGGTTCCGGTCGTAGGCCGCCTTGATCCGCTCCAGAAAAACACTGCGGATGATGCATCCGCTGCGCCACATCAGCGCGATGTTTCCGAAATCGAGGTGCCAGCGATATTCCCGGGACGCCTCGCGCATCAGCATGAACCCCTGGGCGTACGACACGATCTTGGAAGCCACCAGCGCCTTGCGGATATGCTCCACGGTGGGTTGCGTGTCTTTTTTGAACGTTCCCTTCGGGCCCTTGAGGATCTTGGCGGCATCGACGCGCTCATCCTTGAGGGCGGACAACGCGCGTGCGTAAACGGCCTCGGTAATGAGCGTCACGGGGATCCCCAGGTCCAGGGAGTTGATTCCGGTCCATTTCCCGGTCCCTTTCTGACCGGCGGCATCGAGGACCTTTTCCACCAGAGGCCGCCCGTCGGCGTCTGGAACCGCCATGATGTCACGGGTAATCTCGATCAGGTAGCTCTCCAGCTCCCCCCGATTCCAGGCGGCAAACGTGCGCCGCATGGCGGCATGGTTCAACTCCAGGCCGTCGCGCATCAGCTGGTACGCTTCGGCGATCAGTTGCATGTCCCCGTATTCGATGCCGTTGTGGATCATCTTCACGTAGTGCCCGGCGCCGTTTTCCCCCACCCAGTCGCAGCAGGGCGCTCCCTCGGACGTCCTGGCCGCGATGCACTGAAACAGTTCCTTGACCAGGGGCCAGGCTTCCGGCGTCCCGCCCGGCATGATGGACGGCCCGCGGCGCGCGCCTTCCTCTCCGCCGGAGATGCCGGTGCCGATAAAAAGAAACCCCTTGTCCCGCAGCCGTTCGGTGCGCCGGAGGGTGTCGAGGAAATGGGAGTTGCCGCCGTCGATGATCAGGTCGCCCCGCTCCAGATGCGGCAGCAGCAGCTCGATGAATTCATCCACTGCCTTGCCGGCTTTGACCATAAGCATGATTTTCCGGGGCGGCTTCAAACCCGCCGCCAGCTCCTCCAGGCAACGGGCGGCCACCACCCGGGTGCCTCTGGCAGGACCGTTTAAAAATTCATCGATTTTTGAAACCGTGCGGTTGTAGACCGCCACCGTGTACCCGTGGTCGTTCATGTTCAGGACCAGGTTCTGGCCCATAACCGCCAGCCCGATCAGGCCGATGTCCGCACGATTTTCCGTAGTCACCCTCATGGTCGGTTTCCTCGCCGTAAAAAGGTAAAAATGGTCGTCCTCAGACGTAGACCAACGCCGGCAGGCCCCTGCGCCGGCGCAGGGACTCCAGCAGCCCGACGCAGCCGGTCATCATGTTGTCGCCGAGCGGCGCGCCGAAGACCATCGGGAGCCGGGACCCCTGCACGAGGCGGCGCTTGGGTCCGGTGGCGATGATGGTCCGCAGGGCATCGGGACCGACCGGCTTGCGGATGTAGGCGCCGTGCCCGCCCTCATCGAGAACCCGGCGGTGGTCCAGCCGGCCGGCCACCATTTCATGCAGCAACCGATCGAGCCGTTCCGGGGTGACGTCGACCGTGTGATACTCGACCAGCCCGGCCAGTTCGCCCGCCGCCACTGCGGCGCAGACGGTGTGAGAGGTCGCCACGTCCAACACCACAAAGGCATGATCTTCAGGGGCATGGGTGTCGAGCGCGGCTCCCACAACGGCGGCCATGCCGCTGTCCATCACATAGACCTCGCCGGCCGGAAGCCGGCCGGCGCTCCGGGCCACGGACCTTAGGCGGTTCAGTTCGGTTGGGACTTCGCCGGCTGCGAAAAGCAGATCATGCGGACAGGGCCGGGCGTCCAGCCGATCTCGGTAGACCCGATGCCGGAAATCCAGATGCGACATTCCCGGCGGCGGAACCCCGTGATCCTGCACGCAGACGGCCACCGCATCGAATTCGAAAGGCACGCCGAAGCCTTCAACCATGCGCTCCAGGCGGCCCGCTTCGATGTCCTGCAGCTCCAGGTGGGCATGGCGCCCGCGCCGGCGCAGTTTCTCCGCCTCCGCGTCTTCGACCACCGTGATGCCCCAGGTGCGCACTTTTTCCGCATCGTGATTCAGGGTGGCGGCGGCCGAAAGCGATACGATGACATCATGGGTCTCGGCCCGCTGGCGCAGGACCGCCGTCACCGGACCGCCGCCCATCTCGCACCCGGTAACCACCAGGTCTCCCGGCAACCGGGCGGCCCGCTCCGCGATCGTCCGCACCGGAGAAACCACCACGGCCTTGTAATGGTGCACGGCCTCGGTATCGAACCAGAGCACGTCCATGGTCCCCGCGCCGATGTCCACGCATAAGAAACGACTCATGCTTATGAACCTTCCAAGGAAATCGGCTGCAAAATCCCCCTGTCCCCCTTTGCTAAAGGGGGAAGACAAGAGGGCCCAGGCGCCCCTCCCCATTCGCCAAAGAGGGGAACTGCCCCCCTTTGAAAAGGGAGGTCGGGAGGGATTTGCAGTTATCCATTCTGTTCAAATTTAAGGCCGTTTATAATTCATGCCGCCGATCGGACGATGGCAAGTGGCCGTTCAAAGGCTTCCCATCGGGGGCATTTCACTTTTGCGAGAATTCGAACAACGACCGGTCCGGATCGCAACGCTGGCCTTTTTTCTCAGCCATCCACGCCGCGTGGGTGGCCCGCATCTGCTGAATATGATCGGGCACGTGACTGGTGTAGACGCCCAGCCAGTCATCCATGGTCATGAGGCCGTTTTCCGGGTGGTCCACCGTGTTCGACCAAGCGGCATCCGGCAAATCCTTGATCAGCCGGTGGCTCAGCCGCCGCAACAACCGGAACAATTCGAGGGCCTCCTCTGGATTCTGGCCATGGTAGTTGAGCAAATCGGCCCAACGATTCTCGTCATAGGCCATGACCGAGGCGCCGGGCTCTGCAATGAACCTCCGGCAGCGGATGTAGCTGTTGGCCTCGCTGTCGGCGAGGTGGACAATGATTTCATGAATGCTCCACCGGTTCGGTCCCGGCTTGAATTGCCACATCTCTTTCGGGAATTGCTTCAAGGCGCCGATGAGACGTTCATCGGCTTCCCCGTAGGCAACTATTTTCGAATGTCGTTCTGCAGGCGTCATTGGAACCTCCTTCGCCCCTTCCGGCCAACCGTCGCAACCCGCCCAACTTAACGCACATCCGGCGCCGATGCAATTTCTGAAAACTGTGGAAGCTTGGCCTTTACCAGGCTCATCAGGACTGCTGAGATTGCGGCCATAGCGGCACAGATGAGAAAGGCATGGTCGTAGACACCGGTCGTATCGCGCAGCCAGCCTGTGACCCAATGGGTCAGGATGGCGCCGGCGCCGTAAAACGGCGTCCAGGCGCCGGCCACGGTGCCCACGGCTTCTTTCGGGAAGTAATCCCCGGCGCAGGCTGCATAGATGGGAAAGGTCGAGCCGTAGAAGATCGCCATGACGCCGATCAGGGCGTAGGTCACGGTCCAGTCCCCCCCGCTGAGCAGGATGCCGGCAAGAGTCAAGGCGATAAGCGTGTTCGATATCCATATGGTTGTTTTGCGGGTGATGTAGTCCGACGCCGGCAGGACCGTCAGCATTCCAAGGACCTGCGCGAGCCCGTGGATGGTCGCGACCCTGCTGGCCACGGCAACCGGCATGCCCAGCTGATGCTTGGCGTAGTCAACCATGAACGTGGTGAATCCGTAGAGGCTGTAGGCGATCGCAAAATAAGAGAACCCGATCATCCAAAAACTGCGGTCTTTCCAGATTTGTTGCAAACGAATGGGGGCGCGCCGGTTCGCTGCCGGAGCGACGGGATGCGGCTCCCCGCCCCAAGCCGATAAGCCTTTTTCGGCCGGATCGCTGACCAGCAGAAACGCGTTGGGAATCACCATGAGCAGTCCCATGGTCCCCAACGCGAACCAGGCGAAGCGCCAGTCGAAATTCGAGATGATCCAGGGGAAGGACACCCCCATGGCCGCGAAACCCACTCCAAACCCGGTCGACAAGATCCCCAGCGCCAGCCCCTTGCGCGCGGGGGCGAACCAGCGCTGGACGAGCGTGATGATCGGAACCCAGATGCCCGTCGAACCCAAGCCGGCGATACCGAAGAACAGGCAGGCCTGCAGCAGATTCTGAACGGTGCCCATGAGGCCGGCACCCACGGCGACGATCAGAAGACAGGTGCTGATCACCCGCCTGGCCCCCACCCGATCGGTGAGATAGCCGGTCAGCGGCGCGATGCAGATATAGGTCAACAGGTAGGAGTTGTAGATCGATCCGCTGTCGGTACGGCTGAACCCCAGCGCCTGGATCATTTCGGGAAGGATCACCCCGTAGCCCAGCCGCACCGAGTAGTTGATGAACAAATCGATGAAGCAGATCCCGAGAATCATCCAGGCCAGGTGCAAACGGCGTTGTTCGTTCACGATGCGGTCTCCGATGGCGCCGGCTGGACGCACTCCCGCCCGGCATGGTTGCGGGCATGAAGGCCGATGCGACCGAACGGGCGTCCGGCTTATCCCACCGGCACCGTCTCGCCCCGGCGGGGCACGACCACCGCGTAGCCTTCGCCCTTAAGCGTATCTGCGAAATGCAGTGCCTGCGCTTCTTCACCGTGCACCAGCGCGATTTTCTTGATGCGCAGATTGCTCTGTTTGAGGAACCGCAGCATCTCGGCTTTGTCGGCATGGCCGCTGAAGCCGCCGATCTTGGTCACGTGGGCCTTGAGAGGATACTCTTTGTTGAAAAATTTGACGAGCGGCGCCTCTCCCCTTCTCCCCGATCTTTCGTAATCCAGGCCCAGTTCCTCGATGCGCCGCCCCAGGGTGTTCTGCGCCATGTAGCCGACGATCAGAATGGTGTTGCGCTCGTTGTGGATCTTGAACCGCAGGTGGTGGAGGATGCGCCCGGCTTCGCACATCCCCGAGGCGGCGATGATGATCTGCGGTTTGTCCTCCCGGTTGAGGGCCATGGATTCCTCCACCGAGCGCACGAACCGGATCTGTTCAAACTGAAAGGGGTTCTGGCCCTTGGACAGGAAGGTCGTCTGCGTGTCCCGGTCGTAGACCTCGGGATGCTCGACGAAAACCTGGGTCAGGTTGACGGCCAGGGGGCTGTCCACATAGATGGGGACGCGCGGCAGACGTTTTTCGTTGTACAGCTCGTGCAGCACGTAAAGCAGGATCTGGGTGCGGCCGAAAGCGAAGGCCGGAATCAGGACCGTGCCGCCCCGCTGCAACGTTTCCTCCAGCACGGCCGCCAACTGGCCTTTCAGGTCGGCTACGGGTTCATGCAGCCGGTCGCCGTAAGTACTTTCCATGATGAGCAGGTCCACGTCGCGATCGGCTTCGGCAAATACGAGCTCGGGGTCGTTGAGGATGGGTTTGTCGAATCGCCCGATGTCGCCCGAAAAGCATATCTTCAATGCCCGCCCGTTCACACTGGCCGTAACCATGCTGATGGCCGAACCCAGGATATGCCCGGCGTCATAAAAGGTGCAGCTCATCTGGGTTCCGATGTCCACCTTCTGCCGGTAGGGATAGGGATCGAAATACGTCAGGGCTTTTGCAGCGTCCGGCGGAGTGTAAAGCGGTTTGACGGCTTCGAGCCGCAACTTGGCCATGAGGTCGCTGATGGTTTCGATGTTCAGTTCATGCCGGCCTTTTTTCAACAGCTTCTTGATTTCACCGAGATCCGGAACCGCTTCGCCTTTTCGTCGGGGAGCGGTGCTGTTCCGGGACAGGGCCGTGCGCAGGGTCTTGTAATTCAGGTAGTCCGCGTCCGATTGCTGAATGCTGGCCGAATCCGGCAGCAGGTAGTCGCAGGCCGATTTCGTGGCACGGGTGCAGACGATACGGCCGGCAAAGCCGTTTTTGGTGACGACCGGTATCCGGCCGGAGTGGTCGGTGTGGGCGTGGGAAAGCACGACGTTGGTGAGAAGGCCGGGATCAAAGGGCAGCACCCGGTTCTTTTCAGCTGCCTCCCGGCGGCGGCCCTGGAATAGCCCGCAGTCGAGCAAGACGCGGTCACGCTCGGTTGTGATGAGATGCATGGAGCCGGTGACTTCGCGCACCGCACCGTAAAAAGTCACGTGCATACCCTCTCCTCCAATTCAGGTTGGAAATTGGCGGATCGACGTGGGCGGGCCATCATCGAACCTTTGAGCATTGCCTGAAAGCCTAAGACAATGCAGCGCGGCGTGTCAATGCAAAAACAGGTTGCCGGCACGGATTGCCATTCCACGCCAGATGCTATAGCCTCAATCGAACAATTCTTGGGAACCCGCCGGAACACCGGAAGGAATGCGAAAATGACCAGAATGAAAAAGCACGGCGTGCGGAGCGGAATCGCCTGGGTCATGGGCGGCCTCATCGCATGGACGGCCGGCCCGGCATGCATCGGGCCGGCACCGGTTGCGGCCGCCCCCGTTATCCGCGCCGATGGGATCGTGGAACTGCTGAGGCCGGACGGTTCGGTGGCGGCAACCGTGGCGGTTGAAATCGCTGAAACTCCCGAGGCCCGCGCCAGGGGGCTCATGGGAAGGGTCCTCAGCGATTTCATGACCGGAATGCTGTTCATCTTCGAATCGGCTCAGCCGCAGACCTTCTGGATGCGCAACACGCCCAGCTCGCTGGATATGATCTTTGTCGATGCCGGTGGGCGGGTCCTCAACGTTGCCGCCCATACCACCCCCGTGTCCGACCAGCTTTATTCTTCTGCCGGGCCTGCAAAATACGTGGTCGAGGCCAAGGCCGGTTTCGCGGACCGTTTCGACATCCGGCCGGGGTGTTCGATGCGATGGAAGCGCCGGTGATACCCGCCGGCCGAAAAAAAAGCCGTCGGTTGTTCTGCACGGTCATCGGCGTTTGGCTGCTGGGGCTGTGGCCGGCGTGCGGCTTGACCGATGGCGCGCGCGCCGAACATTTCATCGGCGTCAACTACGGGCCGTTTCACCGGGACGGCCAGCGGCCGGACGATGCCTCCGAACTCCCGGAGCAGCAGATCGTGGAGGATCTCAAAACCATCGCCGCCGCCGGTTTTCGGCAAATCCGCACCTATGGCATGGACAATGGCCTCAGCCGCATCGTCCCGCTGGCGCAGCGCCATTTCCCGGACCTCCGCATCTTTCTCGGTGTTTACGTTTGCGGCCTGAACCACAACAAGCTCGACGACCTCCGCAGCACGCGCGCCCAAATGGATGCGGCCCTGCGGTTGGCCAATACCCATGGCAATGTGGCCGGCGTGGTGGTCGGCAACGAATGTCTTCCCGGAGAGCCCGAAGCCTGTCTGCAGCCGGTGTCCGTTGAACAGCTGATCGAAGACCTCATCTACGTCAGGAAGGGGCTGTCGCCGGAAGCCCGCCAGCGGGCGCGCGTCACATCGGCGATGTCGATGGTCGCCGCCGTAAGGGAGCATGCGGCCCAAGGCCGGCGGGTCGCCGAGCATTGCGACATCGTCATGGTGAACATCCATCCGTTCTTCGCGCCGGCACCGGTCGAAGAGGCGGTCCATGCGAATTTGGACGGCTCGTACCGTCGGCTGACCGAACTCTACGCGCAGGCCGGAAAACCAATCGTCATCGGTGAGATCGGCTGGCCGAGCGCCGGCCCGCCGAACGGGCCTGCCGTGCCGAGTGCCGAAAATCAGCGCCGGTTCATACACGAACTGGTCGGCTATGGGCGAGCCCGAACCCTCGGCGTTTTCCTTTTTGAAATGTTCGACGAGCCCTGGAAGACCGAAGCCGGCGGCGTCGGACCGCACTGGGGACTATTTGACCGGAACGGCCGACCGAAGTTCGCGCTGCCCTGGAATTGAACCGGAGCGGGGTGGACGGGGGGCGATGGCATTCATCGGCAGGGCGGGCTTTCGCCCCGCCGAGCATCAGCTTAAGTTGTACCCGTTTATTTGCCGGAGTAATAAGGCGGTTTCAGTGCACGTTCGATCGCATCTTCTTGCCGAAGACGGGATGGCGTTTGGCCGCCAGGCTGACCAGATAGGTGGCCATGTCGCCGTGGGATAAACCGGCATGCTCGGCGGCGCTCGCCATGCTGGCGTCTTCGCTGATGTCGGGGTTGGGGTTGATGTCGAGCACGTAGAATTCGCCGTCCCGCAGGCGGACGTCGATCCGGCCGTAATCGCGACAACCGATGGCCTTATAGGCGGCCATGCAGACCCGTTCCAGTTCGGCGAGTTCGCCATCCGTCAGCGTAGAAGGCAGAATGGTGTGGATGTTTTCGTAATGAACGGAGCCGGGGATGAATTTGGCGTCATAGGTGCACAGGCGGTCGTGGACGTCGCTGAAGGCTGAAAAATCCATTTCAGCCGGCGGCAGCATTTCGACCCGTCCGTTTCCCCACAGTGAAACATGGAATTCACGGCCGTCGATGAAATCCTCGACCAATGCCGGCAGTCCGACTTCGTCCACCAGATAGGCAATCCGATCGTGCAGCTCTTTTTCATTCATGGCCACCGACTCGGAGGTCAGCCACTCGCTGCAATGCCCGACAGCGGGTTTGACGATCGCCGGAAACTCGTGCCATCCGTTGGTTTTAGAAGACGTGTACAGCTTCCAGTGAGGAGTCGGCACGCTGTGTCGATCCAGGATTTGCTTGACGCGGTGCTTGTCATAACTGAGCGCCAGCGTGGCAGAGCCTGAACCGGTAAAAACGAACCCCAGCTGTTCGAGATGGCGGACGACCAGATACTCGCTGTGGTGAAGGCCGGGGATCCCGTCGCACCAATTGAACAGGACGCAATCCTGCGAATCGTATGAACTCAGTCGCTCGGGGAAATGCCGATCGACGACCGGGAGCAAATCAATGGAGAAGCCGGCTGATGAGAGCGCATCGCTGAGGCGGAAATGCGCCTGAGCCACTTCCTCCTTTTCGTGCGGCGTCCAAGCCGGATTCAAATCGTAAAGGAGCAATACGTTCATTTCCGCCGGGGGAAAGCTAACAGCCACTCACAGCCTCCTCTCCGCACCGCCTCACGCCCAGGCGACGCAGAAAAATGTCCATTGGAGCCATTCAATATGAAGAAAGTTGCAGAAGCAACTTGCTATGGACACGGAGCGGAGCTTAGGCCGTTTCCCGATACAGATCCGTATGGTGCACGGAATCAGTATCTTAAGTCTGGGGATATCCCTTCATGCTCCTTAGACCGAGCTACATTGTGGCAGCCGACCACTTCCATGTTGATTTGCTGTTTTTCGCCTGAATGTCAGATGGTTATAGCTACAGGCAATTGTGGTGAAATTATAGACAAATGGATATAGTGTGTCAAGCATAATTATCACACTACATTTGGTGTCCCGAAAAAGCACTCCCATTATGGCAATATTTTGGTTCAGACGCTGAACTTAATTGCATTTAGCTCGATTTTACTAGTTTTTTCAGACAAATAAACCGGAATACTACTGTCAATCGCACAGCTGGGTAATTTTCTGCCCAGTGCGATGGCTGCAGCGTTTGGCAGGGGAGCCGCGCGGTTTTTACTTCTCTTCGGAATGCGGCGCAGAAGTGCTGTAAAATCAAATGGAAGGGAAAAATTAAAAAAGCGGCAAGCGTATATAGCAAGTTAACGATTATATACTTTTTGGGGAAAACCACGCCGCGAAAAAGCATGAACGGTTAACGCGGGTCACATCAGGAAGAAAGGAGGGAACGGGCGCTGGGAATTATAGCCGGATGGCCGGGTCTGTTCGATATTGCTTTTTACTACTGCTAAGATTGGCTGGAAAGTACTTCTAAAATCAATCGTCACACACCGCCGCACATGCCGGATTCAACATGTTCCTGCACGGGCCGGATGCGTTTGACCCCGGCTGTCAATTACGAAAACGCTGGCGGATGGAGTCACGGTCCTGGGGGGAAAGATTTTCCCAGCGCCGGAGATTGTTTTCGAGCTGTCGGCGTTCGTCCGGGGAGAGCTGTTGCCATTGCTGGTAGCGCTGCTGATAGCGGTCCCGTTCGTTCGGGGGCATGCGGTTCCATTCGTCCATGCGGCGTCGCATGGTGTCTTTCTGATCGGGCGGGAGAGACTGCCACTCCCGGAACTGCTGCTGCATGCGCGGCCGTTCTTCCGGCGGGAAGGTGTCGAAGCTATGCTTCTGCCGGCCCTTGCCCTGGGCGAGATAAACGCCAGCGTTCAACATGGGCCGGTCGACGGCCTCCAATAATTCCGAGGGTCTGTTTTTCCCTTCGATCTGAGCATGGCCCCATGCGATTCCGCCGAGATTGGAAACCACCAGGATGGCCACCGCCGCAAGCGCCAGCCGTCGGACGGATGCGCCGCATGGCTTACGCATATTTCTTCCCGTTCTCATCTCCATGCATTCCTTGAGTCTCCCCCGGGGTGTCCTCCTCTGTTCCGGACCCATTGTCGGGAATATCGACGACGTGCATCAGCTTTTCGATCGTATCCATATCCTTTAACAGGTCAAAGTTTTTGATGATCTCCAAATCCTCCGGAAGCATCAGGTCGGCCGACATCTCCATTTCGTTTCCGGGAACCGACAGGTACTGCTGCAGCCGGTACCCCCCCAGAACGAAGACGATGATCGCGCAGGCCGTGGCCAGCACCGGCATGAACCGAAACCGGCGGGGGCTCTCCTGGAAAGGTTTGATCCGCTCGTTCCTGAGCTTCCAGCTAATCGTCTTGGCCATGGCATCCGCCTGCTCCGCTGAAAGCTCGGGAGGCATGCCAGCATCCTTTATCCTGCCCAAAAGTGCCAGCATGCTGGCGCGCTCCCTGCGGCAGCCGTCGCAGGCTTTAAGATGGTTCTCCCAGTCGCGGCGCTTGCGAGGGTCGTTCAGTTCCCCCAGAGCGTCCAGCATCAGGATTTCATTCTGGTTGCGGCAGGCCTGCATCGCCCATCTCCTTGTTGATCAGTTTTCAGCCCAGTAGCGCAATTGATCGCGCACGCTCTGGGTCGCCCGGAACAAATGGGATTTGACGGTACCTTCCGCCATTCCCGTCGCCGCGGCGATTTCCGGGATACTCATTTCCTGAAACACTTTGAGTTGAAAAACCGTCCGCTGTTTGTCAGATAATCGGTGCATGGCATCCGTGACATCGCGCTTGAGCTCTTCACCACTGACCTTTGATACCGGGTCCGTGCCGTCTTCGGGCGCCGGAAAATTGTCTAGAACCGGATCGGCATCGGCCGCATCCGGCTTTTCCGTCCGCCGGGTGAAAATCATTTGAAGCCAACGCCGGCGCCGCCGGCGCGCATCCAGGCAGGTGTTGACCACGACCCGATAAAGCCACGTCGAAAACCGCGACCGCCCCTCAAAGCGAGCGAGGTTGCGAAACACCTGGATCAGAGCTTCCTGCGCGCAGTCGCGAGCGTCCTCCGGATCGGAGCCGCTCATCTGGTAGGCGATCGAATACACTTTTTTCTGGTAGCGCCGTATCAATTGGTCCACCGCCCCCGGGTCATTTTCACGAGCGCGGCGAACGAGTTCGTCTTCGTCCGCCAAAGAGAGTCTCGCCCCTCCAAGACCCGAAGCCGACGGCTCATGCTGAGGCCGGGAAACCGACGACTCCTTCAGGTTCGGTCTCGCACGGCCGCCGCCGTTCGTTTGAGCCGGGGCCGTGAAAGGCTCGGATGGTTCGATGGGCATGGGTGTCTTTGACTTCACAATCGGTGACTATATCACCAATTTCCGCGCGTGCCAAAGACGAATCCAAAGCCGGGCTCGGAGTAACCGCCTGAAAAATAATAGGTGTCATCGTATCCGCCCCAGCCTCCCGGGTAATAGCGATTGTAATAACGGTAGTGCGGCGGCGGGCCATAGTATCGGTAGTTGTAATATCGCGGCCCGTAATCATAGCGATGTTGGTAATGTTGCTGCGGCCCGTGGTGCCTATACCTCCAACCGTTGCCGTTATGGTGATACCCCTTGTAGTAGGATGCATTGGGTTGGTGGGAGTAATGGCTGCGGCCGCCAGCCCAGGCAGACCCGATCCCGAACAAGCTCACTATTGTAAAAATTATAAAAAATTTCAAAAAGTTGCGTTTCATGGTCGTTCTCCAGCCCAAACAAGGTCTGTTTGTTCAAATTAGACGGCGCGGGGATGAAAAAGGTTTACTTGCGCTTGATGCGGTGATCATGCGCCCAGCGAGCCATGCGAAGGGGACGGGGTCATTTGGGGGGAATAAGGGACGATAACTTCTTCTTATGAAAACAAAAAGATAGGGCCATGAGCGATATCTCACGGCCCCTCCATTTTCTTTTTGCAGACGTACGTGGAACCGGCCCCTCGTCAGAATGCTCAACCTGCAGCCGGGATCGACCCCGGTCGAATCAAGCGGATTCCACCGTGGCCTTGATCGATTCGCCTAATGCTTTCACCGCTGACCAGTCTCCCTGCACTTTTCCGACTTTCAGAACGGGTACCGCAGCACGCGGTTCCTTGCCGCGGCTGGCCGGGGTGGGTCCGAAGAACAGGCAGAACCAGCCGCTCTGTGCGTGGTAAGCCAAATCCCCCACTTCCATCTGATCGGTGGTCGTGCCAGGATAGCTGCCGAAGCCGGGCTGGGTGGTGCCGTAATATTCCTCACCCCAGCGCGACCACCGGCATTCGATCGGCAGGGCTTCGGCCATGGCCTTGCCTGCATCGGTATCGAAAAGCTCTCCCTTCAATTCCACTTTGCCGATTCGGATACGGATGGATTTTGGCATTGCGCGTCCCTTTATAATTGAGATGAACCGATTATAATTGAGATGAACCGAATTTAGATGTCGTTCAAGGCGATGGGGGCGATTTCGACGTCCTGCAACCGCACGGCTTGGGGCCTGCGGTCATGCCCGTCGATGAGGCTGCGACGGTGGTGTCCGTCTTCCATTTCAAAGCATGCTAGGGCGAGCTGAAGGATATGATAGTCCACCTCTACCTCGTGCCACCCCAGGTAGTGCAACCGCTCGTTGGCTGCAGCCGGATCAATGTCCGGGTTCGAGGAAAGGAGCTTTGAAAGCGCCTTCAGGATACTGCTCAAGCTGGACGGATCGGCGCCCCCCTTGACCAGTCGATCCAGAAGAATTTGCTTAAATTCATCCATCTGTCGCTCCTCGATTCAGGACATGCCAAAGGTCACTGCTAAATTGAAAACGATTATAGACCGTAACATATTGTGTGTCAACGCCGCCCGGCACACAACAAATTGAAACCAAATACGGCTTAACCATTCCGCTGCGCATGAGAAACCGCCCCAAAGGCAAAACGATTGTGTAAAACTATTGTTGACAGAGCCTGCTGTTTTCACTGAAAATAGCACGAATACCCACGATCGGATCTCATGTTGCCTATTGCCCCGTGGAAGCGGGGTTTTTTTCATTGCTGGTGAGTTGTGAAAATCGAATTAAAGCCTCTATTGACGGCCATTGTCAGCGGTCTTCTGCTGACCGCCGCCTTCCCTAAAATCGGACTGGACTTACTGGCATGGGTGGCGCTGGTGCCTCTGCTGTGGGCGCTGAATGGTGTCGGGCCAGGGGAAGCCTTTCGACGCGGCGCCATTTTCGGGATCGCTCATTTTCTCTCGCTGCTCTACTGGTTGGTCCCGACCATGGTCATCTATGGACACCTGCCGGCCTATCTCAGCGTCGCCATTCTATTCCTGTTCGCCGCCATTCTCAGTTTGGTGTTTGTCGCCCCGTTGGCTTATGGGTTCACGCTGGCCGGTCGTTCGCCGGCGCGGGCGCTGCTTCTTTTCCCGGTGTTCTGGGTGGCCGCCGATTTCTTGCGATCGTTTTTGTTCACCGGCTTTCCATGGGAGCTGTTGGGTTACTCCCAGTACCGGCAGTTGCATCTGATCCAAATATTGGATATATTCGGTGTGTACGGACTTTCGGGATTGATCGCATTCACCAACGCCGCTCTCTTGCTGGGATGCCTCGCCGTCACCGGAAAGCCATGGTGCGGGAAACCGGTTAGAGGGCGGTTTGCATTTGCCGGGCTGGCGACGGCCGTTTCACTGGTCGGACTGACGTGGGTTTACGGCGAGATACGCATCGCGCAGATCGACCAACTGGCGGCGGATGCCCCCCGCGCGCGGGTGGCCGTTATCCAGGGCAACATCGAGCAGTCCCAGAAATGGGAGCCGGCCTTTCAAAAAGCCGCGATCGAAAAGTACCTGCGGCTGTCCCTGTCCATACGGGCAAATCTGCCCGACTTGATTGTCTGGCCGGAATCCGCGGCGCCGTTTTACTTTTTGGCCGAAGTGCCGCCGACCCGGATGGTGATGCAGGGAATCGCTGAAGCCGCCACCCATTTCCTGATCGGAGCCCCGGCCTTCGAGGTGCGGGGGCAAAAGGCGGATTATTATAACAGCGCTTACCTGGTCGGACCGCGGACCGAGGTGCTCGGAAGATACGACAAGGCCCATTTGGTGCCGTATGGCGAATACACGCCGTTTAAGGAATATCTCCCGTTTATCGGGAAAATCGTTGAGCATGTCGGCGACTTCAAGGCCGGCGAAACCGGTAAGACACTGGAATGGCTGGGCCGCAAGCTCGGAATCCAGATCTGCTACGAGATCATCTTCCCCGAGCTGGCGCGGGAGCAGGTCCGCAACGGTGCTTGCCTGCTGGTCACCATTACCAACGATGCCTGGTACGGAAAAACTGCCGGCCCGTATCAGCATTTTTCCCTGGCGGTGCTGCGGGCGGTGGAGAACCGGCGAGTCCTGGCCCGGTCGGCCAACACGGGCATCAGCGGGTTTATCGATCCGGTCGGCCGTCTGCTCGACCTGACGCCCTTGATGGAAGAGGCGGCGGTCGTGCGCGAACTGCCGCTGCTCGACAGCCGCACGTTTTACACCCGCTTCGGCGATGTTTTTGCCGGCGCCTGCCTGGTCGTTTCGGCGGCGGCGGTCATTTGGGCACAAATCGGACTGCGGCGAAGAAAAAGGCCGTGGTAAAGGAGGAAAAATGTCTTATGAAATCAAACAGACGTTGAAGGATGTTGCTGCCAAACTCATGAAGGTTCGAGGTTGTCTTTGACCTGGAGGGCATGCAAAAACGGCTGTCCGAAATCGAGACGTTTGTCTCCCGCGAGGGCTTCTGGAACAAGCCCGACGAGGCGAAAGTCATATTGAAGGAGCGCACGGCCTTGAGCAACCGACTGGATCGGTTCAAGCGCCTTGCGGCCGAATTCGAAGACCATCAAGGGCTGTACGACATGGCGGTGGAGGAAGCGGACGAGGACACTCTGAAGGATCTCGCCGGTCAGGTCGCCGAACTGCAGCAACGGGTGGATCGGTACGCGCTTGAATTGATGCTCGACGGCGAGGACGACGATAAAAACGCCATCGTTTCCATCAACGCCGGCGCCGGCGGCACCGAGGCCCAGGACTGGGCGGACATGCTCTTTCGCATGTACTCCCGCTGGGTGGAGCGCAAAGGCTACAAGCTGGAGTTGATCGACTACCAACCCGGGGAAGAAGCCGGCATCAAGAGCGCCACCTTCACCGCTTCCGGGGAAAACGCCTACGGCTATCTCAAGTCCGAAGTCGGCGTCCACCGGCTGGTGCGGATTTCGCCCTTCAATGCCAGCGGCAAGCGGCACACGTCCTTTGCGTCGGTGTTCGTTTACCCCGAACTCGACAACGAGATCGTGGTGGACGTCGAGGAGAAGGACCTGCGCATCGATGTGTTTCGCGCCAGCGGCTCGGGCGGGCAGCACGTCAACAAAACCAGCAGCGCGGTGCGCATCACCCATATGCCGACCGGTATCGTGGTTCAGTGCCAGCAGGAAAAATCCCAGCACCGCAACAAGGACCTGGCGATGAAGGTTCTGCGGGCGCGGCTCCACCAGCGCGAGAAGCAGAAACAGGACGAGAAGCTGCAGGAGATGCACGACAGCAAAGAGGAGATCGCTTGGGGCAGCCAGATCCGCTCCTACGTGCTCCAGCCTTACCAGATGGTGAAGGACCACCGCATCGGAATGGACATCGGCAACGTGAACGAGGTGCTGGACGGCGGCATCGATCCTTTCATCGAAGGGGTGCTGCTGGCCAAGGAATCCAAGGGCTCCCGGGCCGCATGAGCGCCGTGAACCCCGTTGAGTTGGTCGGCCGGTATTACGCTCCGGATTCGAAATCCTACCGAATTCTCCTGGAACACGGGCGGCTGGTGGCCGACAAGGCGCTGGCCGCCGCCGCTCGGGCCGCGCGTCTCGGCCCCGATCTGGACTTTATTCAAAGCGCCGCCATCCTCCACGACATCGGGATTTTCCTCACCGACAGCCCCGGCCTGGACTGCCATGGCACCGAGCCTTACATCCGGCACGGCATTCTCGGCCGCGCAATCCTGGATGCGCTCGGCCATCCCCGGCACGGGCTGGTCTGCGAGCGGCACGTCGGAGTCGGGATCAGCGCCGCAGACATCCGACGGTTCAACCTGCCGCTGCCGGAGCGCGACATGCTCCCCATAAGCATCGAGGAGGAGATCATCTGCTACGCTGACAAATTTTTCTCGAAAAACGGCGGCGGGGAGTCCCGCGAGAAGTCCGTTGCCGAAATCGTCGAAAGCCTCGGCCGTTACGGGGCGGACAAAGTGGAGCGATTCATGCGGTGGGTGGAACGCTTCGAATAGAATGGCCCTTCATCTCAGGGCGGCGATGGCGAAGAAGGTCAGCGCCGCGATGATCGCCGAGCAGGGGATGGTGACCACCCATGCCACGACGATACGGATGGCAATGTCCCACTTGATGCCGGTCAGCCGGCGCGTTGCGCCGACGCCGATAATGCCGCCGGCAATGGTGTGGGTGGTGGACACCGGTATGCCCAGATAGGTGGCCATGAACAGAGTGGCCGCACCGGCCGTCTCGGCACAGCACCCGCCCACGGGCTGAAGCTTGGTAACCTTGATCCCCATGGTCTTGACGATGCGCCAGCCGCCCAGCGCCGTCCCGACCGCCATGGCCAAATGGCAGGATAGGATGATCCAGGCCGTGCTGAAATCAGTCAGTGAAAGCTGGGTATCCGGGGTGAAGGTGCCATGGGCCACCAGCAAGGCCACGATGATGCCCATGGTTTTCTGGGCGTCGTTGCCCCCATGGCCGAGCGAATAGAGGGATGCGGAAAGCAGCTGCCCTTTGCGGAAAAACCGGTCGATCGCCACAGGTCGCCATTGGCGGAAAATCCAGTAGACGGCGACCATGAGCCCGAACCCGAAGATAAATCCGATCAACGGTGCAATGGGGATGAACGCCATTACCGTCCACAGCTTGTCCCAGTGCACTGCGCCCCAACCCTTGAAAGCAATGCCGGCGCCGGCAAACCCACCGATGAGAGCGTGTGAGGAACTGGTCGGCAGGCTCCACCACCACGTCAGCAGGTCCCAGGCGATGGCCCCCACCAACCCCGCCAGCACGACCTCCACATAAACCGGATCCCCCTGCTGGATGTGAACGATTTTGGATATCGTGTCCGCCACCTTGGGCGCAAACACGAACATGGCCACGAAGTTGAAAAAAGCTGCCCACAGGACGGCGGTTCGGGGCGAAAGCACCCGTGTCGAAACCACCGTGGCAATCGAGTTGGCGGCGTCGTGAAACCCGTTGATGGCATCAAACACCAACGCCGCCGCCACCGTACCGATCACCAGTATCCAGAGTCCCGTCAGCTCCAATTGGGCTGGCCTCCCCTGCCAGCAGCCGATGACCGTAGTTGAGTCGAGCCCCGCCGGTCAGGCATTTTTCAACACGACCCCCTCGATAGCCTTGGCCAGTTGCCAGGCGCGGTTGAAGGCTTTGTCGATGCGATCGTAGACGTGGGTCCACTTGATGATTTCCATCATCTCGGCCGGCGACGGGTTGGGGTTGTCGTAAAGTTCGCCCAAACCGCTCAGCAGCAGCATCTCGCATTCCTTCTTTTGATGTTTGACCTGCCCCACGTAGTCGGCCACCTCTCCCTTGTTTTCCAGCATTCCGAGCAGGACACCGATGGCCGTGACCATGTCTTTCACGTTGGACACCATCCGTTGCGCGGGGAACCGCATCCGGGTGAACTCGTAGACCCCGATGCGGTTCGAAATGGCCTGGATATGATTGAGGATGGTTTCCTGTGATGAATTGATCAGGTGAATGTCCTCGCGGTCGATGGGAGTGATGAAAGTGGTCGAGAGCAGCTGGGAAATCGTCCGGTTCAAAGTATCACCATCGGCCTCGAGCCGGTTGATGATCTGGCAGCGCACGTCGCAGTCCCCGTAGTCAAGAACAATGGTGTTGAGCACCGTGGCGGCTTCGACGATGATTCGGTTTTGCTCGCGGAAAAATTCGAAAAACTTGGGCGCTTTCGGAAAAAGTCGGAATGACATGGCCCCTCCTTGGCGTCGTCTGGTTGGGGGATCCGGGGCAATTCTTGCTGCAACGCACGCCGCACCCTCGGAATGAAAACGAGATAGGCTTTATATGAAAAAAACCGACTTAACAATCAAATATTTTGGTTTTTTCAGTCTGCAAAAATTAATTCTAAAAACATAGGCTTAAGAAATGAGTTGGCAGAAAAAACCGGCATGTATCATCGCGGAGGCAAAAAAAAGCAAGCGCCGGGAGAAACCCCCGACGCTTGCTGATGTGGGCTTACCAATTTTGGATCTATGGCTTCGTAAAGAGGCCAAGGTCCAGGCGCGCGAGTCCCGCGGAACGAGGCGTACGCCGATACGCCGTAGTGACGGCGGGGTGAAGTGCAACGCAGAGATTGGGCTGTTTACGAAACCATCACATGCTACCAGCCGCGCACCAGAAAGTCATGAATCGAATTGGCGGCGTTGCGGCCCGCGCCCATGGCGAGAATCACGGTGGCCGAGCCGGTCACGATGTCGCCCCCGGCCCAGACGCCTTTCTTCAAGGTCTTCCCGGTCTTGGGATCCGCCTCGATGTAGCCCCACTTGTTGATCTGGAGGTCGGGCGTGGAGCTCGTCAGCAATGGGTTCGCGCCGGTGCCCACGGCCACGATGCACAGGTCGCAGGCCAGCTCGAACTCGGAGCCTTTGACGGGAACCGGCCGCCGCCGGCCGGAGGCGTCCGGCTCGCCCAGTTCCATCTTGATGCACTCCATGCCGGTCAGACGCCCTTTATCGTTGCCGATGTAGCGGGTCGGGTTGGTGAGCAGGAAGAACTCGATGCCCTCCTCTTCGGCATGGTGAGCTTCCGCGGCCCGCGCGGGCATCTCGTCGCGCGAGCGCCGGTAGACGAGACGCACCCGGTCCGCCCCCAGGCGCAGGGCCGTACGCGCGGAATCCATCGCCACGTTCCCGCCGCCCAGCACCACGACATCCTTGCCGCGCGGGATCGGGGTGTCCACCTTCGGGAAAAGATAGGCTTTCATCAGGTTCGCCCGGGTGAGGTATTCGTTGGCGGAGAGAATGCCCACCAGGTTTTCCCCCGGGATGTTCATGAACTTGGGCAGCCCGGCCCCCAGCCCCAGGAAGATGGCCTGGTAGCCTTCGTCGAAAAGTTCATCGAGGGTCACGGTCCGGCCGACCACGGCGTTGCAGTCCACCCTCACCCCCAGGCGTTCCAGGAAGTTGACCTCCTGAGCCACGATCTCCTTGGGCAGGCGGAACTCGGGAATGCCGTAGAGCAGCACCCCGCCCGGCTTATGGAACGCCTCGTACACGGTCACCTCGTGACCCTTCTGGATCAGGTCGCCGGCCACGGTCAAACCGGCAGGGCCGGCGCCGACCACGGCGATTCTCTTGCCGGTGGGCGCCGCCTTGGAGGGCAGGGCCCCGGTGCCGTGCGCCCGCTCCCAATCCGCCGCAAACCGTTCCAGGTTGCCGATCGCCACCGGCTCGCCTTTCTTGGCCAGAATGCACTTGCCTTCGCACTGGCTCTCCTGGGGGCAGACCCGGCCGCAGACCGCCGGCAGGCTGTTCATGGTCCAAATGTGGCGAATGGACTGGGTGAACTCGCCCTCCTTGAGGAGCTTGATGAAACCGGGAATGTCGATACCGACCGGGCAACCGTCGACACAGCCGGGGTTCTTGCACTGCAGGCAACGCGCCGCCTCCTCCTTGGCCATTTCCGGCGTGTACCCGGTGGGCACTTCGAGGAAATTCCGGGCGCGCACTTTGGCCTCCTGCTCCGGCATCCGCACTCTGCTTTTTTTCTCTTTCTTTTCCTTCGGGGCGGTTCCTTCCGACATGGCCTTCCTCCGGTGTAACAATCTGAGATTTTTTATATTGTAATTTTTTCAAGGATATAAATAACGGCTGTCAGGCATTATCGACAGCCGTTATTTATGCCATGATTCCTCCAGCATGCAAAACTCGTTGTGGCACATTTTCTCGTCTTCGCAGTAAGCCTGCAGACGAAGCATCAACTCATCGAAATCCACTTTGTGGCCGTCGAACTCGGGGCCGTCCACGCAGGCGAACTGGGTCTTGCCGCCCACCGACACCCGGCAGCCGCCGCACATCCCGGTGCCGTCCACCATGATGGGGTTCAGGCTGACCATGGTGGGGGCGTTATATTCCTTGGTCAGCTTGGAGACGAACTTCATCATGGGGACCGGGCCGATCGCCACCACCAGGTCGATCTTTTCCTTGTCCAGGATGTCTTTGAGGGCGTTCGTCACAAACCCGTGGCGGCCATAGGAGCCGTCGTCGGTACAGACGTGCAGTTCATGCGAAGCGGTCTTCATGAAGTCTTCGAGGATGAGAAGGTCTTTGGTCCGGGCGCCGATGATGGCGATGACATGGTTCCCGGCCTGCTTCATCGCCCGGGTGATGGGATGCAGCACGGCCACCCCGGTGCCGCCGCCGACGCAGACCACCTTGCCGAGCTTTTCCACGTGCGTGGGTTTGCCCAGCGGGCCGATGACATCCTGATAGCCCTCGCCCACTTTCAGGGTCTTGAAAAGGGCCGTGGATTTGCCGACGACCTGATAAATGACGGCGATGATGCCTTTTTCAGGATCGGTGTAGGCCATCGTCAGCGGGATGCGCTCGCCGTTTTCATTGGCCTTGAGGATCACGAACTGGCCGGGCTTGGCTTTTCTGGCGATCAGCGGTGCCGCGATTTCATTGAGCACCACGGTGCCCTGGGACATTTCCTCACGTTTGACGATTTTAAACATGTCGCGCCTCCACTTCGGACTATGTATCCGGGTATGCGGAATGGATTTTCAGCAAACGGTCAAGGAGGTCATATTCTCAAAACACACCAGCGAAATCAAGGCAAAAAGATTGATCTCCGGCAAGCCGGGTGTTAAAAAATCCGGATCGAAAGCCCGACCGCGACCAATCCGGATGAACCGCATGAACTTGTTCGACAGCCATTGCCATCTCGACGACCCCTCCTACCAAAGCGACTTCGACGCCGTGTTGGATCGCGCTCAAGCGGCAGGCGTTTCACGCATGATGACCATCGGCGTCACCCTCAGGACCTCCCGCATGGCGGTCAACCTGGCGGAAACTCGGCCGGGTGTTTACGCTTCCGTGGGCATACACCCCCACGATGCCCACGAATGCAGCGACGATATCCTGGACCGGCTGATCGTGCTGGCCCGCAGCCCGGCGGTTCGCGCCTGGGGCGAAGCCGGCCTGGACTTCAATCGCATGCACTCGCCCCGGGATGAGCAGGAAAAATGGTTTGTGCACCAGCTTGAGGCGGCGGCGGAACTCGGCCTGCCGATGATTTTCCACGAACGCGACAGCCAGGGCCGCTTTCTGGAGCTGCTCCAGACCTGCCCCCCGCCCGCCGGAGGCGCGGTGATCCACTGCTTCAGCGGCACCCGGGCCGAGCTGACGCGTTATCTGGACATGGGCTACTACATCGGCATCACCGGCATCGTCACCCTGAAAGAACGCGGTGAGCCCCTGCGGCGGCTGATCTCCCTGATCCCGTCGGACCAGCTCCTAGTGGAGACCGACGCGCCCTACCTGACCCCGCAGCCGGAGCGCCGCCGCTCCCGCCGCAACGAGCCCGCCTTTGTGCGCTCGGTCCTGCTCAAGCTGGCGGAGGTGCGCCGGGAGGACCCGGCGGAACTGGCCCGGATCGTGTTCGCGAACACCTGCCGCCTTTACCGGATTGAGGGTTGAAAACCATGATACTCGCTGAAGGATACTGGATGCAGGCTAAATGCAGGGCACTCAACCGGCCGATAACCCGCTTCGGGTTTTTTATGATCGTCATGATCCTTTCCCATACCCTCGGAAATCCTCCGCTGGCGGCTTCGGGGTTCGCAATGTCTGATTCGCTGACCTGTACCATCGAGACATCGTCCACTCCGGCTGAAATCGGGAAGAAGATCTCGCTTAGCGGCCTGACGACCGCCGCCCCCCAGGTCGTTTTTGAAAACCACGTGCGATCCTCCATGGTCAAACTTTTCGAATCCGAGCAAACGCTCGTCATCCAGCTGGTCGCGGCCATCAGCGGCAGCATCGACACCCTCGTGATCGACAAGCGCACGGGCAGGTTCGCGCACGCCGCCGCCGGTTCTTTTCTGGAGGTCCACGCCGTCGCCGAAACCGGCAGCTGCCGCCCGGAATGACATAGGCTGTAACCTGTTAACCGATAACAAGGCAGAGCAGAGAATGGACAGGACTGCGGAATTGCACCGGTTGCTGGCGGAATACCGCAAGATGGAAAGAGCGATGACCCGTCTCGAAGACACCAAGAAAACGTTGAGAGCCGCGCTTCAAAGGATCCTCGAGGAAGAAGGCGAAAGCATCTTCCTTGCGAATGTCGATGACGAGCCAATCATTCTCGAGCTGAAGCCCCGCGTGGAAATCCGTTACAACGAGGATCTGCTGCGGTCACGACTGGGCCAGGACTACCACCGCATCCTGCAGCCGGACCTCGCTAAAATCAGACAGCACCTGGCTGAGCTGGAATCGGACCTGGCGCCTCACCTGGATAAAATCGGCTCCCCGTCCCGCGAAAAAATCCAGCAGCTGGTCTCGAGCGGTGAAATCCCCATGGACGCATTTCGGGGCGCATTCCAAAAAATCCACAAACCCATCCTGTTCGTGAAAAAACCGCCGCCGGGCGGATGGGGCAGCCAAACCCAGTGACGCGGGGCACCTGGCGTTTGGCTCGATTCGGCCAACAGCCTGAAATGAGGCCGCAAACGTTCCATCCCGAGCAATGAGGCTGCTATTTTTTGCTTGTTCTTCAAAGGCAAGCAGATGATATTGAACCGGCAACAAAATATATTCAATTGCGGCCATATCGCTCATCGGCGGGGCGGGTTTTCGGCCGCAGCGCGCCGCAACCATCCGTTCAACGAACTAGCGTACGGCAGCAAGCCCGCTTCATATGGTTCCGGACA
>JAUQXK010000081.1 GCA_030834695.1 Desulfobacterales bacterium
CGGGGAATCTTTGGCCTTGATGATGCCCCAGCCCTCTTTGGTGATTCGGATCTGCTCCCAGGCCTCATTGGCCAGGTCGATATAGACAGCCTCGCTGTTTCCGGAATACCGCAGGTGCACATCCTGCTGCGGACCTTCGAAAAGTCCCATACCTTCAAAGTGGCGTTGGGCATCTCGGACAGCCTGTGCCTTGGGCATACCGCCATAGACCAGATAGAACAGCCACTGCATCCACGTCCTGAAATCGCTGCTTCGTACCGGCCGGGTTTCATAGCGGTCTTCATAGTGAATGGTTGCGAATGGCACACGTTCAAGGGTGTGGAAGAAATCAGCCTCCTGAGAAGCTGAGAAAATCAGCAGGTCTACGTGCTTGTTGGACCCTGGCCCGGCACAGGCCTTCTCTTCCGGGGCAGCTCCTTTGGGGGCATTTTCTGCCATTTTTTTAAGCCACTGTGTTGCACTGCGTAAGTCATCCTGCATTTCCGACGGCAGCAGTTCATTCCCTACCTCCGTGCTGGCTTCAGCGTCCGGTTCGGGCTCCTTTGGTTTGGTTTTTTGCTTGAGTTTCTCCTTGAAATCGATAACATCAGCCATAAAAAACGCCTCCTACAGTTTGAGTTGGGTGGTTCGGACCCTGTTCCCAGACCATCTGAGAATCGGACCGGTGCGTTCGCAGAATCGAACGCTCTCAAACTGCTCGGGCGATATGCGGTGTCGTTTTTCGACACGCTTTGTCGTAAAACTGGGCTTTCGATTTTAGGGAAAGAATAGGGGGGCGCCTGGAGGAGAATACGGCGTAAGTTGTGTGTGAATTTGTGTGTGAAAATCCGTCCAAAACCTGCTAAAATTGACAACTATGTAGAAAATGTGCTAAACATAACTTTTTGAAATCGCTAACATATTGAAATTTGAGGAAGTCGGAAACTCGGAGGTTCAGTCTTAAAATCCCTTGGGACTATGTCCCGTGCGGGTTCGATTCCGGCCCTAGGCACCACAAAAAAAACAAGGGCTTAGGAACACTTGACCTGAGCCCTTGTTTTCTTGTTTAACCCCATTTTTCTAAAATTGTCACCACGTTGTCCCCACTTTCGAAATTTTATTAGGGAGGATGTGTACATGGACGTCAAGACAGCGATTCGCACCCGGCGCAGCGTGCGCAAGTACCAGAACACACCCGTGCCGAAGGAACTCGTTCTGGAGCTCTTAGAGGCGGCGAACCTGGCGCCTTCGGCCACGAACCGGCAGCCCTGGGAATTTGTGGTAGTCAACCGTTCGTACCTGGACCGGCTCGAAGACATCTTGAAAGAGGCCTTCCGCGAGCGCGTGGCCGGCGTGAGCGAGGGTGCCATGCGGCAGGCTATCGAGGATCTGTCGCTTCCGGAGGAAGAGGACGGGGACCGTCTCAAAGCGCTGGGGACCTTTTATCGTACGCTGGGAGGCGCGCCCGTCGCCATCGGCGTGTGCCTGCCCAGGGAGAAAGATCCCTGGGTATGGAAGAACAACATCAGCGATTCCGCCGCCGCCATCGAGAACCTGCTCCTGGCCGCCTGGGACCAAGGGCTGGGCACCTGCTGGATGGCCGGGCCGCTCAAAGCCCGGGCCGACATGATCGCCGCCTTTCTGGGGGTTCCGCCGGATCGTGAGCTCGTGGCGATTGTCACCCTGGGCTACCCGGGCCATCAGCCGCCCATGCCGCCCAAGAAAGATGTCGCGAATAAAACCAGATGGCTCGGGTTTGATTGATGGTCAGCCGCTGCCGCAACGATTAGCAAAATTTCTCACTCACACCTTTCAAATTAAGCCATCTGTTTTCACTAAATCGAGGCAGGATGCCGAGGTGAACGTCGCCATGCAGGCAAACGTCGAAGGCTGAGGTTCGAACCAGGAAGACGGGCAAGAGTACATAAAGGCATTTCACAAGAAAACGGCGTCGACGAATCCCACCTCAAAATGGCGCCTTTTGTCTTGGCAAATCATCGAAAGGGCTCATACGATCGCTTTTTTAACTCCATGCGCTGCACCGCGCTAGACGGCGAGAAATTCAACCGCCGGAACATCAGCAAGCAGCGCAACCCAGCCCGTAAACAAGGATTCTCAAAGCAGCATGTAAGTGACTTGGGCCACGGCCACCTGCTGGCCCGTCTCGTCGAACAGGTCGACGGCTACCGGGCAGAGGGTGCGGCCGAATTTGATCACCTTCGCCTCTGCGGTCACGTCGGTCAGGCAGGCGGCGAGGAAGCGGATGTTCATGTCGGTGGTGGTCAGGCGCGTGTCCGGGCCGGTGCGGGTCAGGATTGCAAAACACGCCGTGCTGTCGGCGATCGTCATCAGCAGGCCGCCGTGAAAGGATTCGAACACGCCGTCGTATTTCAGGCTGCGCGGCGTCCGGGATACGCAGGTGCCGTCGCTGAAGCGCACGATTTCAAGACCCAGGGTGGCGACGATGGGGATGCGCTGGATCCTGGCGAGAAGGGCGCTTTGCCGTTCTTGGTCTTCGGGACTCACGCGGTGCGCCACGGGCGAGCCTATCTCAGCAGGTTGCGCGCGACGATGGTCTTTTCGACTTCCTTGGTCCCTTCATAAATTTCGAGGATCTTGGCGTCGCGGTAAAGGCGCTGGACCTTGTATTCGTCGATGTACCCGTAGCCGCCGTGCAGCTGCAGGGCCTCGTCGGCACAGAAAACAGCGGTTTGCCCGGAAAACCATTTGGCCATGGCCACCAGTCCGTGATCGAGTTTGCCGCGGTCCGCCCCCCAGGCCGCTTCGTAATATAGATTGCGGGATGCCCGGATGCGGGTGGCCATTTCGGCAACCTTGAACTGGGTGGACTGGAAGGCCGCCAAGGGCTGGCCGAACTGGACCCGGCCTTTGACATGACGTACGGCCTCCTCCAGAGCCGCGCGCGAAAGCCCCACGGCCTGGGCGCAGACATGCAGCCGGGTGTGGTTGAAGAACGCCATCAGTTGGGAAAAGCCTTCGCCCTCGACCCCGACCAGGTTCGCGGCCGGGACGCGCAAGTCCTTTAATACCAGCTCCGCCGTGTCCGATGCCCGAATGCCGAGTTTGCCATGGATCTTGATGGCCTTGTAGCCGGGAGTGGCGGTCGGCACAAGAATGAAGCTGTGGCGTTTGTGGCGGGAAGGGTGATCCGGATCGGTCAGGCAGAAGACGTTGATGTACCGGGCGATGGTGCCGTTTGTGGCGAACATCTTGGACCCGTTGATGACCCACTCATCGCCGTCTTTCACGGCGATCGTGGCGGCCATGGTGACGTCGCTGCCGGCATCCGGCTCGGTGATGGCCGTGCCGATGATGGCCTGTCCCTCCGCCAGCTGAGGCAGGACGGTTTTCTTCTGGTTTTCGCTGCCGAACATCTGAATCAGCTCGGCCCCGAAGGTGGCCGACAAAATCGCGGCGCCGATGCCCGGCTCCACGGCCCAGAACTCCTCGTTGATCAGACAGTGCTCCAGAAAGCCGTACCCGAGCCCGCCGTATTTCTTATCGATGAAGACCCCAACGAAGCCGAGCTCGCAGGCTTTTCTCCACAGGTCGAGATCGAATTTTTCCTCGCGATCGAATTCGCGGGCGCGCTCCGGAAACTCTTTGACAGCGAAGCTGCGGGCGGCCTTGGCGATGTCCTGCTGTTCCTTGTTGAGCGAAAAGTCCATACCGTCCTCATAATGGGCTGGATCAGCCCTTGTCTCTCAGGGTTCGCTTCAGGATTTTGCCGGTCGCGCTCTTGGGCAGTTCCGATACGAAATCCACCCGAGCCGGGGCCTTGTAAGCGGCCATGTGGCTGCGGCAGTACGCAATGATTTCCTCGCCGGTGGCCCGGGCGCCCTCTCTCAGCACGATGGCCGCTATGACCATTTCACCCTTTTCCGGATGAGACTTGCCGTAGACGGCGATTTCCTGGATGGCGGGGTGCTTGTACAGAAACTGCTCCACTTCGGCGGGCCAGACCTTGAACCCGGACACGTTGATCATGTCTTTGACCCGGTCGACAATGAAGACATAGCCTTCGTCGTCCATCATGCCGATGTCGCCGGAATGCAGCCATCCGCTGCGCAGCGCCTGGCGCGTTTCGCCGGGCTTGTTCCAGTACCCCTGCATGACCCCCGGCCCCTTGATGCAGATCTCTCCCCATTGGCCGAGCGGCAGTTCGTTGTCATCGGTGTCCAAGATGCGAATTTCGGTGTTTTCGATCGGGGTGCCAACGCTGCCGAACTTGTGGCGGAAGTCGTGGTTATAGCAGGCAAAGGGCGAGCACTCGGTCAGGCCGTAGCCTTCGTAGACCGGACGGCCGAATCGCTCGGTCCAGCGCGCGGATATTTCACGCGGCATGGTCGAGGCGGCCGAAAATTCGTAGCGAATGGACGTCAGTGCCGCATCCGGAAGCGACATGTTCAGCAAACCGATGTAAATGGTCGGCACGGCGAAGAACATGGTTACGCGGTCCCTGCGGATGGATTCCAGGGCCGGCTCCGGCGCGAACCGGCGATGCAGCACCAGCGTCGCACAGGCCTGGAACGTGGCGTTCATGATGAAGTTCTGGCCGAAGACGTGGAATACCGGCAGGAACAGGATCATTCGGTCGTCGCGGGTGAATCCCGAATGGTGCACCGTGGCCCAGGCGTTGGAGACGACGTTGCCGTGCGAAAGCGTTGCTCCCTTGGGGAACCCGGTGGTGCCCGAGGTGTAGAGCAGTACGGCCGGATCGTTCGGGTTCATGTCGGCCAGCGCGCGCCGATCCGACCCCTGTTCAAGCCATTCATCCAGAGTGGGATGCCCCTGCGGGTCCCCTTCGCAGACGATCACCTGCTTCACGCTGGGGCATTCCGTCAGGGGAATGTTGGGCAGCAATTCTCCGGTCGTAAAAATCAACGCCGAACCGGAATCATTGAGAATGTAATTGAGTTCCTCGGATTTGTACATGGAGTTGACGGACAGCGCGATGGCGCCGATTTTCACGGTGGCCAGATAGCAGATGACGAACTGAGGGATATTCGGAAGGTAAAGCGCCGCGCATTTTCCGTTGCCGAGGCCGTTGGCTTTAAGCGCATTCGCCAGGCGGTCGATGCGCGCGTTCAAGTCCCGGTAAGTCAGCGTGGCGCCTTCGAAAAGGATGGCCGGTTTATCGGGGAAGAATTTTGCGGCGCGTTCGACATGTTGGGCGATGTTCATCTCTGGATCTCCAATCTATCGCGTCCGCAGGGCCCTCATACTTCCTTGCGCCGCTTTTCCTCATCCCGAATTTCGCGGCGCAGCAGCTTGCCGACCTTGGACTTGGGAAGCATGTCGCGGAACTCGATGTAATGCGGTATTTTGTAAGGGGCGAGCGTGTTGCGGCACCACTTGATGAGGTCGTAGCCGCTGATGCCCTTGACGTCCTGCTTGAGCACGACGTAAGCCTTGATGCGTTCGCCGACTTTCGCGTCCGGCACGCCCACCACGCAGGTAGCCATGACCGCCGGGTGCTCCTGGAGAGCGGATTCGACTTCCGAGGCGGAGATGCGATAGCCCTTGTGTTTGATGGTATCCACCGTGCGGTCCACGAAGAAGAGGTTGCCCTCGGCATCCATGGACATGATGTCGGATGTGCGGTACCAGGTTTCGCCGTCGATCTGCACGAAGGCGGCCGCGGTTTCCTCCGGCTTGTTGAGATAGGCCCTCACCATGTGGGGCGCCGATACCAGCAACTCTCCGGGTTCTCCGGTTCCGACTTCCCTGAGCTCGATCGGGTCGACGAGCTTGACCTTCTTGCTGGGCACCACCCGTCCCACGCTCTTTGGTGGGTTGTCGCGGTCCACCGGGCACATCGCCACCCCACCGCAGGTTTCGGTAGCGCCGTAGCCCTGGCGGATGGGGTGGCCGAATTTTTCCTGCCAGCGCCGGCCCAAGTCCGTCGGCAGAACATCCCCGCCGCTGAAGCAGTATTCTAGTGAGCTAAGATTGTACTGGTTCAGGCGTGAATGCTCGAGAATCATGCGGTAGAGAGCCGGCACGCCGATCATGGTTCGGGCGTGGAAACGCTGGATGGCATCAAAGGCCGCGTCCAGGTTGATGCGCGGCTGGATGATCAGGGATCCGCCCACCATAAGTGTGGCCAGGCTGCAGGTCTGGCCCAGCACGTGGAAGAGAGGGGCGTTGCCCATGACCACGTTGTCCTCCGGAGCGAAGAGCGGCGCGCTGACCCGGATCTGTTCGTCGGCGGACACCAGGAAGAACGCATGCGAAATGGGCACTCCTTTGGGAAACTTGGTGGTTCCGCCGGTGTAAAGAATCTCGGCCGTGTCGCTGCCGCCGGGCGCGTCGGCGTCCGGAAGCGGCTTGCCGATGGAGCCCGCGACCAGGCGGTGGAAGGCGTGCGCGTTTCCGCTGCGTTGGGTTCGGCCCCGCGGCACCACATCGAAGAGGTAGCCGAAAGCCCGCTTCCAGGCGGGCAGCAGGTCGGCCATGTTGGAAAAGATGACCCGCTTCAACCCCGTCTGGGGCAGGGCGCTGCTGACATACCCGAAGTTGGTGTCGGCGCAGACGATGGTTTCGGCGCCGCTGTCGTTGGCGATGTAGATGATGTCGTGCGGCGTGTAAATCGGAGTGATCGGTACGACCACTGCGCCGAGGCGCTGGACCCCCAGCCAGGCCACCACCCATTGGATACCGTTGGGGATATAAAGCATCACCTTCTGGCCGGCCGTCACCCCCAGGCCGGCCAAGGCAGCGGCAAAGGCCTCGGCCAGCTGCTTGACGCGCCGATAGGAAAACCGGCTGCCTAGATAGAGCACCGCCGGGTGGGCCCTGCGCCGTTCGGCGGTCTCGGCAAAAACAGAATAGATTGACTGCTTACTCAGGTCCAGCATACCTGCCATCTGCACGGTGGGAAGATTTAGTATAAAAATTCAAAAATACGAATATCGAATGACCCCAATCCGAAACGAGTTTTCTATGTTTTGATATTCGAATTTCGTGTTTCGATTTTAAGTCAACAAAAAACGGCCGGATCAATTGCAACGGTTGGAGGCGAATTCACGGGGGGTGCCCCGGCTCATATCCCGAAATAGGCTGACTTGATTTCCGGGTTTTCCATCAATTGGGCGCCGGTCCCCGCCAGCGCGAGCATGCCGTTTTCGACCACATAGCCCCGGTCGATCACCGGCAGAACCGGTCGTGCGAATTGCTCGCTCAACAGAACCGTAATCCCGTAGTGCTGCTTCAGGTTGACGATCGCCTCCATGACGGCCTGCTGCATCAGCGGGCTCAACCCGAGCAGCGGTTCGTCCAGCAGCAACAGCTTGGGCTGCGCCACCAGCGCCATGCCGATCGCGAGCATCTGCTGCTCCCCGCCGCTCATGAACCCCGCCCTGCGTGCCTTCAGCCGGGCCAGGTGCGGGAACAGCTCGAAAACATAGGCGATGGTGTCCCGGACTTCCGCGCGCGGCCGCAAGTATCCCGCAATCCGCAGGTTTTCCAGGACGCTGCTTTCAGAAAACACCGGGTGCCGCTCGCGCGAAAGCACGATGCCTTTCTTGACCCGCTCGCTGGGCGGGCTCTCCGTAATTTCCTCGCCGTTGAGAATAACGCTTCCATAGAGCGTGATCCGTTCGCCGCCGCGGCGCTTCTCCTTGGTGCGCATGTCGATGATGAGCCCCGAGAGCGCGTTCATCAAAGTGGTTTTGCCAGCGCTGTTGGAGCCGATCACGCCGACGATCTCGCCGGCATACACCTCCAGGCTCAGGCCGTTGATGGCCAGCGCATTCTCGAAGAAAACCATCAACTCCCGCACCTCGAGCAGCGGCCGGGCCGGGGCCGGTTCGGCAGAGGAATTGGTCGTGTTCACGCCTCGACTCCCAGGTAAGCCTTTTTCACCGCGTCGCTGGCCATGACCGCTTCCGCCCGTCCCTCGGCGATCTTCTGGCCGAAGTTAAGCACCACTACCCGATCGGCGATCCGGAACAGTTCCTTTAAACGGTGTTCGATCATGATGATGCTCTTGCCTTCTTGGCGCAGCCGTTCGATGATCGGAACGATGCTCGCTACCTCGGCCAGACTCAGGCCTGAAAACAGCTCGTCGAGGATGACCACGTCGGGTTTGAGGGCAATCGCCTTGGCGAGCTCCAGGCGTTTGAGATAACCCTGCGGTAAGACCGCGGCGCTCTTGTACGCCACCTGGGCGTCCCGCTCGAAGCCGACTTCCTCCAGCAGGTCGAGGGCGACGGCATCGCGGTCGCCGTAGCGGCCGCCGGCCATCTGTTTGACCCGCGGCGAGCAAAGCGGAATGATCATATTCTTGTAAGCCGGCAGCTGATAAAACGGCTTGACCATCTGGAAGGTACGCGAGATGCCCAGCCGCACGATGGCATAGGGAGGCAGCCCGCTGATGGTGCGGCCCCGATAAACGACCGCACCACTCGACGGTTTGACGAAGCCGGTGATCAAATTGACCGCCGTGGTCTTGCCGGATCCGTTCGGTCCGATGAGCCCCAGCAGTTCGCCTTGGGCCAGTTCGAAGCTGAGGTCGTTGATGGCGAGGATGCCGCCGAAATTCTTATAGAGCGCCTTGAGCGCGAGCAACGGACCGGCGCCCATCACTGCACCTCCACCCAACGCTCAAACTGATGGTATTTGCGCTGGATGTAGTGGAAGATGCCTTCCGGCAGGGCCACGATGAACACCACCAGGAAAAGGCCGTAAAAAACGATGCGCAGCCCCCCGATTCCGCGCAGAACCTCCGAAAGCGGCACCAGGATCACCGCTCCGACCGTTGCACCGGCCAGCGTGCCGGGGCCGCCCACCACTGCGGCTGCAATCGGCAGAATCGAGTAGTCCAGCGCAAACACCGGCATTCCGACGAACATGTAAACGTGGGTCATGAACGCACCGGTCAGCGCGGCGAGGCTGCTGGCGATAAAAAGGGCCTGAGCCTTGAACCAGTAAATGTTGATGCCGGCGTTGATGACCGAGCGGTCGTTGTCCTTGATCGCCTTGAGCACTAGTCCATAGTCGGAATCCAACATGCGGCGGAACCCGAACAGTGCGGCCAGGAGCGCCCCCACGATCAGGTACAACTCGATCCATTTGGACGGCAGAGGGGCAATGCCGCTCAGGCCCTCGGTGCCGCCGAAGATTTTGGTGGCCTCGACAACACGCACGAGCATCAGCGGGATGATCAGGGTCACCATGGAAAAGTAAACCCCCCGCAGCCGCAACACCGGTAGCAGGCACAGCGTGCTCAAAAGCCCTCCCAGCAACGCGGCCACCGGCAGCGCCAGCAGGGGAGGCCACCCGAACACATGGGTCAGGACCCCCGAACAGTAGGCCCCCAGGCCGAAGAACAAGGCCTGCCCCAGGGAAATCATGCCGGACTGGGCCAGAATGTCCCAACTGATCGCCAATAGGGCAAACGCGGCCACCGAGAGGAGCACCTTCTGCCAGTAGTTGTCGAGAATCAGGGGCAGGAGCAGAAAGCCCAGGACGGGGATTAACCGAGGTGCCAGCAAATAGAGCATCTCGCGCCACGAGCACAAGGCGAAAACGTCCCCCGCGCGGACCTTGATGCCCCGGTCGATGCGCTCTTTGCGTCGTTCCAAAGTGCTCAGATCCTTTCCTCCAGTTCTTTTTGCCGGCCGAAAAGACCGGAGGGTTTGAAGCCCAGGACGAGAAGAATGGCGGCCAGACTCACAATCATGGTCCAGTGCGAGCTGATGTAGGTATCGGTGAACCGTTCGGCAAAGCCGATGAGGAAGCTGGCTACGATGACACCGCCCGTGCTGCCGAGTCCGCCGATGATGCACACCGCCAAGGCCTTGATCAGCACCTCGTAGCCTTCGCTGGGCGAGATGCTCCCCAGTGGGATGATGACGGTCGCGGCGAGCGCGGCCAGGCCGCAGCCGAGCGAGACGCTGAGCATGGCGATCCGGTCGGACTCGATACCCAGGGTGAGAGCGGTGCGCTCGTCCTGGGCGATCCCGCGGAAAGCGAGGCCCATGCGGGTGTAATGGGTGAACGCCCACAGGCCCGCTACGAGAAGTCCGGCAACACCCGTGACCAGGATGCGCTGCCAGTCGACCATGGTATCGCCGATCATGATACTGTCATCGATGAGGACAGGCAGCGTATATTCGAAGCCCACAAAACCCAAATAATTGAACAGCTCCAGAATCGCCAGCCCGATCCCGAAGGTGGCGATCACCTCCGAGAGAGCCTGCCCGCGCACCCGCAACAGGACGAACCGGTACATCAGGGCGCCCAGCGCCATCGTGGTCGGGATCGATGCACAGACCGCCAGCCAGTAGGGTAACTCGAGGAGGTTGAAAAGCGTCCAGCTCAGGTAGGCGGAAAAGATGTACATGGCGCCGTAGGCAAAGTTTGCCACGCCGCTGATGCCGAAGGTCAGGTTGAACCCGATCGCCATTACGGCCAGAACCGCGCTGTTGAGCAGGCCATAAATGATGGTTCCCAGAAACATTCGGCGAATCCTTTATTTGAGGAACCTAGTAAAAAGTCTGAAAATCCTGTTTTTATCATCCCGGCGAAAGCCGGAATCAAGCATTCGCAAGCAGTTAGAAATCCCCTGGGCTCCGGCTTCCGCCGGAGTGACGACTTTTTACGAGTCCATCTTACTTATTTAGCAGACTTCAAGCCTTTGGGCAGTTGGATCTTGGAATCTGCCAGAGACTCCGGGAAGACGATCCGGCGTTTGCCGTCGTCGGTCCATTGAAAGACCGCGGCGACCGCTGTTTCCTTGGGGTCGAATCCGTAGATGACCTGGTTGCCTTCATCGAAACGGATGCGGCCCATGATCCCCGTCCGGTCGGTCTTTTTGATTTGAGCGACAACGGCATCGGGGTCGAGGCTGCCGGCGCGCTCGATGGCTTCCGCCAGAATGTAGACGGATTCGTAGGCCGGCGCCGGGCCGTGGCCGGCTTGCAGTTCCTTGCCGTAAATCTTCTTGTACTTGTTGTAGAACTCGACCGACTTGGGCAGTTTGTCGCTGGCGATGGCGCTGCCCATCTCAAAAACGCAGTTGACGGCGCCTCCGATTTTTGCGTCGAAGCTTTTCCAGGCATCCGTACCCGCCAGCGGCGAGATAAAACCGGCCATGAGTGCCGGCACCCCCATGGATTTCCACTGCTTTACCAGGATGCCGCTTTGCGGCATGTCGAAAATCGGCATGATCACCTGGGCGCCCTTGGAGCGGGCCTTCATCAGGGCAGAAGAGAAATCCGATGTGCCGGTCGGATAGGCTTCCTGCTCCAAAACCTCCCAGCCGGCTTTCTCAAAATAGCTTTTCTTAACCCCGTCCGCCGTGGCCCTGGCCCAGGCGACGTCCTGGTGCATGATATAGACCTTGGTGAACCCGAACTCTTTGTTGATGGCTTCCATCGTTCCGGCCAGATATTTGACCAAATAAACTGCATTCAGGCAATTGCGGAAAACGTATTTGTACTTTTCGGGATCCTCCTTGACTTTGGCCTCTGAGGCCGGGGTCATGGCGATGGTCCCGATCATGGGGGTCTTGTATTTCGAGATCAGATCCATGCCGGCTACTAATGCCTCGGATCGAAAGGGCCCTACCACGATGCCGACAGGTTTCTTTTCAAGAATGTTTTTCTCGATGCCGAGCAGGGCTTCCGGCACAGGCACCCCGGGAGCGGCATCGCGGATGTCCATGGATGAAACTTCCAGAAGCCTTTTCTGCCCGCCCACGGTTACGCCGCCCTTGGCGTTGATTTCGCTGACGGCCATCTGCACGACTTTGTGGGATTCCTTGCCCTCAAGAAAACCGAGCGACGTCGGCACGCCGATGACGATCGGTTCAGCCGCTCCAGCCGGGCCGACAACCATCAGACTCGCCAGCGCGGCGATTATCATCAAACAACACCAAATCGATCTGGATTTCATGGACGGCCTCCTTTGCGATTTCCCTTTCTGAGTTTAGCGATGCTCCTGTTAGCTATTTGACAGCTATAAAATAACTTTATTGAAGTCAAGGAAATTATTCTGCTCAAACATATAAAATTGGCAGTAAACCATTTCTATTTGGTGTTAATTATTATCTGAATACATATCAAAAGGATAAAAAACGGTTAGTTGAATTTCAAGCAGGTAATCGGAGGGATTGTGCCGGCATGGTTCAAAAATTGATCAGCATTGGTTTTCGCCCGGAATGGTTTCGGAATCGTTTCTGGCATCTGTTTTGCTATGAGGTTTGGAGCAAAAAAAACATTATTCCAAAAAAAACTTGACACTGAATGCGCTACCGGACTAAAAACACAACTCTTGTCATCCATAGCCGTTGCCGATCATGATGAGCACTTAGAAAGCCGGTGGTGGTGACAGAGGAATCGCTTCCACTGACAGAGAAGCGGAGATTCGCTTCCGCGGAATAATCCTTGGGAGGAAGAGGGCGCAAGGCAAGCGCCTGAAAAAGTTCGGGACGATCACCGAGGTCTGGAAAATTGCATCATCCACACAACGCATCGCCGTACGAACATCGTCGCATCACATGGAATGAGGTTTTCAGGAGCGGGAGCCTGTTGGTGGTATCCTGCTTTCTGTTTTTGCATGCCTTTGCTTCAGCGCCGTTGGCCGCGCGGCAGCGGACTGCCGACCCCGTGGCCTCCTGTGCGGTCGTCAAACCCGACCCTGCTCAGATCAAGCCCAAACCCAAGTCCCCGGCCGCCGTAAAATCCAAAAGCACCGCCCGAACCCAGAAGAAGGCAAGTGTGGCCGCAAAACCGCTGGTTTCGGCTGCAACCAAAACCAAAGCGGAAACCATCACTTCCGAGATTTCGGCGGCATTACCGGAGAATCTGGAAAATGAAATTACCAAATTCTTCGGTCTACGTTACCGCTTTGGCGGTGAGGGGCAAAGCGGGTTTGATTGTTCGGGCTTGATCAAGCAGGTCTACTCCGAAGTGTTCGGCATCAACCTTCCGCGCAGCTCCGGCGAGCAGAGCCGGCTGGGCAGCCTCGAATCAGTTGGCAAGGGCGAGCTCAAAACCGGAGACTTGCTGTTTTTCGGCCCTGGCCGGAAATCCGTAAACCACGTTGGGATGTATTTGTCCGGCGGCCATTTCCTGCATGCCTCGCGTTCAGAAGGGGTTACCATCTCGCGCCTGGACGAGAACTATTGGAGGTCGCGGTACATGTTCTCGAAGCGCGCACGCGGCCTTGATCTGTTAGATGAGCCGGATGAGGAAGAGGATCTGACAAAGGCGTTGGTCCAGGATTCTTTCAACTTTTCTCTGGATGTCGGTGATTCGGCTGAACGGTTCAGCTACCTGGAAGCAGGCGTCCAGATCAACGACTCGCTTGAGTTTCTATTGAGCGGTTTCTTTTTGAATGCGCTCGAGGCAAGCGATGCGCCGCCGGATCCGGATTCGTCGGCTGCGATCCAAACGAGCAGCCCAACCGAAACCGAAAGCGGCTTCAGGCTTGCAGCGATTCTTTCTCCGTTGGAATGGATCAAATTGATACCGTCCGTAACCCAGGTGGAAGAAGACAAGGCACAAAAGAGCCGCGATCGCGACTACCAGAAATTCGGCCTCGAAACCTGGATGATCCTCCCGACCTCGCGGGTTGCCGTGTTCATGGCGGCTCATGCCAAGAGCCAGGACGACTTTTTCGAACGGCCGCTCGGGTTATCCCCGGATTGGCAGACCATGGATTTTGCTCTCGGTCTGCACTATCACCTGTCCGAATCCCTCCGTTTCTCGCTCTATGGAACACAAGCCTTTAATCCGGATCTCAAGCCGAACGAAGATGCCGGAAGACGCAACAGCTCTGTTGAGGACGTGTCTTTTCAGCTGAACATCCGATTCTAACTCGAAGTGTTTTCAGCCCTTTTTGAGGTCCCCGCCAGTCATTCGATGGCACGGGTGTCGCCGGTAATGAACGGCGTGGAGCGTACGGCAACGCTTCCCTTCTTGACCCAGATGCGGATCATGGTCAGGGTGTTGCCCTCCATATCGACCACGCTGGGCAGTTCCTCCACGCAAGCGATATCGCTTTTCTCGAACTCGAAGTAAAACGTATTGGTGCTGTAGGGATCGGCCACCAAAATGATTCGCTCGGCGTCATAGGGATGTTTACGGGGGCTGCCGGTGAAAGACACGTTTTCCACGCGCAAGGCGCGGACGTCTTTGGGTTTGCGGTATGCCTGAATCTGAAACGCTACGGACTCCTGCGGATAATTCGTTTTTTGCATGCTTCGCTCCTGTTTTCGATAGGTAGCCTTTGAACTTTACGCAAAAGGTGTTAAAGGGGCATATCATAGAAGCAAAAACGGGGTTTTCTGGTTAATGATCGGTTCTATATTAACGTTAAGTGGCGGGCCATGCAACCGCTGAGCAGCTTTCAAACGAAGTACTTGCGGGCCTTGGCGCACAGCCTTAAGCCGGTGGTGTTGGTCGGCCAGAAGGGCATCAGCCCATCCCTTCTGGGTTCCATCCGGGAGGCGCTCAACGCCCATGAGCTCATCAAGATCAAATTTATCGATTTCAAGGACCGCCGGCAGAAGGCGGAGTGCCTGGCTGAAATCGAACGGTGCACCGACAGTTGCCTGGCCGGCCGGATCGGACACACGGCCATTCTCTACCGACCCCACCCGATTCCGGAAAAACGCAAAATCCTGGTACCGGTAAAAGGGGCTTGATGCGGCTCCCCTCCCAGCGCATCCGTTTTCTCCATCAGGGGCTTGCACGATCGGCGGTTTCAGCCCTGACCCGCAGGACCAGGCGCATTCCGGGTTGAATTTGCTTTTTCGGGTCCAGGCGGTTCCACGATCGCACATCCGAGACGTTCACGCCGTGCTGGGCGGCGATCGCCGAAAGCGTGTCCCCCTCCCTGACCAAATAAATAATTTCCCGCTCTTGTGCGTCCGCTTCGGCCATCAGTTGAGAGAGACGATCGTGGAACCCAATGCTGGCGCTCCTGGGGATCAGCAGATGATGCTGGCCGGGAGCCAGGCGGTATCCGCGAATTTCCGGATTGAGGTCCTTGATCATCTTGACATGCGTGTTCGCCGCCTGCGCGATGGCCAGGACGGACGTCTCCCGGCTGGTTTCCAGAGCGATCCGTTCGAACGGCGTCGGGGGGTAAATGTCCTCCGGCTCCAAGCGGAATCCATACCTCTCGGGATGCTCCAGAATCATCTTGGCGCTGAGAATCCGGAAGACATAGCGCTGGGTCTCCAAGGGCAGGTAGAGTCGATAATAGTCGCGGACATTCTGCTGGCGGATGTCGCTGCGCAGGCCGTTTTCTCCCATGTTGTAGGCGGCGACGGCCAGCGTCCAGGAGCCGAAGATCTGCCGCAACTCCTTCAGGTAGACAATGGCCGCTTCCGTGGAAGCGAAAAGGCTGCGGCGCTCGTCTTTTTCGGTATCCACTTGGAGGCCGTATTTGCGTCCGGTGGGCTCGATGAACTGCCAGTATCCCATGGCGCCCTTGGGGGATCCCGCATGAGGCCTCAGGGAGCTTTCGGCTACGGCAACGTACTTGAGATCTTGCGGCAGCCCGTGCACGCGCAGCGCCGCTTCGATGGGCGCAAGCGTTTGCCGGGAGCGTTTGATCCATAGAATGACTTGGTGCGGGTCCGCCAGCACCGACAGCATCTCGCGTTCCATACGCTCACGCACGTCCGGGTCTTCCAGGGGGACGGGCTCTCCGCAGTAGTCCAGCGGACCCCTGATGCGGGCGGCGTCGATCAGCGCCGAAAAGTCGAGCGCCGGTGCCGCGGTTGCCGGGGGGGCGAAGAGCGCAGCAACGACCGGCATCACCAGCAGGGCGGTCAGCAGTCGATTATAGCGACTGGGCATCGCCGTATCCCCATCCGTCCGAATCAGGAGCGCAGGGCGGCGTAAAGCGTCCAGCCCCCCACCAGGACAAAAAAGATGCCGGCGCCGGCCTTGATCGCGGTCGGAGAAATGAAGCGGCTGATGCCGGCCCCCAGCAGCACGGCGATCAGCGAACTCAGCACCAGCGCGCCCGCGGAGCCAAGAAAAACCGAAAGTCGGTTGTCGCAGTCGGCGGAAAAGCAGAAGGTGGCCAACTGGGTCTTATCCCCGAGTTCGGCCAGAAACACCAGCCCGAAGGTGGTCAGCAGCAGTTTGATATCCAAGGTTTTTCCTTTCGGCGTCGTGAGCGCAGAAGATGGTCGGGGTCCAAGCAATCCGTTACAAGGCCCGCATGAATTCCGGTTTGAGCGAGACCTCGCCGGCCAGGGCTCGGTCGATCAGTTTCAGGGTGGCGGCCTTGTCCTTCGGCAGGCGGGCCTTGATCGGCAGGTAGTTGGAAGCGTGGTTGGCATGAAAAAGTCCCTGAGACAGGTTGGTCTCCGCCAGCATGGTGCGCAACTCCGCGAGCATCTCCGCCGGCGTGATCAAGGTGAAAACGCCCGCTTGCCAATCCTCGTAAAGCGGCGTGCCCGGGATGAGCATCAGGCTGAGTGCTCCCACGTAGTCCGGGTCGATGGCGGTCAACACCCGGCCCGTCTCCCGGGCATGGATTTGCGAGCGGCCGCGGCCGGCGATGCCGAGCAACACCGTGATCGACAGCTTGAAGCCTGCTTCCCGGGCCTTGCGTCCCATGGCGATCATCTCGGTCGAATCCGCCCCTTTGTGAATGCCTCGCAGGGTTTCGTCGTCTCCGGTCTCCAGGCCCATATAGACGATGCCCAGCCCCAGCCGGCGAAGTTCTTTCAGTTCATCGCGGCTCTTGCGCTTGAGGCTTTTGGCGTTGGCGTAGGCCCCCACCCGGGTGACCCACGGCAGCGCGCCGCGGATGGCCTCCAGGATTCGGAGCAGCCGCGCCTGCGGGACGATCAGTGCATCGCCGTCGCACAGGAAGACGCGGCGCTGACGCCTGCAGGTTGCCGCGGCGAAGGCAATGTCCTCCATGATGACATCGTCGGACTTGATCCGGAAGCGCTCGCCGGCATAGGTTCCGCAGAACGTGCACGAGTTGCGGGAGCACCCGACGGTGATCTGCAGCAGGATGCTGTTGGCTTCGCTGGGGGGCCGGATGATCGTTCCTTCGTAATGCATGGCGCATACCGTCGTTGGCCGATGTTACCGCCTCGGCCGTCGGGTTTCTAAACTCCAAGAGAGCGTTCTGCGCGAGGCCGGCTGCAACGCGTGCCGCGAGCCGGCGGCGTGCCGATCATTGATTGCCGAATCCGTTCTGACCGCCGCAGTCGGGGCATTCCCAGGTGATGCCGTTGCATGACATCCCCCACAGGTTTTGCTGCATGCAGGCCTGGCAGATCCGGAAGCCGCACCGGCAGGACCAGCAGAAGAGGAAAACCTTTCGGCAGCAGTGGCAGGTGACCGCGCGGCCCGGCCGGTGCTTCATCCGATAGGGCGAATTATGGGCCGAGGCGGGCATGTTCGCGCTTGATGCAGCGATTCATCACCACATCGATGCCGGCAGCGGTGAGCAGCGCCGCCGCTTCATGGTTTTCGATCCCCTCCTGCATCCAGAACAGTTTGGGTTTCAGGCGCAGGGCCTCCCGGGCGTGCGGCAACACTTGATCCGAGTTGCGGAAAACATCGATGATGTCGACGGACCCCGGGATGTCGTCCAGGGAGGCATAGGCTTTCTCGCCGAGGAGCTCCGCCTGGGCCGGGCGCACGGGCAGCACGCGGTAGCCGTGCTGCTGAAGGTAGGCGGCCACCTGATAGGAATCCCGGTCGGGCTTGGGGCTAAGGCCGACGACGGCAATGGTCTTTGCGTTCGAAAGAAAGGCTTTGACATCCTCGTCCGTGTTGAGGATTCGCCCGGTTTTCATCTTTTCCCTCCTGGTTGCCCGGCCATGCGGGGGGTGGTATAACTACCGGCGCCGGTGATCCGTTCGCATCGGTGTGGATTTTAAATCACGGGCCACACGGTGTCAACCTCGCCGCGGCTTCAACATTCGGCTCCATCCATAAAGAGCGGCGACGGTCCGCCCAGATGGTGCCGGGCGCACAGAGCCGGAAACCATACCCAACCTGGGAGGGTTTGATCGAATGCAGCCAGACCAAACGGCTTTTCTCATCGACGGTTCCGCCTATATCCACCGTGCCTATCATGCCATCCAGGGACTGGCCAATTCCCAGGGACTTCCAACCAATGCGGTTTTCGGCTTCACCCGCATGCTGATCAAGCTCATGGACGAGCGCCGGCCGGGTTATGCCGCCATGTTTTTCGACAGCCCGGGGCCGACCTTCCGGCACGGGCTCTATCGAGACTACAAGGCGAACCGTCCGCCGATGCCGGACGATATGGCCGTTCAGATTCCCTACATCAAACAAATCGCCGCCGCCTACCGGCTGCCCGTGATCGATATGGCCGGATATGAAGCGGACGATCTGATCGGTACGCTCTGCCGCCGCCTGGAAGGGCAGGGGTGGTCGGTGGTGATGGTGACCGGCGACAAGGATTTCATTCAGCTGGTCAGTGAACAGGCCAGCCTCTGGGATCCGATGAAAGACGCAACCACGGATTTGATCCGGGTGCGCCAGACCATGGGGGTAGAACCGCGGCAGGTCATCGACGTCATGGGGCTGTCCGGGGATACGGCGGACAACATCCCCGGCGTTCCGGGGATCGGCCCGAAAACAGCCCTTGAACTCATCCGGACCTACGGCAGTCTGGAGGACCTTTATGCGAAGCTGGACACCCTGCCGCGCAAGAAACAGCGGGAGAACCTTCACCAATTCAGAGAGCAAGCCTTTCTGAGCCGCGAGCTGGCGACCATCCGCACCGATGCGCCCCTTTTGCTGGAGACGCAGGCCCTGCAGGTGCAGGCCCCCGACGTTCAGGTGCTTTCCGGCCTGTTCCGGGCATTGGAATTCCGTCAGTTGCAGCAGGCGTTGCCGCATACCGGCGCGCGCCGTTCCAAGGATTACCGGCCGATCCTGGCGGCCGCTGAGCTGGCGGCGCTGCTGGAGCAGTTGCGATCGGCCGGGCGTTTCGCGATCGACACCGAGACGACCTCGCCGGACCCCATGCGAGCCCAGTTGGTCGGCCTTTCGTTCGCCACCGAGGCCGACCGGGCCGTCTATATCCCTTGCGGTCACCGCTATCTCGGCGTTCCCCAGCAGCTCGATCGATCTTTTGTATTGGACCAGTTGCGGCCGATTTTAGAGGACCCCGGAGCTCGTAAGATCGGCCAGAACATCAAATACGACTGGATGGTTCTGGCCCGGCACGGCGTGAACCTGCAAGGAGCCGCGTTCGACACCATGCTCGCGTCCTACCTGCTGGATCCTTCCAAGCGCGCCCACAACCTGGACCAGATCGCGTTGGATTACCTCGATCACCAAACCACCCGCTTCGAGGAATTGGTCGGCAAACGCAAGGGCGCAGCCACCTTCGCCGAGGTGCCGTTGGAGGACGCGGTGCCCTATGCCTGCGAGGATGCCGATGTCACCCTGCTGGCCTACGAGCGGCTCGCACGCCGACTGGAGGAGGTCGGCCTGTTGCCGTTGATGGAGACGGTGGAGATGCCGTTGGTGCCCGTGCTGTTGCGGATGGAGATGCGCGGGGTCGCGGTGGACATCGATCGGCTCCACGAGTTGTCCAAGTCTTTTGAGCATCAGCTGGAAGCGCTTGAGGCCGGTATCTACGCGATGGCCGGAGAGCACTTCAACATCCACTCCAGCCAGCAATTGGGGTATATTCTATTCGAGAAGTTCAAACTTCCGGCCCAGAAGAAAACCAAGAAAAAGACGGCCTACTCGACGGATGTGGACGTGCTGACGGCGCTGGCCGGCCTGCACGAACTTCCAGCCATGATTTTGAAGCACCGGACTCTGGCCAAGCTCAAATCCACTTACGCCGACGCCCTCATCGACCTGGTGCATCCCGACACCGGGCGCATTCACACCTCATACCATCAAACGGTTACGGCCACTGGCCGGCTGTCCAGTTCGGATCCGAACCTGCAGAACATCCCCATCCGCACGGAGGAGGGACGTGAAATCCGGCGGGCGTTCGTGCCGTGCAGCGGATGGCGGCTGCTTTCCGCGGACTATTCACAGATCGAGCTGCGCATTCTGGCCCACTGCTCGGAGGACGAAACTCTCATCCGCTCATTCCGCGAGGACGAAGATATCCACACCCGTACGGCCTCGGAGGTCTTTCAAGTGGAAAGCGACCGGGTTACCGCCGATCTGCGGCGCCAGGCCAAGGCCATCAACTTCGGCATCATCTACGGGATGAGCGCCTTCGGTTTGGCGCGCCAGCTCGAAATCAGCCAGAAGATGGCCAAGACCTACATCGACAGCTATTTTGCCCGCTATCCCGGCGTCAAACGCTTTCTGGAGCGCACCATCGAGGAGGCGCGGCAAACCCGCCGCACGAACACCCTGCTCGGCCGGATTCGCCTGCTTCCGGACATCACCCATTCCAACTCCATCATTCGCCAGGCTGCCGAGCGCACCGCCATCAATACTCCGATCCAGGGCTCGGCGGCGGATCTGATCAAGGTGGCGATGATCCGTATCGATGAAGCCCTGGCCCAAGAAGGTTTTCAGGCCGCCATGCTGCTCACGGTGCACGATGAACTTGTGTTCGAGCTGCCGCCGGATGAAGTCGATGCGGTCGCTCGGAGGGTCCGCGACATCATGGAAAGCATTTGGAAGTTGAAGGTGCCGCTAAAAGTAAACGTGGCCATCGGCAGCAATTGGGCGGAGGCCCATTGACCCGAAGGAAACGCCCGCAACCGGGATGTGCGCGGCGGCCCGCTTCAGCGTCTGCCGCCGGCGGCCTTCGGCCCCGGGCCCGGGGTTTTGGTTTCGGGCGTCGGAGCGGGCGGCTTTTCCGCCGGTTGGATGCCGCTTTTCACCGTTTCTTCCACGGTTCGATAGATGGTTTGGAACGTCTCGGGGAAACCGTTGGGCGACAGCCGTCCGCACTCAATGAATTTGACCACGATTTCCTTGGCGGCTTTGAGGATGTTCTCGTCGATAGATGCCATGGGGATCTCCTGCAGGCTGAGATGGCGTGTTGGGGTGCGCTAACAAATAGCGCCAGGCCTGTCAAGCCAGATGGCCGGCAGGCTGGAAGCGGCTATTCTGACATTGAGGGGGTTTGACATCGCCAACCGCATCCATTATGTAAAGCGTCGTTTTCCGGGTTATCGCTCCGGTAGGACCGGCACAGCTCCTGCCGATGAGTGATATGGCCGCATTAAACATATTTTAATGCCGGAGTAATAAGCTTGGCTGAAAGCATTCATTCCAAACCAACTGTGGCAGCGATGATGACACCTAAGCCGATTCGTTTCCGTCGATGGGATCCGATCCCGATCGTTGTACTGGCACTCGGGCTCATTATGTTCTATTCCGGCTGTACCACCATCAAAGACACCGCCCGGGGTACCGCCCGAACGGTGTCTGATACGTCCAGGAAGGTGACCAGCGCCTTCACAGCGGCCGGCACCGATATCCGGTATAAGATCGCGCTGATCGGCATCGAAAACCAACCGGCTGCGAATCCTTCCATTTTTCCCGCCGTCTTTCAAAAGACCCTCGCGGAAAACCTGAAATCCGACTGTCCGGAATGCATCGTTGACGCAGCGGTCGGAGAAATTCTTACATCACCGCCCCGGCTGGCTTCCGGGTCGATCGACGGGTATGCCCTGGCACTCCTCGGCCGGCCGAGAGGGCTGAATTTTTTCGTCGTCGGCACCTTGAGCGACAGCCGACTAACGGATGAGAAGACGGGCTTCTGGCTGTGGAAGGACACCCTCTACAAGATCCGCGCCGTACTGAGAGTGGAAGTGATCGATTCGGCCACGGGCACCAAGGCTTTGGACGAAACTCTGTCCGGAGAGGCGGTCATTGATGAACTTCAGCACCAGCAACTGCTGGACGGCGGCCCCCTGCCATTCGCTGAAATTGAACCGATCTTGAATCGACTGCTGCCGGAAGCCGGTTACCGGATATGCACAGCGATTCACGCGCAGCCATGGCAGGGGTTTATCGTGGGTACCGAGGAAAGCCGGATTACCATTTCCTCCGGCAGCGCCGTGGGGCTGTCTCCAGGCAGGTTGCTTGAAGTTTATGGCAGCGGCCGGGTGGTCGAGAGCAACGACGGCAGGCGTTTCGTGCAGCCGGGGGACCGCCTCGGGGAGGCTCGCATCTCCTCGGTATCCTCCGATCAGGCCGAAGCGGTCCTCAACCAGCCGATTAAACCGGGTCCGGGCGCAACGGTCCGCCTGAAATGACCGGTCGGGTCCCGGCGCCGCGCTGCGCTGTTTTCTGCGAGTGTTGAAAAGCGTCTATCAGGTCCAACGCTTCGGCAATGGAACCGATGCGGCTCGCCGACTGCCGCAGGCCGGAGCTGTTGCGCAGTCCCTTCCCAAACCAGGCTAGCCGCGACCGCATTAACCTCGCCGCCCGCGTTTCTTCGAAACACGACACCGACAATAGAACATAGCGGCGCATGACCTCGATTCGCCGGTTGAAGTCCCGGATCGGCAGAGGGTGACCGGCCAAACAGCAGATCACTTCTGCAAAGATGCCTGGGTCCCCGATGGCGCGCCGCCCGATCATGACGGCGTCACAACCGGTTTCAGCCATCATCCGCCGCGCATCATCCGCTCGGCGGATGTCCCCGTTGCCGATGACCGGAATGCGCAGACGCTGCTTGAGAGCGGCGATGAGCGACCAGTCGGCCGATCCGCTGAACTTCTGTGCGGCGGTCCGCGGATGCAGGGTCAACGCGTCGACGCCGCAGGCTTCGGCCAGCTCGCCCATGGCGAGCGCGTCCCGGCCGGTCCGGTCCCAGCCGCTTCTGATTTTGATCGTAAGCGGAATCTTCACCGCGTTGCGGACAGCCCGCAGAATCGATTCGGCGCGCTGCGGCTCACGCATGAGGGCAACGCCGGCTCCGGCCCGAACGATCTTGCGCACGGCGCAGCCGAAATTGAGATCGACCACGTCCGCGCCGGAGACTTCCACGATGGCCGCCGCCTCGGCCATGACCGTCGGTTCGGAGCCGAAGATCTGCACGGCCAGCGGTTTTTCTTGCGGCCGGCTGCGCAGCAGGTCGAAAGTGGCCGCGGCGCCATGAACCAGGCCGTCGGCACTCACCATTTCGGTGGTGACCATTCCGCATCCGGCTTCGCGCGCCAGCAGGCGAAAGGGCAGGTTGGTTATACCGGCCAGGGGCGCGAGGACCGTGGGGGTGTCCAGATGCAGGCAGCCGATCTTCATTTACGGGCCCGGGTTCGCATAACAATAGAGGCAGCCATGGGGGCAGCGGTGCCGATCGTAGGAGCCGATGTCCGACGACATCCGGCAGCCGCAGCCCGCCGAACGGCGCTGGCCGGGGTCGCGTTGCAAGGAAAGGCGGCCGCCGTAAAGGTGCACCAGGAAATCGTTCGGAATGCAGGCGGCCGGCGCAATGGCTGAACGGCTGGGCAGAGCGGCCAGGGTCTCGTTTTCACAGCAGGTGAAAAGTCCGATGCCCAGCGCGGAAAGAATCCGTTCCAAATCGAGCAAAATCTTCACGCGCCGACTCCGGTTCAGCTCCACGAATCGAAAGCCCGGATGACGGGCCGCCCGCCGGGCGACCTTGGAATAGGCGTCCATGAAACTGGTGGTGCAGCGCCGGATGCCAGCGGCCGCGGCGACCTCCGCAATCCGCTCGAGGTCGCCGAGGTTGTCCCGGATCTCATCACCGTTCCAGCGGTAATGACAGATCGGGTCCAGCCGCCAGTTGACCGCTTGCGTGCCGAATCGGTCGCACAGCCGGCGCAGTTGCTCCAGGCGTCGGGGCAACCCTGGCAGATTCGGTTCCAGCAAGGGGTCTTCCGAGTTGATGGTGAACTGAAAATAGAGATGGTATCCCATCTGCCTCAGGCGGTCGCCCCATCCGGCATCCAGGAAGGGCCCAAAGTTCTTGGACCAGAAGACGATGGTATGAACCGGCGGAGCGGTCGCCGGAACCCGTTTAATCTGCCGGTTATAGGGGTTTACGACCTCGAATTCGCCCTTGGCGACGCATTCCATGAACCAGGGCATGAAGAAAGCCGGAATATCCGAGCGGCGGGACGCCGATATGACGAGGGCATCAGGCTTCATGGGAGTGGCATTTCAGCGGATCGGCCGCCCTCGGCCGGGCTTGGTCGAACGGCGGCGCGCTGGCTCCGTGCCGTCATGCGGCCGGGTATCGACCGGTTCGCGACGGCTATTTGTCCTTCTTGATCTCGGCGAAGGATATCACCTTGGCCCCGTTGGATTCCTTGGCGGGTGCTGCGGGCGCGGCCTCGGCGGCGGGCTTATACGGGCTTACGACTTTCTCAAGCCGCATCCGCTTGCCGTTCATGGTGAACGGCGCGCCGTCGATATAGGCATCCCTCAGGATCCAGGTGGCCACCTGCACCGGTACCTGAAGCATCAGCAGCGCAACGTGATACCAGCCGGGTTTTTGGTCCGGCTCGATGGCTTCGATGCGTGCAAAGGAAAGCGGTTTGTCCTCATAGTGGATGAGAACGAGGTCTTTTTCACCCGTCCTGTTTTCCATGTCCGGCTTCGTCGTCATATGGGCGCTCTTACCCTCCCGCGACGGCCCCATCCGGAATGCATTTCCGGCGGCCGACCGATAGGTCGTGGATCGGGATCAGAATATTGGCTATCCGGCGGATTTTCTGGATCGAGTCATAGGCGTCTGCCAAGTTTAGGTGCACCCCGGGGGCGACCGCCGGTCCCTGGGCCGGAAAGTTCTTGTCGTTGCAGCAGAAACCCGTAATGATCGCCCGGCCTTTGGCGGTGTTGACGGCGACGGACTGCCCGCCCACGGTGTGGCCGGGCGAAAAAATGACATCGAGGCCGTCTGCGATGTGTGCGTCGCCTTCCACCGTTACCACCTCCAGCCCATCCAGGATATCGGGGTAATAGCGGTGGTCCACCGGATGGGGATTTTTGAGAAATTCGAGTTCGGCCTTCTGCACGATGATTTTTGCGTTCGGGCATTTGCCGTCGTTTTCGCAATGGTCGTTGTGCAGGTGCGTGTGGATGATGAGGTCGATGGTCTCGGGTGTCAACCCCACCCCCGCCAGGGCCGCTTCGAACTCCATCACGGCCAACCCGCATTTCTCCGCAACGTCGGCCGGAACGACGAATTCGGAGAGCCCCGTGTCCACCAGGATGTTTCGGTCGCCGCCTTTTAGATAAAAGGCATAAATCGGCAGATAGATCCGTTTGCCGTAATCCCGCAGATAGGTCATGACCCCCTGGTCGGTTTCATTGATCCCCACCACCAGCGGGTGGATGGTATATTCACGCATGATGCGCTCCGCCTCAAGTTTTTTGCATTTGAACCGATAGGGTTATAAACTATTTTCAGATCAACTGCAAAAAGGGAGTTTAATCATGAAACGCACGTCCGCTCTGAAGATCTGCTTCTTCGGCTGGCTGGCCCTGGGTGTCGCCGCCGTGGGACCATTGGTTGCTGCCACCGGCACCTCTTCACCCAAAACCTCCCAGGCTGCGGCGGCATCCGCCGAGTCCCGGGACCCCAACTATTGGTTTCAAAAAGGGGCCTTGTGCGCCACTTACGGCAACAATCAAGCAGCCGTCGGCTATTTCGGGAAGGCCATCGCCCTGGATCCCGGCCACAGCGGGGCCTATTTCTCCCAGGGGGTTTCCTATGGGCAACTGGGGAATTACACCAGGGCCCTTGCCGCCATCAACCGGGCCATCGAAATGATGCCTCAGAACGGGCTCTACTACTACGGACGCGCCCGAGTCTATCTTTTGTCCGGTGAAAAGGAAAACGCGATGGCGGATTTCCGCAAATCCGCCGACCTGGGCGACGAGGACGCGCGGATTTACCTGAAAAACATGAAGTGAGGGCCCCGAACCGGCTTCTCTTAAAAAATTATGGAATGATCACCCCTTCGGATTTCTTGCCGTCGATCTTGATCGTAAGCGGCCGGGGCAGCTTCACGTGTCGGATGTGGGGGGTGGAGGCCTCCGCTGGCTGAGCCTTCAGCCAGTTCCAATCGACGAAATCTTTCCCGTTGCCCGACGCGGTCAGATAGCTGATGTCGAGTGATGTGATGTTGTGAAAGAAGTGGGACCCTTGGGAGGGGTCGGCTTTCAGTGCTTCGGTGGCGGTCTCGACCACGGCTCTCACGGCGGATATGTCCGTCCACTTCACCGGTATGCCCAGCCAGCGGTCTGCGGAGCCCCAGCGCCCGGGGCCAATCAGCAAATAGCGGCGGTTGCCAGCGGCCAGGCGTTTGTTCAGCCGGCCGACCTCGGCGGCAATCTCGATCGTACGCGTTACGTCGAAGGCCTCGGGATCGACAAAGATGATATCCTCTATGTCCTGAATCTGTCCGTTGCCTAACGCCATCGACGAGAAGCAGATGGCCCGCTCCCGATCCTCGTCGTTGAGTTCCACGTTCAGCTTTTGACGGGCCACCGCCATCGGCCGAATCTGCAGCAGGTCGAAAACCGGTCGGACGCCGGCTGCCAGATTCACGGCGAACTCGATTTCCACCGGACAGCCCATGCCCCGGCGTCCGATTTCCAAGAGGTCCGTCAGGATCTCCGGAAGCGGAAATTCACGGTACTTCAGGATTCCGGCGAACGTCACTACCGGCAGGCCGCCGCTCTGCAGGCCGTCCCGGATGCGGTGTTCTTGGGGGTAATAGGTGCTGGAAAGGACACGCATTGCCGGGCAGTCGGGGTGGTCGTCGACGGCCAGGCGCTCCAGGTTCGGGTCGTCTCCGGACGTGAGGTCCTCCTGGAAGTCCTTCATTCTCAAAGCATAAAAGAACCGCTGAGAATTCTTGAGGATGTCATCGACCGTCGAAAATTGGGGCATGAACTGGGGATAGCGCGGCGAGAACCGCAGAGAGGTCCCGCCCTCAACCACCATTTTTCCCAGGCCGAAAGCGATGTGGGCGATGCCTTCTTCTGGCTTCTGGTGGGCGATCGGATAAAAATTGTAGGATTGAACCACTCCGGCCAAGGCCGGAAAATAATAACCTCGATAGGCTTCACCGGCCAGATGCTGGATGGCCACCGCCATCTTTTCCTCCTCGATGCGGTGGAAGGTGCTCTTGGCAAAGGACTTCGGGCTTTCGCAATACGTTGAGGCGTAGACCATCTTGACGGCCGTGATCAACCGCGCCAGGCGCCGGGCCCGGTTGGGATGATTGTTGGGCAGCATGTAGGTGCGGTAGATCCCGGCAAAAGGCTGAAACTGGGCATCCTCCAGCATGCTGGACGAGCGCACCGCCAGGGGGCAGGTGGTGTGTTCGATAACCAACTCCAGCTGGCGGGCCAGCCATTCCGGAAAACGCGCGTTCAGGAAGGCCGCGGCGATCTCTCCGTCCGTCAATTCAAGGGTGCCGAGTTCTCGGAGGCCGTTATCGGTGATGAAGGCATCGAACCCTTCGGTGCTGATGGCGATCGTCTTGGGAACCCGGACGTCGACGGCGGGGTATTTTCGTTGCAGCTCCGGATGCTCTTTAAGCAGCATCGCGGCAAAGGCGAGCCCGCGGGCTTTGCCGCCCAGAGAGCCGCGTCCGATTTTGACGAAATCCGCATCCGGATCGAAACGGTCGCGTGCCATCTCGGTGATGATGCCGCGCTGGATCCCCTTGCGGCGTTCATGAATGCAACGGACGAGGTAGCCTTTCAGCTCCTGCGTACTGGAGAAATCGCTGACCCGCACCGGCTTGAGTTTGGAGGCCAACATGACCTCCGAGCGCGCCATGAACCAGCTGGAGAAATGGTTGCGGCCGGCATGATAGTCCACGGAGGCATCCGGAATCGCCGGCAGAATCTTCTCCATGGCTCTGAGATTGGACGCCCGGGCAATCTCCTGGCCGTTTGGAAGCCGGAAGACAAAGTCGCCGAATCCCAGGTACTGCATAAAGAAGTTGTGGATTTCAGTGCTGAGGGCCGGGGAGTTCTTGTTGACGAACACCGCGGGGATCCGCCCGGCTTTGGTGCGATTGGCCTCCTCCGAGCTGAGATTGAGCAGCGGCAGGTCCGGGTTTTCTGCGCGAATCATGGACAGCAGAGCGAAGCCGGCGTTTTCATCCATGACCCCATTGCGCGGAAAACGCACATCCGACAGGACCCCCAGCAGGTAGGATTGATAGCGTCGATACAGGTCCAACGCTTCCTCGAAGGTTTCCGCCACCAAAATTTTCGGCCGGGCGCGCATACGGAAGATGCGGTGTTCGTCGTTGACCGATTCTTCCATGGCGGCCTGAGTTTGCGTCACGATTTCCTTGTACAGAATCGGCAGCAACGAAGAATAGTGGACCGGGGAATCCTCGATTACGATAATGACCCGCACCTTGGCCCGATCGGTGTCGAAGGCCACGTTCATCCGGTCCTCGAGGTTCTTGATGAGGGCGAGCAGCAGATCGATGTTGCCTTGCCAGACATAGATGCGGTCAATCGACTCGCGGTCGGCGGCCTTGTGGTCGAGCAAATGCTGGCCGGTCTTGTGAACCAGCAGAAACACGGGCAGATCCGGGAAGCTTTGGCGGATGGTCCGCCCCAGGACATAGGCATCGGTATCGTCCACCAGCGGCATGGTGATCACCAGGTCGAACTTTTTGCGGCGCAGGGCTTCGATCGCCTCCTGGGAGGTGGACGCCCAGGTGAGCATGGGCGGGCGGGAAAGGTTCAGGCCGCGGTACTCGTGGATGATCCGTTCCGCCAGCCGACCCTCCTCCTCCATGATGAAAGCTTCGTAGGGACTGCTGACGAGCAGGATGTCGGTGACCTTGCGCGCCATCAGTTCATGGAAAACCTTGAAAGACAGGTCGAAGTCGTCGCGGCCGGCCGTTATTGGCACCTTGTCCGTTTCCATTGCGGGCCTCCAAAAACGGGTAACTCCTCTGGGCGTATCTATAGGCGCACGCCGCTGGAATTTCAAGAAGCAGGCGCGGGCGTTTTCCGGACGTCGCCGCAAAGCCTTCCCTGCCAGGTGTTACGACGTTCCAGTGCGATCCGGATGGCGGCCAGCGTCGCACGCTTGTCCCGGCACCAATCCGGCGCGGTCAGTTCGTCGGGGTGCGGGTCGCCGGTCAGGCGTTGGATGACCACGCGCGCGGGCAGGCGTTCGAGAACATCCACCACCAGATCCGCGTATTCCTCCCGTTCCAGACAGCGATAGTTTCCGGCTTTGAACTGAGCCTCCAGGCGCGTGCCGCTCACGACGTAAAGGCTGTGAATCTTGACGCCGTCGACCCCCGCGGCCGCCAGAGTCGCGGCGGTGAACTGCATGTCGGCGCGCGTTTCCCCGGGCAGCCCCAAAATGATGTGGGCGCAGACGGGCAGCCCGCGGGCGCGGGTAGCCGCCACCGCGTTCAGGAAGCAGGCCGAGTCATGCCCGCGGTTAATTCCGGCGAGGGTCGCATCGCGGGCGGATTGCAATCCGTACTCGATCCATACGAGATGCCGACGGGAATATTGCTGCAGCAGTGCCAGAACCGGCTCGGACACGCAGTCCGGCCGGGTCCCGATGGATAGGCCCACCACGCCATCCACAGCCAGGGCCTCATCGTAAAGGGACCTCAGGTGCGGTACAGGGGCGTGCGTGTTGGAGAACGCCTGGAAATAGGCAATAAACTTATGAGCCCGGTAGCGCCGGGCCATGGCCGCTTTGCCGGCCTCCAACTGGCCGGTGATCGACAGCCCTCGGGTGTGGGCGCCGGTGCCCGAGCCACGCGAATTGCAGTAGGTGCATCCGCCGGTGGCGATGGTGCCATCCCGGTTCGGGCAGCTAAGACCGGCGTCGACCGTGATCTTCTGGACGCGGCAGCCGAAGATGCCGCGCAGGTAGGAGTTTAGGTCAGTGATGCGCGTTTGCATAGCTTGACCCGCTAGGCCGGTACCGCTATAATCGAACCGGTTTCATGCAGGCCGGCAGGAAGGCCTGGCGGTTTTGGTTTCGGCGATTTAACTTCCGCCTGAACAAACTCAACCGAAGCCTTTACCACACTTCGGTCTAACCTCGCAAACAACGCCATCACGCACATACGGTCTCATGTCCTCCTCTAACAGCACTTACGATATTATTGTGGTCGGTGCGGGCCACGCGGGCTGCGAAGCTGCGCTATCGGCCGCCCGGATGGGGTGCCGCGTGCTGCTGACGGCCATCGATCTCGACAAGCTTGCCGCCATGCCCTGCAGCCCTTCGATCGGCGGCATGGCCAAAGGCCATTTGGTGAAGGAGATCGATGCGCTGGGCGGCGAAATGGCCAAGGTCGCCGATCAGACCGCCATCCAATACCGCACGCTCAACACCAAAAAGGGGCCGGCGGTGCAGGCTTCACGCAGCCAGAACGACAAGCAGCGCTACCACATGGTCATGAAGCGGGTCGTCGAGATGCAACCCGGATTGGACCTCAAGCAGGCTCTCATTGAGCGGCTGCATGTGGAAGGCGACCGGGTGGTGGGAGTGGAGGATCACACCGGATTCGGATATGCCGCCCGGGCGGTCGTGCTCGCGACGGGCACTTTTCTGGGGGGGCTGGTGCACATCGGCTTCCGGTCGATCCCGGCAGGGCGGGCCGGGGAGTTCGCTTCCTACAGCCTTCCGGCGCACCTGCGCGAGCTGGGATTCGATCTGGGGCGCCTGAAGACCGGTACCCCTCCGCGCCTCAAACGCACCAGCATCGATTTCACGCGCTTCACCGCTCAAGGGGGCGACGAACGTCCCGTGCCGTTTTCGTCGTTTTCAGGTGACCCCGTTCTGCCGCAGCTGCCGAGCTTCATCGGCTATACCGGGGAGCGGACTCACGCCATCGTGCGCCGCAACCTCTCGCGCTCGGCGTTATACGGCGGCGTTATTACCGGCATCTCGGCGCGCTACTGCCCGTCCTTCGAGGATAAGATCGTTAAGTTTCCGGAGAAGGATCGGCATCAGGTCATTCTCGAACCGGAGGGCATCGACACCGAGGAGATCTATGCCAGCGGTCTAGGCAACAGTCTGCCGCTCGATGTGCAGATCGAAGTGGTGCGATCGGTGCCGGGGCTGGAGTGCGCCGAAATCATGCGGCCGGCCTATGCGATCGAGTATGACTACGTCAATCCGGTTCAGCTCCGCAACACCTTGGAAACCCAGCGCGTGCAGGGTCTTTATCTAGCGGGTCAGATCAACGGCACTTCGGGCTATGAGGAAGCGGCCGCCCAAGGGCTGTGGGCGGGCATCAACGCGGCCTGCCGGGTCCAGGGTCGGCCGGCGTTTGTCCTGGACCGGTCCCAGGCTTACATGGGCGTCATGATCGATGACCTGGTGACGCGGGGCACCCGCGAGCCCTACCGCATGTTTACTTCGCGCGCCGAGCACCGGCTGATCCTCCGTGAGGACAATGCCGACCTGCGCTTGATGGAACTCGGGCATGAGCTGGGGCTGATCGGTGCGGACGCCGCCGATGAGCTGCGCCGCCGCCGGGAGCGAATCGGTGCAGAGATCCGGCGGGTCCGGGCCACCGTGGTGCGTCCCACTCCGAAGGTGAACGCCTATTTGGAGGAGCAGGGGTCCAAACCGATTCAGCAGGGGGTTCACCTGGATCAGTTGGTGAAGCGGGCCGAGCTCGGTTATCACGCGGTGGAAAATCTGGCGCCGGCGCCCGAGCCGGTGACCGCTTCCGCCGCCCGGCAGGTTGCGATCGAGATTAAATACGAGGGCTACATCCAAAAACAGATCAAGGAAATCGAGAAATTCAAGCATCTGGAAAAAATCCGGATCCCGGACGATTTCGATTTTCGAACGGTCCACGGGCTTTCGAATGAGTTGAAAAACAAGTTGGCCGAAGTGCGGCCGACCTGTCTCGGACAATGCGCGCGCATCGACGGCATCACCCCCGCCGCGCTTTCGGTGCTGATGGTAGCGTTAAAGGCCCGGGGGCGGTGACGCCACAGCGCCGCCGAGGTTCAAATTCAATACCCTGCCGATATGACGGCAGGACCGATTCAGCTTGATGGGCACCGGGATGGCGATTTTCCTAAGGATGCTTTTGCCGCTTGACAGCCACGGCTTCTTTTCTTACTTTCAGCCACAATAATTTCGCTGCAATAACGGAGAATTAAGCTCATGGCAGATGATTACTATAAGATTCTCGGCATAGCTCGTACCGCTACCGATGCGGAGATCAAGAAAGCCTACCGCAAGCTAGCCATGAAATACCATCCGGACCACGCCAAAGGAGACAAAGCGGCCGAAGAGAAGTTCAAGAAGATCAGCGAGGCCTATGCGGTTCTAAGCGACAAGCAGAAGCGCCAGGAGTACGATACCTTCGGTTCCGAGGGATTTCATCAACGGTTTTCAAAAGAAGATATTTTCCGAGGGTTCGATATCAACGATATTTTGAAGGAGTTCGGCTTCGGCGGAGGTGATTTTTTCGGAAACCAGGGTGGCGGCGCCCGGTTCACCTTTGGCACCCAATCCCCGTTCGGCGGACGAGGCCGACCCCAGACCCAGCGCATGCCGGGGACCGACATCGTTTACGAACTGCCCTTGACGCTGGCCGAGGTCGCCTCCGGGACGACCAAGCAGATAACCATCCAGAACCAGGGCACGCCGGAGCGTATTACGGTCAAAATACCCAAAGGCATGACGACGGGAAAGAAGTTGCGGCTAGCGGGCAAAGGAAACCCGGGGGCATACGGCGGCCCGCGCGGCGACCTTTTCATTCAAGCGAAATTGCTCAACGATCCGGTATTCAGCGCAGAGGATCATGATTTAGTCACCTACAAGGAGATCAAGCTTACGGATGCCATGCTCGGAGCTACGATTCCAGTTCCGACACTGGATGAGAAACAATACCACTTGAAAATTCCGCCCGGGATCAAGAATGGCACCCGAATGCGCCTGGCCGGGCACGGCCTGCCTTCGATGAAGGGGGCCAAGCGGGGCGATCTTTATGTTAGCATCCACATTCAAATCCCCAAGCATTTGACGGACGAGCAGAAAGCCTTGGTTGAAAAGCTTGCCGAGACGGGGCTATAGAGAGCGCGGATGGAGGGCTGCGCTTCACAAAGTCGATTCACTGTTGAGTCCTTCCGGTGGTATTGTGTGACCGATTGAAGTCGGAAAGCGAATTGTTCGTTTTTTTAACAGGTACCGAACGACCTCGACTCTGGTTTTTTTCATATAACATATCATATTTTTTGATAAAATTATCTCCGTCCCGCCAGGTTCGCTGCACTCGCCAAATTTGACTTTGAATGCATTTCGCGATAAAGTTTTCTATATAGTTGGCGATATTTAAGATTGTGGCAACCATGCACCAGATTTCTTTTTAAATTCGGATGATGCCTGAGCTGATCCCGATTCTGTCCGCAGCTGAGCTCCGCCGGCTGGTGTTAGACCTGGCCCAGCGAATCGAGGCGGATTACCGAGGTCGGAATCTCGTTTTGATCGGGGTCCTGAAGGGGTCGTTCGTTTTTCTCTCGGACCTCATCCGTCAGCTCGGCATGCCCGTGAAGGTCGATTTTGTGCAGGCCTCCAGCTACGGCAATGGCACAGAATCTTCCGGACATATTCGGCTTTCAAAAGGTATCGGCCTTGATATCCGAGGCCAGGATGTCCTGGTGGTGGAGGACATCGTCGACACCGGCCTGACGGTTCGATGGATAATTGACTATCTGACGTCGTTGCAGCCGCGGAGCGTTACGGTTTGTGCGCTGATTAACAAACCGGCGCGACGGGAAGTGGATGTGCCGATCGCCTATGCAGGCTATGTGGCTGGCAATGGCTTTTTGGTTGGGTACGGTTTGGATTACGCCGAACAGTACCGCCATTTGCCGGATGTTTGCCAGCTCAACTTGTGAAGGGCAAGCCAACGGCGGTCAGCCGGCCGATCTTGCGGCCGGCAATTTGAAGGCGGGTCTTTTCTTCCAGCCCAAAAAACCTTAACCGATGGGGTTCAGCCATGATCGTGATGTGCGAGGGATGTGAAACCAGTTTCCAGGTGGAAGACCGTTTGATCAAACCCACGGGATCCAAAGTGCGGTGTTCCAAGTGCCGCCACGTCTTTGTCGCTTATTCCCCGGCTGCGGTAGCCGTGCCGGAAGAACCACTGATTCTGAGCGACGAATTGCCGGCGACCTCGTCGAAAGGGATCTCATCGGAGCTGCCTGAAATCGGATCCCAGATAGACGCCCTCTTTGCAAATGACTTCACGGCGGCAACGGATGCTTCCGCCGATCAGGAACCGGAACTGCTCGACGTGGAAGACCTGCTGGTCGAGGATTCGCTGCCGGCAGCGGCATTAACGACGGAAACAGCGCAGGACGATCTGAAATTGGATTTGGACCTTGACCTGGGCTTCGACGAGGACCTGGCAGCCAAAGATTCCTCCGCTGAGCTTTCCGCTTCGGCCGTCTCCAGTGACGCTTCAGAAACCGATTTCAGGCCGTATCTCGCACCTGCCCAGGAAGCCGCGCCCGGAGACACACTTGCCAGCTTAGACGAACTCGGGATCAAGCTGGACAATCTGGAGTCGCTGGATGATGAGGCTACGCCGGATGCAGGTGACAGCGTTGAATCCGGTGCAGCCGATACCTCCGAACTGGAGCTGGATCTCCAAGCGTTGATGGCCGAGGGCGCGGAGGATTTGCCATTCGAATCCGCTGCGGCCAGCCCGGAGGACGCGCTACCCGGTGAGGTGGCCGGCTCCCCGGAGGAACCGGCCGCTGTGGAAAGCGTTGCGGCAGAGCCGCGCCCGAACGAAACCGAGCTGGATTTGTCCGACCTTGAAGCCATGCTTGAGGGTAGTTCGCTGGACATCGAAACGAAAAGCGGCGCCGGCGATGAACTCGGCCTGGACCTGGAAACAGGTGCAGCAGCCGTCGATGAGGGCGAACAGACCGGAGATATGGAGGAATTGGACCTGACCTCGATTACGGGTGAGCCCGTTGCCGCTGCAGATCCGGCTGGTACGACCGACCGGTTGCCGGCCGAAATCGATTTTGAGCTCGATCTCGAGGAGAGGCCGGATCTCCCCCTCGCTTCAGCCGTATCGGCCGAACCCCAGGACGATGAGCTGGATTTCTCCGACATTACCAACATTCTGGAAGAGCAGCCGATCGAGCCTGACAAGACCGCCGAAGAAGCGCCGCTGGAACTTGACCTGCTTACGGGTGGCGACTCGACGCTGGCCGACTCCATGGCGCCAGCACCTCCGACAGAGACACCGGACGGCCTCTTGCTGGACCTTGAGAGCCTGCTGGAAGACGAAGAGGGGACGGAAGCCCCGGTCGAGGAGAAACCTGCCCAGGAAGCCGAGGAGCTAGACCTTGATTTTGCAGTTGGGTCTGAGCCGGCAATGACCGACGATCTGGAAATCGAGATCGAGCCGGTGCCTGAAGAAGTTGGAAGCGGCGTGGCTGTCGAGGCCGTCGCTGCGGTTGCCCCTATGGATGAAAAACCCGCAGCGGCGACGGATCAATTGGCAGCCGAAAAGGTCACCGATACCGGAATCGGCGGTGCCACCGACGTCCTTGACATGGAGACCGCCGCCGCGGCGGCAATGGCCGCTGAGGCGGTACAGCCCTCGAGCGTTCGCAAATATCTGCTGATAGCGGCCGGCGTACTGGTACTAGCGGTTGCCGCTATTCTGGTTCCCCGCAGCCTCGGAATAAATATACCGCTTCTCAGCGACTTGGAAATTCCATTCTTCGGGAAGATCTTCCAGGCCGAACCCGAGGATATTGCCGGCAACCTCAAAATGTCGCCGGTTGCTGAAAACCTCACCGCCGAATTCATCGACCATCCCGGCGCCGGTCGGCTTTGCGTGGTTAAGGGACAGATCCGCAACAACTACGACCACCCACGCAGTGCCATCCGGGTGACCGCGAAGCTTTACACGAAAGACAAGACCCTGGCTAAAACAGCAACGGTCTTTGCCGGCAACGTTCTTTCGAACCAGGAACTCGCCGCCCTGGATATGGCCGCGATTGCCGCGCGCTTGAAAAACAAAGAAGGGGCCAACAATACGAACGTGGGCGTCAAACCCGGCCGGACGGTCCCCTTCATGGCCGTGTTCGACAACCTGCCCAGCAATCTGGACGAATACTCCGTTGAGGTGGCGAGTTCGACGAAGTAGCCGGAAAGAATTGACATTTCATCGAGAGCCGGGCGGCGTGAGTGATGCTGCCCGGCTTTTTTCGGTCTTGACAATTCCAGTGTTTTGTCCCAATATAAACGACTTCGGCGATGTAGCTCAGTTGGTCAGAGCATGCGGCTCATATCCGCAGTGTCCGGGGTTCAAATCCCTGCATCGCCACCATATGACTCACCTAACCCGCTGAAATTTTTCAGCGGGTTTTTCAATTTTTGAAACAAGCACTGGCAACCCGATCCTTACCCCGGTTGATGACCCGCCCTGATTGCAGCAAGAATGTCCTCGGGGCTACAGTTCTGGCACATTGGATAACAAGCCCAGGATTGGCATTCACAGGCTGTGATGGAGTTTCCAGATGAATCCCTGGACAGGAATATGATTCTGGTATCCTGGAACCTGGCAATAATCATCTCTGTGTTCTCCAAGCCCTCAGTGAAAGGCTGCATGTTGTCTATCAGAATCACGTCCGGCTTCTGGTCCTCTACCTCCTTGACCCCGGCAAAGCTGGTCTCTGCTACGATACTTATATCCTGTTCTTCTTGAAAGAGCTTTACCACTTCCCCTCGGGACTTTGGATCGTCATCAATGATAGCGATACTGATCTGTAGGGAGTTCATGGCAGCAGCCACAAAAGGGAAACTTGGTGTGGTGGATGCTCAACAATCCTTGGAGGTCCAGGTGAGCAGTCCCTAATTGCTTGGAGGAGCTTCTCCCTGCCGCAGTCCTTGGTCAGCAATCGGCATGCACCAGCTTGGAGTGCCGTGTCTTCGTTGGGTTGGTCATTGTACATCGTGAGGACAATGACCTTGGTTTCGGGGAACTGCGAGGAAATGATCCGGGTAGCCTCAATTCCATTGAGGATAGGCATGGTGATATCCATCAGCACGACATCCGGTCTGTGCGTTTTGACAGCTTGGATGGCATATGCTCCGTTCTCTGCTTCAGCAACGATCTGCAGGTTGGGCTGTTTCTCAAGAATGTTGCAGATCGTCCTCCGATACAGATGGCTATCGTCGGCAACGACAATACGAATTGGTGTAGCCATAAATATCCCTCCCCGAAAGAGACATGAATGACGCCAACTAACAATTAATTACAATGAGCATCAATGGGTTGAAGACTGTAAGTGTCAGGTACGGTGGATCCGGAAAACGCAAGGTGGTCCAGAACGCTTCGTGGGTGGACTGTCAGCACCCGTGAAGCAGGAAAGCCGCAGACCCAAAGCTTATCAAATTTCAGCAGTCCTGATTGCCTTGATGATCTCCCTCGGTGAGCATCCCTTGTGGAGGCACCAAAAGGCACCGGCTTTGAAAGCTGCCTCCGAAATGCAGCCCACATCATGCATGGTCATAACGATGACCCTGATCTCGGGGAACTTGGATTTAATGACCCAGGTGGCATCAATACCATCCATGACGGGCAAGCTGAAATCCATCAGCACAATGTTTGGTCTGAGGTTTTCGACTGCCTGGATAGCCTCAAGCCCGTCTTCCGCTTCACCAACGATCTGCAGATTGGGATTCTTCCCGAGGATACGGCTGATAGTTTTCCGGTAATGCTCGTTGTCGTCGACAATAAGAATACGGATGGGTGCACCTGTCATCTGAATCTTCCACGGAGACATCCTTAACTCACGAAAACCTTACCACCTGAAATTTTTAGCATCTATGGGGTGTAGACAGTATTTTCTCGATAAACCTATTGGGGTATTGGGTGACTTATATAAACTTTTTAACCCAAGAGAGGCCCGACATGGATGAAACATTCAATGAAAAGTTTTCTGCAGGCTGGAAGGACCCTTTAGAGCTGTGTGGCAGTTTTGTTCGGTATCTCCTTGAGGACCTCCGTGACTTAAATGAGCACCGGGAGTTACTCCGAGATCTCATCAAGATGTATGGATCTGACTGGGTCTGGCAGAATCGGAATCGGCTTGTGGCTTTGATGGCATTCCTGTTTACACCGTCAATGAACTGATCAGAGGATGATACCCTGCCATTTGAGATTATGAGGGACTATCCCCAGAAGGCTCGATGAGGGTCACTGTTGATCTCTAATTTACGCGGGTTAAACAACGTGGTCGATGGTGGGTTGTCCAAATCCCTACATAGCCACCAGAATTTGATAACCTACTGACTCATCAGTAGGTTTTTCTTTTTTCTATGCCTGCGATTCAATCCCGCTGCCTGCACATGTCCCTGCCGCAGGGAATCCGCATCCCGCCTGGGATGAAGGCTTTCCAGCACCGCCTAAACCCAGACCAGCCGGCAGCCGGATTCCTGTATCCGATTCCTGTTTCCATTCCTATTTCCATTGCAAAATCGGGAGCGCTTCAGTTAGGATGAAATTTCGGCCGGCCGATTGGGACCCAATAAACAGTGGGGAGCTGCCGAAATGGCTCTTTGGGCGGGTTGAAAGGCATAATCATGGATCAACAATTCGAGCAACTTCGTCGAACCTGGGATCATTTCGGTGAGATCGATCCCTTGTGGGCGATCTTGTCCTCTCCGGGCAAACGAGGGAAGCGTTGGGATATCGAAAGTTTTTTCGCCGAGGGCCGCCGTGTGATCGAGAGGTTGCTCGGAGTCATCGCCGAACGATTTCCCGATGTCCCGCGATTCTGTGCACTTGACTTTGGCTGCGGCGTCGGGCGTCTGACGCGAGCGCTGGCGGCTCATTTCGATCGTGTGATCGGGGTGGATGTGGCCGCATCGATGATCCGGCGCGCGCAGCAACTCAATTCCGACCTAAAAAACTGCGAATTTGTGCTTAACGAAAGCGATAACTTAAAAGTGATCGAGTCGGGCTCGGTGGACGTTATTTATTCCGACCTCGTGCTTCAGCACATCGCGCCATCCTATTCGGAGGGTTACCTGCGGGAGTTCGTTCGCGTCCTGTCACCGCGGGGTCTGGTTGTGTTTCAGGTCATCGACCAGCCCGGAGATACGCTAATCGGCCGTTTGTCCCGGTTCGTCCCAGGTCTCCTCCTCGAGGCCTACCGGCGCGCCCGGTATGGGCAACACCGGATCCAGCTCCACCCATTTCCCATGGAACGCATCCACGAGGTTGTGCGTGCGGCAGGCGGCCGGGTTCTGCAACAAGAGGATATCAAGGGCCCCGACGACCGGTGGAAAAGAAAACAATATTTTGTTGGCAAGCCGACGGGGCGCTGATGATTCGGTTGAACTGGCCGCATTAAAGGGCTGCTGTTTTCGCTCCAGCCGGCAGTTTGTAATTGATTCCAGGCGTTCGGCCCCACCTCTTGCAAACAGGCCCGCTCGAAGCTATAAACAATCCCGTCCGCACCATATTTTCCTGAAAAAGCAGCGTGCGGATTTTCGTCGGATCGTGTCCCAAATGCAGGGATCCCATAGCTTATGATCAGCGGCTTTGAAAAGATCGTGGAGGAACGGATTCGCCGAGCCATGGAGAACGGCGAGTTCGAGGGTCTGGACGGCGCTGGCGAGCCGCTTACACTCGAAGACGACAGCCACCTCCCGGTGGATCTGCGCCTGGCGTATAAAATTCTGAAGAACGCCGAATGCCTTCCGCCTGAAATCGAGTTGCGTAAAGACATCGAAAAAACCGAAGACCTCCTCAGCGCGTTCCCCGAAACAGTCGAGAAATACCGATTGCTCAAGAAGCTGAACTTTTTGATTCTCAAATTGAATGCGATGCGCCAAACCTCCATCGCCAACGAAATCCCCCAGCATTATGCCGGCATGATCGTTTCGCGGCTGGAGATGAGGAAACAGCGCAAATAAACAATAGTTCCCTGGGAATACCTAAATTGACGAAGAAGCTAAGAATCGCTCTTCTGTCCGGAGGCGTATCCTCGGAGCGTGAGGTGTCGCTCAACAGCGGCAACCAGGTTTACGAGGCCCTGGATAAAGCGAAATACGAGATCCTGCGCTACGATCCAAAAACCGACCTGGCCCGTCTGGTCGGCGATGCCGCCCGCATCGACGCGGCGCTGATAATCCTGCACGGAGCCTTTGGCGAAGACGGAACGGTGCAGGGACTGCTCGATCTGCTCGACATTCCCTACCAGGGTTCAGGCGTTCTCGGCAGTGCGGCCGCCATGAACAAACTGGCCGCCAAGCGACTTTACGAGCAGGCCGGATTGCCGATCCCGGCCTATGTCGTGGCCCACCGCGCCGAAGGGACCGATCCGGATGCCATCGTGAAACGGCTGGGGCTGCCGCTGGTCATAAAGCCCGTGGTCGGAGGCTCCAGCGTGGGGATCACTATTGTTCGCCGTCCCGAGGCCATTCGAGGCGCTGTTGAGGCCGGCTGGGAGCATGACCCGGCGGTGCTGATCGAAACCTACGTCCAGGGCATAGAAATCACCGGCGGGGTGATCGGCAACGACGTGCTCGAAGCCCTTCCCCTCATTGAGATCATTCCGGATCCCAACCGGGAATTTTTCGATTACACGGCCAAGTACACGCCAGGAGTCACTGAGGAAATCTGCCCGGCGCGGATCGATCCGGAGCTGACCGCCGCGGCCCAGCGGCTGGCGCTGGAGGCCCACCGAACACTTTTCTGCCGCGGCTACAGCCGCACCGACATGATGGTGAGGGGCCGGGAAGTATTGATTCTCGAAACCAACACCATCCCCGGTATGACGGCTACCAGCCTGCTCCCCCGGGCCGCCCGCACGGCGGGGTTGAGCTTCACCCGTCTGCTGGACCGGCTGATCGAATTGAGCCTGGAGGGCCGGTGCCGACCCGGGTGAAGCCATGATCATCCGCAGCGCCAAGGAACTCGACCGGAATTTCGACCAGCTAGCCCGGGGGGACGTGGTCGTCGGTCCCTTGCCGGCAAAGTACCTGAGCCCCGCCCTCGTAGCGGACCTCATGGAACGCGGCGTCCGTTGCGTGCCGTCGCCCCTTTGCCAGCTGATCAGCCGCAGCAAGTGCGCCCAGGCGCTCTTGCTGCGGCAATGGATGGCGCCGCACACGTTGGTCATCGCCCGGCGGGCGGAGCTCATGGAGGCCGTTGGTTACTGCGCTCGGAATCGGATCGAACCGGTCGTCACCAAACAAGAAGGCATGCACTGCGGCCATGGGATCCGCCGGTGGGACAACCCGGAGACCCTTTACAACACCGTGGCGTTCAACTCCGCCGACTATCCGTTTGTGCTGCAGCCCTTCCTCCCGGACATCAGCGATATCCGCGTGATCGTGGTGGATGATTACGTCGAGGCTTACGTGCGCGAGAATGAGTTTAATTTTCGAGCCAACCTCGCCGCCGGCGGCGCCGGCCGGCCGCTGGAAATGGATGCTGCCGCAGAGCGCCTTTGCAGAGAGGTGATGAGGCGGTGCCGGTTTCCGTATGCTCACATCGACCTTCATCTGACTCCCGGGGGGCATTGCTGGCTGTCCGAGATCACATTGGAAGGCGGCATCGCCGCGGCACGCATCGGCCGGCCGGAGTTGCAGCGCCGGAAACAGGACGTCCTGAAACGACTCGCGCAAGCGGAGATCGAGCAGAACTGATCGCTCGCCACCAAAAGGAGGAACCTCATGAAAGTACTGGTCATCGGCAGCGGCGGCAGAGAGCATGCCCTGGCCTGGAAGATCGCACAAAGTCCTCGGGTAAAGAAGCTGTATTGCGCTCCCGGTAATGCCGGGATCGCGGATCTGGCGGAATGTGTTCCGATTCCGGCCGGAGACATTCCGGCCCTGCTGGATTTCGCCCGGCGGCAGAAGATCGACCTCACGGTAGTCGGGCCCGAGGGGCCGCTTTCCGAAGGCATCGTTGACTTCTTTCGAAAGGAAGGGCTGAGAATTTTCGGCGCGATGCGCCGGGCAGCCGAGATCGAGTCGAGCAAGTCATTCGCCAAGGAATTGATGACCAAGTACCGTATTCCCACGGCGCGGGGCCGCAGCTTCCGGAGTTATGAGCAGGCCCGGCGCTACCTGCGTCAAGCGGGCGCTCCAGTGGTGGTCAAAGCGGACGGACTAGCCGCCGGAAAGGGTGTCATCGTCTGCGACTCCGAAAAAGAAGCCCAAGAGGCGCTCGAGCGCGTTATGGTCCGGCAAGAATTCGGGGAGGCCGGCAGCCAAGTAGTCATCGAGGAGTGCCTCATGGGAGAAGAAGCTTCTTTCCTGGCGTTTACCGACGGCCGGACGGTTCTGGCCATGCCTTCCTCACAGGATCATAAGGCGATTTATGATGACGATCGGGGTCCCAACACGGGCGGGATGGGCGCTTACTCGCCGGCGCCGGTGGTCGATCGCCTCCTCCACAAACGGGTCATGAACGAGATCATGATCCCCACGGTCATGGCCATGGCGGCCGAAGGCCGTACCTATCAGGGCGTCCTCTACGCCGGGCTTATGATCGAGCGCGATCAGATCAAAGTGCTCGAATTCAACGGACGCTTCGGGGACCCCGAAGCGCAGCCGCTTCTGATGCGGATCAAGAGCGATATCGTGCCGATCATGGAAGCGGTGATCGATGGACGGTTGGATCAGTGTACGCTCGATATCGACGAGCGCGCCTCGGTCTGCGTGGTCATGGCCTCGGCCGGCTATCCCGGGAAATACCCTAAAGGGCTGCCCATCAAAGGGCTTGATGCCGCCAAACGCATGAAGGATGTGGTGGTTTTCCACGCTGGCACCGCCCGCAAGGAGAAAACCGTTGTTACGGACGGCGGCCGTGTGCTGGGCGTGACCGCTCTGGGCGATACGGTCGCAGATGCCATTGCCAAGGCCTACCAGGCTGTAGGCAAGATCGGCTGGGAGGGGGCCTATTGCCGCAAAGACATCGGCCGCAAGGCCATCGAACGGATGAGCCGCACACCGGCGGTGGGGATCGTCATGGGCAGCGATTCTGACCTGCCGGTGATGGAAGAGGCCGCGGCCATGCTGAAGAAGTTCGGCATTCCCTTTGAAATGACGGTGGCCTCGGCCCACCGCAGCCCGCAGCGCGCCATGGCCTTTGCGTCAGACGCCCGAAACCGGGGGGTGAAGGTCATCATCGCCGGCGCCGGCCACGCAGCGCATCTGGCTGGGGTGCTGGCGGCCCACACGAGCCTGCCGGTTATCGGCGTGCCGATCGACTCGTCCAGCCTGCAAGGGTTGGACGCCCTGCTGTCCACGGTGCAGATGCCTCCGGGCATCCCGGTCGCCACCATGGCCCTGGGGAAGTCCGGCGCCCGTAACGCCGGCATTTTGGCGGCCCAAATGCTGGCTCTGGGAGACCCGGAACTGGCCGGCCGCATCGACCGCTTCAAGAAGGACATGGCATCCGAAGTTGAACGCAAAGCCGAAAAGCTCAGGGACTACCGCTAAGCCTCTGCGCGTGAACCCGCGGTCGCCCGAGCCGGAAGCCGTCGCTCGGGCGCGGGAAGTGATCCGCACCGGAGGCGTGGTGTGTTTTCCGACGCGCTGCCTCTATGGCCTGGGGGTGGACGCACTCGACACCGCGGCTGTCGAGCGCGTCTATGAAATCAAGCAGCGTCCGGCCGACATGCCCCTGCTGGTACTGATCGGCCGCAGCGCGCAGCTGGCGGAACTGGCCGAGCGTGTGCCCCCCATGGCGCAATTGCTCATGGATCGGTTTTGGCCCGGCCGCCTCACCCTGGTGTTAGAGGCCCGGTCGATCATCCCGGTGCGGCTCACGGCCGGAACCGGCAAAATCGGAATCCGGCTTGCCGCACATCCTGTGGCGCGGGCGCTGGTTGAGGCCCTCGACCGACCGATTACCGGAACCAGCGCCAATCTTTCGGGCGCGAGCGGCTGCCGGCAGATCGCCGACTTGGACGCGCGCATCTCGCGACAGGTGGATCTTATTCTCGATGGAGGGCCACTGAAGGGGGGCGTGGGATCGACGGTGGTGGACGTGGTCGGTGAGAATCCGGTGGTAATCCGGGAAGGCGAAATCTCCAGGCCCGAAATCCTGGCGGCGATCAAGTCGATTCGTTGAGACCTCAGAGCGGCTGATCTTGGGTTGCAGGCCGACGCGCCTTCTGTGTTGACAACTCACAGCCGTTTTTTTATAAAAAGAAACATGCCGGAGTGGTGAAATTGGTAGACGCAGAGGACTCAAAATCCTCCGATCGCAAGGTCATGCCGGTTCAAGTCCGGCCTCCGGCACCAGAATTAAATCAAGGAGTTAACCTTCATTTGGTTGACTCCTTTTTTTCTGGAAAATGAGCGATTGTAACGGTTCTTGTAACGGTTCTCGATAAATTTTTTTCGTACAGGTATTTTTCCTGTTGAGCCGCAGCAAGTTTAAGGTCTTCTTCGCTTACGATATTATAGCGGTCAAAGACTGAACGGGTTTTATGGCCTGAGATTTTCATGGCAACTGTTTCAGGCACTCCGGAACGGACCATGTTTCTAACTGCTGTGCGGCGGAAATCGTGCAGGATAGGCCCCGCTGGCAGTTTTCCCTGCCATTTCTCAACATAATTGCTGCCCAAACGGTACCCGTACCCGAGCCCGACCTTGCGGCAAGCCTCGTTCCAGCAGTGACGAAAATCCTTGATCTGCCCTGTGCCTTCTGCGTTGGGAAAGACGTACTCGCAGAGTTTGCCGGCGCGCTTGCGTTCCTGGGATTGCCCCTTGAAAATCTCCTGCAGTTCGTTGTCTAAATAGATACTACGGCCATCGTCGTTCTTGGTGGTTCCAGGCTCCAGCCGGACGATGCCCTCTCCAAGGTTCACTTGGCTCCAGGTTAAGTCGGTGATTTCAGCTTCCCGCC
>JAUQXK010000082.1 GCA_030834695.1 Desulfobacterales bacterium
ATTCACATCGGAGCTCGACCCTGACCAAGTCAAGATACGATTACAAAATGTTATTGCCTGTGAAGATGTCAGGGTTGTCCTTCTCCAGCCCGGGATCAATCCCACTGAATTTGAGGCGCGGATCACTGCCCTGACAGACCAAGTGATCGCGCAGATTTGCGGGTCGACAGATGAAGCACCCGCAGGTGGAATGGCGGCCGTAGCTCTTCCAATAGGGCTCGTCATCCTCATCCTTTTAGGATATGTCCTTGTGTTGACAGGAGTCATTAGCCTCGGCGCTTATGCTGGTTCGAAGATTGCCGAGCAACAAAAGGAAGAATACGCCAAGTCAACTCCTTTTCCCGCCTCGCCCCGTGTAGGACCTGTCCGGAGCGTCGATCCAAACGGACCTTGGACTGGCAAATGGAAGGTCACAAAAGGTCAATTCACTAGTGTCTATGCTTTCAAGCAAGTCCGGAATACTGTCGTTTCGACAAATGATAGCGACCACGAGGTTGATGCTAAAGTTTATGGGGCAATGGTTTGGGGGAAGTTGGGAATGGGAACGAGAGCGCGCGACTTCAAAGCAACTATTGCCGACGACTATCTTTCGTTTAGGGGGAATGCAGAGGGGGGATATTCTTTTGAGGCTCTAAAGATACAATCTGCTCCATTGAAACCCGAGTCAACAACTCTAACAGTAAACCCGTCCGAACCTTGGACTGGCAAATGGAAAGTTTCCCACGGCAGAATGCCTGGCATCTGGTCGTTAACGCAGAGGGGCGACACTGTTTTTTCGACTGCCGACAGCGATTTCAAGCTAGAGGCAAAGGCTAATGGTGTCATGATCCGGGGCAAATGGTTTACCAAGGGAGGGGCTGATAGGGATTTTCAGGCGACCATAATGATGACACAAACAGCCATCCTGCGTAGCTCCTCCAATTAGTAGATCAGTGCGGCTCTATGATATGGACAAGGGCGTCACGATAGAAGCAGTTATCAAGGATGCTCGCCAAGTGCACGGGGAAATAACAGCCAAGAATCAAATCACAGGTGAATTTTTTGTAGGTCAATATAATTCGATAAGAGATGATGTTGTGCGTAAATCAAGCGCATTAGGAGGTTCCTTCGGATCTGGACATGGATCAGTTGGCCCCTACTCAGTATCGCAATCTGGTTATAGTTGGGCTACAGCATTCGGGTTTTCTTTCGAGGAACGCAACAGGATCTATGGCGCAGCCACCATGGTCGGGGATAAGAATATTATTATTGAGGCGGTTTATTCAGTGGACCGACAATCCTTACGTGGATACGGTGTCGCGCGGGATAACCACGGAGGATTTTATAAACTCCATTTTTAGAGATATCCGGCAAATCACAACGTGGTAGTTCCTTGTGATATAGCCTCCACCACCGGCCCAATGTCATTTGATTTTTTTATTTGGCTTTGGAGTATTACTGAACTAGTTGAAGATCATAAGGAGGTCAAAATGTTTAAGCACATCCTGCTACCTACGGACGGATCGGAATTATCAGTAGCTGCGGTACAACAGGGGGTTTTCTTCGCCAAGAGTATCGGTTCGAAAGTTACAGGCCTCTGTGTGATGCCCATTTATCACACGCTTTTTTACCATGAGAAGATCAGCCAGAAAGCACTGGATGAGGTCGCCCAACAATTCAAGGAACAGGCCGAAAAGTACCTGGCGGAAATTGAAAAAAGGGCCAAGGAAGCGGGTGTTGTGTGCGACGTAATTTATGAGAGGAATGATTCGCCTTACGAGGCAATAATCCGTGTAGCAGAGCAGAAGGGCTGTGACCTTATCATGATGGCGTCCCATGGCCGGAGAGGTGTTGAGGCCTTGCTGATCGGCAGCGAGACTCAAAAAGTGCTGACCCACTCCAAGATTCCGGTACTAGTGTATCGGTGAATGTTGGAGAAGCACGTCCTTTGCGGTTAGTATCTTACTGAGCTGACAGCCGTGGGTATAAAATGGAGGTTGGCAAGAAATTACAGATATCCATTGGCCAAAGGACCTATTTGTGGATGTACTCTATTCGGTTGATATCATCCGACAAATCACAAGGTGATGGTTCCTTGTGATATCGTATTAACGCCCATTAAAAATCATTTGATTTACCCCAATTAGCGGAGATATACTTGAGCTGAGTCTATTCGTCCACTCCTTCTTTGCCGTGCCGAAAATGCAGCTCCGTCTTGGATAGCGGTACGGAAATCTCCTCTATAGTCAGTCTTTTATTTCGGCGTCTCCTTTTTTCTTGTGCAAATTCAAAAGCAAGGAGGTGCGTTATGCTCACATGCGGACAGAATTTGAAAATAACCGTAGTGGTCATCTTTCTGTTATTTGTTTTAGGCTCAGTTGCAAACGCTGAACCCTTGAATGAGGCCGCTAAACAAGGAAACTTAAAAGAAGTAAAGCGATTAATTAGTAAAGGTGCAAATATAGAGGTCAAAGACGCATCTTCAGCAACCCCGTTATATAATGCCGTGGATAAGGGAAATAAAGATATAGTGGAATTTCTAATTATTAACGGTGCCAATATAAATGTAAATTGCACTGACGGTTACACTCCCTTGCACCGGGCTACAGTTCTTTTCGGAGGTGACAAGGAAATGGTGAAGTTTCTGTTATCACATGGAGCTAACGTGAATGCTCTTAGCATGAATGGTAGAACCCCTCTACATTCAGCTGCTTTCAATGGCTTAATAGAAATTGCAGAAATTCTAATAGCTAACGGTGCTGATTTGAATGCTGTTGACAAAGGTGGCCGTACGCCACTGACACGTGCAGAAGATGGGAACCATAAAGATATGGTAAAACTTCTTATCAGTCATGGAGCACACAAATAGGATAAAATAGATTATCATAACTTGCCAGTTAGGCAGCAATACCGTACATTCGATGCTTTTCCAGCGCCATTCTTGAAAACTAATTTTTAGCTTCAATCATCGGGTGACCGATGGTAATCCATCCAAATCTTGGCGGCATAGGCTACTTTCATGGCGGACCTTCTTCAGTTTGGGTTTGACACGGGTGGAGCGACAAAGGTAAGAATAGGATACACGGTACTAATCTGAAATAAATTTAGAATGTTGGATAATTTAGATTCCATCCGACAAATCACCGAAAGACCATTTCTGAGATAGCTTCAGCCAATCTAAGGAGACTATATCGTCCGGAATCTCCGTTACTAACGCCTGCTGAGCTGCACGCTTTGTTTCGATCACCCGACGCATCAGGGCCGAATGGCCCGAGGTGCGGGTGATCGGACTTTCGATGTACGACGATGAAAATACTTCACAGAAGATGCGCGATGCCGGGACTGAGATCTTCATGAGTAAAACGGCCTCTCCGGCTGAACTGCTGAAGGCCATCTACGGAACCGCCCCGATAAGAACGAGTTTGCCCCTCTCAAAATGGTCAAGAAAATGAAAAAAGCTGGTGAATGAATGTTTCAGATTTCTGCTGTGTGCCTGGACATGACCTACTCTTAAGGCTACAGATTGACCTTGTATACTTGTAATCTTCTTGATGCATCCGGTCTACAAGTATTGACAGCGAAGGCCATCATATCAGCTTTCTGAAAACGTGAGGTTGACGGCTTCTAACCCAAGACAGATTACCCGTCTTTCCCTCGGTCATTGGATATAAAGGGCGAATCTGGTATGATCTCAGTTGGTAGGATACTCTAAATTTCATCCGACATATCAGCAACATGCGCTATCTTTGATATAGACCTGCTGAAATAATCCTTCTCATATCGATTTCACTCGCACCCCCCCACGCCAGCCAACAGTACGATTATCCATCGTAATCCACATCCTGCCCACGATCGCAGCAGCCAATTCCTAACCATCACAGTTCAAATTCAAATTAAATAACCGCCCCAGCCCTTACATTACAATGTCGTAACGCTTAAAACAGTTCAAAAATCGCTGTATTCAATGATCGGTTCAGAGGGAATTAATTTCATGGTTGTTTGGTATGAAGTTATTAAGTCATAAAGAAAACAAGTAAACATACCATTTATGGGTGGCTTACTTAATAATATTATCCGTAAAATGCCACACTTTAATCGACCACCAGAAACATACTGAAATTATTGTAAATTATAAAATTGTTTTTACGGCATGTCTTTTGCTGATCACTCTATCGATTTTTTGATTCTTCTTCCCGCATGGGAGCCTTTTTACGGCTAATTAACACAATACAGCCATTCAAAGCAGGCTGAATGTTAGCTCGACAAACCCACATCTCTTCAAATTATCTGATTCGAGATATTCCGATTTATCCTTCACGCGCTTTTTTATAAGGAGGCTGAACAGCTTAATTCAAAGCGGTCAAGTGGTTACAATCGAAATCAAGGAGGGGGTAATGGATAGAAAAATTAATGTTTTCAGAAACGTTATTTGTTTGCTCATTTTGGGGGCAATGTTGGCAGTACCGAACAGTGTTTTTTCTCAATCTCAGAGAACGGTTGGGTTGATCAAGAGAGACATAAGAGCATATGAAGGATATACTCTTTACAAACCTCTTGCAGCGGTTCCCGGCGGACCGGTCTATTTGATAAATAACGCCGGCAACCCTGTTCACCAATGGACCATCCCGTTGCCTACTCGACCCGGCGGTGAGGTGTTTTTACGAAGAAATGGCGAATTGGTTCTAACCACCGACCAAGGTTTTTATGCAATTAATCCTGATAGCACTGTGGCATGGGTGGTCGACAGCACTCAACCTACTATTCCAGGTCAAGAGCGATGGTTTGGACACCATGAAGTTGTCGAACTTCCCAACGGCAATATGCTGGTGCCAGGGTTCATTGAAAAGACAAGAGCTGAAGCAGAATCGGCAGGCTTTGATGTAGTGGCTGCAGATCAATGTTCGAGTGCGCCGGATCTCACGGTCTTGCGCGTAGACAATATTTGGGAAGTAGCACCCATCGATCCGCAGGTCGGCTTCAAAAGCGGTTGGAAAGTTGTTTGGAGATGGAATATTTGGGATCACTTCACAAATGACCACAATGATCGCAAAAAAGCATTTATCGGTTATGATGATCCAGCATCTGGCATATGCGGACAATATATACAAGGGGCTTGGACATTCGGCCGATTTAATGCTTTGGGCTATCATCCTCGTCGCAATGAGATAGTCATGAGCGCCTCGCTGTTCAACGAAATCTGGATTATCGACCATAAGATCACAACCGAGGAAGCAAAGGGTCCTGCGGGCGACTTGCTCTATCGATGGGGCAATCCATATGCCTATGGTGCGGGCGAACCTTTTGTAAGTCCTTCTGACCGGGGAGATCAAAAGCTTTCATTTCAACATCGCGTCCAATGGATTCCTAAGGGATATCCAGGCCAAAACCACATTCTGATTTTCAATAATGGCACCGATTGGGGAGATTCTTCCGTCATTGAAATAAAACCTCCTCTTGACAGCAACGGCAATTACATGCAGCCATCTCCCGGTCAAGCCTTCGGGCCCCAAGCCCCCCTTTGGCAATATGACGAATACGACACGCCCGGCTCGTTTTCAGCGGCATTAATATCTTCGGCTCAGCGCCTTCCCAATGGAAATACACTCATCAATAATGGGCCGGCTGGATATTTCTTTGAAGTTACTTGCAATGGGGAAAAGGTGTGGGAATATATCAACCCGGCTTCCGATGCTGCGCAAGGCGACAATGCACCTTTTGGTGTATATCGTGCCTGGAGGTATGCGCCTGATTACCCCGGGCTGGTTGGCGCGAACATTCCCCCGAGAGAGCCGTTAGAGCTGTATCCAACCATGTACACGGTTGATGTTAAGCCTGGGGCATGCAAAAATACGATAAATAGAGAAAGCGGCACCGGAATGCTGGCTGTGGCAATACTTGGCTCAGAAGATCTTGACGTTACGACCATCGACCCAGGTTCAATTCTTCTTGAAGGGTTTCCGGCTGTTAAATGGGTGATCAAGGATATGAGCAGTTTAGATCAATGTGATTGCGGTGACGGATATCCTGATTTGGTTCTGAAATGGGATAGGCCTACTATCAATGTTGCATTGGACAATGCTAGTCCGGGCAGTGATTTTCTGATGCAATTGACTGGCTATTCATCCGATGGATGGTTTATAGGAAGCGAAGAGGTTTTTGTACTAAAATAATGCTATTATAAGAGATGTTCATTTTAGCGAGCGACCATTGAGATAGTCCGACTTAAAGTCGGGAGGCCGTATATAGGGTAGGGTCAGAAATGGCTCTACCCTTTTTTTTTCAAATTTCATTCTGGGTCGGCCCGGAAAAAAATAAGGATTTTCCTTCGATGGGTAATTTGCTGAAATAACTGTTACATTTTTTTCATGTGAAATTAAGTATATAATTTTAAGATAAATTTATAACAAACTGTTTTTGTTTCTAAATATATATCAGCACAATGGCACTTTTCTTGCTTTACTGGGGGGCACTCAGAATGCCATAAGCTCAAGGGACGGACTTGCTTTTCAGTTCCTCTTAAATTCCAACACAAACTTCGAGCGGCCAAAAGATGGGGCAGGTAAGAGAGAGAATTATTGCGCTTGCAAACAATATTCCTTGGGTGAAACCCCCTTTGCGCTTCATTGAAAGGGCAGCTTATTATCGGCGGTGTTATTGCATCGGCAAATGGGAAACCTCATTGCCAGAGCAGGCTGAGGCAGATTTGAAAAACAGCGGTTTTATTGCCCGAATAGGTTCTGAGGCCGATTTAGACACGCTGGCTCACACCGAGACCTGGCGGAGCTGTGCGCTATACCAGCAATGGCTAAGTGCTGGAAAGCAGATACTGTTGCTGGAAAAAGATGCTAAAATAATGTCCTATGTTTGGTTGGACTTCAACCCGGAGTTTGTGATCGAACAGGTCCCGGAAATCCGGTTACGACTCTCGCCGGATACGTACTATTCGGACGAAGCTTATACACCAGTCGCCTATCGCGGCCTCGGCCTGAGGCGCTTATCATTCATTGCGGAACTGCTTTTTGCCCAAAAGCAGGGCTATCGATTCATGGTTTCTTATTTTTTAGACGATTCAGCCTTGGTGAACGGCATAAGAAACTTCACGCGAACCGGCAACTCCAAGGGAAAGATAATTAAAGAAGTTCATCTGCTAAAAATAGCCGGAATACGTTTCAGCTGGTTAAAAGATCTCACAAAAGACGAAAGTATCGTCAGAATCCAATAAGGTGAAGAAGTTGACTCGATCAGACAATACCATGTATAGAGCCGGTTGCCATAAAAGATGAAAAATATTAGATTGGAGGTTATAGAAGTATCAGATTTGCTGAAATGGGAGAAAGACCTCAAATCCTTTTCTGCGACTCCATTTTTTGCCCCTGCCTGGCTGGAATCCTTCAGAAGCAAAATCCGCAAACCGATTTACCTGCGGTTCGTTTCAGATCAAAAAACAATAGGCCTGGTCGCAGGCCTCCGTAACGAACCATCCAATGCATTGCTGAAAAAGCTGTTCAGGATCCTGTTTTTTTACAGTGGCCCTGCGGTGGTTGGTGCGGATGAAGAACTGACCAAGCTTTGCATGGCAGAACTGATAAGCTATGCCCGGGAAAAACAATTTTCCTACGTGAAACTGGAATCCTGGGATTTCCCCTGTGCGGTTAACACCCGTGGCTTATCGTTTAAGCCCACTATCCGAAAAGAGTATATTGTCGACTTACGAGAGAATTGGTCAGATTTGATTAAGAAAATAAAAAAGAATAGGAGAACGGATGCTCGAACGGCGGAACGCAACGGATTGACGTTCCATGAAAGCCGCTCTCCAGAGATACTGGACCACCTATTGCGTCTGCTTGCGGAAACAAAATCGATTCGCCTGTCCAAAAAATACAAAGATTACGCTAGTCTATACATATCCCATATTAACAGAGATATACTTCACAAGCTCTTTAAAAGCGGTATAGTAAGAGCCTTCTATATAAAGAAGAATGATGACATCCTCTCCGTTAGTTTGGAGGCAGTCTATCAAAAAAAGGCTTATGGCTTATTCGCTGGAACCAATCTATTAGGCTATAAACTTAAGTCGAATGCCTTATTAAACTTTAAAATAATTGAAAAATTAAAGAACGAAGGAGTTGAATTCTATAATTTCGGTGGAGTACCCAGCGACGATAGCGCACAGGGCTTATGTTTTTTCAAGGCGTCTTATGGGGCCAAAGAACATATATGCTGCGGCGGCCGCAGCCACCACCTGCAGAGCCCGTTTATCAATTATTTGACAACTGTATTCTACAGAGTTCCGGAAATGAGGCTAAAAAGAATCATCAGAAAAAAGTTTTTCGGCAGAAATTAAGTTTGGTCCAGTTGATTTTTTAAAAGGCTACTCTAATCAAATCTAAAATATCGGAGGAGACGATCTTGGCTGAAATTAAGCTATTTGACCCGTTTAGATTTTTCTTGAGTAGCCTGAGCGGTTTTTTTTCACAACCCAATTACTTCAGGTTCAGTTTGAAAAAGCAGTTCCTCCTGCCAAACTGGAGCATCGCTCAGTATTTTTTTACGGAGGATTGCGCCAGCGACCTTGTTCAGAAATTAGACCGATTTGCCAATCCTTGTTGTTTATGTTCACCGATGATAGGAAAGAAATGGCAAGAGATGGGTCGGATTGTTCATATACTTGATATTGACGAAAGGCTAGACTTTTTGCCGGGTTTTAGAAAGTTCGACATCACGAGGCCGGAACCTCTAAGTGACATTTTCGATGTCATCATTGTAGATCCCCCCCTGGATCTATCGCTTGAGGTGGTTTTGGATGCGGTCAATATGGTCACCAGAAAAAAATATGATACAAAGTTGGCGATTCTTCATGAAGCGAAGACAGCTGATTGCTTGTTAAAGCACTTTGAGGCTTACGGGTTATCACCCACCTATTACAATCCGGTATATTGCCATGTGAGGAAATCGGCCCGACATCAATTCATGTTTTACGCCAATTTCGAATTCAGTTCCGGAAACAATGGCGGAAGTGAGTTTGGGGATTGACCTAAACGGGCCGGAACTATATCAAACGAAAATCGCTTTACTCAAAACAAATGATACTGACAGCTGTACGTAATTTCTCGTCTAATCCATCAGCTACAGATAATTGAACAATATTTCACGAAACTGTTCGTTTGAATTGTGCCAGCGCAGGTCATGGTTATTCCCAAGCCTTAATCCGGCTGAGCACCTGCAGTTGGCGCAGGTTCCACCCCCGAAGCGATCCCGGTTGTTCCAATATTTTTTGCGGAAGAACGTTCGGTTCAGGCCAGGTGTTTGATTGGACTGCCCTGCTTGACTTAGGTCAAAGCCTCCTTTGATGCCGTCTGCTAAATTGCCGCCTCATGGAATCGACCGATACCATCCGCATTGAGGCTTCCTCGGGGCCGGCTCATCGCGATGTCATCTCCAAAGTTGTCGAGCGCTCCGGCACCGATATCCGCCGTTGTTTCCACTGTCAGAGCTGCGGCGGCGGCTGCCCGGTGTCTCAGGCGATGACCTACCGGCCCAACGGCGTTATCCGGCTGCTCCAGCTGGGGCGCGTGCAGGAAGCCCTCCAATCGTCGGACATCTGGTTTTGCATCGGCTGCAACACTTGCTCAATGGCCTGTCCCCAGGCGATCGACATCGCCGCGTTCATGGACGTCATGCGCCAGATAGCTTTGGAAGAAGGCGTGCCGCCCGCCGAGCCCGACATCCTGGCTTTTCACCGGGAGGTCGTGGGCTCCATCCACAAATACGGGCGCACGCACAAGCTGGAAATCATGATGCGGTACAAGCTCCGCCAGCTCGACATGTTCTCCGATCTCGACCTGGGGCTGAAAATGCTGGCCAAGCGCAAGCTGGACCTCCTGCCGTCGAAAATCGCCGACCAGCGGGTCATGAAACGAATCTTTGAAGTCTGCGGAGGGGCCAATCATGGCGGCGGTCGTTGAAGGGATGGAATTTTCTTATTTTCCGGGATGTTCGCTCGCCACCTCGGCCAAGGAAAACAACCGGTCCCTGTTCAAGGTGTGCCAAAAGCTGGGCGTCAACCTGGTCGAACTGGAAGACTGGAACTGCTGCGGGTCTTCCTCCACCCACAGCATCAACTCGGAGCTGGCCTTTCATTTCGCCTGCCGCAATCTCTCGCTAGCTCCGGCTGGCCGGCCGCTGTTGGTCGCCTGCCCCAGCTGCATGCTGCGGCTCCGGCAGGCTCAGCTTCACCTGCAGGAAGACGCCGAGGCCCGGAGAGTTTATGAGCGAATGTGGGGCCGGCCGGTTGACTCCAACCTGACCATCATCCATTTTTTCGAGCTCCTCGACAACGGCTTCGGGGCAGGCTCGAATCCCGATTTTCAGGCCTCCCTGAAAGGCCTGCGGTTCGCCCCCTATTATGGCTGCATGCTCACCCGGCCGCCGGCGATGCGGCATGAAAAGCAATATCACGGGTTGATGGAAAAAATTCTCGGCTCTTTCGGGGCGGAGCCCCTCGTGTGGGGGCATCCGTCCCGCTGCTGCGGGACGTTTTTATCGGTGGCCAAGCCGGCGGTGGTCACCCCCATGGTCAATCAAATCATCCAGGGGGCTGTCGACGTCAAGGCCGACTGCATCATCACGGCCTGCGCCATGTGTCACTTGAACCTGGAGATCCGCTGTTCCTTGAAAACGCAGCTGCCCATCTTTCACTTCTCAGAGATCCTGTCCGTCGCCTTGGGTATGGGGATTAGGAAGTCCTGGCTGAAGCGGCACCTGGTGGATCCTCTGCCGCTGCTGAAAGCCAAAGGATTTTTGGAAAAGACGGCGGCCGGCTGAAGCCGCTCGCCGTCTTTTGTCGGCTCCGCCGGGGTCTTGCCACTGCCTCCATTGAGTCCACTTTGAAGTTGATATGGCATGGGAATTTTGCCATATTATTTAACTTGGGCGTTTTTCCTGTCGGCCATCCCAGGAAGTCGATCTAAAAATCCCCCCAACCCCTTTTGTCAAAGGGGGCGAAGGGGAATTTCGTTCCACGTGGGATGGCGCAAAACAGCATAACCTGCTTTTTAGGAAGCTTCCATGTCCATAGAGATTCTGAAAACCCATGTCCTGGACCGCCTTGCGGAGGCCGGCCGGAGGACCTTCGGCCAGGCCGCGGAGGGGGTCGAGATCGTTTTTCCGCCAGACCTGCAGCTGGGGCACTTTGCCGTGGGCTGCTTTCCACTGTCCAAGCAGCTGCGCAAGAGCCCCGCAGAAATCGCCAAGACGCTCGCTGCCGCCATATCCGCCGACGAGGTGATCGAATCGGCCGCCGCGGCCGGGCCCTATATCAATTTCAGACTCGCCAATCGGGTTTTCTTTGGCGGCGTCATTGATGCCATCCTCGCGGCCGGCGACCGATACGGCGATTCGCCCGTGGGGCGGAATCGGCGCGTGATGGTCGAGTACCTCTCGCCCAACACCAACAAACCCCTGCATCTGGGGCACCTGCGCAATGCCGCTCTGGGTATCTCCGTGTCGCGGATGCTCGAAGCCACCGGCCACCGGCTGGTCAAATCCATCCTGATCAACGACCGCGGGGTCCACATCTGCAAGAGCATGCTCGCCTGGGAGCGCTTTGGCAACGGTGCCACCCCGGCGTCGGAAGGCGTGAAGGGCGATCATTTCGTCGGCAAATGGTACGTGCGCTACGCCATCGAATCCGAAAAAGACCCGTCCCTCGAGAAGAGCATCCAGGACATGCTCAAGCGTTGGGAAGAAGGCGATCCGAAAACAATTGAACTCTGGAAGCGCATGAACCAATGGGTCTATGACGGCTTTGCCGAGACCTACCGGCGGTTCGGGATGGATTTCGACGTCTTTTATTACGAGTCGGACACCTACAAGCTCGGCAAGGATGTCATCGGCGAAGGAATGGGAAAAGGCGTCTTCGCCCGGGACGAGCGCGGCAACACCGTTTACCATCTGCCGGAGAAGCAGTTCGGCCTCGAAAAGAACGGGGCGTCCAAGAAGGTCACCGTTCTGCGGCCCGACGGGACGAGCCTTTACATCACCCAGGACATCGGCACGGCGATCCTCAAAGTCACCCAGCACAACTTGGATTCATCGATCTACGTGGTCGGAAGCGAGCAGGAGCACCACTTCAAATGTCTCTTTTCGATGCTGGGAGCGCTGGGGTACGCCTGGGCTTCGAACTGCTATCATCTTTCCTACGGCATGGTCTACCTGCCGGAAGGAAAAATGAAATCAAGAGAAGGCAAGGTGGTGGACGCCGACGACCTGATAGCCGGGATGGTGGAGCTGGCGGAGGAGGAAATCCGGCGGCGCGATCCCGAACACAAACTCTCCGATGGCGAGATCCGGCAGCGCGCGGCGGTCATCGGCACCGGCGCGGTCAAGTACTACCTGCTGAGGGTGCGCCCCACCCAGAGCATCAATTTCGACCCGGCCGAGTCCATCTCCTTCGACGGGTTCACCGGGCCTTACTGCCAGTATGCTTACGCCCGGATCTTCGGCATCCTTGAGAAGGCCGGCCAGCGCGGAATGGAGGGCGGGTCGGCTGATTTGGCTCTGCTTGGCAACATCGAGGAGCTGCTGCTGCTCAAGATGCTGATCCAGTTCCCCGAGGAGGTGGCCAGCGGCGTCGCCGAGTACAATCCCTCGCGGGTAGCCGTGCACGTCTTCAACACGGCCAAGGCCTTCAACCAGTTCTACAACAAGCACGCCGTCCTTCAGGCCGGCAGCAGCGAACTCACCGCCGCCCGCCTGGCTCTGATCAGGGCGACAGCGGCGGTTTTGAAGCGGGGGCTGAACCTGTTGGGGATCGACGTGCTGGAGAATATGTGAAAACGTTTTAAGTGCTATGTGTTAAGTTTTAAGCAAAAAAACCAGTTGCTATTTTTTTCTTCTTTTTGCTTAACACTCTAAACTTCAAACCCCAATCCATTCGTACTATGAAATCGCGGATATTAATCAAAATCGGTGGGCGGGCTTTTGAGGGTGAAGACGGATTCAGGGAACTGTCCGAAGCGATCACACAGAACCCCGAAGCGGAAGTCATCATCGTTCACGGCGGCGGGGCCGAGATTTCTCAGGCCCTAAAGGCCGCCGGCCGCGAGACGGTTTTCGTGGACGGCATGCGGGTGACCCAAGCCGAGGACATCGCGATCGTCGAGGCGGTGCTTTCCAGCACCGTCAACGAGCGCATTGCCGCCTGGCTTTCGCAAAACGGAGTCGTTTGCTGCCGGATGTCCGGCAAGACCCGGGGACTCTTGATCGCCGAGCCGCTGTTGACCCGCGGCGGCAGAAGCATGGGGTTCGTCGGCAAGGTGGTGGAAGTCAACCCCGCCGCTGTGCTGGATGCCCTGGCGGAGAAGGAAGTTCCGGTGGTTTCCCCCATCTCCGGCGACGCCGACGGGCAAAGCTACAACGTGAACGCGGACAGCGCGGCCGCCGCTTTGGCCGCGGCCGCCGGCTGCACCGACCTGGTTTTCATCACCGATGTGCCCGGTGTCATGGTCGGCCAGAAAATCTTGGCCAGGCTCACGGTGGACGAGGCTAGAGACCTGATCGCCGACGGCACCATCACCGGCGGCATGGTGGCCAAGATGGAGTCGGTGTTCGAGGCCCTTGCCGGCCGGGTGCCGCACGTTCACGTGATCCAGTGGCAGGGCCCCGGGACGTTGCCGCGCATCATCCGGCGAGAGCAAATCCCCGGCACCAGCTTCCACGCCTGACTCCATCCATTACGGCGTCCGGGAACTTCTTGCCTTCAAGACTTTCAAGCCGTTGACTTATTCGGAGCTCTAGAATAAAAGAGCCCCAACTTATCAGGTTGTCTGACAAATTTAAGTGCGATGGGCAAATCTGGGCAATTAGAGACGTTGGTGCATTCAATCTTTTCAAGTTACCATCAAAAGAGGAGGATGCCATGTCGACGCTTAGCAGGACCTTGCATTGCAGATGGGCGATCATTTTTCCAATTGTTTTTTTATGTTGTTTCAATATCAACCCTCCTTCGGCCATGGCCCAAACCATCGAACTAAAATTGGGCTTTGTGACCGCCGCGAGCGAGACAGATCCTTATTATATCTCTTCCAAGAAGTTTGCCGAGCTGGTCGATAGCTACACCAAGGGCAAATACAAGGTTAATCTTTTCCCAAGCGGCCAGCTGGGAAACGAAAGCGAGATGATCAAGAACCTGACCATGGGCACCATGGATTTCGGTCTCATCACCAATGCGCCGGTCGGGTCGTTTGTGAATGCGTTCATGGTGTTCGACCTGCCGTTCATTTTTCCGAGCGCGGAGGTGGCCCACAAGGTCCTGGACGGCGAGACCGGCCAAATGCTCCTATCAAAACTCGACAAGCTCCAGATCGTAGGCCTGGGATATTCGGAAGGCGGGTTCCGCCACATGATCAACAACGTCAAACCCATCACCACCCCGGAGGACACCAAGGGCATCAAGTTCCGGGTGATGACGACACCGATTTACATCGGCCTGTTCCAGTCCCTGGGTTCGAACGCGGTTCCGATGCCCTGGGGAGAGGTATTCACCGCCGTCCAGCAGAAGGTCATCGACGGCCTGGAAATCCCCATTCCCGTGATCTACGCCAATAAATATCATGAGGTGGCCAAGTACCTCTCGCTGACCGGCCACACCTATTCTCCGCTGATTTTCATGTGCTCGGAGCAGCGCTGGAAGAAATTCACGGCAGAAGAAAAAGACCTTGTCAAAAAAGCGGCGGCCGAGGCCTCGGCGTTCAACCGCAACGCCCTGAAGGGCATCAATGCGGACATTCTGAAAAAACTCGCTGCCGCGGGGATGGTCGTGAACGAAATCTCCAACAAGACGCCGTTCCAGGACGCCGTCAAACCCATGTATACCAAATTTGAAGGCGAGATCGGCAAGGATGTTCTCAACGCCGTCGTCAAGGCGCGCGACGCCGCATCGAAGTAGGCGGTGAGAAGGCAGGAAGAGCCGAGATGATGGGCGCGTTCGATAAGTTCTTGAACAAGGTTCTCGTTTTTTTCGTTTTCGTTCAAGGAATGGGGCTGGTCATCCTGATCGGGATCGAGGTTCTGTTCCGGTATGCGCTGGCGAATGCCCTCTCCTGGCCCGAGGAGGTCGCCGGCATCCTGTTCACCTGGTTCACGCTGATCGGGACGGTGCTCGTAACCCGCAGCGGCGAGCACATCGAATTCAGCTCCCTTCTGGTAAGGCTGCCGCCCGGCGTGAATAAAGCGGTGGGCGTGTTCAATCAGCTAATCATCGGCGCCTTTGCGGTGTTCATGGTGATCTACGGCTACAACTATGCGATGATGTTCACCTTCGAGAAAACACCCGCAGCCGGGATCAACCTGCTCTGGCTGAACTTCGCCCTGCCCGTCAACGGCCTGCTTATCCTGCTTTACGCATTGTGGAACATCCTGAAAATCATCACACGCGGCCCTGCGGAGGCGGGCAACTCATGACCCCCGGGGTTCTCGCCATCCTGCTTCTGATCCTGTTCGCCGTGCTGATCGCAACGGGACTGCCGGTGGCGTTTTCATTAGGAGCCGCCGGGATTGTCGGCCTGATCATCGAGGGCCAGAACCTCATGATCTTCGCCCAGACGCTCATCAGCGGCATCAACAACTTTCCCTACCTCGCCATTCCCTTTTTCATTCTCCTGGGGATGGTCATGGAAAAATCAGCGATCTCGAGGCCATTGGTCGAACTCGGCGATGAACTGGTAGGTTTCCTGCCCGGCGGATTGGCGATGGCTACGGTCTTCGCCTGCGCAATCTTCGCGGCCATTTCGGGTTCGGGGCCGGCGACGGTGGCAGCTATCGGATCGATCACCGTTCCGGAGATGATCCGCAAAGGATACTCCAAGCGGTTTGCTGTCGGCATCGCCGCTTCAGCCGGCGCGCTGGGTCCCATCATCCCTCCCAGCATCCCCTTCATCATCTACGGCGTTTCCGTAGAGGAATCCATCGCCAAGCTCTTCCTGGGCGGCCTGGGGGCCGGACTGCTGATCGCGTTTTTCTTCATGGGGCTGAGCTTTGTAAAGGCCAAATTCGAAAAGGTCCCTCTGTCCCAAAAAAGACCTTCGGCGGCCCGGATTCTGAGAGCCTTCTGGGCGGCCCGGCTCTCTCTCATCGCGCCGTTCGTCGTTCTGGGCGGGATCTATGCCGGCATTTTCACGCCGACCGAGGCCGGCGGCATCGGCAGCATTTATGTTATCCTGGCGGGCCTTTTCATCACGCGCTCGCTCACGATCCGCGGCCTCTACGAGTGTTTTGAGAAAACCGCCAAGACGTCGGCCATGATCATGTTTGTCATCGGCGTGGCCTATCTCTTCGCCTGGATCATGGCGTCCTGGAGCATCCCCCAGATCGCTGCCAGCACGATTGTCCGTTTTGCCGAGAGCCCCATTGTTTTTCTGCTTTTCGTCAACATTCTGTTTCTGTTGATCGGGTCCGGTCTCGACACACCTGCGGCGATCGTGATCCTGGCGCCGATCCTGCACCCCGTGGCATTAAAGCTGGGAATCGATCCGATCCATTTCGGGACGGTGGTCGTCGTCAACTTCGTCATCGGCTACATCACGCCGCCAATCGCCTACAACATCTTCGTTGCCAAGAACCTGGCGGACATCAGCATGGACGAGGCCTCTATCGCCTGCATCCCTTTTTTCATCACCGCGCTGCTGGCGCTGGTCCTCATCACCTATGTGCCGGCCATATCCCTTTTCTTCCCGCGCCTGTTCATGGGATAGCCGGAGCGGAGTCTATATGAAATCCGAAAACCTTCTCGCAGGAGCTTACGACCTGCACATTCACGCCCAGCCGGACGTCGTTCGGCGGTCACAGGATCTTCCTTCCCTCGCTCAGGCGGCCGCCCAGGCCGGAATGGCGGGGCTGCTGATCAAGGACCACACGACTTCCACCGTCGGCCGATGCTACACCATGAACAAGGTTCGCGAAAAGGGTCCGCGTTTTTTCAGCGGGCTGGCGCTGAACCCTCCGGTCGGGGGCCTCAACCCCTGCGCCGCCGAATCAGCCTTGCGGGCGGGAGCGGATGTCATTTTTTTCCCCACGTACGGAGCCGCCCATCATATCTCGCGCTGGGGGGCCGGATTGCCACCGACCGCCTTTCCTCTGCCGGACCGGGCTTATGCCGGTATTTCGATCCTTGACGAGAATTCCCGTATCCGAGGCGAGTGCGAGAGCATTCTGGGCATGATTGCGGCACACGATGCCGTGCTGGGGACCGGCCATCTGTCCGTTCCGGAAATCCTGTCGCTCTTGCGATTGGGAAATGCGTGCGGTGTCAAACGAATGCTTGTGAACCATGTCTCGGAATCGGTGATTGCGATGGATCTCGAGGCACAGAGCGAAGCGGCGCGCCTGGGCGCCTTCATCGAGCACAGCTTCTTTGCCCTGACTCCCAGTTGTCCGCAAAGCGTTTCTTTGGAGGTGATGTGCGACCATATCCGGCAGTTGGGGGTTGATCACGTAATTTTGACTTCGGATTTCGGCCAGGTAGGCAACCCGCCGCCGGTCGAAGGCTTTGCCTTTTACCTCGATAAGATGCGGGCGCAGGGCTTTTCGACCGAGGACCTGCGCATCATGGTCCGCGACAACCCGGAAAAGCTTATTAATCGTCTCGAAATAGTACCGTCATGCCGGACCCCGGATCAATGATCTCCGGGGCAGGCTTGATAAGCCTGCCCCGTACCACGATACGGGGGCATCCAGAACAGGTTGAATTCGCTGGATTCCGGCTAACAGCATGCCGGAATGACGACGTAAAGACAATTATGAGACCCATAATATATGCGGCCGTGTCGCCGCCAGCCCAGTTAAATATTGGCATTGATGTATGATGGCCATACCGTGCAAAATAAATGAAAATAAGTGCAAGATGAGTATTGCGTCGCCGGAAGTATCACTGCGGTCGTCTCCCCGGCTACCGGACCAGATCGCCTCCATTCTCTCGGAGCAGATCGGGGGGGGAGCCTATCCTCCGGGAGGCCGGCTTCCGCCCGAATCGCGCCTGGCGGTGATGTTCGGCGTCAGCCGGTCCGTGGTGCGGGAAGCGCTTTCGCAGCTCAAGTACGAGGGTTTGCTGGAATCGCGCCAAGGCAAAGGGGCTATCGTGGTCGGGCCATCCGGCCGCAGATCCTTCCGGCTGGAAGCGGCAGGGGTGCTCAACCGCGAGGACCTGGCGCAGTTCTATGAAATGCGGGCGATCATAGAGGCAGAGGCCGCCGCGTTGGCTGCACGCCGTCGAAGCATCCGGCACATTCAGCATCTCCGGAATTGCCTGGAGCGAATGGCCCAGGCCGTGGAGCGGCGTACCGACGGAACGGAGCCGGACCTGACGTTTCACCGCATCATCGCCGAGATGAGCGGAAACAAATATTTAAAGGACCTCATGGACTATTTGAACGGGAAGGCCGGCATGGTGATCCGCACCGCCCGCGACCACTCCAGCCGGGATGCGAAGCTTCCTGCGGCCGTCCAGCAGGAGCACGAGGAGATTTTCCAGGCACTGGAGGCCGGCGATGAGGCCCGGGCCCGGGCCGGCACCCTGCGGCACTTGAAAAACGCCGCCCGGCGCCTCGGCATCAAGCAGTTGGGTTAACAGACGCTTTCAGCATCCGAGAAGAGTGAATCGCCATGTATGAGATCAAGAGCCAGATCACAGAAACCGCCGAATTTGAAAAGATCCGCCGGGTGGACGGCTTCCGGAACATCACGGCCGAATTTCCGGCTTACCTCACCGATGAGTCCAAGTTTTCCTGCCAGCCGTTTGACTTCCTCTTTTTCCCGAAAAGCGAGGCCGAGCTGTCCGCGGTGATGAGCGAGATGGCCCGCCGCGGCGTCAAGGCCACCATCGCCGGCGCGCGGACCGGGCTGGTGGGCGGGTGTGTGCCGAACCAGGGGGCGCTGGTTTCCCTGGAAAATCTCGACCGGGTTCTGGCCCTTTACTATGACGGCCCGTCGGCCGAGTGGCGGCTCAAGGCCCAGTGCGCCGTGAGCTTGAGGGCCATTGCGGCCCAGCTTGCCGCGAAAAGCATCCCGGACATCGAGCGCTGCGCCGACGGCCTGACGCTGCTCGAAATGGACCGCTTCCGGCAGGACCCCGATTCTTATTTCTACCCGCCCGACCCGACCGAGATGAGCGCCTCACTCGGCGGTACGGTGGCCACCAACGCCTCGGGCGCGCGCACCTTCCGCTACGGACCGACCCGCGACTGGGTGCGCGGTATCCGCGTCATGCTGGCCAACGGCGAATTACTGGACCTGCCCCGGGGCAAATACTTCGCCTCGCCGAGCGGGGAATTCACCGTCACCGACAGCGCCGGCAGGGATTACAAGGTGAAAATTCCCACCTACCGGTCTCCGCGCACCAAGAACACCGCCGGCTTCTTCGCCGCTGCGCACATGGACCTCGTGGATCTCTTCATCGGATCCGAGGGCGCGTTCGGCGTCATCACCGAGATTACGGTCGGCCTTCTGAAACGCACGCCGAAAATCTCCGTGGTTCAGTTCCTGGCTTCCGACGATCAGGCCATTGACCTTGTCCGGGCCCTGCGCACGGATTCCCGCATCCGGCTCGACTTCCTGGAGATGTACTCGGGCACCGCCATCGACCTTCTGCGTGAACGGCAGCGCCGGGACGCCAAATCGGTCGGCACTCCGACGATCCCCGAGACGGCGCGCTCGGCGCTCTTTTTCGAACTGGATTTCGATCCGGCCGCCAAGGAGGTCGCGATGGAGGCCTTGGATGCCGCCGTCCGCGCCGGCGGGGCATCTTTGGCCGAGTCCTGGGCTGCTTACGAAAACCGGGAACTGGACCGTTTGAAGAATTTCCGCCACATCCTGCCGGAAACCATCAACGCCATCATCGCCGAGCGCAAGAAGCGGCATCCCGGGCTGCACAAGCTGGGGACGGACTTGGCGGTGCCGAACGAGCGCCTGGCCGACATGTGGGCGGTTTACCGGGACGCGTTGGCGGGAGCCGGGCTGGAGTGGGCGGCTTTCGGGCACATCGGCAACAACCACGTGCACATCAACATCATGCCGCGCGACATGGCCGATCTGCAGAAGGCGCTGGGGCTTTACCAGATGTTTGCGGAGAAGGCGGTCGCCTTCGGCGGGTCGGTCTCGGCCGAGCACGGCGTCGGCAAGCTGAAGGCCAAGTTTCTCAAGACCATGTTCAGCCCGGCGGAGATCGAGGAGATGCGCGCGGTGAAGCGTGCGCTGGATCCAGCAATGCTGCTGAATCCGGGGAATATCTTCGAAGAATAGGGTTCAAGGGGTCGAGGGTTCAAGCGAAATGCTTACGAACTACAACGAGTTGAAAGGATGGCAAAGAGCCTACCGCCTTTGTCTGGGAATTTACAAGCTTACGAAGCCCTTTCCCAAGGATGAACAATACAACCTCACATCGCAAATACGAAGGGCGGCTGTATCCATACCTTCAATATCGCAGAGGGGTATGGCCGGGGAACCAAGCCAGACTATATCCGGTCCCTGTATATCTCCTATGGTTCAACCTGCGAATTGGAAACACAGATAATGATATCCGGAGACTTTGGAAATATCAGTGAGGAGAGCATTACAAAGCTCCAGGAGGATCTTCGCGAGGTCGAAAGAATGCTCAAAGCACTTATCACGTCTTTGGAAAATAAACCCTTGAACCCTTGAACCCTGGACTCCTCGAACCCATTATGCCCATGAAACTCGTCGTCTGTGTCAAACAGGTCCCTGAAATCACCAACGTGCGGGTCAACCCCGATACCGGGACATTGATCCGCGAGGGCGTCGCCTCGATTCTAAACCCCTTCTGCGAGTATGCTCTGGACCATGCCGTGAAGCTCAAAGCGGCCGACCCGGAGATCGAGATCATCGCCGTCAGCATGGGACCGCCTCAAGCTGTATCGGCGCTGCTGCGCTGCCTGGAGCTTGGCGCCGACCGGGCGGTCCTGGTCAGCGACCGCAAGTTCGCCGGCGCCGACACGTGGGCAACGGCGCTGACCCTGGCGGCCGTCATCCGCAGGGCGGTGCCGGATGCCGACCTGATCCTGGTCGGCAAGCAGGCCATCGACGGCGACACCGCCCAGGTGGGTCCGGAAATCGCCGAAATTCTGGGAATGGCCCAGATCATGTACGGGGTCGAGATGTCGCTCACTTCGAGCCGTAAGCGCATCCGCGTGAAGCGCGAGGTCGAGTTCGGCTACGAAGTTCTGGAAGCGCGCCTGCCGGCCCTCGTTTCGGCCAGCAAAGGCGAGACCCTGCGGCGGATGCCGTCGCTGGCGGACGTGCTGTCGGCGCGGCGCAAGGAGCTGCGGGCCGTCACGGCGGCAGACCTCGATCTCTCCGAAAGCGAGCTCGGGCTGGCCGGCTCCTACACCCAGGTGGTCAAGGTGTTTCCGCCTTCTCCGAAGGAAGGCGGGCGCAAGATCGAGGGTCTCGAACCGGCCGCGGCCGCGAACGAAATCGCGGCGTTCCTGAAATCGGAAGGGTATGTGGGTTGAAATATGCTAAAGATAGACCATCACGTCTGCAACCTCTGCGGCCTGTGCCAGAAATCGTGCCCTTTCGGCGCGATTTCCGCCGGCGAGGAAAAAGTCACGGTGGACGAGCGCTGCACGCTCTGCGGCGCCTGCGTCAATGTCTGTCCGCAATCGGCCTTGTCCATCGAGCGCCGGCAGGCCTCGCCCGAGGAGCTGGCTCAGTACCGCGGGGTCTTTGTCTGGACCGAATGCGAGGAACGCGGGAAAAAACAGGTCCCGCGCAAGGTCGTCTACGAGCTGTTGACCCACGGCCGCCGCCTGGCGGACCGCCTGGGGCAGCCCCTGGCCGCCATCGCCCTGGGAGATTCCCGGATGGAGGACCTCGATCGATTGTGCCACCAGGGTGCGGACCGCGTCATCTGCTGCCGCCACGATCTGCTCGGAAGCTACTCCACGGACGGGTTCACCACGGCTCTGGCGGCGGTGGTGGCCAAAGAGAAGCCCTCCGTTCTGCTGTTCGGGGCCACCCCCAACGGACGCGACCTAGCCCCGCGAGTGGCGGCGCGCCTACGGTTCGGCCTGACCGCGGACTGCACCGGCCTTGACATCGACGACCAGAACCAGCTCGTGCAGACGCGGCCGGCGTTCGGCGGCAACATCATGGCGAGCATCATCTCGCCTTACACCCGGCCGCAGGCCGCCACGGTGCGGCCGAATGTTTTCGTCGCTTCGGCACCCGACCCGTCCCGGCCGGCTGTGATCGAGGAGTTTCCCGTAACGCTGTCGAAGGCTTCCATCCGTACCAAGGTGGTCGAGACGATTGCGACGGGGGGGGAAGCAGAAAAAATAGAGGAGGCCCGCGTCATCGTATCCGCCGGCCGGGGATGCGGGGAGCCTTCCCACCTGGAATTGGTGCGCAGCCTGGCGCACCGGCTCGGAGGCGCCATGGCGGGCTCGCGGGCCATCGTCGAGCTCGGCTGGATTCCGCACACCATCCAAGTCGGCCAGTCCGGCACGACCGTGGGTCCCGACCTCTACATCGCCGTCGGCATCAGCGGCGCCGTACAGCACATCGTGGGCATGAGTTCATCGAAAAAAATCATCGCCATCAACAAGGACCCCGACGCGCCCATTTTCAAGATCGCCGACCTCGGAGTGGTCGGCGATGCCCTGCACATTCTGCCGAAGCTGCTTGACGCCCTCAAAGCGTGATGCCGCTGTTGATTGGCACTCAAAAAATAATGGAGTAGGTTCCATTAAATGCTTTGGAACGACGCCGTAATTCTTGAAGAAATAGCCCTCATCGCCGGCGATCCCGCCATCAAAACCTAAAGCCGTGTAACTTTTCCCGCGTTTATGCGTTAAACTGGGTGGGTGAACACGTTTAAGGACTTCTATAACCGGCAGCGGCAGAAATTTTTTGCCTATCTCATCCGCCGTGCGGGAGACTATCATCTGGCTTGCGACATCATGCAGGAGAGCTTCACCCGTCTTTATGAGAAATACCCGGCGGAGCACTTCACACCGCAGCTGTTGTACACGATCGGTAGGAACCTCGTTCTGGATGCGCTGCGCAAACGAAAATACAATCCGTCTGAGATTGAGGACGTCGAGCCGGCGGCCGACGGCCAGGAACACTATCTCATGGTGCGCGACGAGTACCGGCAGGTGCTCGCCGCCATGCGGCATCTGGAGGACGACGAAAGAGACCTGCTGTCGCTCGTTGTGAGCAGCGAGTTGTCGTACCGCGAACTTGCCGAAATAACGGGCCTCAGCGAAGCCAACGTCAAGGTGAAGATCCATCGCGCCCGCAAGAAGCTGCGAACCTACCTTGGAGCGGAAAGGCAATGAACGACCTGCTGATCAGCATGTACATCGACGATGAGCTTGACCTGGACGATAAAATCGTTTTCGTCGAGACCGTGCATGAAGATAAGAATTTCAAAGACGACGCCGTAAACCTGCTCCGGCAGGAAAAACTCATCCGCACGGACGTCGTGGAGCGGCTGCCGGCGCTGAGCATCAGGGAACGGAGCAGCCCCTGGCGGTTGAAGCTGTTCCGGCCGCTCGCTGCGGCCGCCGCCGGACTGGCGGCTGCCGCGATCGTCTGGTTGACCTTCTGGCCGTCACCGGAGCAGCCGCTGCGGCCCTGGCGGTTTGTGATCTATCAGCCGGACGCGCAGGGAGTCGAGCTGGCCGGGAGCTTCAGCAGCTGGAAGCGAATTCCGTTGAAGCATGCCGGAAACAGCGGCTACTGGGAGATCACCCTTGAGCTCCCCGAAGGCGACCATCGCTTCAGCTATATCATCGAAGGCAGCCGACGCGTGGCCGATCCGACCATTGCGGTCCGCGAAGCCGACGACTTCGGCGGCGAGAATTCAATTTTAACGGTCAAACTTTAAACCGTGAAGCACCGAATGATTCCAATTCTGGCGGCGGTTTTGGCAGCGGGAGGCTGCACCTTGCACTACCATGTCGTCAACAACGGTCAGGTTGAGATGTATCTGACGGCACCGCAGGCACAGTCAGTGGTGCTGGTGGTCGCCGGCGATCCGTTCCAGAAGGTTCAGGCGCTACGGGACGCCTCCGGCACCTGGAAAGCAACACTGAACCAGCCGGGTGAATTCAAATATTTCTATATAATGGACAACCAGGCGTACCTGCCGGATTGCCGCCTGAAGGAACATGACGATTTCGGATCGGACAATTGTGTTTTTGCGCCGTGAGCATATGAACGAGGTTGCACGCGCCATGAGTCATAAAAATTTTTTCTGGAAAACGTTCGTGTTTCTTTTGGGAGGGGTCTTTCTACTGTCCAGTCCGGTCGGTGCGGACACGGTGGATCAAGGCCTGGCTCAACTGTCTGTAGCGATAAAGGACCGTACCCGCGTAATGATTCAAAAAGGGATGGCCGGCGAGGATGCTTTGCAATTCATACAAGCCTTGAATGCCAATCGCTTCCAGGAGGAACAGATCCTGAAAGCTCAAGCCATCGTGCTGGAGGCGCAGGGCAGAGGGCTTCCGACCAAGCCGATCATCAACAAGGCGCTTGAAGGCATGGCCAAGCAGGTTCCACCTGAGCGAACCCTGCAGGCCATGGGAGCCGTGAGTTCCCGTTATGCCTTCGCTTTCGAGCAGGCCCGGCCCATCACCCAAAACACCGAGCAAATCGGGCGGCTGGGAAACATGCTCGCCGAGAGCCTTGCGGCAGGACTTAAGGAGCAGGATGCATCCCGGATCATAAACCAACTGCAAGAGCAGTCTCCGAAAATGAGCCAAAACCAGATGGATGAACTGGCCGCAGCGTGCCTGGCCATGGCACGGGATATGTCGCGGCTTGGCGTCACTTCCGCGCTTTCCTCCCAGGTTATTTCGAGTGCGCTATCCAACGGGTTGAACGCCGCCAGCATTGCCGGCATGCATCAGTCCATGCTCGCCCAATCACAGACGCATTCTGCGCAGAGCGTGGCACAGGGGCTTGCGCACGGAATGCAGCAGGGCCAGTCTACGCCTGGACTTGGAGGTATGACCGGAGGGCAAGGCGGTCAGGGCGGCTCCGGCGGGTCAGGAGGGGGGGGCGGCAGTGGAGGGTCTGGGGGTGGATCTGGCGGCGGCGGAGTCGGTGGTGGTGGCGGCGGTGCAGGAGGATCTGGCGGTGGCGGTGGCGCTGGCGGCGGCGGAGCCGGTGGAGGAGGTAATCGATAATTACCATATTCTATCGACACAAACTCCATTCTCAGCAACTGAAGGTTGATGAACTCGTAAAAAGTCTGAACATGCTGTTTTTTGTCATTCCGGCGAAAGCCGGAATCAAGCCTTTACAAGCAGTTAGAAATCCCCTGGACTCCGGCTTCCGCCGGAGTGGCGACTTTTTCCAAGGCCATCACGTTTAAACGCGGATAAATAAGATTAATAAGTCCGTTTGGTACCTGGCTATTTCCATTATATCCAACCGGCTAATTCTGCAGTCGCTCTTCCTCTTTTTTCAAGTCGGTCATGCCGCAGCGTATCCCCCGTTCATCGGTTTTTTCGATTTTCTGTAACTTTGTTCCAACTCGTGCGTTAACAAGGCATGAGAAATGAGCGATCCGCGGAATCTGTCAGCTCATGGAAATAGGAAGAAACGAAAAAATTCGTCGGCTGTATTTAGCAAAGTAAATGTTCACCTCAAAAGGAAAGGGAACGGAATCATGAAAAAACTGATGCTCGTCGCGTGTTTATTATTGGCTTTTATTATGGTGACTACGCCTCTATCGGCTGCTGGCGGTGGAGGCGGAGCTGGGGGGGGCGGTGGTGCCGGCGGAGGAGCAGGGGGCGGCGGCGGAGGAGCAGGGGGCGGCGGTGGTGGAGCCGGGGCCGGTGCGGGCGGAGCAGGCGGCGGTGCAGCTGGAGGAGGTGCAGGAGCCGGAGCAGGCAGCGGCGGCGGGGTTGGCGCCGGCTCTGGTGCGGCCTCAGGGTTAGGCATCGGCCCGGGTCCGGCAGCTTCGATCGGCCCTGGACCTAATGCGTCCTTCGGTCCCGGCCCGGGCGCTTCAATTGGTCCGGGTGCGCCTGGCGGGGCCGGGGTTGGTGCCGGTACCGGTGCATCCGTCGGTTCGGGTCCTGGCGGTACGGTCGGGCAAGGAACCGGTCATGGCCCAGCTGACGGGACCGGGAACCAAGGGATCGGGCCTCAAGACGGCACCGGCTTCGGTGCTCCTGCGCAGCGTTAGGCAAGAACAAATCAGGGAGCAGAGCATCGACTGCGTTCGGCGCTGCTCCCTAATGATGCCAAACACATTACCAGACAGAAGAAGGGAGCAATCATGAACCCCATGTTCAAGGCACTCGTTGTTGGCAGCCTGCTGCTATTATCGAGCTTCATGTCGGCTGGCTCCGTGCTGGCCGCTGATTTGACCGACGATGAGGTATATTGGCTCACGTACATGCGTGAGGAAGAAAAGCTGGCGCGGGATGTTTACCTGTTTCTGTACGATACATGGGGCTCCCCGATTTTCAGCAAGATATCCGCAAGCGAGCAGACCCACATGGCTGCCATAAAGACGCTGCTCGACCGGTTTGGCCTTCCGGACCCGGCAGCAGGCAAAGAGGCCGGCGAATTTTCCGCGCCGGAGCTGCAGGCGCTGTACGACGATCTGATTGCACAGGGGGGCGTTTCTCTGGTTGAAGCACTCAAGGTGGGGGTTTTTATTGAGGAGACGGATATCGAGGATCTGAACGATGCGAAAGCTTCGACCAACCGAAAAGCCATAAAAACCGTCTACAGCAATCTTCTGCAGGGGTCATTAAATCACCTCAAGGCATTCGTTTCTAAACTGGCAAAACAGGGAATTGTGTACGAACCATAGAATTAAAAGCCCTCGCTGCGCAGCGAGGGCTTTTCTTCATTCGATGTTCTCCGATCTGCTTTGCCGTTATCGAGTACCCAGCTCCGGTTTATGACGGCAACCGTTTCACAACCGCATCCGTGAAGTCCCGGGTGCCGGCTTTGCCGCCGAGATCCCGCGTCAGCACCTTGCCCTCGCCGGTCACCGCTTCGATGGCGTTCATAAGCGCCTTGGCAGCGGCGGCTTCTCCCAGGAAATCCAACAGCATAGATGCCGACCAGAGCGTCGCGATGGGGTTGGCGGAGCCCTTTCCGGCGATGTCGGGCGCCGAGCCGTGGACCGGCTCGAACATGGAAGGATGCTTTCTTTCCGGGTTGAGGTTGGCCGAAGGCGCGATGCCGATGCCGCCGGCGCAGGCCGGGCCGAGGTCCGACAGAATGTCGCCGAAGAGGTTGCTCGCCACCACCACGTCGAACCAGTCCGGGTGCTGGACGAAGTGCGCCGTCAAGATGTCGATGTGATACTGGCTGGTCCTGATGTCCGGGAACTCGGCCGCTACGGTTCGAAAGCGTTCATCCCAGAACGGCATGGTGTGGAGGATGCCGTTGGACTTGGTGGCCGAGGCCACTTGTTTCCGGGCGCGCTGTCGGGCGAGCTCGAAGGCAAAACGGACGATTCGATCCACTCCGATGCGGGTGAACACGGATTCCTGAATGACAACCTCCCGTTCCGTACCCTGGTAAAGACGGCCGCCGGCCTGGGAATACTCGCCCTCCGTGTTTTCCCGGATGATGACGAAGTCGATGTCCTTGGCCGTGCGTCCGGCCAGGGGGGAGGTGACTCCCGGCAGCAGCCGTACCGGCCGCATGTTGACGTACTGGTCGAAGCTGCGCCGGATGGGGATGAGAAGCCCCCAGAGCGACACGTGATCCGGCACTTTGGGCAAGCCGACGGCCCCAAGGAGAATGGCGTCGAACGGTCGCAGCCGCTCGATGCCGTCCTCCGGCATCATGACGCCGTGCTCGGAAAAATACTGGCAGGAGTAGGGAAACTCGGTGAATTCCATCTGGAACGAGAAGCGGTTTGAAAGCTCTTTGAGGACCCGCACGCCTTCGGGCACGACTTCCAGCCCGATGCCGTCCCCCGGGATCAAAGCGATACGGTAAGTCATGGCGCTGCTCTCCCTTGGCAATAAAAAATGGTTGTTCAATCGAGATTTAACCGATACAAGGCGCCTTACGCCTGCCGTTTTCCTATACCAACATAAAGCGAAAGTTAAAATCCAAATTTGACATTGCCGCACCAGAGTTTAAAATCGTTGAAGCAAACACCGAACCGGAGCGCCATGCAGGATCGCATCGTCACCCTTCTCAAAGAGCTGGTCGCCATCAATTCCATCAACAGCACGCTTTCGGGCGGCCCGGGCGAGAAGGAAATCGCCGACTTTATCCATAACCATTTGAGGCGGCTTGGATTCGAGGTGCAGGTTCAGGCCGTATCGGGCGCGCGCGCCAACGTCGTTGCGCTCGTCCGTGGAAAATCGCCCAGCCCGGCCGTGCTTTTGAACGGGCACATCGACACCGTCGGCGTCGAGGGCATGCCGTTGTCGTTCAGCCTGCGGCAGGAGGGCGATCGCTTATACGGCCGGGGGGCCTATGACATGAAGGGCAGTGTGGCGGTCATGCTCGCCCTGGCCGAACGCTGGGTTCGGCGGCCTCCGGAAGCAAATGTATGGCTCACGTTCTCCTGCGATGAAGAGGACCGCAGCCTGGGAACGGAATTCCTGGTCAAGGAGTGGCTGCCGGCTTTGCCGGCCCGGCCCGGAGCCGCTATTTTCCTCGAGCCGACCGAGGAGAACATCGGGGTGGCTCACAAGGGCTTTGCCTGGTTCGAGATCGAAGTTGTTGGGAAAGCGGCCCACGGCAGCCGGCCGGAACAGGGAGTCGACGCCATTCTGCCGCTGCGGGCGGCCCTGGCCGAGCTCGATCGCATCGCCAACGAGCTGCGCTCCCGGCCGGCCGATGTCCTTCTGGGGCACGCCTCGCTGCATGGGGGCAAAATAGAGGGCGGCACCGAGCTCAGCATGGTGCCGGCATACGCCCGGCTGCAGTGGGAGCGGCGCACGCTGCCGGAAGAAGGCCCGGATACGGTGGACGGGGAGTCGGAGCGTGTTGCCCATGCGGTCGCGAACCTCGCCGGCGGCCATGAGGTAAAAGCGAGAAAGATCTTCATGCGGCCGCCTTACCGCACCCCGCCCGGGGCGGATGTGGTGGGTCGGATCCAGGCCGCCTCTCCGGGGTCACAGCGGGTGGGTCTTTCCTTCTGGGCCGACTCGGCTCTCATGGGGTTGGCCGGAATCCCGTCCGTGCTGTTCGGCCCGATCGGACACGGTGCGCATGCCGTCGACGAATGGGTGAGCCTCAAGAGCCTGGCAAGGGTCGGCGCCGTTCTTTCGAAGGTTGCCGCAGTGAATTAGCTTAAAGGCCCCGAGCGCTCCAGAAAGGTGGATCATGCCTGTCCCGACTTCGCACGCGATTTTTCGCAAGCTTCTAATGGTCTTCTGGTCCGCAGTGGCGGCAATGGGAGTTCTGCCGGCGGCAGTATCGGCCGGCGACACCTTGGCGCGGGTGCGCTCGGCCGGAGTGGTCCGCTGCGGCGTCAACCAGGGGCTAGTCGGCTTCGCCGTCAAGGACGGGGCGGGCCGTTGGTCCGGCATGGACGTGGACTTCTGCCGGGCGGTGGCGGCCGCCGTACTGGGGGATGCCGAAAAGGCCGTTTTCACCCCATTGATTGCCTCCGCCCGGTTTCCGGTGTTGAAATCCAAACAGATCGATCTGCTCGTCCGGCGAACGACCTGGACTTTTGGGCGTGAAGCCGGCCTGCAGGTCGTTTTTGCCGGCACGCTTTACTACGACGGGCAGGGTTTCATGGTCCCCCGGGGCGGTGCCGCGCAGACGCTGCCGGACCTCGACGGCGCGGCCATATGCCTGGTGAAAGGCACCACCCATGAACAAAACCTGGACGATTATTTTAAAGCGCATGGCCTGACCTATCGACCACTTGCGGGCGAGTCCACCTCGGCCGTCATGCAGGCCTACCTGAAAGGGGATTGCACCGCTCTCACGGGCGATGCTTCGGCGCTCGCGGCCCTGCGAATGGAAGCGCCCGACGGCGCGGCCGCGCATGTCATTCTGCCGGCAATGATATCCAAAGAGCCTCTGGGGCCGGTCGTAACCCGCGGTGACGAGGAATGGTTTACGATCGTCAAATGGGTGCTTTTCGCGCTGATCGAGGCCGAGGAGCGGGGGGTCACCCGCGCCAACGTGCGCCAGGTCCAAGAAGCGGCGGACGACCCGGCCCTGGCCGCCTTTCTGGGCAAGACCTCCGGCCCTGGAAAGGCCCTGGGGTTGAGCGCCGACTGGGTGGCGCGGATCGTGGAAAGCGTGGGCAATTATGCGGAAATCTATGACCGCAATCTCGGCTGCCAGAGCCCGCTCCGGCTCGATCGCGGGCTCAACCGCCTGTGGAACGACGGGGGGCTGATGTATTCGCCGCCGTTTCGTTGAAGTATTGAAATCGACGCTCCTGGAACCAACTGACCGACGGGGTTGATGAAGGATCGACCATGACCGATCTTCAAATGCTTGCCACATTCATCGTGTTCGCGGCCGTCCTCCTGGCGGTTACCGCCAATCTGATGGACATGGCGGTTGCCGCCATGCTGGGAGTCAGCGTTCTGATCGTTTTCGGAATCTACAGCCACCAGGACATCCTGAGCGCGGCCCGGGCCGCCGACGGTTCCATCGCGTTGCTCTTCGGCGGGATGGTAGTGGCACGCACGCTGGAGCCTACGGGGATTTTCGATCATATCGGCACTCGGTTTTTGCTCCTGACCGGCGGCAACGGCAAACGGTTCTTGCTGGGGCTGATCATACTGGTTGCCGCCCTGTGCGCCTTCCTGCCCAACGCCACCACCGTGATCCTGCTGGCGCCCGTGATCATCCGGATCTGCCGTCAGCTGGAGGTTGATTTCGTCGGACCGGTCGTGATCACCGCGGTTGCCAGCAACTCGGCCGGCATGCTGACCCTCGTCGGAGACCCGGCGACCTTCATGGTCGGCAGCAGCATCGGCCTGAGCTTCAACCAGTACCTTGCGAAAATCAGCCTCGGCGGTCTGCTGGCCTTGCTGGTGATGATACCGCTGCTGCCGGTCATCCTCAAGGATGTGTGGCAGGTGCGGCATGCGCTTCCGAAGCACCTGGCGCCCGAGCCCATCAAACGGCCGGTCATGTGCCTGTTTTCCCTGTGTGTGCTGGCCGGCATGATCGTCATGTTCGTGCTCGGCGAAGCGCTCCCGGTCCAGATCGTTCCTCCGGCCGTGTCGATCATCGGTGCGTCGCTGGCGTTGCTGATCATCCACAGCGCCCGGATCGAGCCCATCGACCGGGTGCTGAAGGATCTCGACTGGAAGACGCTGATCTTTCTTTTCTGCATGTTCTGCCTGGTGGAAGCCTTGACGAAGACCGGCGTGGTTCAGGGGTTTGCCCTGAACATGTACCACTATTTCGGGACCGACCTCATCCTGGTGGCGCTGGCCATGCTCGCAGCCGTCAGCCTGGGGTCGAGCGTCATCGCCAACATCCCTCTGATCGCCGCCATGCTCATTCTGATCAAGGGCTATTTCGTCATCGCCGAACTGGTTCCTGAGGAAGCGCTGGGCGGGGATTTCACCGCCTGGCCGGCAGCGCATCTCCCGGTTTTCGTGGCCATGATGTTCGCCGGCACCCTGGGCGGCAACGCCACGCTCATCGGCGCCTCGGCCAACATCGTCAGCGCAGGCATCTGCGGGACGCATGGCAAGCCGGTGTCGTTTATGCGCTTTATGCGTTACGGGGTGCCCGTGACGCTGGTCCAGATCGGGGTGGCAGCCCTTTACGTGATGACCCTGTTCTATATAGTCGATCGTTAACGAATCCTTCAGCCAAAGCAGGTATAATATGCAGCAGCGTCAGGACCTACGTAATTTAGCCATTATCGCCCACGTCGACCACGGCAAGACGACGCTGGTGGATGCCATGCTCTGGCAAAGCGGGGTTTTCCGCGTCAACGAACAGGTCGCCGAGCGCGTCATGGACAGCCTCGATCTCGAGCGCGAAAAGGGCATCACCATCATGGCCAAGAACACGGCCATCGTCTACAAGGGCACGAAGATCAATATCGTCGACACGCCCGGCCACGCGGATTTCGGCGGCGAGGTGGAGCGCACCCTCAACATGGTGGACGGAGTGATGCTGCTGGTGGACGCCACGGAAGGCCCCCTGCCGCAGACGCGCTTTGTGCTCGGCAAGGCGCTATCGCACGGGCTGCCGCCGATCGTGGTGATCAACAAGATCGACCGGCCCGACCGCCGCATCCAGGAGGTGCTGGACGAGGTCTACGATCTTTTCATCGATCTGGACGCCACTGAAGAGCAGCTGGACTTTCCGGTGCTTTACACGAACGCCAAGGCGGGCATCGCCCTCACCGAGCCCGAGGGCACGGGGCGCGATCTGGTACCGCTCTTCGAGGCGATCCTCGCCGCGATCCCCGCGCCCGCATACGATCCGAACGCGCCGCTGCAGTTTCTGGTCACCAATCTGCAGCACAGCGACTACGTCGGCCGGATCGCGGTGGGAAAGGTCGTCAACGGCACGTTGAAGAAAGGGCCGGGCGTGGCCCTGCTCAAGCCGGACGGCACCTGCCGCGAAACCGCTTTAAGTATTGTTTACACGTATGAAGGCCTGAACCGGGTCGAGCAGGCGGCCATCCCCGCCGGCGACATCGCGGCCGTGGCCGGGGTGGAGGACATCTTCATCGGCGACACGCTGGGCGACCCGGCCGATCCGCGGCCGCTGCCGGCCATCACCGTGGAGGAGCCGACCATCTCCATGGTGTTCTCCGTCAACACCTCTCCGCTGGCGGGCAAGGAGGGCCGGTTTCTCACCTCACGGCATATTAAGGAGCGCCTGGACAAGGAATTGCTTTACAACGTGAGCATGCGGGTCGAGCAGGCCGAAAACCGCGACTCGTTCCGGGTGAGCGCCCGCGGCGAGCTGCAGCTCGCCGTGCTGGTGGAGACGATGCGGCGTGAAGGTTTCGAGCTGTCGCTCTCCAAACCCAGGGTCATCACCCGCAGTGTGGACGGAAAGACCGTGGAACCCAAGGAACTGGCCGTGGTGGACATCCCGGAGAAGTTCATCGGGATCGTCACCGAGATGATGAGCTCGCGCCACGGCCGGATGACCAAGATGGTCAATAACGGCTTCGGCCGGGTGCGGCTGGAGTTCGAAGTCCCCTCGCGGGGCCTGATCGGTTTCCGCAGCCAGTTCCTCACCGACACCCACGGCACCGGGATCCTGAACACGCTGGTCGTCGGCCACACGCCTTACGCCGGCGAGATCAGCGGCCGGCCCAACGGGGTGCTGGTCTCCGACCGCGACGGCAAGGCCGTGACCTACGCCATCTTCCACCTGCAGCCGCGCGGCGTCATTTTCGTGAACCCCAACGATCCGGTCTACCCGGGCATGATCGTGGGCGAAAACTCCCGGCCCCAGGACCTGTGGGTCAACATGTGCAAAGAGAAGAAGCTCACCAACATCCGCGCCTCCGGCACGGACGAGGCCCTGCGCCTGATCCCGCCGCGGCAGTTTACCCTCGAGCAGGCCATGGAGTACATCAGCGACGACGAGTTGGTCGAGGTGACCCCGAAGTCCATCCGGCTGCGGAAGATGAAGACCAAGTGAAAAGGCGCGGCCGAATACATGGTAACCGGTAAATATAGGTCAACTTATCATAACTTTTTTGACTTATGGTCCCGTTCCGCTTGCTATTTTTGCTCCAAGCGGAACCACGCCTGGGCGTCGAAGGGTATTCTGCCCTTCCGCCGGGGCTCCTCAACCTGCGGCACATTTTCGAAACCGCCGACCAGCACTTTCTCCACCGACACGCCGGTGATTCGGTAGCCTTGTTCGCGCAAGGGCGCCTCGATTTCGCGGACGACCTCGGGAGACGATAAGACATCCGCCACGTAACGGTTGACGTGGACGCGGCGCGGTTTTCCGGCGGTGGCGTCCCAGTGGGGGTCCTGCGCCGCCCGCAGCGCCAGGAACCGGACGAGCCATGGGTAGTCGATGAGGCGGCCGAGGGCGAGCGAGGTGAATTCACGGGAGGCAAGGACGGGATGGGGCCCCGCGAACGCCTGCGCCAGGGCTTCTACCATGGCGGCCTTGTCAACGAAGCAGGGTCGATAATCCGGGTGGCTGGCGCGCAGCCGCAGCGTCGGCCAGTTTTCGGCCGCCTCCAGGCTCAAGGTGCATTCGCCCGCGGGAATCGATGCAATGACCGCCTCGCCGCCGGCGGGAATGCTCGCCCCAAAAAGAAGGACCGACGCCAGGAGAATTCGAAAAGCCATCGTCCTCCAAATGGGATAAGTCGCATCGGGTGAGGCGGCTTATCCTTCGGCGATCACCGCGGCCAGCCTTTCAACCCCTTCCAGCAGGTCCGGCGTATCGTAGTAAGCGAAGCTGAGGCGCAAGAAGTTCTTCAACCCCTGGCGGCTGGAGAACTTGAAGCCCGGCATGAATTCCACGTTCCGTTCGATGGCCTTGGATAGGAGCCCGCCGGCGTCCATGCCCTCGGCAAGCGCCAGCCAGATGAAGAACCCGCCGGCCGGATCGGCGAATTGCACCGATTCCGGCAGCCGGCGGCGCAGCGCGGCACACATGGCCTGCATCCGGCGGGAATAGGTGTCCTTCAGCAAGGCGAGATTTTGGTTCAGCAAACCCAGCTCCATCGCGCTGCGCACCACGCCCGATGTGAAAGGGTTCACGCCTCCGCCGCTGTCGAGAAGCCCGCATTGAACCATATGCCCAATCGTCGCGGGCGCGGCCTGCAGCCAGCCCAGGCGGAGCCCCGGGGCCAGGATTTTGGAAAAGGAACCGAGCGAGATGATCTTCGCCGAAGCGCAGTACCGCGCCAGGGGAGGCGGCGGAACCGAGGTGTAGGCGAGCGGGTGGTAGACCTCATCGGCCACCACCGTTAAGTCGTAGCGCCGGCTCAACTCCGCCATCTGTTCGCGGCGGCCGGCGGAAAGGCAGACGCTGGTCGGATTGTGGTAAGTCGGGATGGTGTAAACGAATGCCGGCCGCGAACGGCCGAGTTCCTCTTCCATGGCGTCGATGATCAGCCCGTCCGCATCCATCGGCAAAGCAATCGGCTTCAGCCGATGGTCGGCGAAGATCTTGCGGGCTAGAAAATAGGTCGGCTCTTCAACAAAGATCGTGTCGCCCGCCTGACTGAACAGCGTGCATATCAGGTCGATGGCCTGGGAGGCGCCGTTGGTGACCAGCAGGCCGGCCGGTTCGACCGGCATGGCGTAGATTTCCTCAAGGAATCCGGACAGAGCCGCCCGAAAAGATCGATCGCCCTGCTCGGTTCCATAGGATAGAAGCATGCGTCCCGGATGGCTGCTGCAGTGGGCCGCCGCCCTGGCGATGGTTTCGGTCGGCAGCAGCCAGGGGGAAGGCTGACCGATGCCGAGATCGATCATGCCCGCCGGGATGTCCTTCTGGGAAGAGGAAGCAGCCGTCATGCGCCAAACCATATTCCACCCGGGAGGATTTGTGAACTGAAAATTTTCGGAGAAGTTTTCGCTTGACATGATTTCAGCCTTTTGTCATATTCGCGCCAATCTGTTATCCGGGTTGAATGCCAAATGAATACCATCGCCTGCAAGAACATCCGCCGCCGTAACCGTAACCGTCGCCGTAGCCGCCGGCTGGGGCCGGGTGTTTTCTGCGTTGGAGATGCGTGACACGACCACTTCCAGAAACGCAAAAAACCCCGGCTGAGGCCGGGGTTTTTTTTTGCAGAAAAAGTTAGTCGGTTGGTTTAACAATCTACATAGCAGCAAGGGAGAATCGAACGATGGCGAGAGACAAGGCAAAAAAAGTAGTGCTGTCATACAGCGGGGGACTGGACACGTCGGTGATCGTGCCCTGGCTCAAGGACAACTACGGCGGCTGCGAGGTGATCTGTTTCACGGCCGACCTGGGCCAGAACGAGGACTTGAGCGGCCTGGATAAAAAAGCCGTGGCCTCGGGCGCAAGCAAGCTCATCGTCGCCGACCTGCGCGAGGAATTCCTGCAGGATTATGTCTTCCCCACCATGCAGGCGGGCGCGGTTTACGAGCGCGACTACCTGCTCGGCACCTCGATGGCCCGGCCGCTGATCGCCAAGAAGCTGGTCGAGGTCGCCGAGGCCGAGGGCGCGGATGCGGTCTCCCACGGCTGCACCGGCAAGGGCAACGACCAGGTGCGCTTCGAACTCACCGTGATGGCCCTGAACCCCAAGCTGAAAGTCATCGCCCCCTGGCGCGAGTGGGAGATCCGCAGCCGCGAGGATGCCGTCCACTATGCCCAGAAACACAACGTTCCGATTTCCCAGACCGAAAAGGACATCTACAGCCGCGACAGCAACATCTTCCATCTCTCCCATGAGGGGGGGATTTTGGAAAATCCCTGGAACGAACCCGAGGAGAGGATGTATCAGCTCTCGGTCAGCCCCGAGAAGGCGCCGGACACGGGGGAGTACATTGAAATCGATTTCGAAAAAGGCAACCCTGTCGGGCTGAACGGCGAGAAGCTTTCCGGCGTGGAGATTTTTATCCGGCTGAACACCGTCGGCGGCAAGCATGGCATCGGTCGGGCCGACATCGTCGAGAACCGGCTGGTGGGCATGAAGAGCCGCGGCGTTTACGAGACCCCGGCGGGCACGATCATTCGCAAGGCGCACCAAGCCCTGGAGAGCATCTGTCTGGACAAGTACACCATGCGCTACAAGGACTTCATCGCCGTCAAGTACGCCGAGCTGGTCTACAACGGTCTGTGGTTCTGCCAGCTGCGGGAAGCGTTGGACGCCTTCGTGGCGACGACCCAGCGCAACGTCACCGGAACCGTGCGCCTGAAGCTCTACAAGGGCAACATCATCATGGCCGGCCGCAAGAGCCCGCTCAGCCTCTACCGCGAAGACTACGCTTCCTTCGGCGAGGAAGACGTTTACAACCAGAAAGACGCCCATGGCTTCATCCAGCTCTTCGGCCTGCCGCTCAAGGTGGAAGCGCTGCTCGCCATTGACGGCGGCGGGGAGAGCCGGTACCGTAAGCCGGACTACGCCTCCTTCAAACGCGATTAATGCAGCTGTGACGGGACGGAGGGAAGGCCCCGACTGTATTGGCTGCCATAAGGCTGCAAGGCTTGATAAACGACAAAGCGAGGTAATGAGCTCATGCAAGCACGCCTGATCCTATCCGACGGAACCCACTACGAGGGCCTGTCTTTCGGCAAGTCCGGGACGGCCGTCGGGGAGGTGGTCTTTCACACCGCCATGTGCGGCTACCAGGAGATCCTGACGGATCCCTCCTACCACTTTCAGCTGGTGACGATGACGTATCCGCAGATCGGCAACTACGGGGTGAATCCCAAGGATTTCGAGTCCCGGCGCATTTATGCAGCAGGTTTCATCATCCGCGAGTACAGCCCGATCGTGAGCCATTGGCAGGCCAACCGCTCGCTCGACGACTACCTCAAGTTCCACGGCGTGGTCGGCATCAGCGACATCGACACCCGCGCCCTCACCCGGCACCTGCGGGACCACGGGGCGCAGATGGGCTTGGTCACCACCTCGAATGAGCCGTTGCCGGCCCTGGTGGAGAAGCTGCGCAGCGGGGAAAAGCTCGTCGGCCGCGACATCGTGAAAGAGGTGACCACCGGCCAGACTTACGCCTGGCCGATCGGGGAAGAAACCGCGCCGGCGCCGGCTAAAAAATATCGGGTGGCGGTTTATGACTTCGGAGTGAAATTTTCCATCCTGCGGTCGCTCTACCAATCGGGCTGCGAGCTCGAGGTCTTCCCGGCGCGGACCCCGCCTGAAAAGATTCTGGACTGGAAGCCGGACGGGATCTTCCTGTCGAACGGCCCGGGCGACCCCGAGCCGGTGGACTATGCGGTCGCGTCCGTCCGCCATCTTCTCGGCAAGAAGCCGATTTTCGGCATCTGTTTAGGCCACCAGATCCTGGGCCTGGCACTGGGCGGCCGGACGACCAAGCTCAAGTTCGGCCACCACGGCGCCAACCACCCGGTCAAGCACCTGCTCACCGGCGCGATCGAGATCACCTCGCAGAACCACGGCTTCATCGTCGACATCGAGAGCCTCCCCAAGGACCTGGTCGAGATCACCCACATCAATCTGAACGACCACACTCTGGAGGGCTTCCGGCACAAGCGGCTTTCCGCTTTTTCGGTTCAGTATCACCCCGAATCGGCCCCCGGACCGCACGACAGCCAGTATCTCTTCGACCACTTCATCAAGGAAATGAAAGAGTTCAATGCCTAAACGCAAAGACATCAAACGCATCCTGGTGATCGGCTCCGGGCCGATCGTGATCGGTCAGGCCTGCGAATTCGACTACTCGGGCACCCAGGCCTGCAAGGCCCTCCGGGAGGAGGGCTTCATCGTCATCCTGGTGAACAGCAACCCGGCGACCATCATGACGGACCCGGAGTTCTCGGACCGGACGTACATCGAGCCGCTGCGGGCTGAAGCCATCGCCAAGATCATCGAAAAGGAGCGGCCCGACGCCCTGCTGCCGACTCTGGGCGGGCAGACCAGCCTGAACCTGGCCGTGGAGCTTGCCAAGAGCGGGGTTCTGGAGGAGTACGGGGTCGAGCTGATCGGCGCCAAGCTGGAGACCATCCAGCTGGCCGAGGACCGCGAGCTTTTCCGCAACGCCATGGGCGAAATCGGCCTCAAGGTGCCGGACGGCGGCATCGTGCGCAGCGTGGAGGCCGCCATCGCGATCTCCGAGAAGATCGGCTTTCCGCTCATCATCCGGCCATCGTACACCCTGGGCGGAATCGGCGGCAGCGTGGTCTACAACCGCGAGGAATTTCCGGCGGCCGCCCGCTGGGGCCTTTCCGCCAGCCCGGTGCACGAGGTGCTGATCGAGCAGTCGGTGCTCGGCTGGAAGGAGTACGAGCTGGAGGTCATGCGCGACAAGGCGGACAACTTCGTGATCGTCTGCTCGATCGAGAACTTCGACCCCATGGGCATCCACACCGGAGACAGCATCACGGTCGCACCCGCCCAGACCCTGACCGACGTGGAATACCAGGCCATGCGCGACGCCGCCAAGAAGATCGTGGCGCGCATCGGGGTCGAGACCGGCGGGGCGAACATCCAGTTCGCGCTCAACCGCGAGACGGGCGAGATGGTGGTGATCGAGATGAACCCGCGCGTGTCGCGCAGCTCGGCGCTGGCCTCCAAGGCCACCGGCTTTCCGATCGCCAAGATCGCGGCCAAGCTCGCCGTGGGCTACCATCTAGACGAGATTCCCAACGACATCACCCGCAAGACCCCGGCCTCTTTCGAGCCGGCCATCGACTACGTGGTGGTCAAGGTGCCGCGCTGGGATTTCGAGAAGTTCCCGGGCAACGACCACCGCCTGACCTCGCAGATGAAATCCGTGGGCGAGGCCATGGGCATCGGCCGTACCTTCAAGGAAGCGCTCAACAAGACCCTGCGATCGCTGGAGAACGGCTGGTCCGGCTTCCATGCGCGGGACAACGCCGCCATCGGCAAGATCACCCGGCCGGCCCTCATGGACGACCTGCGCTCGGGCACCCCGGAGCGGATTCTCAAGATCTGGCACGCCCTCAACCTGGGGATGACGCCCGAGGAGCTGTGCCGGCTGACCGGGATCGACATCTGGTTCCTCGAAAACCTGCGGCAGCTGGTGGAGTTCGAAGAAGTTCTCACGCGCGAGTACGCCGAGCGCAGCACCCTGCGGGCGGAAACCCTGCGGAAGGCCAAGCGCATGGGGTTCTCCGACAAGCACATCGGGCTTCTGACCGGCAAAAGCGAAAAGGAGATCCGCAGCATCCGCAAGGCGGCCGGCGTCATGCCGTCCTACAAGATCGTGGACACCTGCGCGGCGGAGTTCGAGTCCTTCACACCTTATTACTACTCGACCTACGACCCGCAGAACGAATCGGTGCCGTCCGCCCGGAGGAAGGTGATCATCCTGGGCGGCGGTCCCAACCGCATCGGACAGGGCATCGAGTTCGACTACTGCTGCGTGCACGGGATTATGGCCCTGCGGCAGCTCGGCATCGAGGCCATCATGATCAACTGCAACCCGGAGACCGTCAGCACCGACTACGACGTGGCCGACAAGCTTTATTTCGAGCCCCTGACTTATGAGGATGTGCTCAACGTGATCGAGCTGGAGAAGCCCGAAGGGGTCATCATGCAGTTCGGGGGCCAGACGCCGCTCAAGCTGGCACTGCCCCTGGAGAAGGCCGGGGTTTCGATCTGGGGGACTTCGCCGGACTCGATCGACCTCGCCGAGGACCGCGACCGGTTCGGCGCGTTGCTCGATTCGCTCGACATCGCGCACCCGCAGTACGCCACGGCCACTTCGGTGGAGGAGGCCCTGGAGGTCGCCAAGAAGATCGGCTTTCCGCTCATGGTGCGGCCTTCTTACGTGCTCGGCGGCCGGGCCATGGAGATCGTCTACGACATGGGCTCGCTCGAAAACTACATGCACCGGGCCGTCAAAGCCTCCGAGGAGCACCCCGTGCTGCTCGACCGCTTCCTGGAGGACGCCTACGAATTCGACGTGGACGCCATCTCCGACGGCGAGCGCACCGAGATCTGCGGGCTCATGCAGCACATCGAAGAAGCGGGGGTGCACTCCGGAGACAGCATGGCGGTGCTGCCGCCCTATCTCCTCAGCCGCGAGCAGCGCGACGACATCTTCGACACCACCCGGACCGTCGCCGGGCATCTCAAGGTCAAGGGCATCATCAACATCCAGTTCGCGATCCTCTACGACACGCTCTACATCCTGGAAGTGAACCCGCGCGCCTCGCGCACGGTGCCCTTCGTCAGCAAGGCCACCGGCATCCCGGTGGCGAAATTGGCCGTCCAGGTCATGTCCGGCAAGAAGCTGGACGAGCTGGGGACGCACTTCGTCACGGACCTGCCCTATGTGGCGGTCAAAGAGTCGGTCTTCCCCTTTGACCGCTTCGACAAGGCCGATGTCTTCCTGCGGCCGGAGATGCGTTCGACGGGCGAGGTAATGGGCATCTCGCAGGCTTTCGGCAACGCCGTCATGAAGGCCTTCGAGGCCACCGGCGTCTCGGTGCCCAAAACCGGCAAAGTGTTTCTGAGCGTGAACGACAATGACAAGGCGCGCATCCTGCCCATCGCCGAGAACCTTCACAAGCTCGGCTACGAGCTGGTCGCAACCCACGGGACCGCGGAGTTCATCGGCGGCCGGGGCATTCCGGTCAAGCCGGTGCTGAAGGTCAGCGAGGGTCGGCCGAACGTGGTGGACGACATCAAGAACGGGACCATCAGCCTGATCATCAACACGCCGCTCGGCCATCGGGCACGGCAGGACGAGTACGCCATCGGCTGGACCGCCATCAAGTACCGCGTGCCGTTCATCACGACCCTCTCGGCGGCGGAGGCCATCGTGCGCGGCCTGCGGGCCAACCACAAGGCACCGCAGGAATACAAATGCCTGCAGGAGTACTACCACCCGGGGCAGGGCGCATAGGGCACAGAGCATAGAATAAAGAAAAATGCCTTTGCCGTTTATGATTAACCCTATGCGCCACGTCCTGTGCCTCTTAGGGAGGTTTCGCCATGGCAAACGACTTTATCGACCCGCCGCCGGAGGAAGTTGCGGAAGACAAACGACCGAAGGTCGCCTACCCGGATGTGCTCAACGGGCTGGAAGAGGCTTACCTGCCGATCCGCAAGGCGCGCATATCCGATGTGGAGGCCCTGCTCGAGCTGGTTAACGGCTTTGCCTCGCAGAACCTGATGCTGCCGCGCGGCCCCCAATACCTTTTTGAAAACATCCGCGACTATGCGGTCATCGTCGACGAGGCGGCCGGCGGCCAAATCGTCGCCTGCGGCAGCCTGCACGTGCTGTGGGACGATATGGCCGAGATCCGCTCCATGGCCATTCACCCGGATTATCAGAAACGGGGACTCGGCAGGCGCCTGGTGGAATTCCTCAAGCAGGAGGCCGGCCAGCTCGGGATCAAGCGGCTCTTCACGTTCACACTGTCCGAGGATTTTTTCGCCCGGCTCGGCTTCACACGCAAGCTGCGCGACGAGCTGCCGCCCAAGGTTTGGGGCGAGTGCAGCCGCTGCCCGAAGTATTTCAAGTGCGACGAAGTCGGAATGGTGCTGGAGATTTGAAGGGGCGGCTCCAGCAGCCGCGGCGATGAAAAAAACCGTCAAATCGGGTCAGCAGGAGGGTGGCATGGAAAAGATCAAGATCGAGCCCAATGATGCGTTCCTGTATCCCATGCCGATGACGATCGTCGGCGCGGTGGTGGACGGCAAAGCGAACTTCATGGCGGCGGCTTGGGTGTCCCGCGTCAACTTCAAGCCGGCGATGATGATGGTCGCCCTGGGGCCCCACCACACCAACCTGGGCATCGACGCCAACGGCGCCTTCAGCATTAATGTGCCGGATGTTTCGCTTCTGGGAAAAACCGACTACTGCGGGATCGTTTCCGGACGGAAGGTCGATAAATCCAAGTTGTTCGATGTCTTTTACGGAAGCCTGCCCGGGGCCCCGCTGATCCGGGAGTGCCCTGTATGTATGGCCTGCCGCTTGAGCCAGGCGGTCAAGCTGCCGGGCGACACGCTCTACATCGGCGACGTCGTCGAGGTTTACACGGAAGAACGCTTTCTGACGGACGGCAAGCCGGACATCCGGAAAATCGACCCCTTCGCCCTGACCATGCCGGACAACCGCTACTGGCGCGTGGGCGAGATGGTGGGCAAGGCCTGGAGCGACGGGAAGAAGCTGAAAGCATAATTCGGTCGATTCGGCGGCTAGCGAACCACCATCACCGGGCAGGCGGCGTAATGGGAAACCTTGGTGCTGACGCTGCCGAATACCATTCCCTTTACCGATCCCATACCTCGGGAGCCCATAACGATCAAATCGCATTTGCGTGTGGCCGCCACTGAAAGAATAGCCTCTGAAGCCGGGCCTTCGAGCAGATCCTCATCCACTTTAATTGAAGTTCGCCCGAGCTGTTTCCGCGCCGTCTCGATTATCTCTTCCCCCCGTTTAATCCGCAACGCAACGAGATTATTGTATTCGATAGAGTCTCTCAGGTCGGACGTGTGGGGGAAGGCGTGTACCAGAATAAGCTTGGATCCAAAGCATTGCGCGATCGCACGGGCATGGTTTAGGGCAAACATGCTTTGATCAGATCCATCCAAGGCCACGAGGATCGATGCATACATTGGATGCCTCCTTTCACCGCACCACCAGCACCGGGATCTTGGAATGGGTCAGCACTTTTTGCGTTTCGCTGCCGAGCAGCAGACCCTTTATGCCTCTCTGCCCGTGGGAGGCCATCATGATCAGATCGCAGGCTCTTTTTTCAGCAACTCGAATAATCGCTTCGTAGGGATAATCGCAGCTATCGCAGAAAGTCTCGCAAGGGACACCCGCCTCTTTTGCGGCTTTTTCGATGAAGGCAAGATTTCGGTTGACCTGCATTCTGTGTTGCTTGACGGTCTCTTCTTTTACCTGCACGATGATATCGGTCTGGTACAAATAATATTTCTGCTCCGGCATCACGCTGATTCCGGTGATTTTGGCTTTCATGCTCTTGGCAAGATGGACCCCTTTTCGAATTGCGCCCTCCGAAAGAACAGAACCATCCGTCGGCAGTAAAATGTGCTTGAACATGGCAACCTCCTGTTGGCCCGAATCCGTTCACCGAAAAACCAGCACGGGGATCTTGGAATGGGTCAGCACCTTTTGGGTTTCGCTGCCGATAATGAACGCTTTGACACCTCTCCTGCCGTGGGAGGCCATCATGATGAGGTCGCAGCCCATCCGATCAGCAACCCGGATGATGGCCTCGTAGACATAATCGGTCACTTCATAAACGACTTCGCACGCCAACCCCGCCTCTCTGGCCTTTTTTTCAATAACGGATAGGTAAGCTTTTCCCGCTTCCTTGGTTTGCTTGGCGATCTGCTCCAGCGCTTCCGCGGGTATCTCCGTTTCATAGAAAAAAGGATGTTTTTCAGGCATAATGCAAAGGCCCGTCACCTTCGCGCCGAGGCTTTGGGCTAAACGAATGCCTTCTTGAATCGCTTTTTCGGATAATTCCGACCCATCCGTGGGCAGCAGGATGTGTTTGAACATGTCCCCTCCTTTGGCCTCCCATTCAGCGATACACCAATACCGGAATCGTGGAATGGGCCAGCACCTTTTGGGTTTCGCTGCCGAGCAGCAGGCCTCCGATACCTTTCCGACCGTGAGAGGCCATGACGATGAGATCGCATTCCCTTTTTTTCGCCGCCTCGATTATGGCTTCATAGGGCTGATCGCTTTTTTCCTGAACGGTCTCACATAGTACGCCGGCTTCTTCAGCCGCCTTTTCGACCGCGAGCAGGGTTTTGTTCACCTCCCTTTGCATTGCTGCCGCAGCCTCCTTTTTGAACTCAGCCCCTATGTCCGAATCAAAACCGAAATGGCACAACTCGGGCAGCACGCAAACGCCCGTTACTCTGGCGTTGATGGTTTTGGCAAACTGAATGCCCTTCCGGATCGCGGCCTCGGATAATGGCGAACCATCCGTAGGCAGCAGAATGTGCCTGAACATGTTCACCTCCTCATGGGTTCAAGGTGATCGACGGATAGATGCCTCCTCCTTTCTTCTGGGGCAAAACGACCCAAATAGAGCCTGAAGATCAAGATTCGTGATGTTTTCCCCTTCCGGTTATCGGATTGATTCTTGCCGAGCATGCCTGGCAGAGGCTTTGAACTAAATCATCACGTACTTGAGCCCGGTTGCGTAGCAGGTCTCTCCCGCAACGGTGATCGGCCTCGACCACTTGACTTCCGCTATGGCCAATGAATGAAATCCTTCCTCCCGGGAATACCCCCATGACGCGCCAGTTGCCCGGACCACCAGGACTCCCCCTGTTTTAAAACAGGCCGCCAGTTCAGCATAAAGGCCATTGGCGCAGCAGTTTTTCATTATGCCGCCGACAGTCTCACCAAACTGCGCGGAATTTAAATAGCGGCAGACAACCGAAGTGTTTATCAGATACCGCGTGGTGGCACGCTTTTCCAAGAGCGGACCCCTTTTTTCGGCTGCTGTTCAAGAATGATTTCGGAATTCCTTTCACCGCATATCCAAGCGGGTTGGAGTGCAGCACTTCCCTCCACGTGAACCGTTTTCACTTCGCCGCAGTATTTCCAGGCTCCTGAACAGATCGGAAAAACGACCGGCACCCGGCTTTCTCCCGCCTCTGGTTTTGGATATTTGTCATATAATTTTAGGTGGTTGTCCATGGGGGAGGTGCCTTATTTCAATAGGGGAAGTACTCGATGCCGGGACTTTTTCCGGCAAGGGCGGGAAGAAAAAGACCTTGGGAGGGTAATCGGGCTATTCTTTTCAAGAGTCGGAATCGATCTCGCCGGCCGGGACATATTAATCGTCTCGAAATAGTACCGTCATGCCGGACGTGATAAGCCTGACCCGTACCACGATGCGGGGGCATCCAGAACGGGTTGAATTCAGTGGATTCCGGCTAAAAGCCTGTCCCGGAAATTGGTAATCCGGGGCATGCCGGAATGACAACGTAAAGACAATTATGAGACCCTTAATGAATACCGGGATCGGTCTCAAAGCTCAGGCTGGGGTTGTTGCTTAGCAAGCCATGGCGCGGCGCCACTTTATCGGCAAGAACGTTTTTGGGTGGGAGAGGCCTTCAGCCTCGATCGTCGCGGCTGGAAAGCCGCTCCCACAGAATATGGCCCAATTTACTTGAAAGATGTCAGGGTGGCAGGCCATCCTCTATCCGAGTTATTCGTGATGGTGTGCTAACTCACCTGCCGGCGGCGGTGGAATGGATTGTATATGAACTGAGTCGACGCTCATCGAATAAATCCGGCTGGAACTTGCCGATGTCGCGGGTTTTAAATTGGGGTCATATGCTGCAGGCCATCCCGGATCAGGCACCCAGATGTTGAGGTGAAAATTCATAGGTCCAGTCGGTACGTGACTGGTGTCTGTCCGAACTAAATTGCCATCTATAAACCAGGATACTTGGGTTGGTTGCCACTTGATTTCGTATGTGTGATAGTCAGTAATCGATCCGGAAGTATAGGGTACAAATTGTACATTTCCGGTGCCTAGTTTTTCGTTGCTATAAATGTTGGTTTGTGCCCCATTGGGCAGATTGGTGAGAAGTTCAAAATCGATTTCATCATGATAGGTGGTGCTTCCTGGTTTGAGAGCATATAAGAAGATACCTCCGACGATGCCTGGCGTGATCGTATTCATTTTAGCGCGTACCGTGATGTGGATCCCTGTGCCCAAAGCGAACGATTGATTGCTTCTTAAATCCGTACCGTAGAAAGAAAACGCAGTTGGATTATAAGATTCAACCACGATAATCGCGTTGCCGTCATCGGCTGCCGGAAGCGAAGAATTTTGGGTAAACCTGAACTGAGTAAGTCCAACGACTGTCCCATCGGTTGGCGACACCCAGGTTGGAATATGCCACTTACTGGAACTCACAATATTCCCGCTAAAGTCATCGCAGAGGAGAGTCTCGGCGAGTATTACGGTAGAAGGCGAAATTACTAGAAAACCAATTAATATGCAAAAAAGTACTTTTCTCATGATTCTGATTCCCGGTCTGCCTGGGGAGTTCGCCAATGATTGGATGGTTTCTTAAAAAACCGCTTGATTGCATTTCTGCACTATAACGCCCGATACTAGCGCCACCTTAAGTTTTAATTTGCTATTTTAAGTTTGCTGCTACAGCATCCCACAGTTTTGGTGCTCGAGAGCACCGCCTCCTTGCGCGCGTACATGAATACAAACGGGTCCGGATTCGGGAGGGTTAACTCCTATCGGCACATGTAGCTATTCGATAACCGAATCGGTGTATTCGACCTCGCC
>JAUQXK010000083.1 GCA_030834695.1 Desulfobacterales bacterium
CCGGTTCGGCCACACCCTTTACACCCAGATGCAGAACTCAGCCGGCTTGAACGAACTTCAGGAGACCCTGGATGCATTCTTCGCCACCCCCCCCGAGCTGACCTCCGCTCCGAACATGAACTACTTCCAATAGTGGCTTATTAATCGTCTCGAAATAGTACCGTCATGCCGGACGTGATCCGGCTTCCAGAACGGGTTGAATTCACTGGATTCCGGCTAAAAGCCTGTCCCGGAAATTGGTAATCCGGGGCATGCCGGAATGATGACGTAAAGACAATTATGAGACCCTCAATATCTGCTCGTCCGTCTGAGAAATTGCACTAGGTCGGCTCATCGAAAATTTTCCCAATGACCAAGAAGATTGGATTTAGGGCACGGAAACTACGGCTCTGATGCGTATCGTGCTGAACTGCAGGGGGGCGAACGCTAAGGCTCCGATAGGTTTTTAAGTGTCAGACAAATGCGGACAGTAAAAATGCGGGGGGCCCTACTTGAATTTCAGACGAAACCCGATTGCAGGCGTTTGTCCTTCTGTTTACTGTTTGGTCGAAATCGATGTGAATGGTGTTCCGATAGGTATTTTGGAGAACCAGGGCCTTTATTACCCGGCCCCGCCTCGGCGGAAATCGGGTTAGGGTCATTCGCATCACTGGCGAACGCCAGAGAAAACAGCTTCATATCCAATGCTATCGTGAAGGAGGTATCGGTTATGATTGCTATCAAGAGTCGATCAGTGAAGGCAGTAATTGTTGTCTCCGTCTTTCTGCTCGCCGGATTGATTTTGCCGGGGCTTTCCCTCGCATCCGCTGGGGGCTTCCAGATCAGCAAGGCATTGAGTCAAGATTTCGAAACGAAACATTTCAACTCTGAATACCACTACTACGCTTTGATGGATGGCGGCGCCCCCTATGCCATCGTCGGACTGGAGAAAGGCTATCGGGTCATTGGCCCTGACTGGAGACCGGTAAACATGGACTCGCTCAGACTTTCCGCTCTCGTTAGCCGTGTGGAGGAGTCCCCGGTCGAGGGCTCGTGCGCATATGGGGCCTACATTCTAGATTCACAAAACAGGAAAATAGGAGCTTGGTATTCTAGTTATATGGCCGGCGAGGTTGTAAACGAGCAAACCAAGACGGTTTCAATTACGCTCCACCCCAACTGGCTTCTAAACTAGAAGACACTATGAGGTTAATCTCTGACTCAGGGTAGGGTAGCGCGCCATCTATAAAGTTACTAGACCGGCAGCGAAATACGCAAATACCGTCATGCCGGACTTGATCCGGCATCCACTCCCGCTCTGGATTCCGGCTTTCGCCGGAATGACAGATCTTGGCATATTTAATTGCCGAAGTAATAAATTGCAGGGCAGTCGTGCCGCTCTTTATCGCAGGCGCGCTACTTGCCTTCGGAGCTGATCTGAACGGAATCTCATTTTTCAAATTAGGTTAGGAAACCTACAAGCGCACCCGCCACGAATTGGGCATCGTTGCGGAGGACAATTGGCTGGCCGACCCATTTCCTTTGAACAAGGCCACCGGAAAGATTCGGTCCGTTTATTGAGCTGCCAGCGTCCATGTTGAACACCGAGAGCTCCGCCTTGGGCCTAAATTACATTAGCGGGGGTATTTATGCTTAATGCGCTAAACCCTTATTGCCATCCATGGAACAGGTTCCCGAACTGGGGACCAGGAATGATGAACGGGCATGGCTTGAGCCGGCATTTCAGCATCCCTGTGCACAACCCAATCAAGGAATGCAGATCATGAGGACAGTCTATATCGTCGATGATTCGCAGGCGGTTCGCGAGCGTCTCATCGGCATGATCTCGGAACTGGAAGGAACCACCCTTGCCGGCGCAACCGGGGAGCCATTGGAAGCGGTCAAGGCCATTCGCCGACTGCGCCCGGATTCGGTGATCCTGGATATCCGGATGCCCGGGATGAGCGGCATCCAGATTCTGAGAGAGATCAAACAGGACCTTCGTGCACCGGTAGTCATCATGCTAACCAACTACCCGTTCGGACAGTATCGTCGCGAATGCGCAGAGGCCGGGGCGGACTACTTTTTAAACAAGTCGACCGAGTTCGAAAAAATCAACGTGATTTTGGCAGGGATCGCTTGCGCCGATCTTTACTCTGCCAAACAGTAGGGAGGTTAAGATGAATCAACTCTTATTGAAAAGACGCTATGTGTCGGTTGCATTGACCCTGATGCTGGTCAGCCTGGTTATATCCGGCTGCAAGGAACAATCTCTCGCGCAGACCACTGCTGTTCTTCCTGCCCTAACGCAGGCGCTGCCGCCCCCCCAACCGGCGGCTTATAATTTGAGCACAGCCATCGCTAAGGTGGCCCAGACCGCTATACCCGCCGTGGTTCACATCGAAGTGACCCAACGCAGCGAAGTCAACAACTCCATGCTGCCCTTTGAGAACGACCCCTTCTTTCATTTCTTTTTTAACGGACCGCACATGCCCCGGAAATTCAAACAAGAGATGAAAGGCATCGGCAGCGGCATCCTGATGGACGCCCAGGGCCATATCCTGACCAACAACCATGTCGCAGGCGGTGCCAGCGAGATCCAGGTAACGCTGGCTGACGGCAGACATTATTCGGCCAAGGTAGTCGGCACAGACCCTAAAACGGACCTGGCGGTCATCAAAATCCAGGAGAGCGACCGGCTGTCCCATCTGACTTTTGGGGATTCGGACAAGGTGGGGGTCGGTGAGTGGGTGGTGGCCATCGGGGCTCCACGCGGTCTGGACCAAACCGTCACTCAGGGCATCATCAGCGCCAAGCACCGCACGGGGATTTCGGACCCCAGCAGCTACCAGGACTTCCTGCAGACCGACGCGCCGATAAACCCCGGCAACAGCGGCGGGCCGCTGCTGAATCTGGAAGGTGAAGTGATCGGCATCAACGCCGCCATCGCCACGGATTCGGGGGGCTCGGAGGGTATCGGCTTTGCCATCCCCAGCAACATGGCTGTGAAGATTGCCGACACCCTGATCGCTCATGGCAAAGTCGAGCGCGGCTGGCTTGGAGTGAACATCAGCGACCTGAAACCAGATACTACCAAGTCTATAGGGCTGCCTTCTAACAATGGCGCCTTGGTGGCCGATATCGTCAAGGGAAGTCCAGCGGCCGAAGCGGGCTTGAAGCGCGGTGATGTGGTGCTTTCTTATCAGGATAAGCCGGTTGCTGACTCCTCCGCTCTGCGCAACGCGGTCGCAGACACCCCTGCCGGTCAGCAAGCCAAAATGATCATCTGGCGGGACAAAAGAAGGCAGGAACTTGTTGTCAAGATCGGCAGCATGGAGGATGCCGTGAGGACGCTTGTGGCTTCGGTGGACGACCGCCTGGGGGTAACCGTCAGGCCGATCACGCCGAAAGAAGATGAAAAATACAGCATCGATCCCGGCGAGGGCGTCGCCTTGGCCACGGTCAGCCCTAAGGGAATATTTGGGCAGGTGGGTCTAGAACCAAAAGATTTCATCCTGCAGGTCAACGGCCAGACGATCAAGGGAGTGGACGGGTTTGCCGAACTGTTGAGTTCGTTGCCTGCCAAACAGCCGTTGGTGGTCCTGGCCATGGACCACCGCAGCGGCCAGTCGGGTTATATGCAGATGATGTTGAATTAGGACCAATATAAGGACACATGCCATGAAAGATATCAAGAATATTCTGGTTGTTACCAATTCAACCGAGGACTACCGCAAGGCACTTCATTATGGAATTTCGATGGCCGGTTGCAGCCAGGCAAGACTGCACGTCCTGCGCCTGATACACGACCCTTTCGGCCTGAATCACTGGCAACTTCCCTTGCCCTCTTTGAAGAGCATTCGCAATGAGTATCAGGACATTCGCACCCGGGCGAAGAAGGAGCTGGATGGGGTGATTGCAGCCGTGCAGGCTAAGGGGCTGACCATTGAAGTCAACATTGCCGAGGGGCGTCCCGACAAGGAGATTCTACGTTCCGTTAAAGATAATCACATCGATCTTCTAATCATGACCGCCCATGAAGAAGGTCATTTGGAACAGATGTTGTTCGATCAGCTAAATGAAGAGATCCACCGAAAGCTTCCCTGCACGATCATGTTCGTCAAACAGGAACCATCCCGCGTGAAGCAGTCCTTCTGCCTACGGCGGGATCGGGTGCAACCATGTGAGGCCTATTGAAGCCCCACCCGAAGGAGGAAAATATGAAAACGAAAGTTGCCCTGCTATTTGGATGTCTGATGCTGATGCTGAGCCCGCTGGCTTCTAAGGCCGCTACCTCGGCCTTCATCACCGAAGGCAAAAGCAACGGCGTGATGCACGTATCCGGCGGAGTCGGCAAGGATGAGCGGGCGAAAATGGATGCCATGGCGAAGGACTACAACCTCAAATTGGTGTTTGCCCAAGCACCGAAAAATTATGTCTCCGGCGTCAAGATAAAAATTGAAGACCACAGCGGCAAAGCGCTCATCCAGACCACCTCCAGCGGCCCCTGGTTTTTGGCAAAGCTTCCCCAAGGGGATTACCGCATCATCGTCAGCTTTCACGATCATTCTGAAATGAGACATCTGAAGATGGCGGCCGGCGCAAAAACCGTCGAGTTTTTCTGGAAGGCGTAGGGCTGTTTTGCTCAATCAACTGGTTGGCTGATGCCCGGCGACTTGCAGAAATAAATGCTTCGGCCGCCGATTATACAGCATTGACAGTATGTGCCTACCTGGATTTTTTGTCTAGCCTTTAGCGGCATCAGCCAATTTCTCAAGAATGATCTAAATCTGAAACTAAATTCCAAGGGGGGCTTCGCATGGCCGCTTACGACAAAGTTTGGCGTAATATGACAACGCAGCCGAAGACAAAGGTGGAATTCTACCAAATCGCCGGAATAACCCCCGAGCTTGAAGAGTTTGTGGATGAATTTATCAAAAGACCCGAACTGTTGAAATCGTTGCCGATAGAGGAGCAACATCAAGTCGAGGCAAAAATGAATTCGATTATTGCTTTTTTTGCCAGTAGTCTTGACATCGATTTTGCATTACGGAAGAGGCGAAAATTGTGACGCCCTTTGCCTGAGGCTATTCGCGCGGCGCAAAAGGAGCTCTCCGATGAAGCATGACCTGCATGCACCTGAATACAATGCCGACAGAAGACAGGAACGACGATTCGATGTGTGCGGGCCGGTCAAATTTTCCCCTTTTGGTTCGACTAATATCCCCTACCAGGCGGCATCCAGCATAGATCTGAGCGGGGGCGATTTGTGCTTGAAGACAGATAGCCTGCTGAAGTCGGGCATGAATTTGTGCGTTCGAATCCAGGGCTGAATGGGGCCGCCGATTGCAAAGAGGCAACACGTTTCGCCCGGATACTGTCTATTCCAGAGGTAAGATGGCGTCGGGAAGTAAAAGACGCGAAAAGGGGTAGCGATCTCACCGGCATCAAACACTTAACCAGCGATTCTCTATAACCATTGGGAAGGCTCAAAGGCTTTTCCCGGGTCCCGCCCTCGCCTGTATGAACTTCTATCGATGTGCATTCAATTGTCTTGTCAGCGAGCAACTCATCCATCCGTACCAAATTTTCCTGCAAATGGGTGAGACTTGCTCCGGATTTTTAAGAACCTGGTGAGAAGGTTGACGACGCCAAGGCGTCGGACCCATGGAATCGTTTCGGGCAACAGTCAGGTCAGACCTCCCGGTCCAGCCTATATAGGACAACTACCACCAATACCGACCCGCTAAGCATCCAGAAAGGTCCGAAGAGCCATAAGCCCAAAGGAATCGCAAGATAAAATCCCCGCATTCCCAGCGTGTAATGCAATGCGCCGTGGTTCAAAATCAAGGCAACCGCATCGACACTGCTCGACGGCTCGAGGCTTTGAGGCACGTTTATCAGAAGGCTTGCGTGGTTGTAATATCGGATGGATAGGGTGAAATTGAAAAACGCATAAAAGAAAAGCGCCGATAGGACGAACAACTTGATGACCCACAGGGTTTCGCTGGGATGACCGAAGACATTCAACGCCTGGGTTGCGCTGGAGGTGATTTCCGTGCGAAATGCAGATGCTACGAGTCCCAAGCTGATCAGGATAGCGGTTGATGCCAGAAAGGTTGATGCCATCACCCAGTTGCGAAATGTCTGAACGGCCAGGATATCTCTCTTGTTATCAACGATGCTTTGCACCCAGGCTCGTCTGGCATGATTGGTCAAACCGATTGCGGTTGTCAGAGGGTCATTGCGCACCTGGCGATAGAGCTGAAAGTGATAGATAAAGAGAAGTCCGAGAGAAACCAGGGCCAATCCGATCTCAGTAAACTGCGGCTGCAGCGACATTTGTTTCTCCTTCCAAAAACGTTTCTTTTTTCCGCCACGTGGCCCCACCGCGCCAACATTCGCTAGTTTGGAAGATCAATAATTTTAATACGTTTTTGCGTTAGCTTCAAAATTTTCCGATTTAGGCGACGGATGCGAATGAGAGGATAAACAACAAGATAGATGGAGATACCCAGCAAAAACACGGCAAGGACCGCAAGTGCCCCCTTATAAGGCATTGCCTGAAAAAAGGCATGGTTTCTAAAGGCCGTGGCCAAAAATCCAATCGCAGATATCTGTGCCAAGATGACAGCTACCCCCATTCTAATCGCCTTCAGGGCCGTTCTCTTCTCCTGGTGAAGGGATTGAATTTCTTCGACAACCAATGCGTCTTCCTCTTCCGTGCAATTTCTGTTCATTGAAACCTACCTTTGCCGGAGCTCCTTTCGGCTCGATTGTCTAACAGCGTCGCATTCATTCCAGAGGACGGGCCTACCAAGCAACCGCCAAAATTCTCAGCCCGACGACACCCAAGGCTATCGCCAGCCCTCGGATAATCCACCTCCCCTGAATTTTCTCAGACAACCGTGCGCCGATTTGAGCACCCAGCAATACCCCAATCGCCAAGGCAATCGTTCGGTGTACGCCGTGGGCGAAGGTTCCAGTAGCAATGTGAACAACCGTTCCGGCCAACGCCATGATAGCTAAAACGAAATGCGAGGTTGCTGTGGCAATATGGACTGGAAAACCAAGAAAATAGCTGAGTGCCGGGACGTGAATGATACCCCCGCCGATTCCCAAAAAACTCGAGACGTAACCGACCACAACGCTGATCGCCATCCCGAGGAGATAATTAAAAGAATACTGGTACTCCGTTCCGTGGCTGTCGACCAAGTGACGAGCCATACAGTACCGACTGAAGCGCGATGCGTTACAACTGGTGACTCGCTGACGAGGTCGGCTGCTAAGGAAAATAGCGGCTGCAACCAGCAATACTCCGAAAATGAGATCAAATTGTCGGCGCGGAATATAGGACGTATTAAGGGCGCCCAGAACAGCGCCTGGTATGGTCGCCGATGCGAACATTATTCCGGATCGATAGTCGATGCGCCTCATCAGTGCATACGCCTCCGAACCGGACAGTGCGTTGAAAAAAACCACTGCCAGCGATATGCTCGTCAGCAGGTCCGCGCTCTGGTTCGGATATACCAATAGAAGCAACGGCATTAATACAAATCCACCCCCAGCACCGATCAGCGTGCCATAGGCTCCGACGCCTATCCCTAATGCGATCAATCCCAAATAGTGCTCAAATCCTGGCACGTTCATCAATTCTGTCCCCCTCTGAGTGCAAAATTAGCAAGCCAATCAACTTGAAAGAGTCGGCATATTTTCATTTAGGACCCTGGTTGGCCTGCACTCTCCAACATGCACCGTGCCGGATTCTGGGGTAGAAATAGGGTTGGGCTATGGCGGTGAAACGTCTCCAGAGTGAAAGTTTTGTCTGCCACATCAACTGGGATTCCTTTCCAGGCAGAGGAATGATCCTAAGGGGCTATTTGCACTTTGGAGTTTGAAACCTGATCCACAGATTTAAGCCGACGTGCTCGCTGCTCAAGAGGGCCGCGCCGTGGTTGCATTCGGAAACTGCGGCTTAATCGACCAAGGCGTGTTTGATACCATAGTGGATCAACTCTGCATTGCTTTTCATGTTCATTTTTTCCAGGATGCGGCTACGATACGTGCTGATGGTTTTTTCGCTAAGAGACAGCTCTGAAGCAATCTCCTTTACTGTTTTCCCCGACGCGATCATGCACAACACCTGGTATTCACGGTCGGAGAGAGCCTCATGCGGCCATTCGGCCCCGCCCGCCTGAAGTCCAAAGGCCATCTTTTCCGCAAGTGATGGGCTCACATACCGGCCGCCGCGATGGACCTTCCGAATGGCACCAACCAGTTGATCCGGAGCGGTCGATTTCATGAGGTAGCCCGCTGCACCGGCCCTCAGAACTCGTATCCCATACTGGTCTTCCGGGTGCATGCTCAAAACCAGGATAGGAAGGTCCGGCTTCTCGACTTTGATCTGTTTCAAGGCGTCAAGGCCCATAAAGCCAGGCATCGTAATGTCCAAAAGCACGACATCGACCTTTTCCCTTCGAATTAGTTTCAACAGCTCATGGCCATCACCGGCCTCGGCCGAAACCTCGATATCGGAAGCGTCAACCAATATCTGTTTCAATCCGGCCCGGACTATTGGATGATCGTCTGCTATTACGGTCTTGATCATTTTGCGTTATCCCTTCTTATCGAGTGGAATGGTAACAGCTACGGTGGTCCCACAGCCGGGCTGCCCACTGATAACGAGTTTTCCCTTTAATGCGAGCACCCGTTCCCGCATACCGATCAGACCGAACGCCTTGGGATTTTCGAGTTCCCTCACGGTGATACCTTTGCCGTTATCCTTCACTTCTAGTACCAATTGTGCTCCTTCCGCCTGCAGGCGCACTTCCACCATAGAGGCCTCGGCATGGCGGATGACATTGGTAACGGCCTCTTGAAACAAACGGAATAGCGCCGTGGCATGCTCTCGACTCAGCAATGTGCCTCGGAGGTCCGCACGGACGACACAAGGTACCCCGGTCCGTTTCTGAAATTCTTCGGATTGCCACTCTATCGCGGCGCCAAGACCGAGGTCGTCGAGGAGTCCTGGCCGCAACTCGCCGGACAACCGTTGGACGGTGTGAATGGTCGCATCGATGAGCTCCGCCATGGAGAGTGTTTTTTCATGGATAGGCTTTTCATTCGGACTGAGCTTGCGATTCAACCACGCAATGTCCATCTTCAAGGCAGTCAATGCCTGGCCCAGCTCATCGTGTATTTCGCGGGCCAGTCGAGTTCTTTCCTCCTCGCGTACGGATTCCAGGTGCAGAGCGAGGCTGCGCAGCTCTTCCCGGGAGTCCATCAACGCCTGCTCCGCGTACTGACGTTGTGCTTCGCGATCTTCCAATGCCGCGGCCATGTCGTCAAAGGCTCCGGCCAGTTCATATAGTTCCCCGGTTCGCCTGCGGGTTCCTGTGCGAACGCTTAAGTCCCCGGCAGTCAGTTTTCGAGTCGCGGACAGCATGGACTTCACCTGACGTAGCACAAGCAGATTGCTCCCGAACCAAGCCGTTAGAAGGATTAAAACCGTTACCCCTCCCAGCAACGAGAGATTATGAAACAATTGGCGATTAGCTTCCGCAAAGACAGAACCCTGCGGAACGCCCATCAGAAGATGGATCTTTTGGTTTCGCAATGTGCTGTGCAAATCGGAAATGGCGTAAAACCATAGCTGGCCATCCGCCTCCGGCAGGGTGGTCAGGCCTTTCGAGCCGGAATGGAAAGCCTCGAGAAGGGCGTTTCGGATAGCTGGCCAGCCCCCCCAGACTTCCGAAGCAGGGGGATGTGTCAAAATGTCACCATGTTCGTCCACCTGAACGACGACAGCCCCATTGGGCAAATTCTTTTCCATATTTCGGTTGAAGTGGTTGAGCCATTTGATGTCTAAAATGGCAAATGCCACTCCGATTAATTGATCAGCAGCGTCAACTACGGGGTAAGCGAGCGTCACCGTTGGTTTTGTGGTGCGACCTCTATTTCTATTGTCGCCGACAGAGAACTCCCGCCGGTTGGCTGTTTGATTGAACCATGACTGCCCGCCTGCATCAAAATCGTCATCGAAAGGTGCAGCGCTGTATAAAAGCTTTCCGTCTAAGTTAACCACTCCCAAATTCTTATAGCGCCGGTAGTGTTTAAAGAGCTCGACCAGATAAGCCCTGCATTCGGATGGAGCAGACCAGCAGCGGCTTATGGTTAAGGAAAGACCGACCAGCATCTGCCGGCTACCGTCGATCATCTGTTCTTCCTCACGCGCAGCGAACTCAGCCATCTCGAGAACATTGCGCTCAATTGCCGTCACGCTCCGCCGTTTCTGCTCGGAGGCAGTGAAAAACAGGAGGCCTGCCAGGGGGATGACGGCCGTGAGGACCAAAGCAATCAAACGGTAGCGCAACTGTCCAAAAGAAAAATATTTCACGAGATGCCTCGATCGTTGCGAGGAGACCGTTAAAGAAAAAGCGGCTTATCGCTGCCGTGGGGCTTAATATGGAATTATGGCTTCGTGCAATCATCCTGATGTACCGAGCCATCTATTCATTTTCTCTTTCCAACAGGCATAGGTGTAGGCCAGCTTACGGAAAAAGGTCTTCATCGGCTCCTTGGTGCTGGTAACGACGGTGTTTTCCTCTTGTTGCTCCAATATTTTTTCCATTGGGCTTCTGTAGATAGCCATAACGTAGCCCTCCATAGCCTTCAGCCGCCAGCGGCTGAAGGCATAAATTATTCTTCTGGTTTAATGTCTGGATGGGTTGTCTTTAATATTATCCCACCACAGCTTCTCTGCTTATACGCGGGCTGCTTTTTTCAAGCGACTCCATTGCCTTTTCAATCGTCCGCCTTATTTCCTTCAGCTTGAACGGCTTGGCAATGAAATCGAAAGCGCCCTTCGTCAGTGACTCCCGAGCCAGCTCCAGCGTGGCGTAGCCAGTAATCATGATAACCTTCGTGCGCCTAGATGACTGAAACACGTGTTGCATTACCTGGATGCCGTCGACCTCGCCCATGCGAATGTCGCTGATCACAATATCGAAATCCTTTTCCTCCAAACGCTTCAATGCTGCCGACGGATCGACAAAGGTTTCCACGCGATGGCCGTCTTTTTTAATGAACGCCTTCAGGCGGTCGCCCACGATCGGTTCATCATCGACAATGAGAATATCGCACTGATAACTCATAGCTTCCTCCCAGGCAGAGCGCCGAATTCCTTTCACAGCGCCCGCATTTTTCGTTAAACTTCATTAGGCTGCCTCGGCAGTTTCCGTCGAAATTTGTGCCGGTTGGCGAATCACCAGCAACGTTTTCTGCATCCGGCGTCTATGGCGGTACGCGCGTATGACCTGCATGAGGATAACTAAGGCGCCGCTGACACCGCTTGCGAATAGGAAGAATTTGCTGGTCAGGTTAAAGACGCCATCCCAACCGGCATCCATGTTCAAATACCCGAGCTGCCTCAGATAAACCGGGATCGCGATGACCCGGCTGAACACGCATAGTAGTATAATCAAACTGGTGACCACACGGATGTACTTCTCGTTGACCACCTTCACCCCGTAAACCCCCAGGTGAATGCCCACCAGGGATCCGAGATAGAGGAGCATCGTCAGGCGTAAATCCACGAAGCCCTGATAGGCATAACTCAGAGCGCCATAGGCACCCATGAAGACCGCCAGGAAAAGCTCCGTCCCGGTGGCCACAGCCGTGGGTACGCCAAAAACGTAAATCATGGCCGGCACGCCGATAAACCCGCCCACACCGATCGTTCCAGCCAGGTAACCGGTCGCGGTGCCCACGGCCATCAACACCCAGAGGCTGACCTTGGTGTCGGCCACCCCGAATTGAATGACCGGGGGCAGGTTCAGGCGGGATAGGTACTCGGCAATTTTCATGGAAGGACCGGCCCCGGCCTCCCCGTTGGCTTTGGACTTTAGGATGTCCCGGAGCATGGAAACGGCAACAGCGGTCAAAATAACAGCGAACACCAGGCTGATGTAAAGGTTGGCTCCGGCGCCTTTATCGGCACCGTGGCCGTCGCCTCCGCCCATGAACAGGAAGCTGTTGATCCAGACGGCGATCTGAACTCCGATCAGGGCGGTGCCCAGCATGAAAGCCGCCAGTTTTTTGTCCACGTTGCCCGCTGCAGCGTGCTTTTTCGATCCAACCAGCGCTTTCCCAAATTTATGAGTGATGTTGCTCGCTACGGCGATAACACCGTCCACCCCTAGGTTCATCATGCCGGGTGTCATGAAGAAGGCCCCTCCGCTGCCGATGAACCCGCTCAGAATGCCACCGATGAAACCGAGCAAAACCACCTGAAGTGCCGATGCCATGTTGATGTCGATGAAATTTCCCCCAAATAACTCGTGCATGGTTCCTCCCAGCTGATTTAAAGAGATCAATCAACGTTGATGATCTTCAGGGTCAATCCGGAAACATTGCCGTAGACAAAAGCTAGTACGGGGCTGAAAACGGCTACCGCCACTGCCGCCAGCACCTTGAAATTTTGATGAAGCGAGCCGCCCAGAAAATCCAGGATCGGCTTTTGGTTTGCAAAAACTATTGCATAAATGAATACCGTCAGGACGAGATACCCCAGCAGGGCGGCGGCTTGGCGCTTGCCGAAAAGCAACTGGGACTTGAGCTCGTCCGCAGTGATCACCGGTGCCTTGAGGCGATCCCGGATGTTCAAAGCCAGCTCCCTCGTCTGGCGCATGCGCGCCGAATTTCCCTTGGACATGAACATCTCGCCGATGACGACCAGTGTGTATCGACCGCTGGTTTGCACCCGCGTCAGGACCTGGTCATAGTCACCGCAGACGGTGTGGCGGCCACCGAAACGCCCCAAATCGACCAGTTCCTCTTGCGTCCGATCCATCCCTCCATCGTCCACGCTCCGCTCCGGCTCATCATCCTGCACCCCGCCGTCATCGGCGAGGGCACATCCCCTGCGGCCATAACCGTATTCCGATTCGCCGGCTGCGCCTTCCACGCCCATCGGGGCTTCTTCGGCAGGGATCAACCGCATCAGCTCTACGGCCGCACCCCAGCGTTGCGCCAGGCGGATAATGCGGCCGAAATTTTCCGATTTCGGATCAAACCTCTCTTGCACCCACAGGATATTGGTTTCGGCCATGGTGCATTGAATCTCCCGGCACCCGGGCAGTTCCGTCAGCACCTGGGGGATGCAGGAGGCGACCTTGGCCTGATCCGGTGGATAAGTGACGGTGATCACGCCGTTGTCGGCATGGACTTGGAGGTCGGCCTGGAGCGTGCGTTCATCCAGCGCCAGCCGCAGCTTGGTCTGAGACGAAAGATTCAGGTCCTCCATCAGCTTCAGACTGACCGGAGTGGGGTGGAAATCCGGCAGCTCCGCCGTGGAACAAAGGATTCCGGCGGCGTTGGACAGCCCCATGTTCTCCAGGTTCAAAAACAGGTCGAAATGATTGGGGTCGCGACCGTCCACCCGGTGGATGTAGCGAATCCATTTGGCCACATCCTCATCCAGTTGGGAAAGATACGTTTCGGCTTTGTCCGGGGTCAGGTTCAGGGCCTGAGCCGTGCGTTTGATCCGGACCTCCTGCGGAGCCGTCAGCCCCACCCGAAGACGATGACTAACCCCCGGCAGCAACAGGTGCCCGGCCCTGCCGTGATAAATGAGGTTGCCCCGGCGGGTTTTTTCGCAAAGCGTTGCCGTCAGGAACGCGAGATAGACCTCCTTTTCACGGGCCAGCTTTTCAGACAACCCCGGCGCCTTGAGCATGGCCATTTCGAGCCGGCCCATCTTGATGCCCAGTTTGCGAGCCCCGTCGAGCATTTCTTCCCGGCTCAGCACCGGCCACCCTGTTTTGCGTGCCAGGGCCTGGGCCAAGTCCTCCCTTCCGCTCTGATGCATGCTTGAGATCATTACGATGGTCATCTTGCTCCTTCCTCTTGTTTCAGGTGGTTGATATGGTCCTTCTCCTTTACCTGGATGATTTGGCTCGGGATCAGCGGCTTGATCTGCGACAAAAGGCGTTCACCGGCCCCGTCGTCATCGCCGAAGACAAGCACGTCAATCCCCTCGTTCCGCACCAACTCCACGATCTCCTCTTCAAAAAGCCTGCGAGTGACATGATGCGACACCCCCAAGCCTGCCTGACGAGCGCTGTTGATCAGTTCCAACAATGCCTCATCCATCCAAATTGAAATCGCGTCCGGAGCAGGGCCGGCAATCAGTTGAAGGATGAACACGTGGGCACAAAGCCTTTCGGCCAAGGCCATGGCATAATGCACGCCCTTGAGTCCTTTTACGGAGGGCATCAACGGAACCAGTATCTTTTTTTTAGGGGACATTAACGGCACTCTCGCCAGAAGAAAAAATCGCTGCTTCACCGTTATCTTGTCAATTTTCATGCCGAAACAATATTTAATAATAAATCCAGATAGTAACCAGTTAGGCAGGCCTTTTGTCACGGCAGTGTTCGTTTCGTATTGGAACACCAACGCCGATCGTTGCGTAGGAGGTTGAAATATAATCGAATTAATTCAGTATACTAATTTGATTGTTTCAAATCGGAACAAAAAAGGATGTTTGGGTTTTGATGAAAGGGAATCCAGAGGAGACGTTCGAAGGGTTATTCCAAACCGTACTGCTTCATTTTTCGCCAGAGGGTTGTGCGCGGCAAGCCGAGAATTTCGGCGGCGAGGCTCTTGTGGTGGTGGGTTTTGGCCAAAACTTCTTGGATGTATTTTTTTTCCATTTCTTCGAGCGTCAGCTTGGGTTCAGTCTCCAGGTTTTTTATGGAAAGTTCTCTGAGATCGGAGGGAAGATCGCGGTCCGAAATTTCAAGTTCGTCGGAAAGGGCCACGGCCCGCTCGATGATGTTTTCAAGTTCGCGCACGTTGCCCGGGAACGGATAGCGGGAAAGGATTTCCAGCACCTCAGAGGATACACCCTTCATTTTTTTACCGAAAGCACGGCTGTATTTTTCCAGAAAGTGTCGAATCAGCAAGGGGATGTCGTCCGGCCTGGCCCGCAGCGGGGGCAGTTGGATCAGGACGACATTGAGACGATAGAAAAGATCTTCCCGAAAGGCATGCGCCTTGACCATCTCCTTCAGATCCTGGTTGCTGGCCGCAATCAAGCGCACGTCGATCGGCAGCTGCTTGACTCCACCGACCCGCAGCAACTTGCGCTCCTCGACGAAACGCAGCAGCTTGACCTGCATGCTGTGGGGCATCTCGCCAATTTCGTCCAGGAATATTGTGCCCCGGTGCGCGGCTTCCAGCAGACCGATCTTGGTTTCGGTGGCACCGGTGAAGGCCCCCTTTTCGTGGCCGAACAATTCGTTGGCAATCAGCTCCTCGGTGAATCCGCCGCAGTTGAAGGAAATATGCGGCTGTTGCTTCCTCCCACTGCGTTGATGAATAGCACGGGCAATCATTTCCTTTCCAGTTCCGCTTTCGCCCTGGATCAGCACGTTGCTGTCCAGAGGGGCAACCTTTTCGATCAGCCGGAACACGTTCAGCATGGCCTTGCTGTTGCCGATGATTTCCGAAGGGCGGTTCTGGGAGAAAAGCGCTTCCTTTAACGCCTCCTTTTCTCGGACCAGGGTCACCTTCTCAAGCGAGCGTTTCACCAGAAGCCTGAGGTCCGCCATCTTGACGGGTTTGGTTAGGTAGTGGAAAGCCCCCGCCCGTATGGCTTCAATGGCTGAATCGACGGAGCCGTGTGCCGTTATCAGGATGACTTCGCAGCTTGGGATCCGCTTGCGGGCCTCCTGCAGTACCTCCAGACCGCTCATTCCAGGCAACCTCAGGTCGCACAGGAGCAGATCGAAGCCTACCTGCACCAACCGCTGCAGGGCGGACTCACCATCCAAAAACGTTTCGACCTCGTAGCGGGGCTCCTTGGACAGGCCGCGCTTTATCTCCCGGCCGATGATGGGTTCATCGTCGATGACAGCGATCCGGAAGCGCTCCATCTGCTCAGCCCTCAACCGCCGTGGCGTCACTGGCCAGCGGCAGAAAGATGGAAAAACAGGCGCCCTGGCCCGGTCGGCTGTCGACTTCCATCCGGCCGCCGTTCTTCTTGATGATGTTGTAGCTGACGGACAATCCGAGCCCCGTTCCGACGCCGACCTTCTTGGTGGTGAAAAAGGGATCAAAAATCTGGTTGAGGTGCTCGGGCGGAATTCCGGGGCCGGTGTCGATGACATCGATGCGAGCCTCGGTATCAGATTCGGTGGACCGGATCACCACTTTCAGCTCGCCGCCGTTTTCCATGGCCTGAATGCTGTTCATGAAAAGATTTAGCAGAACCTGCTGCAACCCGCTTTTATCAATGCGAAACGGCGGGAAATCGGAGTTCACTTCCTTGATGAAGCGGATGTGATGCAGATCCATTTCATTTTTGACCAGGCGGAAGGTTTTGTCTACGACCTCTTCTATGCGCGTTTCCTCCATCCGTGGATGACTGGCTCGCGAAAACTCCAGGAGGTTCTTGACGATTTCACTGGCGCGGTCAGCCTGGTCCATGGCCTCCTGGTAGAGTCGACGGCGTTCAGCACCGTCCATCTCGTTTTCGCCTTCGACCAGAGACTCCAGAATCAGAGAAATGTTATTGATGGGGTTGTTGATTTCGTGAGCAATCCCGGCCGTCAACGTGCCGATGGAGGCGATCTTACGGGATTGAATCAGCTGCTCCCGGCGTTTCTCCAACTCACCCACCATGCGGTTGATGGCAGCCACCAGGTGGTGGATTTCGTTCTGGTCATCACCGTAAGGTGTTATGCGCTCGAAAGCCCCTTGGGCCACGGCTTCGGACTCACGCGTGATGCGTGCTAGGGGGCGGATCACTTTCTCACCGATAAAAAAGATCACGAACCCAAGAAGCACCACCAGGAGCAACAGGCTGATCAACGGCAATGGAATCATCTGCTGCAAAAGACCATGGATGGTGCGCCGTTCCACCGACACCAACTGATCCGCGAGCGTCAGCAAGTTTTGACCGACGCCGCGTATGAGAGACTGAAGCTCGGCGCACCCATCGGGTCCACACGGTGTCTGGTGAAGTTTTGACATCAGCGCAGAGTATTCCTGCACATACTTGCCGAACAAGTTGAAGTTGTCCTCGCCGATGGCTTCGATCAGTGTATCTTTTTCTCGTTGCAGGGTTAGCACCAGCTGGTTGGTGAAGGTGACGTTTTCCTCGTAGCTGAAGTTCTGTCGGTACAGAAAATAGTTTTTTTCATAGCGCCTCATCTCGAGGATGTTGCTGTTCAACCCTTCGGCCACCTCGAAAAACTGCATAGAACGGGACAGCCGACTGAAGTTGCTGTAGTTGATGGCAATGATCGCGGCCATGAAAACAAAACAGACCATAAAAGACATCATGATTTGAGAGCGCAGAGTTTGGGGCAGGTATTTCATGCCATTCATAGTAGCACCTGCAATATCCTTGTAAATGTAATTTTCGGGTCTGCGATGACTCTCACTCCGGCAAACGAGGTGAGTCATGTATGGCAGATTCTGTCTGTCGGATAAATACCTACACAAAAATCGGATTCCCCCCGACAGAGAATCGCTGAGACAGTGATTAAGTGGAATGCTAATCACGAATACTACAACCTTTAGAATATCAAACTCAAACCACCCCTCATTGAAATCAGTTTTTTTCAAATTGGTTTGAAAAATCCGCAAATCTTTATGACGGGACCCGCGTTTGATTTTGGAGCTGCCGATCACTACTAATGCGCCTGAAGTGAGCAGCATATTGCAATGGAGATGGCAATGTGAATGAGCCGACCGCCAGTCCGGGAATGCGCAGAGATGAGGTGACCCTGAGCGACGCCTCCGATGTGCTTACGGGGGAGAGCCGCAAAAAAGGGCTGGCGCGATTGTGGCCGTTTCTCGGCCCGGCGTTCATCGCGAGTATCGCCTACGTCGACCCGGGCAATTTTGCCACCAATATCCAGGGAGGGGCCAAGTTCGGCTACTCTCTGCTGTGGGTGGTGGTCTGCAGCAACCTGATGGCTATGCTGATCCAGTCGCTGTCGGCCAAGCTCGGTATCGCCACCGGCCGCAACCTCGCCGAACTCTGTCGGCTGCACTTTCCCCGGCCGCTGGTGTGGTCGATGTGGGTACTCATGGAGGCAGTGGCAATGGCTACTGACCTCGCTGAATTTCTCGGCGCTGCCATCGGATTCAACCTTCTGTTCGGCATCCCCCTCTGGGCGGCCGGGTTGCTCACGGCGCTTGCGACCTTTCTCATCCTGAGCCTGCAGGTGCGCGGATTCCGGGCGTTGGAAGCGGTGATCACGGGCATGCTGGGTGTTATCGTTTTGTGCTATCTGGTCGAGACGATCCTGGACAAACCGGATTGGAAGACTCTGGCTTACCACGCGGTCGTGCCGCAGTTTTCCGGGGCGGAGAGCGTGCTGCTCGCGGCCGGCATCCTGGGGGCCACCGTGATGCCCCACGTGATTTTCCTGCACTCCTCGCTGACCCAGGACCGCATCGTGGTGGACAGTCCGGCCCTGCGGCGTAGGCTTTTCCATTTCGAGCTGGTGGACGTGACCGTGGCCATGGGCGTGGCGGGGTTTGTCAACGCCGCTATGCTAATCATGGCCGCGGCGACCTTCAACCGCGCCGGCCTCGGCCATATCGCCACCATCGAGGAAGCCTACATCACGCTGGAGCCGCTGCTCGGGACGGCGGCGCGTTACCTGTTCGCTGTTTCGCTTTTAGCCTCCGGGCTTTCCTCCTCGGCGGTCGGTACTATGTCGGGGCAGGTGATCATGCAGGGTTTCCTGGAGCGGCACATTCCGGTTTGGTTGCGCCGCCTGGTCACTATCTTGCCTTCGCTGGTGGTGATCTTCCTTGGCTTCGACCCGACGCACACGCTCGTGATCAGCCAAGTGGTTTTGAGTTTTGGTCTACCGTTCGCGGTCATCCCGCTGGTGCTCTTTTCGCGGCGGCGCGAGCTCATGGGGGAACTAGTCAACCACCGACTGACCACCACTGCCAGCTGGGCGGTGGCCGCGCTGATCGTCGCGCTGAACCTATATCTGCTATATCAAACCCTCCTGGGGGGTGAGTGATGTTCAAGCACCTTCTTCTGCCGCTGGACGGTTCGGCCTTGGCCGAGGCGGCCCTGCCGGTGGCCCGATACCTGGCCGGCGTACTGAACGCCAAGATCACCCTGATCCACGTCGTTGAGAAAAATGCAGCGGCCTCCATCCACGGGGAGCGGCATCTCACCGGGCACGCGGAGGCGGAGGCTTATCTGGAGCGGATTCGGCAACGCGTGTTTCCGGTGGAGAATCCGGTCGCGTTGCACGTGCATGAACCGGCCGTGGAAAACGCGGCCGAAGGCATCGTCGCGCATCAGGACGAATTAGCTCCGGATCTGATCGTCATGTGCAGTCACGGCTGGGGAGGCGTCCGGGATCTGCTCTTCGGCAGCATCGCCCAGCAGGTCATCACGGCCGGGCGGGTGCCGGTTCTGCTCGTACGACCGACGGCGGCTAACGGCCGTGCTCATTTTGAATGCCGCAATATTCTATTACCGACGGACGGCCGGCCGGACCACGAGGAAGGTCTTTTTATCGCAGCCCGCCTCGCGGGGGCACTGCATTCGCATTTAAGCCTTGTTTCCGTGGCGCCGACCCCGGAAACCCTCGCGGGGCGGCAGGCGGCTGCCGGCCGATTCATGCCGGGCGCCACCCGGACTATGCTCGATATGGTTGAAGACCAGCTACGAACCTACTTGGAAGGAATGGCCGAGCGTTTCCTCGCTGAAGGCGTGTCGGCAAGTGCGAAGGTTTTCCGCGGAGATCCGGCGGACAGGATTGCGCGCCACGCTGAAACCACTCGTGCGGATCTTATCGTTTTCGGCACCCACGGCAAGGCTGGTACGAAGGCCTTTTGGGCTCATAGCGTCGGCGCGCGGGTGCTTGCAAAGACGTCACGACCAGCGCTGCTCGTGCCGGTCAAACGAATAGTATAAATCGCTTAATCAATCATAAAATCTTCAAAAATTAGATCGAGCTATTTGCTGCTCATGGAGGAGGGCATGCGTCCGATGCGGTCGATCGGTTCGGAATGATTTGTAAGTCTGCTATCAAGACGGTTTGAGTAAGGCGGCAGTCATAAGCTTTGGGTATATCGGAGAGCCTTCAAGCGAATGGGACAAGTCTATATTCGATTGCTTTCCCATTTGTAACGCATCTCGGCGATGAATCTAAAAAAACCGACCTTTTAAGATTGCTTCTAATAAACCGGAATTTCTACAACCGGCGAAGTCGTGCCGGTTGACGGCCTAACATCGGTCTTCAAAACAAGGAGAGTTGCCCGTTTGACTCCGGACGGAGGGCTGCGGAAAAGGATCTCTGCGGGTCGAGGATGCGACCGGGGTCGTTCGAGTAGGTTGCGTGAAGGCTGTCGCGTTCGGAAGGGGATAGTTCTTCGAGCAGGTCGAACAAGAGTTCGGTTTCCTGGCGCGTAACGACCGGGAAGCGATAAGGGCGGTTGATGTGTTTGATTTCCCGGCCGTCCGCCCGGCGCTGTTCGATAAATGCCAGATGCTCGTCGATCCGTGAACGGATCCTTTGATTGGCCAGGGCAATCAGGCCGCCCGTGTCCGCAAAAATGTCCTGGCGAAACTCCGGCTCGATCTCATAGCCGATGCTGTTTCGGCCGGCTGCGGCGGCGGCTTTCAGGGTGGTGCCGGTCCCCAGGAACGGGTCGACCACCGTGTCGCCCTTGACCGAGAACATGCTGATCAGGCGGTAGGCGAGCTCAAACGGGAAGGCGCCGCTGCGGCTGCGCGATCCTTTCTTGGACAGGGTTTGGCGCGTGCCTTTCAGCTCCATCCACACATCGGAATACCAGGCATTGCGCTCCTCCCAGAAGATGGCGCTTTCCCGCCGGCGCGTTTTTTCCTCCTCCGCCGCGAATTCGCGTTTGCTGCCCTTGCGCACGATGAGGATGTACTCGTGTTCGAGGGTGACGTAGGCGCCGGCCGGATACATGCCGGAGCCCATGAACTTGTTGGGCGCGTTGGTCTGCTTGCGCCACAGCACGGCCGGCAGCGGCGTGAACCCGAGTTCCAGCAGGCAGGCGAGAATGCGCGCGTGGTTCGGGTAGAGCATGAAGTCGTCCCCGACGGTGCGGGCGGCGTCGCCGATGTTGATGCAGGCAAACCCGCCGGGCTTCAAAATTCGATGGGTTTCCTTCCAGACCAAGTCCAAATCGGCGTGCATGAGCGCGAAGGCCGCGCGGCCGTCGTAGCGTTTCAATGCCTTGCGAACGGCCGGGTTGTGCGCGCTGAACCCCTCGTCCCACATTTCGATCATGGGATAGGGCGGGGAGGTGACCACCAGTTCGACGCTCTTCGAGTCGATCGCCTGCATGCTGCGCGAGTCCGTGAAATAGGCGCGGTGAAGGGTTTGCATGGGGGGTTCTCATTTCACAAGCGCTCGAAGAAGTCAACGACGCGCGCCCTATGGGACTTGAATTTTCGAAGCATCCGGGTAAAATGGAAAACAGTTCAATGACCCGCCATCTGCTTCCAAGGGAGGAGCGCATGCAAAAGCTGACGATCGAAGACCTGGATGTCCAAGGCAAGAGAGTATTAATGCGGGTGGACTTCAACGTGCCGCTGAAGAGCGGCAACGTCGCCGACGATACGCGCATCCGGGCGGCGCTGCCTACGATTCGATACATCCTGGGCAGGGGCGGCCGGCTGGTATTGATGTCGCATCTGGGCCGCCCGGACGGCCAGCGGGTGGAAGACATGTCGATGCGGCCCTGCGTGGCGGTGCTGGCGAAGGTGCTCGGCCAGGGTGTGCGCTTTGTGGAAGACTGCATCGGTGAGCAGGTCGAAGCCGCCGTGGCGCAACTGAAAGACGGCGAGATCCTGCTGCTTGAAAACCTGCGATTTTACGGCGAAGAGGAGAAAAACGATCCGGGCTTCGCCCAAAAGCTGGCCCGATTGGGCGAGCTTTATGTGAACGATGCCTTCGGCACGGCCCACCGCGCCCATGCATCCACCGAGGGGGTCACGCGCTTTTTCAAGCAGTCCGCGGCCGGCTACCTTATGATGAAAGAGCTGGATTATCTCGGCAAGGTCATCGGCAAGCCGGTAAAGCCCTACATGGCTGTTTTGGGCGGCGCCAAGATCTCAGGCAAGATCGACGTGATCACCAACCTGCTGCCGAAGGTGGATAAAATCGTCATCGGCGGCGGCATGGCCTTCACCTTTTTCAAGTCTCAGGGGGTAGAAGTCGGCAGTTCGCTGGTCGAGGCGGACAAAGTGGACTTTGCGGGCGGACTTCTGGCCGAGGGCCGGGATAAAATCGTTTTGCCGGTCGACTTTTTGGTGTCCGATGCTCTGGATATCAAGGCCCGCAAGGTGGGCGAAATCAAGGAAGTGGCCTCCGCCCGGATTCCGGCCGGGTGGAAGGGCGTGGACATCGGGCCCAAAAGCGTCGAGATATTTCGCGCACTGCTGAAGACGGCCAAAACCGTCGTCTGGAACGGGCCGATGGGAGTGTTTGAAATCGACCGGACCGCCCAGGGAACTTTCGCCGTCGCCGGAATCATGGCCGAGATCACCGCAGCGGGTGCTACGACGGTGATCGGGGGGGGCGATTCGGCTGCGGCCATCGAAAAGGCTGGAATGACCGATAAGGTGTCGCACGTGTCGACGGGCGGGGGCGCATCGCTGGAATTCATCGAGGGCAAGACCCTGCCGGGGGTAGCGGCGCTGACCGACAAATAGCAGGGAGTGTCTGGGTGTTTGGGTATTTTGGCTTCGACCCAACCAGATAGGCACATCAAAACTCAACTAACGGCTTTTCACGCATGCTCAAAGCCATCGTCTTCGACTACAACGGCACCCTGGTGGACGATCTTGATCTGGCGGTGGAATCGTATTTCCGCGCCGGAAACGAACGAGGATACTCTCTAGACCGGGAAAAGGTACGGAAGCACATCTCCCAGCCCCCTTCGGCAAAAAGGGGCATATACTTCGGGGCCATCTCGGATGCCGAGTGGACGGCGATCATCGGCCGGCGCAAACAGATATATGCCGAACTGGCGCGTTCCGCCTTCAAGCTGTTCCCCGAGACGGAAAAAACCTTGACCGAATTGTCGGGCCGGTATCGGCTGGGGGTTCTGTCCAATACCTTCCGATCGCTTTACGAGATGCTCTTCCCTCGGCGCCTCGCCGGCCTTTTTCAGGCGAGCCTGTTTTTCGACGAGGTACCAGATCCGAAGCCCTCGCCGGCGCCGATGCAGAGCATGCTGCAGGCGCTGGGGATCCGTGCTCATGAATGCGGCTACGTCGGCGATGCGGTCGAGGACGTGCAGATGGCCCGGGCCGCCGGGGTCCGATCGTTCGCTCTCGCCACCGGGGCATGCAGCGCGCAGGAACTGAGCGCTGCCGGCGCGGACTGGGTGGGTCCGGATCTCGGCGTTCTGACCGCATGCCTGTTGGATGGAAGCGGTTCAGAAAAAGCTTGACGACTGTCCGGGTTTCGTTTAGGGGTGGTTTGATTTCAACGTATGAGTTATTAACCCGGCAGCTAACTACGCAAATAACGTCATGCCGAACGTGATCCGGCATCCACTTTTGTCCTGGATTCCGGCGGTTCGCCGGAATGACTAATTGGGGCCAGTTTAACTGCCCGAGTTGCAACAATGACGCAAGCGTCTTCAGGCAGATTCTATTCTTACGATTGGTACTATTACTTTAGCACCGATCTGCCTGCGGTGCGCTGAGGGACACTCACCAGTAAAAGCGCAAAAAAAAGCCGGGGCGGATCTGAGGCGCCTGCGGCTTTATGTTTTAAACGAAACGGCCGCGGGAGCGAAAACACCCGCGGCCGTTTCGTTTAATCAATGCGTGGGAGGAAAAGGATGCAGGCTCATACCGACGATTTGAGAGTCAAGGGATACACTCGTCTGATTTCGCCGAAAGAAATGAAGCAGGCCATACCCGTCAGCGAGGCTGCCGGACGGACGGTGATGTCGTCCCGCGACGCCATTGCCCGGATCCTGCTTAAAGAAGACCGACGACTACTGCTCGTGGCCGGGCCCTGTTCGATTCATGACGAAAAGGGCGCGCTGGAATACGCCGAGCGGCTGCAGGCGCTGCAGCAAAAAGTCGCCGGTGTCATTTTCATCGTTATGCGGGTCTACTTCGAGAAACCGCGGACCACAGTGGGGTGGAAGGGGTTCATCAACGACCCTGGCCTGGACGGCGCCTGCGATATCAACCAGGGGTTGCGCAAGGCGCGTCAGTTGCTGCAGCGCATCAATGAGATGGGGCTCCCGGCGGGAACCGAGATGGTCGAGATGGTCACCCCGCAGTACGTCGCCGACCTGGTCAGCTGGGGGGCGATCGGCGCGCGCACGACCGAATCCCAAGCCCACCGCGAGTTGGCCAGCGGGCTTTCCATGCCCATCGGATTCAAGAACAGCACCGACGGCAACCTGCAGACGGCCATCCATGCGATGGTCGCGGCGCGCACCCCCCAGACCTTTCTCGGCGTCGACCAGGAAGGCTACACCTGCATCGTTCAGACCACCGGCAATCCCATGGGGCACATGGTCATGCGTGGCGGAAAGCGGCCGAACTACGACCCCATCAGCATTGCCGAGGCTCAGCTGGGCTTGATCGAACACCAGTTGCCCGAGGCGATCATGGTGGACTGCTCGCATTCCAATTCATGGAAAAAATTTCAGGGGCAGGAGATGGCCTGGCGCAGTGTCGTCGAACAGCGGGTCGGCGGCAACGATGCGCTGGTCGGGCTGATGCTCGAAAGCAACCTGTTCGAGGGCAAGCAGAAATTCGGCAGCAGCCCCGCCGGGCTGGCCTACGGGGTCTCCATCACGGACGAATGCATTTCCTGGGAGACCACCGAAAAACTGGTGGCATGGGCCGCCGAAAAGATCGCCGGGGCCGTTTGAGGCCTGGGGAGGCGGGAAAGGGGTACGCTCGAGTCATGCAGGTGGTTGGGATTGAAAGCGCTTCCGGGCGATCATCGATTTTCATCGGGGAACGGCTGAACAACCTGCCGAACCATCTCCCGCCGGGTCGGGCCATCGTCATCACCGACGACAATTTGCTCCGGCTGTACCGCGCCGAGCTGCCTTCGCTGCCGGTGCTGAGCATCGGATGCGGCGAGTCGGTCAAGACCCTGGAAACCGTCAAGAGTCTCTACGAAACCCTGGTGGATCTGGAGGCCGACCGCAGCACCTTTCTCATCGGAATCGGCGGCGGAGTGGTCTGCGATGTCGCCGGTTTCGTGGCCTCCACCTTCATGCGGGGGCTGCGCTTCGGTTTCGTGGCCACGACCCTCCTGGCGCAGGTCGACGCCAGCGTCGGCGGGAAAAACGGCGTCAACCTGGGAGGGTTCAAGAACCTCGTCGGGTCCTTCAACCAGCCGGAATTCGTGCTCTGCGACCTGCGTCTTCTCGACTCCCTGCCGGAAGGTGAGGTGGCCAACGGCATGGCCGAGATTGTCAAACATGCCCTGATCGCCGATGCCGGTATGTTCGCTTTTCTGGAGGAGCGCGCTGAGGAGGCCTTGGCGCTCGATCCGGCGACGATCGAAAAACTGGTCGGCCGATCGATCGCGATCAAGGCGGGAGTGGTCGGGCGCGACGAGCGCGAAGCCGGCGAGCGGCGCATCCTCAACTTCGGCCACACCTTCGGGCATGCCCTCGAAAAGGTCGGCAGATGGTCCCATGGTGAAGCCGTGAGCGTCGGCATGGTGCTTGCGGCCGGCTTGTCGGTTAAGATGGGAAGGCTGCCCGAAGCGGCGTACCAACGGATGACCGCATTGTTGCGCCGCTTGAGGCTGCCGGTCGCGGCCGCCGCCGACCCCAAGCAGGTGCTGGAAGCGCTGCGCCGGGACAAGAAACGGGAAGCCGCTGTGATCCACTTCGTGCTGTTGGACGACATCGGACGAGCCTCGGTGAAGGAGGTCGAAATACGGGAACTGGAAAGGCAGTTAGTGGAATTCCCTGAAATTCTAAGGCAGGAATCGCGTCCATGAAAAAAATGCCGCCATCGGAAAAGAGCGCGCAGCACCTGTCCGGTGATGAGGAAAAACAACTTGCGGAACAGCGCGGGGCCATCGACCGTCTGGACCAAGAGATCCTCCGGCTGTTCAACGAACGGCTGGCAGCCGCCGGCCGGATCGGCGAACTCAAACGGCGTTTGGGCCTGCCGGTCCGGGACAACCGCCGCGAAGCCATAGTGTTCCGGCGGCTCATGGACATCAACCGGGGCGGCCTCCTAGCGAACCGTTACGTGGTCAAGGTGTTTGCCGCCCTCATGGCGGCGGCCCGTGACGTCCAGGGAGCGCCGTCGCACGCTGCCGACGGCTTCGGGACCCCGGCCCTGTTTGCGGTTTTCGGCAACCCCGTGGTTCACAGCCTCAGCCCGGTGATGCACAACGCGGCCTTCGCCGCCACCGGGTTCAACGGCGTTTACGCAGCCATCCGCGTCAGGGACATCCGCCTGGCCGCAGCAGGCGTCCGTTCGCTGGGACTCAGGGGCGCCAGCGTCACGCTGCCGCACAAAGAGTCGGTCATGGCCTGCCTGGACACCATCGACCCGGCGGCCCGGCGCATCCAGGCCGTGAACACCATCGTCAACGATGACGGTACGCTCAGGGGTTTCAACACGGACTGTGCCGGCGCCATGCGGGCGCTCGAGGAGAAAATCACCATATCCGGCCGGCAGGTCGCCGTCATCGGCGCCGGCGGTTCCGCACGGGCTGTGGCCCATGGCGTTCTGTCGGCCGGCGGGAAGGTGTGCGTTTTCAACCGTTCCAGGGAAAAAGGGGAGGCGCTGGCAAAGGAGTTGGGCGCGGAGTTCAGGCCCTTGGAGGCGTTCACGGCCGAGCGCATCGAGATTCTCGTCAACACCAGCCCGGTCGGAATGACGCCGCAGGTGGGACAGAGTCCCGTGCCCCGGGAAAAGCTGCGGCCGGGGATGGTGGTGATGGACATCGTCTACAATCCGCTGAAAACCAGGCTTTTGCTCGAAGCCGAAGCAGGGGGGTGCGTGACGATCGACGGGCTTGCCATGTTCGTCTACCAGGGGGCGCGGCAGTTCGAGCTGTGGACCGGACTGTCCGCGCCGGTCGACATCATGCGCATGGCAGTCGAAGCCGAGTTGACATCCCGTCCGTAGCAGTTCTTAACTCCGGCAATAAAATAGGTTCCATGCGGCCGTATCCCTCATCGGCGGGGCCGAAAACCCGCCCCGCCGGACCGCGGCTGAAGGTGTACCGGTTCAATTGCCGGAGTAATAATTATCCGCTTGAGAAAGAGCGACTCTATGCGCGCCGTCAAAACACTTTCGTCGCCGAACCAAGTGCAGGTATCCGTGCCGGGTTCCAAGAGCTACACGCACCGGGTGCTCATCGCCGCCGCGCTCTCGGACGGGCCTTGCGTGATCCAGAACGCTCTCGACAGCGAGGACACTCGGTTTACGCTTGAGGCTTTGAAAAAATGGGGCGTTCAAGTAGCAGAATCGGAGCAAGACCTGGTGGTGCATGGGTGCCAGGGCAGGCTGGCGGCCTGCTCCGAGCCGATTTTTTTAGGAAACTCCGGAACATCCATGCGCCTGCTGACCGCCGTGGCCGCACTGGCCGAAGGCAGGTCGGTGCTGACCGGGACCGAGCGCCTCCGGGCGCGTCCGATTCAGGACCTGTTGGAGGGGCTCAATCAGCTGGGCGTGACGGCTCGATCACTGAACGGCAACGGATGCCCGCCGGTTGAAGTCGCAGGGGGCGGCGTGGCCGGCGGAAGGGCGGCTTTGAACTGCGCCCTCAGCAGCCAGTTTCTCTCGGCGTTGCTGCTGATCGGTCCGTGCACCCGCGACGGCATCGAGATCCAGGTGCTGCGGGGACCGGTATCGCGGCCTTACATCGATATCACGCTGGAGACCATGGCCCGGTTCGGAGTCCATGCCGATCGCCAGGCGTATGAATGGTTCAGAGTCCCGGGGGGCCAGCACTATCGATCCGGACCATACCGGGTGGAGCCGGACTGTTCGCAGGCCGGGTACTTCTGGGCGGCCGCGGCCATTACCGGTTCAACCATTGCGGTCAACGGAACCAGCCTGGAATCCCGACAGGGGGACATCCGCTTGGTGGAAATCCTGGCGCGCATGGGATGCACGGTCAGCGCACGCGCGAGCGGGATCGCCGTCACGGGCGGCGAGCTGTCGGCAACCGATATCGACATGGGCGACATCCCGGACGTGGTTCCCACGCTCGCGGTAGTGGCCGCCTTTGCCCGCGGCCGAACGATCATCCGCAGCGTGGCGCACCTGAAGGAAAAGGAAAGCGACCGGCTGGCGGCCGTATGCGCCGAGCTGAGCAAAATGGGGATCGAGTCCGGATATGACGAAGATGGGCTCTGGGTGCAGGGCGGACGGCCCAACGGTGCGGCCATCGACTGCCACAACGACCATCGCATTGCCATGAGCTTCGCCGTAGCCGGGCTGAAGGCCGCTGGCGTCAGAATCTTGGATGAAGGCTGCGTGCAAAAGTCTTTTCCCGCCTTCTGGGAGGTCTTCGAGGGGCTTTATTGAGCGGCCGGCCGTTAGTTGGAGTAGTGATAGGACTTGACGAGCTGCGCGATAAAATCCGAGACCTCCTGCTGCGTGCCCGCCAGGAACAATTCCAATTTCGTTTTGCGCGACGGGTCTGTTTCAGAACCGACGACATTGGCCCTGATCTGAACGTCGCGGTTGTCCAGATTGATGAACGACACCAAAACGCAATCCGGTATGGTGCTGCAAAAGACCTCTATGCATAGTTCCGCCGGGCCGACCTCGGTGATCAGGCCGATGTAAAAACTCAACGGGTTGCCCTCGCCGTCGATTGCAATGCAGGACACCGGTACCGACACGGTTATGCGTTGGTGCTTTTTCTTGCTTGCCTGCGGATCAGACGCGCCGGGGGCGGCCTCGCGCCGGTTTCGAAGTCCCTTCCCGTCCTCGGATTCGGCTCCGGGCCCGCCAGTGCCCGGCGGAACCGCGATGAAAATGGCGCCACACTTGGTGCATCGGACCTTTGAGCCATCCGACTTCAACAGCTTTTCGTTCAAGCTGAATTTGCGCGAGCAGCCGTTGCATTCAATGATCATCGCGGACACGTCCTCCTTGGTTAAACCATTTCAATGGCCTCGGTCGCTGACGCGACCACGAAAATACGTTCATTGTTCCCCTTCAGGTCGGCCGGGACTAAATAAAAACCGGATCGGTCCGGGGAATAGCCGGTGGTGTACCCCACTATGGTTTCGCCGTCGCTGAACTTCACTTGGATCTTCCGGCCGCCGCCGGGCACCTTGTCGCCGTAGTTCTTCTTGTGCTGTTTGTCGCCCTCGTAACTCTTTACGAAAAACAGCGCCTTCAGCTCTTCAACGTGGATTTCCATCTGTTCACCGTTGACCAGCTCCAGATGAAAGTTGGTTTTATTCGGAAAAAAATTATTGGTCTTACCTTTGAGAATCGTGTTGTCCTTGAAGCGGACCACCACCTTGTTCGTAACCACGCCGCATTCTCCTGAGTAGCTGTTATTGTTTGAATAACTGCTATCATTTTAACACTATTTTTCTCGGATGGCTATTGATTCCTATGGCAATAGAAATAACCGCGGCGCGCAGCGGCCGAAACCCCGCCGCAGCGGAGGCCGGCGGATGGCGAACGGGCTCACTGGCCGGAGTCAGAAAACCGAGGGGGCTTTTCACCAACACGGAACGGGCGAGGGAGCCTCCGCGCCCATTTTGGGTGCCGTTGTTCCTGGGGGCAGACGAGCGTCTATTTCGACTGCTTCAGGTAGCGGTAATAGCTGTCCAGGGTATAGACGGCAGCGAGCGGATTGTGGCCGAAGACCCGGTCTTTGGCAGCCAATACCGTGCAGAAGGCGTCGCTGTATTTAAAGACCAGGGAATCGTGCCCGACGCACAGCCCCAGCAGAACGTTGAACTCGGTCTTGGCTTTATTCATCAGCATGGCCTGGGAAATGGGATTGCACATGGACTCGTGCCGGCCGATCGCGATCTTCTGGTGGTCGGCGATGCCGATGGTTTCCTTCGGAACTTGGCCGACCTTGCAGATGGCCGATACGACGTCAAAACCCCTGGAGCGCAAAAAGTCGGCAACGATCTTGCCTTCCCGGGCCAGCCCGGCGCAGAAGATGAGCCCGAGGCGCCGGTAGTTCATGCGCTGGGCGAATTCGGCGATCTCGAGGATCCGCGGCTTCAATGGCTTCACATTGGCATAGCCGTGCTCACGCTCGGCGTAGCCTTCCCCTTCTTGGACGGACGCGGCCTGGGCAAAGGCGCGGATGTCGGGCTTTTCGTATTCCAGCTTCGCCTGTGCGATCGTGTCGGTCTGGTTGCGGGTCGGGCAGGTTTCCGGATGTTTTCCGTCCAGGTTCATGCAAAACCGATCCGCATTCTTGAACGGGCAGGCGGCGCAATCGGATGATTCGGCAGAGCAGCGATCCAACGTCATGAGATTCCTTTCTGATTCCTGGTTTTCCCCGAAGGGGTTGCAAGTTTTCTGCGGCTTTTTGGGCGTCGCAAACCGTGGTACTCTTCTCGCACCAATTTACGGTACATATGGTAAAAAAACAAACTCATGATTTCGGCAAATTTGCTGCCCTTTTCGTCCAGTTCGGTCGAAGAAAGCCGTTCCAGATTGCGCTGGTAATAATCGCGGTGCGAACTGCGCACGAACCGCCGGATGAAATCGGCGATACGCTTCAATTCCTCGGGATCATAGCCGTTTTTGGGCCCGAAGCCAAGCCGGTCCATATCGACCATCAGGCGCCCGATGATAAGATCGTCACGCGAGTACAGCGGTTCGCCGTCTTTCGGGTGGGCGGTGATGATCCCCCAGTCCTCCATGACCGCGAGCCATTTGCGGCCGATGCCGGTGGCTTGCCGAAAGGCCTCCCGACCGACCACTTCCGTGGCCAGCAGGCGGTCGAGCGGCCGGAAATATTTGTTGTGGAGGTCCGCCACGGCCTGATCCGAGGCCGATTGCCGCCGGTTCTGCCGGAGGATTTTTTTGATCTCGGGAATCGGCAGGAAAAAACTGTCCCGCAGCTCCTTGATCAGAAGAATGCGGTCGACATGGGTGGCGGTGTAGTCGGCGGTGTGGGTGCCGGACCGCCGCGGCTTATGAATAAGACCCTCCCGAAGGTAGAAGTGGATGGTCTCCTTGGGGACGCCGGTTTGTTTGACAAGCTCGCCGATACGCATGCTGAATTCCGTTGTGCCGGGCGCACCCGGGGAATAGCCAGTTGCCGCTTTTCTTTTCCGCCGAGCGCGAAAAGGCAACCGGCGAATCAACAGTTACTCGGGGCCGGCCGTAAAAGTCAACAAAAAAAGTATTGACAAATTTATACATTAATATAGACATGATGAATCATTTAACGTGTAGCACGATACACGCTTTTTCCCAGCGGCCGGCGCGTCGGGTCATGCCCCAGCCGATCATCCGGCGCGCTGCGGTGCCGGTCATGATGACCGGCACCCGTGCAAGGCCAGCAACCATCTTCCAACCAGAGAGGATGCCGAAACATGAAAATGGATTACAAGACGGTCAAGGTCGAGGTCGCGGAGGGGATCGCGGTCTTTCGGATGGACAACCCTCCGGTGAACCAGCTCTCAGAGCACTTCGTTAGGGAACTATCCGATGCATTTGCGGAAGCCTTCAAAGACGGCGCGGTGAAAGCGGTCGTGCTGACCGGCACCGGCAAGAATTTTATCGCTGGCGCCGACATCACCCAGATCAAGGACGTCCGGACGCGCGAACGGATCCTGGCACTGCTCAAGGACAACAACCGCTTCCTCAACTCCATTGAAACCGGCCCCAAACCGGTGGTGGCCGCTATCAACGGGAACTGCCTAGGCGGCGGCCTGGAGCTCGCCATGGCCTGCCACTACCGGGTGGCGGTCCGGGGTGTGGACCTCGGTCAAGCCGAAGTCCAGATCGGGCTCATTCCCGGCGCCGGCGGAACCCAGCGTCTGCCGCGGCTGATCGGGCTGCCCAACGCGCTCGACATGATCACGACCGGCAAGGCGATCAAGGCCGAAAAAGCCCTGGATCGCACCCTGGTGGACGAGCTTGCGGATGCATCGCGGTTGGTGGAAACCGCCGTGCAGGCCGCGCGGCGCTTTATCTCCGGCCAGCTGAACCTGAAACTGCGCGCGACCCGCCATCGTCACGAACGGCTGCCGAGCGCGGCCGAGAAAAAGGCGCTGCTGGACTTCGCCAAACTCATGACGGCCGCCAAGGGTAAAGGCTACATTGCCCCGCTCAAGGCCATCGAGGCCTTTGAAAAGGGGCTCGGCTACGATCTCGAGGCTGACCTGGATCAGGAGGCCGAGCTGTTTGCCGACTGCCTGCTCTCCGATGTGGCCCGCAACCTGATCGGCATCTTCCTCAACACGCGCGCGGCCGGGCGGCTGCCGCGCATCGAGGGGATCAAGCCGGGCGCGATCAAGAAAGTGGCCATGCTGGGCGGCGGGGTCATGGGGTCCGGAATCGTGCACCTGCTCTTGACCGGTGGCTTTAAGGCCGTGCTCTGGGACATCAACCCAGGGGCCGTCGAGAAGGGGCTGGCCGCCGTCCGGGGAACCTTCGACTATCACATCAAGAGCAAGAAGATGTCGGCCGAAGAGTTGGAGCGCCTGTTGAAGGACGGACTGGCCACCACCTCGTCGCTGGAGGACCTCAAGGATGTCGATCTGGTCATCGAAGCGGTCCTGGAGGACATGCGGGTCAAACAGGACATCTGGAAAAAACTTGAAGCGGCCTGCCGGCCGGAAGTGATTTTCGCCACCAACACCTCGGCCCTGCCCATCACCGAGATGGCCTCGGTGCTCAAGGACCCCCGGCGCATGATCGGCCTGCATTTCTTCAACCCGGCCCACCGCATGCAGCTGCTCGAAACCATCTGCGCGCAGAAGACCTCCGACGGCACTCTCGCCACGAGCGTTGCGTTCGGCCGGGCCATCAAAAAGATCCCGATCGTCGTCAACGACGGCCCCGGATTTTATGTGTCGCGCCAGCTCAGTGCGCTGATGAGCGGATCGATTTTCCTGATGGCGGACGGCGTGGACGGCGCCGCCATCGAAAGCGCCATGACCGAATTCGGCATGCCCATGGGACCGGCCGCGCTTTCCGATCTGACGGGGATCGACATCAACTACCACGTCAACCGCACCTTCGAAAAACGTCTGGGCGAGCGCTGGAAGGTCCATCCCCTGACCGAGGCGATCTACCAAACCGGCTGCTACGGCCGCAAGACCGGCGCCGGCTACATGGATTACAGCGGCCCGACGCCGGTACCCAACCCCAAGGTCGTCGACGTGGTCCGGGCCTACCTGCAGGAGCACCGCATCCCCCCGAAGAAGGTCGCCCAGCAGGAGATCGTCGATATCATGCTGGCCGCCGCCATCAACGAGGCCGCCTTCATGATGGAGGAGGGCATCTGCGACCGGCCCCAGGACATGGACCTGGCCATGATTTACGGCACAGGCTTCCCGCCCTATCGCGGCGGTATCCTGCGCTACGCCGACAAATGGGGGCTGGCGAACGTCCTTCACCAGCTGGTGGAGCTCGAGAAGCGCTACGGAACGCGCTTCACGCCTGCCAAACTGATCGGCGACATGGCGCAGAGCGGCAAAACCTTTTACAAAGATTGAGCCTCGGCGGGCCCGCGCGTCATGGCCGAACATCAAATACCAAATTTAATAAACACCAATCGTTACAACACCCATTCAACATAAGGAGGAGTCCATGAAAGAAGTTGTGATCGCAGGATACCTGAGGACGGCCCTGTCGCGCTCGCGCCCCAACGAGCCGGCCCGCGACTGGTTCTGCCGGATGCGGGCCGATGAGCTTCTCGCCAAGCTGCTGCCCGAACTGATCAAACGCACGGGCATCCCGGCCGAGGCGATCGACGATTTCCTGGTCGGCTGCGCCACGGCCGTGGGCGAGCAGTGGGCCTACGGCGGCCGGATCCCCATTTTCATGGCGAACCTGCCGCATACCATCCCGGCCAAGTTCGTCGACCAGCAGTGCGGCTCTTCCATGGCCGGGGTTCAGATCGGCTTCATGGAGATCGCCCAGGAGTTCGCCGACGTGGTCCTGTGCGCCGGCTACGAGCACATGACCCGCGTGGCCATGGGCATGAGCAACGTGGAAAAGGGTCTTCTGGCCCCCAACATGACGCTGTTCCTCAGCCCCGAGTATCAGCATTGGGACATCATGACCAGCATGAACATGGGGCTGACCGCGGAGAAGCTGACGGCCCAATCCAAGATCGCCCGCAAGGAGATGGATCACTGGGGGGCGCGGTCGCATCAGCTGGCCGCACAGGCGAGGAGCCAAGGCTTCTTCAAGGACGAGATCCTGCCGATCGAGGCGGTGCAGGCCGACGGCACCGTACTGCGGGTGGACACGGACCAGACCGTGCGCGACGACGCCACATACGAGGGCATGGCCGAGCTCAAACCGGCCTTCAAGAAGGACGGCGCGATCACGCCCGGCAACGCCTCGCCGCTGAACGCCGGCGCCACGGCCATGATCTTGATGTCCAAGGAAACGGCGAAAAAGAGAGGCATCCGGCCGCTGGCCACCATTCGCTCGATCGGATTCGCCGGGGTGGATCCGACCATAATGGGCGCCGGCCCGGTTCCGGCCAGCCGGAAGGCGCTCGAAAAAGCCGGGCTCCAGGCGGGCGACATCGACTTCTGGGAAATCAACGAGGCTTTCAGCGTCGTCGCCTTGAACTGCATCAAGGAACTGGGCATCGATCCGGACAAGGTCAACGCAATGGGAGGGGGCATCGCCATCGGCCATGCCTTGGGCGCCACCGGCGTTCGCTTGATCGGAACCTTGGCGCGGATTCTAAACGTCAAGGGCGGCCGTTACGGCTGCGCCAATGCCTGCGTGGGAGGCGGGCAGGGGGTCGCGACGATCATTGAAAAAGAGAGTTATGACTGGTAAAAAGGTAACGTGTTCGCACCATTCTACGCGGCGATTGCCGACATTTCCGCAACCATTCGAAGGCACCGGGACCGGTTGGGCCGGCCGGTCATCGGTGTGCTGCCGGCTTATTTCCCGCTGGAGCTGATCCATGCCGCCGGCGGATACCCGGTACAGCTCTGGGGCGCAGGGGTCGCGATCGATCACGCCGAAGCCTACCTCCAGCCCTATTGCTGCTCGGTCGCGCGTTCGGTGCTTGAACTTGAAATGCGCGGCAGCGCGGGGCTGATCCAGGCCTATGTGTTCACCTCGCTCTGCGACACTCTGATCAACCTACGAGAGCTTTATCGGCGCCTTTTCGATAAGCCCATCCTGGGGCTTTCCTTCCCCGTCACGCAATTCGCCGAGGGCCGGCGCGCCTTTCTCGCCGATGCGGCCGAAAAAATCATAAAAGGGCTCGAAGCGGTTACCGGCCGCCGGGTGTCGGCTGATGCCCTGCGGGCGGCCGCCGGGCAGTTCGGCCGTGTGCGCTCGCTCCAGCGCGAGCTTTACCGCCTGCGCCGGGAAAGGCCCGGGGCGATCAAGAATGCGGATTTCCATGCCGTGCTCAAGGCCGGATTCTTTCTGCCGGTTGACGAATACGGCCGCTTGCTTGAAGACCTGCTGGTCCGGCTTGAATCGATTGCGGCACCGGCCGGCCGACGGCCGCGGCTGATATTAAGCGGAATGGTGTTCGACCCGCTGGAGGCCCAACGGCTTTTCGACGAGGTCGGCGCCGATGTGGTCGACGACGACTTTGCCAGCGGCTGGCGCACCGTATCCAAAGCGACCCTGCCGGTGGACGATCCGGTCGAAGGCATCGCGACGCACGTGTTCGGCGGCGCCCCGTGTTGCTGCATTCACCATCCGGAAAAGGATCGCCATGACTACCTGGTGAAGAAGATCAGGGACGCGGGCGCGGACGGAGTGGTCTTTTGGTATGTTAAATTCTGCGAACCGGATGCCTTTGACCGGCCCCAGTTGCTCGCGCGGCTCAAGCAGGAAGGTATTCCCGCCACCGTGTTGGAAATGGATCTCTCGATGAAAAGCGTCGAGTCGCTTCGAACTCGCATTCAGGCTTTCTGCGAGATGATAGGAGGGTTGGAGATTTGACCCAGCTCGGCGCCTTCAAGAAAATGAAAGAGCTGATGACGCTCTATTACATTGAAGCCAAAACCGCTGCGGACAAGCCCGTCGCCTGGCTCACCAGCGGCGCACCGGTTGAATTCGTCTACGCCATGGGCGCCGTTCCGGTCTATCCGGAGAACTATGCCGCCATGTGCGCCGCCAGTCACCAGTCGGTCGCCCTCATGGAAGCGGCCGAGGCGGCCGGTTTTTCGCAGGACATCTGCGCTTACGCCCGCACCGATTTCGGCCAGGACCTGGTGCGCGGGGGCCCGGCCGGTGGGCTGCCGGCGCCGCATTTCCTGGTGTGCTCCACCAATATCTGCAAGACCGTGATCAAATGGTATGAGGTGGTCGCGCGGAAGTACCAGGTGCCGCTCTTTGTGGTGGACACCCCCTTCCTGCACGATGGGCTGACGCCGGGGCTGGTCGATTATGTCGTCGCGCAATTCAGGCAGCTGGAACGGTTTCTGGAGAGCATGTTGAAGAAGCCGTTCGACCGGGACCGGCTGATCGAAGTGATCCGGCTGAGCCGGCAGGCCACCGGCCTGTGGAGAAAAATTCTCGACCTGGGCCGGACCGTGCCAGTGCCGTTTACCTCGCTGGACGCCTTCATTCACATTGCGCCCATCGTAACCCTGCGCGGCACGCCGGCCTGCGTGGACTACTACCAGCTGCTCTACGACGAAGTGTCCGGATTAGCCGAACGCCGGGTCGGATCGGTATCGGATGAGCGTTACCGCGTGCTCTGGGACAACCTGCCCATTTGGTTCAAGATGCGCCCGTTCGAAAAATTCTTCGGCGAGCGCCGCTGCGCCCTGGTCGCCGCCACCTATGCCAACAGCTGGGGCGGCCTGGAGGATTTCGCCGGCATTCAGACCCGTGACGCCATGGAGGCGTTGGCGGTATCTTACCTCAACATCTACATCAACTACGGTTTCGCGCAGCGCATCCGCTACCTCGCCCGGCTGATCGACGAATTCGGCCTGACCGGGTTCATCATGCACTCCAACCGTTCGTGCAAGCCTTATTCCGTGGGAATGTACCGCCTGAAGGAGGAACTCTCGCGGCTGACCGGCAAACCCGGCGTGGTCATCGAAGCCGACCAGAACGATCCGCGGGTGTTTGGCGACGCCCAGGTGGAGGCGCGTCTGGACACGTTTATCGAATCGATGGCGCCCGCCGCCTGATCCCGGAGGCGCCGTTTCTTAACGCTCTGTTCGGTGCGACGGAAGACGGTAGTTCCGAGCAAAGCGCCGCCGACTGAAACCCATGACCGATTTCAAGGAATACGACCAATACGACGGCCTTGGCCTGGCGGAGCTGATCCGTACCCGGCAGGTATCCGCGGCCGAGGTGTGCGAAGCGGCCGTGGCCCGCATCGAACGGTTCAACCCGAAGCTCAATGCGGTGGTGACGCCCCTGTTCGAGCTGGCCCGCCGAACGATCGCCCAGGGTCCGCCGGCAGGAGCTTTTCAGGGCGTTCCGTTCCTGCTAAAGGACCTGCTGGCGGCACTGGCCGGCGCGCCGCTTTCCTTCGGCTGCCGGGCGCTCAGGGACTTCGTGCCGGATCATGACAGTGAACTCGTCCGGCGCTTCAAACAAACCGGCCTGGTGATCCTGGGCAAGACCAACACGCCGGAGTTCGGTCTGGTGGCTTACACCGAACCGGATCTGTTCGGCCCGACACGCAACCCCTGGGACTTGGGCCGTACGCCGGGCGGCTCCAGCGGCGGCGCAGCGGCTGCCGTGGCCACCGGCATGGTGCCCCTTGCCGGCGGCGGGGACGGCGGCGGGTCGATTCGAATCCCGGCCGCGTATTGCGGGCTTTTCGGTCTGAAGCCCTCGCGCGGGAGAAATCCAACGGGGCCCGATTTCGGGGAACTGTGGCAGGGGGCCGTGGTCGAGCATGTCATCACCCGGACGGTGCGGGACAGCGCCGCGATGCTGGATGCCACCTCCGGCGCGGATGCCGGCGCTCCTTTCGTGATCGCCCCGCCCGAGCGGCCCTATATCGAAGAGATCCGGCGCGAGCCGGGCCGTTTGCGAATCGCCTTCAACCTGTGTTCGCCGATCGGCACTGCCGTTCACCCGGAGAACGAGAAGGCCGTTCTGCAAACGGCGTTGATGCTCCAGCGGCTGGGCCACGAGGTCGATGAGGCCGCTCCGGACCTCGACGGCCGGGCCCTCGCCCGAAGCTATCTCACCATGCTGTACGGAGAGGTTGCGGCGGACCTCAAGGATCTGGGGTTGGTGCTGGGCCGGGCCGCCCGGCCGGATGACGTGGAAACGGGGACCTGGACCCTCGGGCTGCTCGGCCGCTGTGAACCGGCGGCCGCGATGGCCGCGGCCCGGCGCCTGTGGGGAAGGGCCGCCCGCGCGATGGGCCGTTTTCATGAAACCTACGATCTTTACCTGACTCCGACCACGGCCCAGCCGCCGGCCCGGATCGGCGAGCTCAAACCCCGGCCGTTCGAAGTCGGCGCCTTGAGGCTGGTCAACCGCCTCGGGCTCGGCCGCTGGCTGCGGCGCAGCGGCGTCATTGACCGGATCGCCATCCGGAATATGGCGCGCACCCCGTTCACGCAGTTGGCCAACTTCACCGGCCAGCCGGCGATGTCCGTTCCGCTGCACTGGACGCGCGACGGCTTGCCCTGCGGCGTGCATTTCATGGCGCGCATCGGCGACGAAGGGATGCTGTTCCGCCTGGCGGCTCAATTGGAGAAAGCGAGCCCCTGGTTTCACCGAAGACCGGCCCTCCTTTGACATTCGACGCATTTTAATTTAGGGTTCAGTTCGTACGGGTGACGGTGAAATGGCCAAACCTCTTCCAGCTGAGAGGTCTACCATGAATACCGGAAGCCAAAACGAGCGTGCCGAAGGCCTCTGAGGGGATGTTTCGACCTTTAGAGGCCTTTTTTGTCCCTGCCGGGTCTCAACGGTCCAAGCCCGGGTTTCGAAAGAGAAAGGGGGTGCGAGCATGTACGCGAAAATCCTGGTTCCGCTGGACGGGTCTGCCAGAGCCGAGAGAATCCTGCCGCATGTGGAGCAGATGGCCCGGTCATTCGGGTGCAAGGTCATCCTGCTGCAGGTGGTCGAGCCGATCGTCACCGTGAGCAGCGCGGACGTCTTCGTTCCCGTGACCGATTCGTTCAGCGCCAAACTGGAGCAGGCCCAGGTCTACCTCAACGATCTCAAGAGAAAGCTTCAGGAAAAGCGGATCGATGCGGAGTCGCGCGTGATCGGCAGCACCATCGTCGATGCCATCTGCGAGGCGGCCGAGCTTGAAAAAGCGGACCTGATCGCCATGGCCAGCCACGGCCGCACCGGCGCGGCCCGGGTATTTTACGGCAGCGTGGCCGCGGGGGTTCTGCACCGGGTCGACCGGCCCCTGCTGATCATTCGTTCACGCGAAGACTGACGGGCGTAGACAGCGGATTCAGTAGGGGTCCTCGCTCAAGGGCTCGATCCCGGATTCCTTGAGCCAGGAGTAGACCGGCGGAATCCGCTCCTCGATCGGCCGGGTGACCACATCGATGAAGCACGGCTCCTCACCGGAGAAGGCGGCGGCCAAGCCGCTCTCAAGCTGCTGCGGGGTCTCGACCCGGAACGAACGCAGGCCGAAGGCCGACGCCACCCGGGCCATGTCGAGGGCCTTGAAGTCGACGGACAGATAACGGCTTTCGGAATGGATTTTTTGCAGGGTCTTGATCCAGCCGAAGGAGCCGTTGTTGAAATGGATCAGGACGGCCGGAACCCGGTAGCGAACCAGCGTTTCCAGCTCGCCGCAGGACATGCCCATGCTGCCGTCGCCGAAAAGCCCGACGGGCCTTGCTTCCGGGCGCGCCAGCCAGGCACCGGCCACTCCCGGAATGGCGTAGCCGAGTCCGCCGTAGGCGCGCGGAATGATGAAGCGCGAACGGTCGTGGTTGAGCTTGAGGTAGCGCGTCACGTACGGAGTGGCCGTGCCGGCGTCGGCGATGACGACGGCCGGCTCGCACATGATCCGGTTGAGCGAGCCGATGACGCGCTGCGGCGACAGCGGGGTTTCATCGCCGGCCAGGACCGCCGCGGCCTTGGCCCAGAACTGATGGCGGCTGCGGTTGAGATGTTCGATCCAGCCCTCCGCATCGGGCCGGCTGCCCTTTCCCAGTTCGGTCAGGATATCTTCCAGGACCAGCCGGGCATCGCCCACGACCGCGTCCTCGACCGTATAGTTGTTGCCGATGATGCGCGGATTGATATCCACCTGCAGGATCTTGCGCCCCGGCCGTTCGGACGGCAGCGTCCAGCGCACCGTCGACACCGATCCCAGCTTGCAGCCGACGTACAGCAGCACGTCGCCTTCCTCGACGGCCCGCATGGCATGCGGGTGGTAGCCGTTGTCGCCGATCACACCCAGCGCCAGGGAATGCTGGTCGGGCATGATGCCCTGGCCGGAAATCGTTGTCACCACCGGCGCGTTGATGCGCTCGGCCAGCGCCAGCACCGCGCTGCGCGCCTGGGAATGGTTGGCGCCGCCGCCGACGATCAAGACCGGGCGTTTGGCTTCGGTCAGATGCCGGGCGACCCGCGTGATCGCATCCGGACTGCCGCGGAAGCGCATGGACGGGTAAGTTTTGCACTCCGGTTCGGCGTGCAGCGAAACCTGGTCGACGGGGATCCGGCCGACGACGGTTTCGGTCGGAAAGGCGAGATGGACCGCACCCGGACACCCTGAGGTGGCCACCCGGAACGCCCGGCGCACCGTTTCGGGGATTTTAACGGCCAGTTTGAGGAAGTTGGACCATTTGCTGATGGACTCGAAGAACACATGATGATCCATTTCGGTAATGGTGCCCTTGCCTTCGCCGGACAGGCTGACCCCGCTCGTGAACAGCAGGATGGGAATGGACGATGCGTTGGCCTCGGCGATCCCCGGCGCCGAATAAAGCGCGCCGGCACCCGAAGGGCATTCGCACACGCCGGGCCGGTGGGACAGGCGGGCGTACACATCGGCCATGAAGCCGGCCGAGCGTTCGTCGCGTGCCAGAATGTGGCGAATGGCGTCGCGGCGTTCGTAAAGGGCCTGATAGAGCGGCACGGACGTGTCGCCGGGTACGCCGAACACATAGCGGACATCATAGGCCTCGAGGATCCGGACCAGGGCCTGAGCGCCGTTGATGGAAGCAGCATCCGTTGCGTTCATTGGGCCTCCTGATTCGTTTTGGCGGATTCTGGTTGCGGTTATGCTTTTTCAGGCAGACGCATGGACAACAGCGCCGTCAACAGCGGTACGACCGGAAGCCAGGCCAGGACCGTCGGAAGCGAAAAGACGTCGGCCAGGCTGCCGATAATGGGGCTCATTACACCGCCGATGCCGAGCGAAAGACCCATCATCAGGCTGGAAACCATCGACCGGCCCCGAGGCGCGAGCTGCTGGCCCAGCGCCACCCCGAGCGGCAGGGTCGCCATCGAGAAAAATCCGGACAAAAAAGAGCACGGGTAGACCCACGCATCGCGTAGATACAGCGAAAGCAGCAGGGCCGGGGCGGTGATCAGATGGCTCACAATAAAAATCGGTCGGTAGCGGGTGCGGTCGGCCAGGCTGCCGGCCACCAGCCCGCTGAGTGCGCCCGCGAGCGTGAACAACGCCGTCACCACACCGATCGATACCAGTGAATATCCCTCGCGGGCGTACATCAGGGGAAAGAATGTGACGAAGACCTGGCTGACGAAGGCCCGCAGCACCATCACCAGCCAGAGCACGGCGATCGACTTCCAGGCGCCGCCCAGGGCTTCCTTCAATGAGCCGATGAACCCGTGGGCCGCCAGGCCTTCGCCCTGAGGCATCGGCACCATCTTGAACAGGATCGCCATGAGCGGCAGCCCGATGACCATGGACAGCAGCGTGCCGCTTGGACCATAGGCCGCCACGAGGGCGGTGATGATGATCGGCCCGACCCCGAAGGCCAGGGTGCCGCCCGCATTGAAGACGGACATGCAGAAGCTGAAGTGCCGGCCGGAAAAGGAGGCGATCATGCCGGCCACCGGCGGGTGGAACATGGACTGGCCGATCGAGCCCAGACACACGAACAGGATCAGGGCCAGGAAACTCGGCGCCACCCCCACGAGCGGGATGAAGATCAGGGACAGGATCGGCCCCCCGAGAATGAAGAGCCGCGTTCGGTAGTGGTCCGCGAAATAGCCCGAAATCGGCTGGACGATGAACATCAGGAAACGGTGGATGCCGGCCAGCAGCCCAACTTGAGCGAGGCTCAGCGTAAACATGTCGGCGAAGACCGGCAGCAGCGGGCTGACGAACGAGCCGTACAGGTCACCGGTGAAGTGCACCAGCCAAAGGGCGAATATCACGCGGATGTTGGCCTTGGTTGGATCCGCCGTGAAGCAGCTTGTTCGATGGTCAGACATAACGCAAAAAAAACCCAGTCTCGAGGACTGGAGTAAAGGGCAAAATCGGTCGGCGCGAGCGGAGTCGAACCAACGACCCCGCGTCCCGAACGTAAATTCCAGCTTTTGTTAATAAACCGGCAGCCAACCACGCAAAGGTCGTCGTGCCGGACCTGATCCGGCTCCACTTCAACTGCCGAAGTAATAATTGAGGCTTTCTATCATCAATTTTCAATGATTAAAAGACCCCCTGCCCAATGCAAGCAGTCCCTCATAGCTATTTCTCCGCCCAGCCCCCATATAGCCAATCTCCCGCCAATGCAGCCGTTGCCGGGAATATCGGCGGAGCATGAAAATCCATCTCTCCGGGCAATTGACTTGTCTCGGTATTCTTGATATCATCTTGTAATTGCTTGAAAATTGATAACGATTCCCAAGTCTGGTCGACCTGTCAATTCACCCCCTTAGCCAAGCCGGGCGGATGATGCACACCCTGCGAGGATTTAAACCCGCCACACCCGGTCCCGTACCGACACCATTTCTGCGCCTGAAACAATCGGCCTTGACCACGCCGCCGGAATTCAATTTCGAGCGCAGTGAGGGGGCTGTTCCATGAAGTTGACTGGCGGCGCTGACGGATGCAGGGGGGGGCTGATTCCCCGTCACGAAAGATCTATCGTCCGGCAAAATATTTTGTGAAAAATGCCCGTTTACCAGCAATCTTTTTGAAAAGAACGCATCGTTAGAAATTATTAGGATTGGACATTCCCATCAGATTAACCGATAAAGGCAACCGGCAATGCGACATTAGGTACGGCGGTTGCTCAAGGCGGGGAGTGCCAGCAGTTTTTTTCCCGCTCCCATCGGACATGCCCAGCGAACGTCCCTTCAGTGAGTCTGATTGGTTGGCCACGCCAGAGCCGGTGCGCCGGTATATTGAGCATTTCGAGCAGCGCATCGAGCGGCTTGAAGTCATGGTGGCACGGTTGGTCAGGCGCATCGAAGAGCTGGAGAGCCGCTTGAATCGGAACTCGCAAAACGCCAGCAAAACGCCCAACTCCGATCCGCCGTATCAGCGGCCGGCGCGGGGATCGAATGGAGCCGATTTTATTGCGCGCCGGATGATGCTGCCGCCCAATCTGGGTTGGCTGGGGTGATTTTTACTGGATCACCCCGTGAACGTTTACAAATAATCAGCAATTTTTCGATATTGGAGGGCAAATGCAGGAGTGGGTTCACGGTAGCCAGATCAAGGATATGGGTGAATTGGTGGATGTCGATATACTTCAGGGGTGTATAACCAAAAGCCTTACACCTCACAGTGACAATGGGCTGCCTATCATGCCCGCCGATGTCATGGCTCAACACATTTCAGACTTGGAGCTCGAACTTTCAAGGCTTGATGAACTTGCTTGGGATTTAAGCGGAGATGAAAGAGAAAGAATGATCCATGATAACATCGAGCCCTTGCAGGAAAGACTGCAGAGCTGCCGGACATACCTTGAATCAATCAGGACCGCGAATTGGGATGAGTTTGAACTGCCGGCAGAACAGGACATGTTGGGCCGTTTTTCAAGTTTTCTGATAAACGCCAGATACCCAGCCGGAGAAGTCGATAAATTTCTGCGCAAACCATCTGAAGCCGGCGGAGTTGAAGAGACGCCTCCAAGCGAGGCTAAATCTACGCGGTCGCTGCACGCTCAGAGGACAAACGAAAAATGCCGTGAAATCGCAAAGCGAATATGGGAAAGGCAGCCATATTTCACTATTGCTGCCATGATCAACCACAGCGAGATGGTTCGCCAGGCCCGAAAGCCGGATGGAAGCCCCTATTCGGAAATTACCATCCGAAACTGGATCAGGGACCTATGCCCAAACCCAAGACCCGGCCGAAGATCCGCAGTGGGCGCATCCGAATAATTGTCCGAACTTGGCTTTGAAATCTCCCCCGACCCCTCTATTACATGGAAGGGGATGTGTGCCTCTCTTTGAAAAAGGGAGGGCAGGGAGGGATTTTCGGGAATCAATTCTATTCAATTTCAGGGCCGCCAATATAAGGAACTCATGGCCGACATTGAAAAGAAGCTGCTGTCGCTTGGCCTGGTGCTTCCGCCGCCGGTCAAGCCGCCTGCCGGGGTGCTTCTACCGTTTCAGTTCGTCCGCATTGTCGGAGATCGTGCATACATCTCCGGGCACGGCCCTCAAAACCCGGATGGTTCGATCGCCGCCCCGTTCGGGAAGGTGGGACGCGACCTCACTGTCGAGCAAGGTTACGCTGCTGCCAGGCTCACGGCCCTGTCGATTCTCGGCAGCCTGAAGCGCGCACTGGGCGATTTGGATCGAGTTGTGCGCTGGTGTCGCGTTTTTGGGATGGTGAACTCCGCTGCCGGGTTCAGCCTGCAGCCCGCCGTAATCAACGGGTTCTCGGACCTCATCCTGGAACTCTACGGCTCGGAAGCAGGTGGGCACGCTCGCAGTGCCGTAGGCATGGCCGAGCTTCCCTTCAATATTCCCGTTGAAATCGAAGCCGAAGTACAACTTGCGTGATTCAAGTATCATCATCTAATGGAAATTCCGGGGTGCCGGAAAGCCGGTTCGATCAAGTTGCGGTAGACTTGATCGCAAAAGCGGTTCAAATGGGCGCGTCGGGCGCTGCGGTTATTGCCGTCGATAGAATCGTTATTGAGGATGGCCTTGCCAGTCTGTGCCGGGAGCCTCGGTGTGAAAATTTCGGTCTCTCGGCGAGTTGCCCCCCTCATGTCCCGGGTCCCGCCAGATTTAAGCAATGGATGCAGGCTTCAAAAGGAGCCGTTTTCTTTAAAATCGAGGTGCCGTCCGATAGCCTGTTTTCCGACGACCGGCGGGAGATCATGGGGCTGCTGCACGATATCGCCGCGCAGATCGAACAGCATGCAATCGAGCGGGGATATTCAAATTCAAAGGCATTCGCCGGCGGCTCCTGCAAGATGATCTTCTGCCGGGAGCAATCCAATTGCGCTGTTCTCGCGAATGAAAAATGCCGAAACCCTGCGATCGCCCGGCCTTCGATGTCCGGATTTGGCGTAAACGTCGGGAAATTGATCGAGGCATCCGGGTGGGGAAACGGCGATCTGCAAAGCGGTGGCGCAGTGAGGCACGGTTCCTTTGTTGCTCTTTATGGGCTGGTTTTGATCGGGTGACGCTTTCCACTGCAGGAATTGTGAGCGGGGTTCGCGAAGCAGGGGGGGGCTATTGAACCGGCTGGTGGATGCCGCGCTTGGCGATTGTGAGCGGTCTTGAAATCGGATCGACTGGATCATAGCAAATCCCTCCCGCAAATTTGGGCTTTTCTTATTTTCAGGTAGGCAAGTTCCGCGGCTCCTGCGGAGGTTAATCCGCTTAATCGCCGCATAATATGCGGATATACTTCTTGCTTTTGCAAAAAATAGCGGGCATAATGTCCGCATTGGATGCGGAGAATGGCGACCTACATACATGAATTGAAGGGGTGGCCGGGCTTCCGATGGGACGAGAGCCTGGTGGCTAAGCAGCTTGCAGCCGTCCGCCACCGCCAGGGCCGTTTGATCGGGCGTATGGAAGCGCTGGGATTTAATCTGCGCCGCGAGGCGGTTCTTGCAACGCTGACCGAAGATGTCCTCAAATCAAGCGAAATCGAAGGCGAAATTTTGGACAAGAACCAGGTGCGATCCTCGATCGCGCGACGGCTGGGCATTCACATCGGCGCGTTGGCCCCCGCCGACAGGCATATAGAGGGGGTGGTCGAGATGATGTTAGATGCCACCCAGAAATATGTCGAGCCGCTGGCCGATGAGCGCCTGTTCGCATGGCTTGCCGCGCTGTATCCCACCGGGCGCAGCGGTATGGCCAAGATCATTGTCGGGGCGTGGCGCGACGACAGCACAGGCCCCCTGCGGGTGGTCTCCGGGCCGATGGGGCATGAGCGGGTGCACTTCGAGGCTCCTATCGCATCGCGTCTCGAAGCGGAAATGTCCGGCTTTCTCACGTGGTTCAATGAGGAAGGCGTGCTCGACCCCGTACTAAAGGCGGCGCTGGCGCATTTGTGGGTTGTCACCATCCATCCGTTCGCTGACGGCAACGGGCGTATCGCGCGCGCTATCGCCGATATGCTGCTCGCGCGCTCGGAGCAAAGCGCACAGCGCTTCTACAGCATGTCTGCGCAAATTCGGCTGGAGCTTAACGCCTACTACGACATCCTGGAAGCTACTCAAAAAGGCGATCTTAGAGTCACCGCATGGCTGGAATGGTTTCTTGGTTGCCTTGACCGCGCGATCGGGGGCGCGGAGAACACGCTTTCGAGCATTCTGCGCAAAGCGCGTTTCTGGGAAGCAATCAAGGGCCAGCCGCTAAACGAGCGCCAGCGCAAGGTCATAAACCGGGTGTTGGATGGCTTCGAAGGCAAGCTCACTTCATCCCAATGGGCGAAGCTCACAAAGAGCTCACCCGACACGGCACTTCGCGACATCAATGATCTGGTTAAACGGGGCATCTTCGTTCAAAACCCCGGGGGTGGACGCAGCACGAATTACTCGCTCGCCAAGGTGGATTAAAGAAACGGCAGTGATGATCCTAACTTGTGTTCATCCACGGCAAGAAATAGATGAATTGCTGAAGCATTTGTAGCTTTAGCTGCAACCGACACAATTATCGGGTATTAAAAAAGTAATAAAAAATGGGGTCCCGGATTACCAGGACCCCATCCACCGATTGACTTTGTTGGTCGGGACGAGTGGATTTGAACCACCGACCCCAGCGTCCCGAACGCTGTGCTCTACCAGGCTGAGCCACGTCCCGACTGAATTTTGCCTTTTAAAAGAAACGACCCCGGATGTCAACTGCTAACTGCCGGCTCCCGTTTTGAGCTATTTCTTGCGGGCCGCCGGTTTCCGGGCAGCGGTCTTGCGCACATAAGGGTTCTTGATCACGATGGTCTGGTCGCGGTCCGGTCCCACCGAGACGATATCGATCGGGACGCCGGTCAACTCCTCGATGCGCCGGAGGTAGCTCTTCACGCTTTTCGGCAGCCGGCTGAAGCGGTTGATCCCGGAGATGTTCTCCGCCCAGCCCGGCAGGGTTTCATAGACCGGCCGGCATTCCTCCATCACCTTGAGGCTGGCTGGAACGACATCGAGAATCTGCCCGCGATAGTCATAGCCGGTGCAGATTTTCAGCGACTCGAGCCCATCCAGCACGTCGAGCTTGGTGATGGCGAGGCCCGTGACCCCGTTGAGGCGCACGGCGTTTCTGAGGATCACGGCGTCCAGCCAGCCGCAGCGCCGGCGGCGTCCGGTGGTGGAACCGAACTCGGCACCCTTCTCCTGCAGGTGGGTGCCGATCGCATCCGTCAACTCGGTGGGGAAGGGACCCTTGCCGACGCGGGTGGTATAGGCTTTCACGATGCCGATGATATCGGTGATCTTCTTGGGGCCGAGGCCGGTGCCGCAGCAGGCGTTGGCCGCCAGCGTGTTGGACGAGGTCACATATGGGTAGGTGCCGTGGTCGATGTCCAGATGGGTGCCCTGGGAGCCCTCGAAGAGGAGTCGTTGCCTGCGTTTGACCGCAGTGTCGACGACGAGCGACACGTTAGTGACATAGGGCGCCAGACGCTCGGCGAATTCGCGGTACTGGCGGATGACGCTCTCGGCATCCAACGGCTGGGCATTGAAATAGTTCTGAAGGTAAAAGTTTTTTTCCTCCAAGATCATGCGGACCATGCGCTCGAAAGTTTCAGGCTCCAGCAGTTCCACGAAACGGATGCCCCGGCGGGCCACCTTGTCCTCGTAAGCCGGGCCGATGCCGCGACCCGTTGTGCCGATCTGCTGGGCGCCTTTTTTTTCTTCGCGGGCCAGGTCGATTCTCTGATGGTAGGGCATGATCAGCTGAGCGATTTCGCTGATCCTGATCCGGTCCGGCCCGGTGGCGATGCCCTTGCTGGCGAGGAAGTCAATTTCCTTCAAGAGGACGGCCGGGTCCACCACCATGCCGTTTCCAAGTACGCAGATCTTGTTCTGCAGGATTCCCGAAGGCACCAGGTGGTTGATGAATTTTTCGCCTCGAATCACCATGGTGTGGCCGGCATTGTTGCCGCCCTGAAAGCGTATCACCACGTCGGCGTGCTCTGCCAAGAGATCCACGATTTTACCCTTGCCCTCATCTCCCCACTGCGTTCCGATGACCACGACGCTAGCCACAAAATCTCTCCTTTTCTCAACAAGGGATTCGCTTGAGCCGGAAGAACTCCTGGATCAACTCCCGGCACTCGGTCTCGCACACACCGGCAACCACCTCCGGCCGGTGGTTGAGTCGCAGATCCACCGCAAAATTGTAGAGGGATCCGGCCGCTCCCCACTTGGGGTCCGACGCACCGTAGACCACCCGCGCCACGCGCGCGTGCACGGCGGCGCCCATGCACATAAGGCAGGGCTCGATGGTAACATACAGAGTGGTGTTTAACAACCGGTAGTTTCTTAATTTTTCGGCTGCTGCGCGTAAAACCAGGATTTCGGCGTGGGCCGTTGGATCGGCGTTGGCGACGGTCCGGTTGCAGGCGGTAGCGAGCACGTCGCCGGACTCGTTCACGAGCACGGCGCCCACCGGCACCTCATCGATCTGCCGCGCCCGGCGGGCTTCTCCCAGAGCGATGCTCATATAATCCGCATGGGGCTGCAATTCGTGCTTCTCCTTCTCTCGATCATGGCCTCGGAGCCGGGTATAAGCGAGTCCTGGTTACCCGATAACTGCTTATTTTTCAAACGGTTTGACACGCCAAGACGGTTTTTTCAATTATATTGACCTGCACCGAGGGATGGAGTACTGGACTTGGCATGCAGACATGCGGCAGGAGCGGGAAAACCCGCATTTTCGCAGACGAAAAGCACCCCGAAATTTCCCGGGTCGGATGGGAAAACTTAAAAAGGAGGTAGCGCCATGAGAAACATTTGCTTGCTCGGTATCAGCCTGGCATTTGGTATGATCTATCTGGCCGTGTCGGCTTTCACTGCGGCCGCTGACGGAGCAAAAGTCGGAGTGATCGTTGTCGATCTCCAAGGCGATTTCACGACTCTCAAGAAGGGCTCGCTTGCCGTCGCGGGCACGGACCAGGATTATATGGACAAGGTCACCGCCGCTACGGAAGCACTGCGCAAGAGAGGCTACCCCATCTTCGCCACCCAGGACTGGCATCCGGCGGATCATGTTTCGTTCTATACCAACCATAAGGGCAAAAAAGCATTCGATGTAATCGACGTGGCCGGAAAGAAACAGGTCCTTTGGCCGCCGCATTGCGTACAGAAAACGGAGAACGCCAAGGTGCTGCTGGACAACAAGATGTTCGTCGCCGTCGTGCAAAAGGGCAAGGACAAGAAATACGACAGCTACTCAGGGTTCCAGGATGACGGCGGCGCTAAGACCGAAATGAATCAACTCCTGAAGAAAAACGGCATCCAGGAGTTGATCGTCTACGGACTAGCGACGGATTATTGCGTTAAGGCCACTGCCCTGGACGCTGCCAAGGCCGGATACAAGGTGACGGTTATCGAAGGATTGAGCAAGGGAGTAGCGCCGGATACGACCGCCAAGGCCCTGGATGAGATGAAACAACTGGGGATAGCGATCAAACCGCAGATCGACAGTTGACCCTCCGCAGAGGTGAAGACGGGGACTCCAAGTGCATTCGGCGGACAAGAACCGATTGACAGGCAGTGTACTTTCGGCTAAAAAGCCGAATACATTTCATCCTGACGCGCCCGTAGCTCAGCCCGGATAGAGCGCCGGACTACGAATCCGTAGGTCGCGTGTTCGAATCACGCCGGGCGCACCAGTTAAATCAAGGGGTTACAGA
>JAUQXK010000084.1 GCA_030834695.1 Desulfobacterales bacterium
CACCCCGGCAACCTTTAATTACTTAAATTCAAAGAGAACGTTTACCCACATTCAAAAATTATGGAGGCGGCACCCGGATTCGAACCGGGGAATAGTGGTTTTGCAGACCACTGCCTTCCCACTTGGCTATGCCGCCAAAAAAAATGGAGCGGGAAACGGGATTTGAACCCGCGACTTCGACCTTGGCAAGGTCGCACTCTACCACTGAGTTATTCCCGCTCAACTGAACGTGGACATTTAACGACTTCTTGCTTCCTTGTCAACCCTAAAACTGTGTTCAAACTAATCTTTTGAACTTGATGAAATAATCAACACCGGACCAAACGGTGAACCCCAGGGCAGCCCAAATCAACGTCTGCCCGATGGCCTGGCAATCGAGATCCCAAAACGGGTAGTGGATCATCAACGGAATGATCGCCGCGATCTGGAAGCCGGTTTTGAGTTTTCCCAGACGGGAGGCGGAAATGTCCAGTCCTTTGCCCGCGATCACGCTGCGCAGACCGGTAATGGCCAACTCGCGGCCGACGATGATGCAGACCATCCATGCCGGCACCCATCCATGAGCGGCCAACATGATGAAGGCCGATGACGTCAACAGCTTGTCAGCTACTGGGTCCAAAGCCTTGCCCAAAAAAGTCACCTTGCCCTGGCGACGCGCCAGGAAACCGTCTAGGTAGTCGGTGAAAGCCGCGCCGCTGAATGCCAGCGCGGCGATAAAGGCCATGAATCGGCTCGACGGAAACGAGAACAAGACAATGATCAGCGGAATGGCCGCTATCCGGATGAGAGTCAGGCCATTGGGGTGGTTGGCTGTGCTTCGCAGGCGGCGCCAGATGTCCGAACTCACTCCGACATTTTCGGAACCCGTGCCGGGTGCTTCCGCCGGAGCATCACCGGCGGCGTCCGACTCGGGAGAGATCGGCATCCGGTGTCGGGAATATTGCATTCGTTCCATGATGGCCGGTTACGCTCCCGACGGGAAGTTGGCGGCGAGGTATTTGTCGCGACACTCCCGGCTGCAGAATACGAGGTCACGATCTGTCTGCCTGAGGGTCACGCCATCCCGCCGCGCAAAGTATGCGCCGCATTGAGGATCCTTAACCATGACGTCATCGATGCGGCCTGGCGTTCGCCCGCCCACGCGGCTGGAAACGATCTTGCCGCGCACCCAGCGCCTGGCGACTCGGTAAGCCAGATACCCCAGCAACGCGAGAATAAAGATCCTGATCATTGCAATTCCACCACCTGCTGCCCATGTTCACTCAGCTCCGACAACAGCTTGCGGATGTCTTTGCCCAAAACCGGATGAACTAGACATGGATCTATATCACACATCGGCTGTAAAACAAAACGGCGCTGGTGCATACGCGGATGCGGCAGGCTGAGTCGCGAGTCTTCCGAGACCCAATCATCGTACATCAGCAGGTCGAGGTCAAGCACGCGGGGTCCAAATCGCGGACCATCGGGTGGGCGTCCCGCTTCGCGCTGGATATTCAGCAGTCGGTCGAGCAACTCCACGGGCGGGAGGGCGGTTTCCATACGAACGGCAGCGTTGACAAACCAATCCTGCGCGGTGAAGTCTACGGGCTCTGTCTGGTAAAAACGCGATCGCCCCGTAATTTGGATCTCCGCGATGGCTTCCAGTTCGGCAATGGCTCGGCGGCAGTTCTCCAGTTTGTCTCCCAGGTTGCTTCCAACTGAAACGTAAGCGACGTGATGTTTCACCATGGCAGACGGTCCTAACGCCAAGCCTCCGCACCCAGCACGCCTGAGTAGATGAAGCGCACCTCCCCTTCCTGGCGGATGTCATGGAACTGTCCGTCGCCTTGTTCAAAAAAAACCGTCAAAGCTTCACCGCTGCGGGTATGCACCCGAACCGGGGACGTCATACCGAACTGTGCGGCGGCGACCAACGCTCCAGCCACCGCTCCGGTGCCGCAAGACAGCGTCTCCGATTCCACTCCGCGCTCATAGGTGCGAATGCGGATGCCCCCGCCGGAAGGCTCGGGGCAGACGAAATTGACATTGACCCCTTCCGGTGCGAACTGAGGGTGAAATCGTATTTCGCGACCCAGAACCGGCAGATCGACCTCGTCGACGGTTGTTGCCGTCACCACCGCGTGCGGAACGCCGGTGTTGACGGTGGTCACCCTGATTGTTTGGCCCCGTAACGTGATGGGCACTTGTAGCCTGAGGCTGTGCGGATCGGTCAGCCTGACCGTGGCGCGCTGGCCGCTGACCTGCGCATGAACCAGCCCGGCCGCGGTCTCGAAGCATAGGTCCGGGCCGCAAATCCCCAACTGGTGAGCATACCGTGCGGCACAACGGGCCCCGTTGCCGCACATTTCCGCACGGCTGCCGTCGGCATTGAAAAACCGCCAGCGAAAATCCGCTGTTTTAGAAGGTTCGATCAGGATGACGCCGTCCGCTCCGACTGAAAACCGTCGTCGGCAGATTCCGGCGACAAAGGCTTCCAGCGTCGACTCATCCAATCCGCCCGATCGGTGGTCGATTAGGATGAAATCGTTGCCGCTTCCGCTCATTTTTACGAACGCCACCTGATCCAAACCGGTCGGTGTCATGCCTGCACGCTAAACCTCAGTAGGTTACCGCCACCGCGACGGAGTCTTTCCCGGCCACCTCATCCGTCGTATAAGACCGTAGTTTATAGCTGTGTTTAAAACCCGGTTCAAGCGTATCCCTAAATTTCATGCGACTGCCGGGATGTCGGCCGGAGGCTACGATATCCGCGATCACTTGAAACCGGACCGGGCACGTCTGGCACTCATCTTCATCGGCAGTCTGCCGGGATCGCAGCACCTTGAATCCGGCTGCCGCACTTTCTTTGGCCGGGTTGATGGGGGGGACGCTCCAAAAAAGAAGAATTTCGCCGGAGCGCACCTCGTGCGTCAGGTCGACGACCACGGGCGGCGGGAGCGCGCCAGGTTGAATCGGCGGCAGCTTGCGCCCGCAGCCGAAAAGGATGCTCATAACCAAAAGGCCGAGGCAGGCGGCGGCCACCCAACCGTCGGTCTGAAGTGAGCGAATCGATGACATCGCTAACCCAACCGTTGCGCAGCCGCCTGGATGGCTGCCAGCACGGCGCTGCGGGCCGTGCCGCCTGGACCGGTTCGACGGTTGACAGTTTCCCGTGTCGCCAGATAGTCGAAGACGTCCTCCTTAACCAGCGGCGAGCATGATTGCAGCTCCGCCAGAGACAGCTCGTGCAGTTCCTTGCCCCGATCCAGGCCCAGACGCACCGCCTGGCCGACGCAGTGATGCGCCTCGCGAAAAGGCAACCCCTGCCGCACCAGATAATCGGCGAGGTCGGTGGCGTTGATGTAGCCCGTCGATGCCGCCTGCTCCATGCGCTGGGCATGAATCCGGATGCCGGGCAACAATTGGATGTATACGTCGATGCAGGCGCCCAGCGTGTCCACGGCGTCGAAAAGCGCAACTTTATCTTCCTGCAAATCGCGGTTATATGACAGCGGCAGCGCCTTCATCAACGTCAGCAGCGCCATTAGGTGTCCGAACACCCGTCCGGCCTTGCCCCGCACCAGCTCGGGCACATCCGGGTTTTTCTTTTGAGGCATGATGCTGCTGCCGGTCGCAAAGGCGTCCGGCAGCTCGATGAATCCGAACTCGGCCGTAGACCATAGGATCATCTCCTCGGATAGCCGGCTCAAGTGCATCATGCACAGCGCGGCCGCCGACAGAAACTCGATGATAAAATCACGGTCCGAAACGGCATCCAGGCTATTGGCGCTAAGCGCCGGGAATTCCAAAAGCTCGGCCACATAAGCGCGGTCGATGGGAAACGGCGTGCCGGCCAGCGCGGCGCTGCCGAGGGGCATCACGTTGGTTCGCACCCGGCACTCCCCCATCCGCTCGGAATCGCGATGGAACATCTCGACATAGGCCATGAAATGATGCGCCAGCAAGACCGGTTGGGCGCGCTGCAGGTGAGTATAACCCGGAACCAGGACATCGATGTGGGTCTTGGCCAGCTCGATCAGCAGCCGCTGCAGGCGGCCCAGCCGACGGATGAGCTCCGCCAAGGCATCGCGCAGGTACATGCGCACGTCCAGCGCCACCTGATCGTTGCGGCTGCGGGCCGTGTGCAGCTTCTGAGCCACTTTGCCCACGATTTCGAACAGCCGCGACTCAATGTGCATGTGGATGTCTTCGAGCTGCTCGTCGAACTGGAAACTCGCGGCATCGATTTCCCGACGGATCTGGTTCAGGCCTTGTACGAGGGAATCGCCGTCCGCCTCCGAGATGATCCCGGTCCTGGCAAGCATTCGGCAGTGGGCGATGCTGCCCTCGATGTCGAAGCGATAGAGGCGTTTGTCCACATCGATGGACGCCGTAAATCGTTCGACGACTTTCGCTGTCTTCTCGGTGAAACGCCCTTTCCAAAGTTTGTCAGCCATGATGGGTATCCCAACTTAACCAATCTCACTCGCCCAGGATCTCATCCAGGCAGGTAATCAGGGCGTCAATTTCCTCAACGGTAATGACCAGCGGCGGCACGAACCGCAGGATGCTACCCTGGACGCAGTTGATCAAAAAACCTTTCTGCATGCATTGCAGCACGAAGGGCTCGCCGTCAACGCTGAGGCGGATGCCCAGCAGCAGCCCCATTCCGCGTACGTCCACAATCTGCGCGTGGCGCTGCTTGAGCCACTCGAGACGGGATCGGAAATGCGCTGACACGCGCCGGCAATGGTCGACAATCCCGTCTGATTCCATCACCCGGCAGACCTCCAACGCGGCGGCGGATACGATGGGCGTGCCCCCGAACGTCGAGGCGTGCGCCCCCGGGCCAAAGGCTGCGGCCACCCGCTCGCTGGCGAGCATCGCGCCCATGGGCAACCCGTTCGCGAGGGCCTTGGCCAAGGTCATGATGTCGGGCGCGACCCCGAAATGCTCATAGGCAAAAAGCGTTCCGGTGCGGCCCATACCGGTCTGGATCTCGTCGAAAATCAGCAGCAGGCCGGCCTCATCGCAAAGCGTTCGCACCTGCTTCAAAAAATCAGGGGCCGGACAGCGCACGCCGCCCTCTCCCTGGATGGGCTCGAGCAGCACCGCGCAGGTCTCTGGTCCGATCCGTGCGCGAATAGCGGCAATGTCGTCAAAGGGCGCAAAATCAAAGCCATCGAGCAGCGGGTCGAACCCGTGCTTGACTTTATCCTGGCCGGTCGCGGACAGCGTCGCCATGGTGCGGCCGTGGAACGACTGCTCCATGCTGATGATGCGGTACCGTTGGCTCTGGCCGGCTTCCTTGTAATACTTTCGGGCCAATTTGATGGCCGCCTCGTTCGCTTCGGCTCCGCTGTTGCAGAAGAACACTCGATCGGCGAAGCTGTGCGCAGTCAGCCAAGCGGCCAAGTCCTTCTGGGGCACGGTGTAAAAGAGATTCGACACATGCCAAAGGGTGCCGGCCTGGTCGGCCAAGGCCTTGACGACCTTCGGGTGCGCATGACCGAGGTTGCAGACGGCGATGCCGGCCAGGAAATCGGTATAGCGCTTCCCGTCTTCATCCCATAGCGTGGACCCGTACCCCCGGGTCAACACCAATGGAAACCGTTTGTAAGTTTTGGTAATGACGTCGTTTGCCTGTGCGATAGTTGGGCTTTCCATTCGGCATCCTCCCGATCAGCTCCTGGAAACGGCTTCATCTGCTCGATATCGTTTCGCTGGAAAGGCGTTGGCAATCCAGCGGAACCTCGCGCCGTCCCGGCATCATAGAATGTAGCGGCTGAGGTCTTCGTTGCTGATGATTCCCTTCAAGCGCGCCTCCACGTAAGACGAATCCACGACCACCCGCTTCTCGGTCGTATCCGGTGCATCGAACAGGATCTGTTCGAGCAGACGCTCCATGAGGGTGTGCAGCCGCCGAGCACCGATGTTCTCCGTCCGGGTGTTGACTTCTTCCGCCAGTCGCGCCACCTCGACGACGGCTTCGGCGGCGAACACGATCTCCAATCCCTCCGTTTGAAGCAGCGCGGCGTACTGGATCAATAAAGCGTTCTTGGGCTCGGTCAGGATCCGCACGAACTCATCGCGTCCCAGCGCCGCGAGTTCGACGCGAATGGGGAACCGGCCCTGCAGCTCCGGGATCAAGTCGGACGGCTTCACGGTGTGAAAGGCGCCCGAGGCGATGAATAGGATATGGTCGGTCTTGACCGGGCCGTACTTGGTCGTGACGGTGCAGCCTTCGACCACCGGCAGCAGATCCCGTTGGACGCCCTCGCGCGAAACGTCCGGCCCATGGGAGCCTCCCTTGGCCACGATCTTGTCGATTTCATCGATAAAGATGATCCCCGCCTGTTCGACGCGTTCGATGGCCTGCTTCACAATCTTGTCGACATCCACCAAGCCCTGAGCCTCTTCATGGGCCAGAACGTCCAGCGCCTCCGGTACTTTCAGCCGTCGGCGCTTCACGCCTTTGGGAAAGAGCCCTCCGAGCATGTCCTTAAAATTGATGCCCAGTTCCTCCATGCCGACATTGGAGAATATCTCCACCATGGGCATATTGCGATCGGGGGTCTCGACGTCGACATAGCGGCTGTCGAGCTTACCCTGCCGCAGCAGACCCCGCAGCTTTTCGCGGGTGGAGGGGGCTTCCGCTCCGGTTGAGGATACCAGCTCGATCGGATGCTCCCCCGGATCGCTGGTCGGCCGTGCAACCGGCGACGGCCCGGCCTTGGGCAGCAGGAGATCCAGCATACGCTCTTCGGCCAATTGGCGGGCTTTGTCCCGAACGGCCTCCTGCTCGCGGGCCTTGTCGATGGTCACCGTGATTTCGAGCAGATCCCGCACCATGGATTCCACATCCCGTCCGACATAGCCCACCTCGGTGAACTTGGAGGCCTCGACCTTGTAAAACGGTGATTCGGTGAGGAGCGCCAGCCGCCGGGCGATCTCCGTCTTGCCGACCCCGGTCGGCCCGATGAGAATGATGTTCTTGGGCGCGATTTCATTGCGCAGGTCGGGTGGGACCTGCTGACGCCGCCAGCGGTTGCGCAGGGCGACGGCGACGGCGCGTTTGGCCTGGTGTTGGCCGACGATGTATTTGTCGAGCTCCGTGACGATCTCGGCGGGTTTTAAGCTTTTCATATTTCTTCCACGGTGATGACATCATTCGTGTAAACGCAAATGCCGGCGGCAATTCGCAGGGCTTCCTCTGCGATGCGGCCCGCGTCCAGATCGGTGTGCCGCATCAAGGCGACGGCGGCGGCCTGAGCGGCGCTGCCGCCGGAGCCGATGCCGATCACCGCCTCGTCCGGTTCGATCACATCGCCGTTGCCCGAAAGCAGATACATCCGCTCTCCGTCGGCAGCGACCATCACGGCTTCCAACCGACGCAGCGCCTTGTCCGTGCGCCAATCGCGGGCCAACTCGGCCGCCGCGCGTGTGAGGTTTCCGTTGAAGCGCTCCAGCTTTTCCTGCAGACGTTCCGTCAGGCTCAGCGCGTCGGCGGTCGCACCGGCAAATCCCACGATGATGGCATCGTTGTAAATGCGCCGCACCTTGCGAGCGCGATGCTTCACCACGCTGGCGTTCATCGTAACCTGGCCGTCACCGGCGACCGCCGTCCGGCCGCGGTGCCGCAGAGCAAGAATGGTGGTGCCATGACAGACCATAATGACATCATCCCGATCAAATGGGTTTCACCAGCAGCCTTCGACGGACCTCCGCCGGTGTTGACAGCGGCCGCTATTTTCGCGGATGCGCCCGGTCATAGGTTTCCATCAGCCGGTCGATGCTGACGTGGGTATACTTCTGGGTCGTGGACAGGTTCTGGTGGCCGAGCATCTCCTGCACACTTCGAAGATCGGCTCCGGCGTCGAGCATATGCGTTGCAAACGTGTGACGCAGCGTGTGGGGGGACACCGGGGTCAGGATGCCGCAGGCCGTCGCTAGTTTCTTAAGGATGCGCGCAACCGAACGGGTGGTCAGACGCCGCCCCTGCAAGTTCAGAAACAGCGCGCCATCCGGCCCCGTCTCAATGCCGGACGAGGACCTTAGCAACTGGCGGTAAGCGTCGATGACCTCGAGGGCGTTTCGGCCGATCGGCACCAGTCGCTCTTTGCCGCCTTTGCCGAGAACCTTCAGCGTGCCCGCAGCGGCATCCACGTCACGCACATTCAGCCCCGCCAGCTCCGATACACGTATTCCACAGGAATAGAGTGTCTCGAAAATAGCGCGGTTGCGCGCAGCTTGAAGGCTGTCCGTTTCGATGGAGTCCAGCAACCGAAATACCGCGTCCACCGACAGATAGACAGGCAGGTTTTTTTCGCGCCGAGGAGTCAGGATGCCCTCCACCGGGTTGAACTCGACCAGGCCCTTTTTAATCAAAAACTTAAAAAAACTGCGCAGCGTGGAAAGCTTGCGGGCGATGCTCGATTTCTGGTTTCTTTGATGCAGATATCCCAGATAGCTGCGGATCATCGTCGCCGTAACATGCCCGGGGCCGATGGCGCCGCCGTTCGGCATGCGCGGCTCGGCGGTGGCGCCGCTTTCGTCCAGATACCGGGTGAACTCCTCCAAATCACGCTTATACGCCCGGCAGGTATGCACCGAGTAGCCTTTTTCGGCAGGCAGAGCTGCGACAAATGAGCGCAGGGCATCCATCAGCGGTGATGTGCTCGACACGTCGGTTTCCTCTTACCAGCGAATCAGTTCCTCGATCTCCCACCAGGAGGAGACTTCGATGAAGGGATGCGGCGACCGGTTCCACGGCTGGGCGAAGAGCACGGGGGTTATCCCGACCGCGTTCAACGTCAAGCAGGTTTCCAGACGGTCTTCGACAAAATGCGTGATCTGGCGTTGCTGCAGCACCTCCGCCTTGCCGTCAAACGATCCGGTGGTCACGATGTCCATGCCGTTCGAATCGGCCGGCAGCAGGCACCGCATGAATTCCCCGATCGGACCGAGGTAGGGCCGGGCGGTAACCAGCAAGACCTGTCCACAACGTCGCGCCAGTCGCTCCAGAACTTCCGGCGCACCGGGAATCGGATGAAGCGGCGCCCGGTAGCCTCCATCCAGAATACGAGATAGAATGGAATCGATCACCTCAGGGTCGAGGTCTACGCAGTCCGCCACGTTGTAACAGCGCAGGTCTTGATAACGTATCCCTTCGATGGCAAACTCGTCGCGCGCGATATCGAGGAACAAGGTCATCGTATCGGCGATGACCCCGTCGATGTCAAAGGCAATGGATTCGGGGGCGATGACCCCTGTCGGCACCCGCGCCGCGCTGAGCGAACCGCGATCGATCATAAGATGTTTAAGATGTTCAGGCGGCTGCCCGTCGAGTCTTCTTCTTGAGCCGCGAAATCCGGCGGCGGCAAATATCGGCTCGTTTGCGGTCGCGGGCCTCAAGGGCCTCCGTCCGTTTGGCTTTGATGGATCGGATCTTTCTTTTTATGGACCGCAGCGAAACATCTTTTTTTTGAGCCGCGGCGTCGACAATATCCTTGGAATTGCGCAGGACCTCGATGAGTTCTTCCTTCTTCATTCCATGAACCCCGGAAACCCCTTCGACTCCCTTGGCAATCTCCTTCAACTCCGGTGTGGTCATTTTGGCCAGGGGTCGGCCCCAGATTGCGACCTCTTTTTCGCTCATGCGCGGATCCTTTCCATAGTTGGGCTTTGGAAAGCACAAGCGGAGGCTGAAAAGCCCCCGCCCGAAGTGCGTGCGGTGTCGTCGGTGGCGACCGACCGGCCAGCGTGCAGCGCCACGTTTCTTAAACTATTTCTTTTTGCGATGTCAATAGCCAAGGGTCCGGCGCATCGCCTATCCTTTGCCCGTCGCGGGCGTTGTCGTGCGATCCTGAAAAAACGGCTTGAAAAGCTCGATCGGAATCGGGAAGAACGTGGTCGAGTTGCTCTCCGCTGCCATTTCCCGCATGGTTTGGAGATAACGCAACTGCAACGCCACGGGGTGTTGTTCGATGATACCGGAGGCTTCCGCGAGCTTGGCAGCCGCCTGGAACTCACCCTCGGCGTTGATGACCTTGGCGCGACGCTCGCGTTCGGCCTCGGCCTGGCGCGCAATTGCCCGCTGCATCTCCTGGGGCAGATCGATTTGCTTGAGTTCAACTGTGGTGACTTTGATGCCCCATGGATCCGTGTGGGTGTCCAGGATCTCTTGAAGCTTGGCATTGATTTTTTCGCGTTCGGACAACAGGTCGTCAAGTTCGGCCTGGCCGCAGACGCTGCGAAGGGTGGTTTGAGCCAGCTGCGACATGGCGTAGGCGTAATTCTCGACCTCGACGATGGCCTTCACCGGATCGATGACCCGAAAGTAAAGCACCGCATTGACTTTGACCGAGACGTTGTCGCGCGTGATGACATCCTGCGGATCCACGTCCAGCGCCACTAACCGCAGGCTCACCTTGAGCAACCGGTCAATGACGGGAATCAGGATGATCAAACCGGGGCCCTTCGCGGCAATGACCCGCCCGAGCCGAAAAACGACTCCGCGCTCGTATTCATTCAGGATTTTCAGGGCCGCGGACAGGAAAAAGATGAAAAGCAGCACCATCGCTATCAGCGCGTACATGGCGACCTCCTGCATGATCGGTTTCCTCACGTTTGAGTTTTCGGGATGCCCGCCGGCCGCCCGAAGAAGCGCCCGGCCGAAACCTGGTTACGAGCGAACCCGGTCCGACTCCACCGGTTCCACGTCGAGCTTAAGTCCGGTCACTTTCACCACGCGTACCCGTGCGCCGTCTTTGAGCGGGGTGCGGCTGACCGCGTTCCAGAGCTCGCCATGCACAAAGACCTTGCCTTCCGGATCCAACGCCTTTTTCACCAAGCCAATCTCGCCTACCAGACCCGCCGATCCCGTCTTGGGTTTGGAGAGCTGCGCACGGAACACCACCCAGGCCACGGCCGTGAAAAACGCCGAGATCCCCAACAGCGTAGGCAGCAGCACCTGCCAGGCCAGTCGTCCTTCGGGCGCTTCGCTCTCGAACAGCATCAACGATCCCAGCAGCAGTGAAATCGTGCCGGCGACGCTCAACAGTCCGTAACTCGTCAGTTTCATCTCCAAGATAAAGAAAATGACCGACAGTGCGATCAGCAGGATGCCGGCGTAGTTGACCGGCAGCGTCTGCAAGGCGAAAAAGGCCAGAACCAGACAGATCCCCCCCACCACCCCCGGAAAGACCGCCCCCGGATGAGCCAGTTCGAAATAAAGACCAGCCAGGCCGATCATGAGCAGCAGGTAGGCGATGTTGGGGTTGCTGATGGCTCGAAGAATTTTCGTCCGCAAACCCTCTTCGATCACGATTTGACGCGAGCGGCCGAGCTCGAGGGTGCCCTTCCCGGCGAGCTGGCGGCCGTTGATCTGGCGGATGAGGTCGTCGATGTCCTGAGCGACCAGCTCGATCACGCCCTCCTTCAACGCCTCGGTTTCGGTGGCGGAGACACTCTCGCGGATGGCCTTCTCCACCCACGCGGCGTTGCGCCCGCGGCGCTCGGCCACGCTCCTGGCATGCGCGACCATGTCGTTGACCACCTTATCGGACAACTTGCCTTCGATCGTCTGGCCGCCGGCCCCCACCGGGTGAGCGGCACCGATGTTGGTGCTCGGTGCCATGGCAGCGATATCGGCAGCCATGGTGATCATCACCCCGGCGGAGGCCGCTCGGGCGCCGCCGGGGGCCACATACACCACCACCGGCAGCGGGCAGGCCAGGAGGTCCTGAACGATGGTGCGCATGGATTCGGCCAATCCGCCGGGCGTGTCCAATTCGATGATCACGCAGGCGGCGCCGTCTGTTTCCGCTTTCTTGAGGCCGGTGTGGATGAACTCTGCCGTGCCCGGGCTGATGGCGTCGGAAACCCGCAGGATGTAAACATCGCCGGCGGCTCCAAAGGCTTGCGAAATACCGATTGCCAGCAGGATCGCGAACGCGTTTGCGGCGACCCTAATCTTCATACGGAAATTCCTTCATCAGGAGCTTCATGTCTTCCCACACCTCGCGCTTCTTCTCCGGATTGCGCAGCAAGTAGGCTGGGTGGAAGGTGGGCAGCACCCGGATCCCCTGGTAATCCAAAAAGCGGCCCCGCAGCCGGGAAACGGGCTCGGACGTGTTCAGCAGCGTCTGGGCGGCGCAACTTCCCAGTGTGCAGATAAACAGGGGACGAATCGCTGCGATCTGACGCCGCAGGAACGGCGAGCAGGTCGCTATTTCTTCCGGCTCCGGCAGGCGGTTGGCCGGCGGACGGCATTTGACCACGTTGGCGATGTAGACATCCGAGCGGCGGAGCTTGATAGCATCGATGATGCGGTTGAGCAGCTGCCCCGCTGCGCCGACGAAGGGCTCTCCGGCCCGGTCTTCCTCCTGACCGGGCCCTTCGCCGATGAACATGAGGCGCGCCTGCGGGTTGCCCGCGCCGAATACGATGTTCGTCCGGCTGCGGCAAAGCTTGCACCGCTGGCAGTCGCCGAGATGGGCGCGAATATCCTCCAGCGTCTCCATGCCGGCGGCGGACGGCTCTCCGCGGCCTCGCCCCCAGGCATCCAGGGTGTTCAGGCTCTCCGGCGAGCAGTCCACCCCCGTGATGCCGGCTTCCGCCATCCGCCGCAGTGTGCCGGCCAGTTCGTCGAGTATCGCGATGAATTCATGGCGCTTGACCATGGCAATGCGGCCGGCAGCGCCGCCCTACTTCGGCGGCAGGTTGTCGATGGACTCGTTCATCGGAACGACCCACACGTCGGCGAACGTCTCGATGTCACCATCCTCGATGGCGATGACGGCCATGCGGTTGCCCTTCTGGAAGATCATGAGCGATTGGGGTGACCGGAACTGGCTGATCGGGCGCCAGCCTTCATTGGCCATATTGTTCTGGAAATAGCGCATGAGTGAGGTCGTCTCGACTCGGCCGGCCAGGCGCAGCAGGCCGGCGCTCATGCCCTCCCGACGGTAGATTGCCGAGGATTCTTTATGGATGTCCATTTCCCGCGGGATGAGTACATCGTCAAACTCGCGGACATCGGGAAGCCGCTTCTGAGTCGATTCGGGCTTGGCCGGTCCTTTTTCGAACATGGCGCAGGAAGCGGTCATCAGCAGCGCCAACCCCACCAGTGAAAGCCGGACCATCGTTCTGCGGATCGTCATGAAATGATACCCTCCTTTCGGCTGTCTATGCGCATTGAGATTATTCGAAAACGCTCGGCGGTACAACTCTTTTTTGGGGTTGACGTGCTACCGGCAGCCGGCGCCAATTCAATTGCGATGCGCCGGCCGTCATGGTACAAGCCAGCCGTCAACCGATAAAAAAAAACCATTAACCATCCGGTCACGAACAGAGAAAGGACGTTCACTGAACATGATCCCTATACCAGGCGCTGTATTCCATCGGGTGTTGGACAAGGAGCTTCCGCTGGCCCGGCGGTCGCAGGGGGCCTGGATCGAAGCGTCCGACGGCAAGCGCTATCTCGACGCCAGCGGCGGCGCCGTAGTGGTCAACGTCGGCCACGGCCGCGAGGAGATCGCGCAGGCCGTGTACGAACAGCTGCGGGCGCTGTCCTACGTGCACCCCACGATGTTCGCGACTTCGGCTGTGGAGGATCTGGCCGCCGCGCTGCGGGCCCACGCCCCCGGCGGCATGGACCGATTCTATTTCATGTCCTCCGGGTCGGAGGCGGTCGAAACCGCTATCAAATTGGCCCGTCAGATTCAGATCGCACGCGCCAACCCCGATCGACAAGTGCTGATCTCGCGCTGGAAATCCTACCACGGGCTGACCATGGGGGCGCTGGCCGCCGCCGGGCGAACCTCCTTCCGCCAGCCGTTTTATCCCCTGCTGCGCGACGCCGTTCACATCCCGCCGCCATACTGCCTGCGATGCTCCTACGGTCTCGCCTTTCCGGCCTGTCGCCTGCGCTGCGCCCTGGCCCTGGACGAAACCATTCAAAACCTCGGGCCGACGGCGGTTTCCGCCTTCATCGCTGAAACCGTGGGCGGCGCCAGCATCGCCGTCTGCCCTCCGCCCGAAGGATACTGGCCCCTGATTCGGGAGATCTGCGACCGCCACCGGGTCCTGTTGATCATGGATGAGGTCATGTGCGGCATGGGTCGCACCGGCCAATGGTTCGCAGCCGAGCATTATAACACGGTACCCGACATCCTGGTGCTGGGCAAGGGGCTTTCGGGCGGAACGCTCGCGCTCTCGGCGGTGGCCACGACCACCGCGCTGATGGAGGAAGTGCGCGCCAACGGCGGCAACTTCGTCCACGGCGGAACGTTCAGCCATAACGGCATTGCCTGCGCAGCCGGACTGGCCGCCGTGAAAATCCTGGAACGCGAACAGCTCGTCGAGCGGGCCGCCCGGCTGGGCAGCCGAATCGGTGAACGGCTTCATGAAGCGCTGGCGGACTCGCCCCACGTGGGAGACATTCGCGGCATCGGCATGATGTGGGGCGTCGAGTTCGTTCGTGACCGGGGGACCCTGACGCCGTTCCCTCGCTCTGCAAAAGTCGCTGAAAAGCTTTGGCAGACGCTCTTCGAACAGGGTGTCCTTCTCTACAAATCGGTCGGCTTGGCCGGCACCGACGGCGACGGTTTGATCATATCCCCGCCGTTTGTGATCACGGAAAATGAAATTGAGCTTGTGATTGAGAAACTGCGCACGGTTCTGCGCGGCGCTTTAAACGCATAGCGATTGGGAAGACCCCATGACCGCGAGCACCATTAACCTGGAACGAATCCTTTGATGGCGAAGAGAGGCTGGCGGCGGAATGCGTCCGCGGAATCACCTGGCAGCTGGCTACGATCGCAGACAACGGATGGAATTCTGCCCGCGCAGCTATCGCCCCGGCTCCCGGCGCTCAACGCGCATTTTTCAGCACGACCCGTTTGCCGAAAAAAAGCCAATCGTCGAGGTCGATCGTGATCGGTTGATCCGATACGACCGGACAGACGGAATGAGACCGCCACACGGTTATGCCGTCTGTCGAAAATTTTTCAAACGGCTCAACCTTGTTGATTCCTGGTTTTTCCATGCGGACCGCAGGGATCTGGCGGCTACCGCATCAACTCGAAAGGGTTTTGGAATAAAGCGTCAGATTTCCGCCGTGTTCGGCAATGTAGGCGGCCGCTTTCGCCGTTATACGAATCATGGTTTTCTCCGTCTTGATGGCTGGGCGCTTCGGTCGCCGGGGTTGAACCGTTTCAGAATCCTGGCGCTACGGATCTGCCCCCGTTCGCTGGGTTGCGGGATAAGCATGCGACCGAAAACCGCCCGGTCAAAGCCGCGGCCCGCAACGCTTCGCCGGTGATGAAGCTCGCCCAACGTTTTGCGATTGACAATGGATGGTTTTTGCCCAATAATTAGTCCGTTCACCAATCGAGGAATCCCGACAACGGATATCCCGGGAATCCTATCAGGGAATCGACGTCGGAAGACAAATAACATTCCCTGAAAGAACACAGCGCGCATCGGACCCTAGCGGCAGAGTCAGAAACGGCTCCGCCGTTTTTTTTTCAAACTCAATCAGTCGATGGGAGGGCGGCACATGCAGGAAGGCACCATTAAATTTTTCAACAAGAAAAAAAACTACGGCTTCATCGAGGCCAGCGGCCAGGAGGATGTTTTCTTCCACAGCACCAACATCGCCGACCCCGGTTTCTTTGAGCTCGCCAAATCCGACCGCGTCACGTTCGAAACCAGAGAGACCCGCCACGGCCGTCAAGCCGTGAACGTGAGAGTGATTCGGTAACCGGCAGAACGCTTCCTCATTCGTCCACAGCCGTTACCCGTCCCCGTGCTGCCTTTAAACGCCCCCGCATGGCTTTTTGGCTGAGGCGTCTCCTTTGAGAGCCCGACGTGGGCCGAGTGGACCGGCGCTTGCGCCGAACGACGCTGACACCCAAAATAAGGTCCCGCAGGCGGTGCAGCGCGTCCTCCCGGTTTTGCTCCTGGCTCCGTTGGCGTTGGGCCTTGATGATGATCACCCCCTCCCGCGTGATACGTCGGTCCCTCAACCCCAGGAGGCGTTCCTTGAGATCCACCGGCAGAGAGGACGCTGCGACGTCGAAGCGAAGATGAACGGCGGTGGCGACCTTGTTGACATTCTGGCCGCCCGCCCCTTGGGAGCGGACGGCGCTGATATCGATCTCGTTTAACGGGATCCCGATGTCATCGGTGATGGGCAGCATGCGGAAATTCAGATCAAACCCCAGGCAGGCCGCAGAGCTCGCAGCCTATAGCGCGCGGCCCAGTTCGTCGGCCTCTGCGGTGGTTTCCAGCAACGTACGCGGGGACTTGGCATCGCCCAGCACGTGAACTTCTATTCCCAGCTTCCGGAACAGGTCAACCGTGCTCCGTTCGGGCCGAAAACCATCGGCGATGACCAAGTCGCTGAACCCGGTGAGGGTATGCCGACCGCCCTGATGGTCGATCACCACGCCATCCGAGCGGAATTCGCGGATGGAGGCCCGCTTGAAAAGCTGCACGCCCGCGTCGGACAGACGCTGACGTAAGGAAGTCCGGTCATTGGGTGCGAGCTCCGGAGCAAAATGGTCGCCGCCCAGCACCGCCACCTGCCGGCGGCCCTGCGCCAGAAAGTCGGCCGTGACCATGGCAGCCTGATCGGAGCCCAACACCACCACCCGTGAGCCGGGAACTACCCCGCCGGACAGCACATCCGGCACGGTGGACAGCTCCAGTCCGGATTCGAACAAGCCTTCCAATTGCGGCATGCGGGGGTTGGCGCCGCTGGCCACCACGGCAACGTCCGGCTTCAATTCGCGCACCAGAGACTCGTCGACAGCGGCATGAAGCCGGATCGCCACGCCGAGGCGCTCGAGTTCGGCCAGGTGGTACTCAATCATTTCCCACAGCTCCGCACGGCCGGGCGGCTTGGAGGCCAGGATCAAGGCGCCGCCCGGCTGATTCTGCGTTTCAGCCAGAACCACGCGGTGACCTCGCAGCGCCAACAAACGGGTGCAAGCCAGACCGGCAGGTCCCGCGCCTACCACCAGGACTGTCTTGGGGTGATCCGTCTGTTGGAGCGGTCCCAGGCGGTATTCGCGCCCCAGTTCCGGGTTCATTACGCAGGTCGCCTCGCTCAGCGCCAGGACGCTTTGGATGCAGCCCCGACAGCAGCCGATGCACGGCCTCAGCTCGTTGAGCCGGCCCTCAGAGGCCTTGGCCGCCAGCTCCGGATCGACCAAATGGGGCCGCCCCATGGCCACGAGGTCGGCGCGGCCTTCGGCGATGAGCCGGTCGGCCATCACCGGGTCCTTGATCCGACCGACGGCGATCACTGGGATCGAGACCGCTTTTTTAACGGCTTCGGCCAAATGAACGAAGCAGCCGTAAGGCACGTACATGGAAGGAATCGTCACCGGCAACGAGCCGTAGACGCCGGCGGAGACATGCAGCCAGTCGGCCCCGGCCGCCTCCAGCAGCGGTCCCAGACGGACCGCTTCGTCCAGATGCCAGCCGTCATCCAGGTAATCCTCGCCGTTGTAACGCACGCCCACCGGATAATCGCCGCCGCAACGTCTTTTGATCGCGCTCAGAATCTCCAGCAGAAACCGGGTGCGGTTCTCGAAGGAGCCGCCGTAGTCATCGGTGCGGCGGTTGGCGTTGGGCGCCAGGAATTCACTGATCAAGTACCCGTGGGCGGCGTGGATTTCCACAAAATCGAATCCGGCTTCCCGTGCGCGCCGGGCCGCTTCGGCGTGGCAAACGACGAGGTCCTGGATTTCATCGCGGAGCAACTCTCGGGGCACGCCCTTGACGACCGCAAGCGAAGGCAGGGGGGATGGCGCCACCCGCCGGCCGTGAAAAGCTTGGCGGCCGCCGTGAAGGAGTTGCAGGCCAATCCGTGCCCCGTATCGCTTCACGGCCGTGGCCAGCCGACGCAAGCCGGGTATATAGCAATCGTCCCACACCCGAGGCATTCGGGGCAGATCCAACCCGTCCGGATGGACCGTCCCACCGCCCATGACGATCATGCCGGTGCCGGCTTTGGCCCGCAGCGCCAGGTAGACCGCGTGCTGGTCGGTCACAAACCCCTGCTCATCCACTCCGAAATTGACGCTCATGGGCGGCATGACCAGGCGGTTGCGGACGTCCATTTGCCCCAAACGGACTGGCGAAAAGAGATGCTTTAGCTGCATAGCGCCCCTCCTGCCCGACAGATGATTCCGGCGGGCTCTATGGTTTCATACTCCCTGGAGCAGTCGGAATCAAGAGATCCCTTCCTTTCCATGGTCCCCAGCGAAGCCTGCCCCCATACGCTGTCGCGATCCAGCACGATCGGGGGAATTGATTCCAGGAAGGGTAACCGCTATGATAAAACATGGAACCCACGCAGCTTGACGAAGCGTCCAGATAGGCTGCGAACGCAACGTTTGTCCGATATACCCCATCAGACATGTTTCAAGGAAGCAGGTGAACCATGATCATCAAACAACTCAAGCATGGGTCGATGGAAAACTTCTGTTATTTGGTCGGGTGCGAACAGACGCTTAAGGCGATGGTAATCGACCCCGGTGCAAATGTGAAGCGAATCCTGTCTGAAGCCCAAAAACAGGGGCTGAGCATCGATTCCATCGTCAACACCCATGGCCACGGCGACCATACTGCCGGCAGCGCCAAACTCAAACGTCTGACCGGTGCAAGAATTTTTATCCATGCGTTGGATGCAGAAGCCGTCCCCGAAGCGGATATGCGCTTGTCCGATGGAGTCGATCTGTCGGCAGGCGCCTTGACGCTGCGGGTGATTCATACGCCCGGGCACACACCCGGCGGCATCTGCCTTTATGGTGAGGGGCAGCTTTTTACGGGCGACACCCTGTTTGTCGGCGACAGCGGCCGTACCGATCTGCCCGGAGGCCATCGCCCGACGCTTGCAGCTTCCATTCGTCGTCTGATGCAGCTTCCCGATTCAACCGTGGTGTGGCCGGGTCACGACTACGGCCCCACCGCTTTTTCCACCATCGCCTGGGAAAAGCGCCACAATGTGAATGCCAAGGAATACGGTTACTATGTCAGTGATGACATGTAATCCGGTCCCGCTGATCCAGCGTCTAAACCGCACAAGAACCAACTCCAAGGAGAACGATGCATGCGCACTTGCCTTGTCTTAGTTATTGCACTCGCACTCGGGGTGTTGCCCGTTGCAGGGATCCACGCCCAGCAGAACGTCCCGCCGGAGGCCGAGGCGGAAGAAATCGGCCGAACCCCTCCCCGGCTGAGTTTCGTGGACGGCCAAGTTTCGTTTTTCCGGCCGGGGGCTGACGACTGGGTGCGTGCCCAGATCAACACCCCGCTCTCTCCGGGCGACCAGTTCTACACCGGGTCTCCCGGAAACGTAGAAGTGCAGATCGGTTCCCGTGCCTTCGTGCGCGGCTGGGCCAATACCCAAATCGGCCTGGAAAACCACGAGCCGGATTTCGTTCAATTTAAAGTGACGGTCGGCCATGCCGCCTTTGACCTGCGAACCCTCGAACCGGGGCTGACGGTAGAGGTCGCCACACCGAACGCCGCTTTCACGATCGACCGGCCTGGATACTATCGCGTGGATGTTGTCGGTGAACGCACGGCCTTCATCGCCCGTCGCGGCGGCCGGGCGATTGCCACCCCCGATGACGGGGCTTCTTTCGGCATCGCTCCGAGCGAGGAAGTCGTCATCGAGGGCGAAAGCCGTCCGAAAGTCTCCTCATTCTCAGCGCCGCCTCTCGACAGTTGGGACAATTGGAACTACGCGCGCACCGACCGGCTTCTTGAAGCGGAAAGCGCGCGCTACGTCGTTCCGGGAATTTACGGGGCCAGCGATCTCGACCGCAACGGCCGCTGGCGCGTCGTCCCTGACTACGGACCGGTCTGGGTTCCGACCGGAGTGCCGGCGGGGTGGGCACCTTACAGCTCCGGAACATGGATCCACGACCCCTATTATGGTTGGACCTGGGTGGACACCGCTCCGTGGGGCTGGGCTCCTTACCACTACGGCCGATGGGTTCACGTCGGCAGCTATTGGGGGTGGGCGCCGGGACCGGCGGTGGTTCGTCCGGTCTATGCCCCTGCACTGGTCGCTTTCTATGGCGATCCCCATGTCCAGGTGAGCGTCGGCGCAGGGTCCCCTATGATGGGTTGGGTGGCACTGAGTTGGGGCGAGCCTTGCGTGCCGTGGTGGGGCCGCCCGGGTTTCATTCACCGGCCGTGGTGGGGCGGTTGGGGCGGCCCTCGCATCGTGAACAACGTCGTTGTGCACCACACGACCGTGGTGAGGACGGAGGAGATCCATATCCACCGCAACGCCGGCGTGCGCAACGGAATCGTTGCCATCCATAAGGATCGGTTCGGCCACGGCCGCGTCCCTTCGGAGCACTTCGACCGGGTTCATGCCGAAAACCTGCGCCCCATGCACAAAGGGCCTGAAGTCAGACCCACTCCAGCCGCTTATGCGCCGGGAGGCCAGCGCGGAATTCGCCCGGCTGAAAAAGACTTGAAACGTCCGGTGGTAGCTACCCGTCCGCCTCATTCCGCGTCTGAAAATGGCGTCCGTTCTCCGGAACGAAAGCCGGATGCATCGGCGGCTCACACTTCTGACCCGCGCATCGTTCCGGCCCCGCATCAGTCCAAGAACGCCGAACCATTGCCCCGCCCGCCGTTTGGAAAGGGCACGGTCGAACGTCGGCCTGAGCCCGATCGGGCTCAGCCCTCGATTCCTTCTAAAAATGAAGGACCGCGCCGAGCCGCCGAGCCGTCCGCCGAAACCCGAGCACCAGCCGGGCGCCAGCTGGAGCAACCATCCCGTCCGCCCCAGCGCAAACAACCCGCGGAGACTCCGGACCGGCCGGGTCGCATGGAAAAGAATGAAATGGCGGAGAGCCGAACCACCCCATCGCCCGCTGCGCCAAACCCAGCCCAGATACAACGCCAGCGCCAGCAGAAGTTGCCGGGCGAGCCGGCCAGCCAGCTTTCACCGAACCGGGCCGGATCGACAGCTCCGCAGCGCATGGAACGCAGCGGCAGAACGCCGCAGCGGACCGAACAGGGCGAAGCTCCTCCGGCAGCTCCTCGACGGTCTCCGCCGCCTCCCAACCAAAACTCGAAGGGCCAGCGCCCAGGGGATGCCGCGCTTCCTCCGGGCAGCGGCCAATAGGAAATCCTGTCTCTGAGGCCGGTGTTTGCATATGAAAATACAAAAGGGGCGGCTCAAAGCCGCCCCTTTCTTTGTTTGTCCACAGCCCTTCGAATGGGCTGCAAGATTGGCTATGCGCCAATTTGTTTTCGTGATTTTGCCGTTTCTACCTTATGGCTTGGGCACGTTCGTTGCCACCGGGTCAGAAGGCTTCGCGGGCGCTTCCGCCTGAGTGAGCATGGGAGAGGCCTCTACCTGCTGAGCCCGCATGTCTTTGTTGTCGTCGTCGCTGCGGGCGATCAGATCCACTGAACCCGCCGACAGGACCGTGGCCGCCCCGCCAATGGCAATGATGGTCAACGGGTCGGCCTTGGCGGGTCGAGCGGTTGTAACCGCAGTCAAGGCAACAACGAGAATCATTATAGTAGCCAATTGCCTCATCATTTATTCGCCTTAAGCCACCCTGAGGAATCTCCGGAGGACCAGCTCATCGAATTCAAGCGCGAGATATCACCCGAATCGGCACAGTTGCGAGGGGGACGGCAATGCCTTCTTCGAAAAAAAACTTTGGGGGCGTTCCGCAGACTGCCGAAGAGGTAGCTGAGATAGGTTGCCGGGTGAATAAACGCTCGGGATGGAACGAGGATGAATAGGCGCTAATAATGCCAGCACCAGATCCGCAGGAAGAAATCCATCCGAAGACGCCCGGTGGATGCTCCCAAACCCTTGGGTGTAGCTATTCATTGCCGCGAAGCCTGTCAAGTCCATTGCTATGACCGAATGCCCAGACGGGGGTTCACCCGACCCTTCTCTCGATGGCCTGCATGGCCTCCATGAAGCTTCGTCTGGCCTCCAGAGCGTATGGATTGAAGCGGTGCATATCCTCGAACAGCTGCCAGGTGTCATTTTCGACGACATCAAGGATGTGCAGCAGGCGCTTGTATCCCTCGGTGTCGATTTCCTGCGGTTTGGCGCCCATCCCGGCCAGGCTTCGGCCAATGAAGTGGGTCAACGCCAGACTGACCGCAATCTGGCGGTCGTGTTCGGAGGGGTTGGTTTCAATGACCACTAGACCCTTGGCGATCAGATATCTATGGATGGCTTTGAAGCGCGGTGGGGCGATGCGTACCGGACAGAGTACGATTTTGCGGCCCTGCAGGGATTCAGCGGCGCTGTCCGGGCCGAACATGGGATGGGTCGCCAGGATCGCGACGCTCGGAGGCAAGAGCTCCTGCATCCACCGCACCGGGTATTCCTTGACGGAGCACACGTCCACGACAAGGCTATCGGGCGTCAAATACGGCCGCACTTGGTCCAGAACGCCCTGGAGACAAGATATGGGCACCGCCAAAACGACGACCTTGCAACGCGAGGCGGCTTCCAGGGGAACCAACTCCGCGCCGATCGATGCCACATCCTGAATCGCCGCGGTCGGGTCGTATACCCGCACCGGGAAATCGACAGCCAGATATCTGGCCGCTAATTCACCGAAACGCCCGAAGCCGACGATTCCGACGGTGCAGTCCGTGTCCATCTGTTTAATCACCTTGTTCGGAACTTTACCCTAATCACGGCGAAATTCAAACTTGAATTCTGAACCGCCTTTTGATACTCGCTGACAACGGTCTTCAGTCCTGACCAATCCACTTCCACTTCGATCCGCCCCTGTAGCTCAGTGGATAGAGCAATGGATTCCTAATC
>JAUQXK010000085.1 GCA_030834695.1 Desulfobacterales bacterium
GCATGCCGGAATGACGACGTAAAGACAATTATGAGACCCGCAATATGTTGGAGTTGGTCGCACGGATATGAGTCTACTCGTTTCGGGTTCGAGCCAACGACAGGGATCGAGGTTGAAAATGAAGCGAATTGGTAGGATCAACCTATGCATCCGCTCCTATGCCGTCAACCCGGGGAGAGTCGGCGGAATTTCGCACGCCGGCCCGCCTCAATTTCCGGTCGGGGGGATGGACAGGTAGGCCAACCGCTTCATTTCGCGGCGACCGTGGGTAACCGTATCCAAGATGAAGCCGCAGGTGAGACTCAGGCTGGCCAGGATCATGAGTCCGGTGGACAGGATCGCCGTAGGGAACCGCGGCACCAAGCCCGTCTCGATGTAGGTCATGACGACGGGGTATGCCAGGGCAACGGCGGCCAGCCCGAGGATGCCGGCGATGATCGAAAAGAACGCCAGGGGCCGCTCTTCCTTGAAGAGGTTGAGGATCATTATCAGGATGCGGAAGCCGTCGCGATAGGTGCGCAGTTTGCTTGCCGAGCCCGCCGGGCGGGCCTTGTACGGGGTGACGACTTCGGCGATCGGCATGCGCAGCTCCAGGGCATGGACCGACAGCTCGATTTCGGTTTCAAAACCCACGGACAGGGCCGGGAAGGATTTCACATAACGCCGCGAGAAGACGCGATAGCCGGAGAGGATGTCGGTAAAGGTCCGGCTGAAACAGAGCCCCAGAAAACCGGTCAACAGATCGTTGCCGAAGCGGTGGCCGCGACGGAAGGCCTCGCCCTCGTAGGCGGTCAGCCGCGAACCGACCACCATGTCCAGCTGTTCGTGGACGAGTTTTTCGACCAGAGCCGGCGCGCTGCCCGCGTCGTAAGTACCGTCGCCGTCAGCCAGCACGTAGATGTCGGCATCCACGTCGGCGAACATCCGGCGCACCACGTGCCCCTTTCCCTGCCGGGGCTCCCGCCCTACGACGGCGCCGGCGGCTCGCGCGCGTTCGACGGTCCGGTCCTGCGAGTTGTTGTCGTAGACGTAAACCACGGCCTGGGGCAGTGCCGTGCGGAATTCGCGCACGACCTCGGCGATGGCCGCCTCTTCGTTGTAGCAGGGAAGGATCACCGCCAGGCGATAGCTCCGGGAGCCGAGGGTCGTCATGGGCTTGTCCCTTTCGATGCGGAAGTCCGCGGGGTGACCCGGCACAGGTAAAACGGGTGCTCCTGCTGGGGTTCGACTCCCGGGGTGAAGTTTTGGCAGCTGGAGCGGTCCGGCTGCAGGCCGTAGAACTCAAGCGCGTTGAGCGCATGCCATTCCTCGTAGTCTCTGAAAAGGATCAGCAATGGGCCTTTGTGCTCGGCGACGGCCCGCATCATCAGGCGGTCGGTCAGGTTCAGGGCCGTCGAAGGCCCGGTCATATAACCCTGGATGCGCAGAAACCGCACCTGCGGCGGGAAGTAAGGGATCAGGTAAGCGATCGGATCGTGTCCGGTGACCAGCACGATGGAATTCCGCTGGGCGGCCAGCGCGGGCAGGTTCACGTTGAAATAGTCGGACGTCCAGGGCCTCCGGCCCCAATGTCCGGGGGCGGTGGTGACGAGCAAAACGATCATGGCGGCGACCGCAGCTCGCAGCTGTCGCTGCGGGCCCCGCAGGATGAACCCCAGCACCAGGAAAATCGTCAGGGGCGCCAGGAACTCGCACACGACCGCGTAGCGGTACACGGCGAACAGCTTCATCCACAGGACAAAGGAGACTGCCATGAAGATGATGAAAAAGCGGGTCATCGCCCGGGCATCGAGATCGCCGGAAGAGGATTCGGCGCCGTCGGGTTTTCTACGAACCCTCAGGAACCAGAATACCGGAAGGGCGAGCAACAGGACGTAGAGCAGGGGGAAGCGCAGGTCGCGGAAGGCGATCTCGCTGACCTGGTTCGGGTCGAAGTTGAACCAGAACGGGAAGAGCAGCCACATCGCCAGATGTTTGGGGATGTAGCGCTCGTCCCGGTAGGAGCCGTCGGCCCCCCACGGAGATTTGAAGAATTCGTTGAAATAGGGAAAGAGCGGGTTTTGGTAGCGCTGCCACATTTCCAGCAGCCAGAACCCGCTGGTCAGCGCCGTGCCCGCCAGGACCCCCAATCCGAAGGTGAAGGCCAGGGCCAAGCGCCGCAAGAACGGCGCGTTGAGACCGAAAAAGGCCAGGCAGAGCCCGACGCAGTAAACGGCAAAGGGCTGTTTGAGGCCGAGAGCCGAACCGGCCAGCAAACCGGCCGCTGCAGCGATCGGCCAGCCGCTGCGCACCGATGCGCAGAGGCGCTGACGGAAGCGCACGATCAGCCACAGGGCCGTGAGCACCGGCAGGCTTAGGATGTTGTCGCCGTAGCTGGTCCCGATCTCGGCGAGATTGATCGCACCCAGCACGCCGACCAGGGCCAGCCCCAGGCAGGACCAGGCGGTAGTTCCCGTTCGGCCGAGGTCGACCACCCGGCGGGTGATGCCGTAGATCAAAAGGACGTTCAGCCCGGGCAGGAAACCCAGGATGAATCCAACCGCCCTCGTCGGCAGCCACGTCACAGCCCAATAAAAAGGTACGTATATCAGCGGATTGTAGTAGGTTGCGACGTGCGATACGGCGACGTCGTGACCCATGCGGCCGTTCAGGAATGCGAACGGATTGTAATAATGGTAATTGCGCAGGTCCCAGGAAATATCCTGACCGAGCCAGAGGATGCTCAGCCCGAAAATGACAGGCGTCAGGCCAAGCAGAAATCTTATCAAGCGCTCATTTTGGGTGGAAGAGTCGGGTGCAGGCATTGACGATTATTTCATAACTATCTGGAAATATTTGTGATAAATAATCAGTCACAAATACACCAGGCCCCGCTGCCTGTCAACCGTAAGTTCGCGGACGTCAAACGTGGATTGCGACTGCCGCGGAGATGTTGCCGGAGTTTTGCAGGCTGATTTTTCCGCTGGCGGCTGGCAGATGATCCGGGATTTCTATCGCTGCGCACAGGCTGCAGTCAAGGCAGTAGTTTTTAAAAGCAGCTTCGGTCAGGCAGCGCCGGTAATCAGGACACGCAACCTCGCGATGGGGAGGACTGTCCTCGCGGCTGGCATTCATCTTCAAGAACTGAGGCTTTTTCTCTTTCATAATTCGACGCTCCGATTGGGTGTCAACGATCTGAATCATACTATCGGACGCCGGAGCGAAAACCATTAGCCCTTCTTGATGTCCCGGAGAATGCCCGCCCGGGTCGAATCGTCAGCAGATCCCCAAGCGGCATTCTCCTTTTCGGTCGCGGGTGAACAACCCGCACGGGATGCCGAAAAGAAAAGCCATCCCAGCGGCCAGGCCGAGCAGGATCAGCGCATAGGGTATGAAAAGGTTAACGGCCGTGAAGGCCAGCAAAAGGACAACCGCCACAAAAGCACAGATCATTTTCATCCTGAACCCCTTCCGCTCCCGGCAGGGCCGATGATAGACGGCCGTTGGCTGGAGACGCGTTCGCCCGAGCGGGTTGAATGATTTCCTCAGCGCTCCAATTCGCTTTCCAGCAGGTCTTCTTCAAGCCCAAGGTGGAGGGACCGCCAGGTGTTGTTCTCGTTGGCAAAAGCCTCGATGTTGGCATTGGTCAGGTGAGCTACCATTTCAACATCCCCGGCGGCCAGATCCTCCTTGCCCATCTTCGCATAAAGCGATGATCGGCTGTAGTAGGCAGCGCCGTACTCCGGGTTCAGCTCGACCGCCTTGTCAAGGTCCGCCAGGGCGGCTTCATGCTCGCCCTTGCCCTCCCTCGCCAACCCTCTCATGTGGAACGCCCGGGCATAGGCAGGGTCCACCTGGATGCAGCGGTCGAAGTCCGCAACGGCTTCATCCAGATGCCCTGATTTCAGATGAGCCACACCTCGCGTGATCAAGGCGATTTTTTGGTGGGGGGCTCGTTCGAGCAACTGGTCAAGCAGTTCCCGGCTTTTGGAAAAGTTTTGTTTGAGAAACTCGGACATAGCATATGCAAACAGATCTTTCTGGTCGTCATGGGCCATGGTTTCCTCCAAGGTGCATGTAAGCGGATTCTGCTCAGCCGATTTCGGGCTGAGGTCCTGATAGCCGAAGCTAAGTCTATCAGTTGCACAGTCAACAGGGTTCTAAGGCTTGCGCCCTTCCGTCATTCCTTGCCAGGCCGCGGCCGAAGGAGGGCATCATTTCCTTTGAGACAAACAACTTGAAAACCGCGCCGATAAGAGGCAAGTATGTCATGGATGCACCTCGGAAGTCGCTTTGGCGTTCACAGTTGGCATCGAAAATCCAAAAGGAGGGGTTATGAAGCGAGCTGGTTCGGTGGCGTGGGTTGCGGTTCTTTCGGGACTGCTTTTTTTGATTGCTGGTCCGGCTTGGGCGGATTCCAAGAAGATCGCGGCTGCGATCGACGAGGCGAGCCAGAGCTGCCGGGGCGTTTCGCAGCAGATCTGGGAATTCAAAGAACTCGGCCAGCAAGAGGTCAAGAGTTCCGCGCTGCTGAAGGAGGAACTCGCTAAAATGGGTTACAAGGTCACCGGTGATCTCAAGGTACCGGAAGACCTTGTGAAGGACGGTATTGCCAAGACCGCCTTCAAGGCCGAGATGGCCGGCAAGGGTCCCGGCCCGACGGTGACCCTCATGCTGGAGTACGATGCGCTCGCAAACGGACACGCCTGCGGCCACAACCTGATCGCCACCTCGGGGCTGATGGCGGCAGCGGGCCTGGCCAAGGTCATGAAGGACACCCCCGGCCGGGTCTTCGTCATCGGCACGCCCGATGAGGAACGTGGCTCACTAGGCGGCGGCAAGGTGGCACTGCTGGAAGGCGGCTACTTTGAAGGCTCGGACGCCGTGTTCATCACGCACGGCTCGGACCGCTGGAGCCTGGACCAGCGCCTGCTCGCGATGAAGCGCGCCACCTTTACCTTCAAGGGCAAATCGGCGCATGCCGCCGCAGCGCCCCACAAGGGAGTCAACGCGCTGCGCGGGGTGCTGCTCACCTTCAACTGCGTCGACCACTTGCGCGAGCATTTGCGCCAGGACGTGCGCATCCACGGCATCGTCACCAAGGGCGGCGGGCCGGTTAACGTCGTGCCGGAGCTGGCCCAGGCCGAGTTCGCCTGCCGGGCCCTGGACACGGCGGTCATGGAAAACGCCTATGGCAAGATCGTCAACTGCGCCAAGGCCGGCGAACTAGGCACCGGTGCGACCCTGGAATTCAAAGAGCCGCGGGTCGCCCTGAAGGCGGCCATCGTCGTGCCGCCGCTGCTGGATGCGGTCCAGGCCAACTTGAAAACGCTCGGCATCGCCGCCAACGAATTCAAAGATTTTGACGAGTTGGCGTCTTCCGACCTGGGGATGGTGAGCTACAGCTATCCCACGGTCAATGTCTGGTTCAAGATCGCTCCCGAAGGCACGGCCTTGCACAGCGATGCCTTCCGGGAGGCGGCCAAGTCGGACGAGGGGTGGACGTCTGCTGTTCTCGTCGGAAAGTCGGTCGCACTGTCGGCCTACGAAATGCTGACCAAACCGGAGAAGCTCAAGGCCGTCCAGGATAGTTTCAAAGCGGCCAAGGCCAAAGAGGGTAAGTAGCCGCCTTTATGGAGTCGATGCCGTCGCGTACTCAGATTCACCAGATGGCCGCCCGCTGGCTACCCGACGGCAGCCGCCCGGAGGATCTGCGCATTCACACCGACACGTCGGACTTCTTCGCGCTCGATGCCGGTGACGTCGTGGTGCTGGACGGCCGGCCGTATTTGGTTCGAAACAGCATCCGCGAGGGTCGTTTCGGCCTGGAGGACGAAATCAAATTCTGGGTCAAGCGGTCGATCGACCTGGTGAGCGGCGCGATGCGGATCATCAAGCTTGTTTTCTACGAGCGGTTCGAGGCGACCATCGGCGGCATCACCTTCGAGTGTTTCCGCAGCCCCCGCAAGGAGGCCCGCATCCTCGAGCTCGTCAAGGACCATCCCAACTTCATGCACGGGTTGTCCGCTGCGGACGAGAAGGGCAACATCGTGCGCGTGCTCGAAACCATCAGCGGGCCCACGCTGGCGGCCCACGTGGCCGACGTCGAGCAGGATCACGAAACTTATTTTTTTTCGACCCTTCCCGGCATTCTGGACAACTACCTGAGTTGCATCGAGGCGATTCGGTTCCTGCACGACCACGGAGAAAAGCACGGCGATATCCGACGGGATCACATCCTGATCGACAGCGAGAGCGGACACTACCGCTGGATCGATTTCGACTACAACTATCGCCACCGCGAAAACATGTACGGCTACGATTTGTTCGGGCTGGGAAACGTGCTGGTTTATCTGGTGGGCAAGGGGGACGTGCTGCTGCCGGACCTCTGCAGCCGCGATCCCGGCGTCCTGTCGCGGCTCACCGAGGGGGATATGAACATTGTCTTCCACAACCGTCTGGCGAATCTGCAAAAAGTGTTCGCCTACATCCCTGATTCGTTGAACCGGGTTCTGCTGCATTTTTCGAGGGGCGCCAACTGGTTTTACGAGAAAACCCCTCAGCTGCTCCAGGATCTCTGCCAGGCCCGGGCCGATATCCTTTGACTTCCATGGCCGGCGCGGCCGGGGAGGGTAAAATGGCGTATCCAGACGAGCTCAACTTCAACCGCAACGTCCTGCTGGCCGTAGACGATTCCGCGAACGCACGGCGCGCCGTGGCTTATGTCGCGTACATGCTGGGCGGCGCTAAAAATTCGCGAGTGACGCTGCTGCATGTCATCTCCGAGCCGGAGGAGGACTACTTCGCCAAGATCGAAGAAAAACAGGAATGGCTGGAGCAATACCGGCGCCGCGTGGAGGCGTTTCTGGAGCAGTTCCGCCGTGAACTGATCGATGCCGGGTTCCCGGCGGAGGCCGTTCAGACCAGCGCGCCGCTGCGATCCTGTCCCTCCATCGCCGAGTGCATCCTGTCCGAACTCGACCGGACCCAATACGGGACCCTCGTGGTCGGCCGGCAGGGATTGTCGCGCAAGGAGGAGTTCCTGTTCGGCAGCGTCTCCAGCAAGATCGTCGGCCATGCCCGCAACTGCGCGGTGTGGGTCGTGGCCTGACGGAAGGAAGGCCGCATGACACCTCAGGGCATGATTCTGAACCGACTGATGCAATTCGCTGCCGGACTGCGGTTCCCCAAACTCCTGGCAGTGACGGCCGCCCTGTTCATTCTCGATCTGATCGTCCCCGATATGATCCCCTTTGCCGACGAGATCCTGCTGGGGCTGTTGTCACTGCTGCTGGCATCGCTGAAAAAGCGCGGTACGGACGACCGGTAACATCAGGAATCGATGCGGGGTGGATTTCGTCGCCCCCGGGGCGCGGGCCGGTGATGGGTTGGGGGCCGATTCAGTTTGGGGCTGAGCTTTTTCGGGTCAATCCCTCGAATCGACTTTTTTGGCGGTCGCGGTGCGTATGAAGCTCCACCGGCAAGGCATGGTTGGCGGGCAGCTGCCGGTTCAGTTTCAAGAGGGATTCTTCCAGGCGGGCCAGCCACCATATACCCCGGCGGCCTAAGTCCTCATGATCTCCGTCCTCCCGTTCCATCCGCATGCACACGTCATAAAGACCGTAATAAGCCTCGTTGAAAAAAAGAATCTCCTTGGCGCCCTCCTGGCCGAAGGACGTCACCAGAGCCTTCCATAGCGACCGTTCGGGATGATAGGCCGAGGTGTTCCACTCATAGTCGGCCACCGTCGCGAACTTGATGCGGTACACCTCGGAGTCCGCGGCCGCGTTCATGTAGAGGTGCCGGCCGTGGTTCAGCCCGTCGAAACCGTCCGGCCGATCAACGTCCAGCGGCTCGAAGAGGTTGCACAGACGCACCTTGCCCGGGTAGTGAGCCGTGTAGCCGCCGTAGACCGTGGTTTCCAGGTTGCGGGCGTACAGGGTGTTGTCCCAGAACATGGGCCAGCGGCCGATGAGGTCGCGAAAGCGCCGCAGGTCGGCCAGATCGACGGACAAGGACCGGATCGTCGGCCCGGTCCAGATGATGGCGACCTCCGTCGGTATCGCGGCGGCGAGCTCCTTCAGATAGATCTCGGCCCTGCCCTCGCTGCGGTCGATGAACTCGTTCGCGTACCACGGCGGGCAGAACTCGAAGCGGGTTCCCGGGTAGTCGCGGTCCAGCCAGGTCTTCAGCCGATTGATGACGAAGGCCTGCGCGTTTTGAAGGTTGATGAAGCGCTTTCGGTCCTCGGGCGCGTAAAGCGAGTAGTTCTTGCGGTTGCGGCCCGCGTGCGGCACGAAATCGTCGGCCAGAAGCATGATCGTACCGGCCCCGGCGTCCAGGCCGAGCCTGAAGACATCTTGAAGGGTGTCCAAACTGGCGGCATCGCCGTGGGTCCAGGTGGTGCGGATGGCGTCGCTGAGGGCCTCGGCGGCCGACCCGGCCTCAAAGTGCGTGTAGGGGTTGACCATCATGCCGATGGACATCGTGCCATTTTCACGGCAGCGCCGGCCGATATCGGCGATTCCGGATTTAAACAAGGCGGTCGGCTGGTACCAGGCCTTCGACCGGTTCTCGTAGCCGGCATAAATCTTGTTGAGCTTCAACCGGCTCATCCGTTCCAGCCCTTCGCGATCGCGGTCTATATCCGCCGGCGTTTCCCAAGGTTTGAGCAGATAGGAGCGGCCCAGGAAATCCGGGAAGTCGATGACGGCGGCGCTGTGATAGACGCAGCGGTCCTCTTCGAGGAGCTGAGCGGCGGTGGCGGCGGCGTAGAAATTGCCGAGGGCCGTTTCCCCGACCAGGAAGACCACATGGCAGGGCCCCGAATCGAGGGGATGGATGACATAGCCCTGCGGCTTGCCGCTGACCGAGTTCAGCGGCAACCCGGTGCCCCGTTTCCGCAGCAGGGCGTTCCGGCCGATGGAGAAGACCAACCGTGCGGCCGACGACTCCGTGTCATCGGGATCGCCGGCGACAATCCGTGCTTTCAGCTCCGGCCGATTGCCGGCGGGGTTCAGCCGGCTTAACGATGCATTGAGTTTCTCCTCCAGCAGATGAGCGGCACTCCGGTCGGCGGGCGCAGGGTCATCCGGAAGCACGATCAAAGGGGCCGTGCCTTCAACACCGCCGGGGTCGAGGTAGGCAATTTCGCGAACCGGCCGGACCTCCCGGGGGGTGGGGGTCAGGCGCTCCAGCTGGGACAGCGGGCGGTCGAAATAGGGCTTCAACCGCTCCAGCGCGCTGAAGTTCCACTTCGAGTATCGGAAGGTAACATCGTCCACCCACATGGTGCCCGTGCCCTTCAGGCCTAAAAACAGGCGCACATAACGCGTCCCGTCGGGGAGGTCGCCTTCCGAGAACGGGTAATTGTAGGTTCGGGCACGCACGCGGGCCCAGTCAAAGTCTTCAACCGACCAATAGTTGGCAAAGGTGTAGCTCTTGTCGGAGGTGTCGATCAGATTTCCGCCGATGGGGTTTCTGACGGCGGCATTCAAGGGCTTTTTTTCGACATCGAAGAAAAGCACCTGGACCGTGACGGCATCCCCCAGACGAGCTCCCAGGCGGAGGCGATTGCCGGCGACTTGCCGCAATCGCACCGCATAGGTGAAATCGTAGTTTCCGGGAACGACCGGGATGTAGTCGCTGAGGATGCCTTCCGCTGCGTCCATCTCTCCGGCCCGGGCGCGATGGATCTTGATGGCGCGGCGGCCGTGGTAGACCTCATCGGGAGAGCCGCCGTTTTCTGCATCAACCCATTGCACTTGCTGTCCGACTTTTTCCCAGCCATCCGGCATTTCGGAGCGATCCGTTGTTCCGATCCGCGACCCCGCCTGTTCGAACGACGGATTGCTTACATGGTTGCCTTTTTCGATCTGCTGCAACCTTATCTCATAGGGGATGCCCAACGGGTCGGAACTGGGTCCGGCCGATGCTCGGGCCGAAGGCGGAGATCCGCCGCCGGCCGTGAGCACCAGCGCACAGATGATTGAAAAGCGGAGGGCGGTTATAAGAAATTCAGAAATCATACGGACATAAAGATCGGCGTTTATCTCTCGGTGCTTTAGGCGGTATTTCAATGATCGGTTTGTCCCATAAAAAAAAATCGATTGTTTCCCCTTGCGCCGGCAGGAAAGCATACCTATATTCTCGGATATCAAATGCGGTCGGAATCGAAACGCCGCGTTAAAAAAATGGAGGTGTCCAAAATGAAAACCAAAGGCCAGAGCCAATCCCATAATCGCGAACAGAGTTATGTCGAGTCTGAAGAGGAAAGAAATAAAGGGCACGTTGATACGCGCTACAAGAACTTCGAGTGCGAAAACAAGACCAACCTGGGGTGCGACCCCGGAATCGATGTCGCCGGGTGACCTCGTCCGTCTGGATGAACGGGGCAGGGCCTAAAAAGGGCTCTGCCCTTTTTTATTGGGGCGCCCGCCAGGGCATTCTTTAAGATGGGCTGCGAGGCTTCTTCCGCGCAGCGCCTGTTCTACTTGGATGGCGACCGCGCTTCCCAGAATAAGCGTTCCGCCGCCTAAGAAATGCCAGCCGACGGGGTCTCTGAACAGAATGATTCCGGCGATCGCCGTGAACAGCAGTTCGCTGGTCATGTAGAGGCCGCCTTCCCAGCTGCGGCAGTAGCCGAAGCCGTGGTTCATCAAGAGTTGCCCCAGGATGGAAGAAAGAATGATCCCTCCGCAAACGAGCACCTGGCCGAGAGACAGCGGCAGGACTGGGGCCTGCAGAAAGAAAGGTGCCGTCACCACCGATCCCACTACGCAAAAATACAAATAAATGATGACCGAGCCGTTGGTCTGCTTGAGTTGGCGGATGATGGCCATGGTGAGGCCGGCGAAGACCGCGGATAATAAACCGGCGCCGTAGCCGAGGCTCTCGCCGCCGCTTTTGGGGTGGACCAAGACGGCGACTCCGGCGAGGACCGTGATCAGGCACGCCCAGCCGAGGGGTGACACCTTTTCGCGGTAGATCCACGATGAAAAAATCGCAGCGAAGGCCGGGAAGGAGTAAAGCAGCATCAAGGCGGTCGAGACGGGAAGCAGGCGCACCGAAAGAATAAAGAAGAGGAAGGCGATCGAACCAGTGCAGCCTCTGACGATCAGGAGTTTCGTGTTAAATGATCGAAAAGGGTTGCCGCGACGTCCGAAGACGACCGTCAAAAGCACAAGCCCGCCGAAGAACCGGTAAAACCCGATGTCCCAGATGCGGAAGTCGGCCATGGCCTGCTTGAGCAGCAGGTTCATGACCGTGAAAAGGCATGCCGAGAGCAGCATGAACAAAGGCCCGGCGAGGGGACTCTGCCGGGTGAAGGACAATCTTGGCATGGCCACCTTGAATCCAGCCGTCAGGAGAGCGTGGCTTTATAAGGCTCGATCCCGGCGCGGGTGATCATTTTTCCCTGAGTTCGATGATGGCCACGCGCGTGGCGCCGGTAATCTTGACGGTCTTGGCCTGAAAACTATTGCAAACGGATAATGCAGTGTCAAGATCAAGCACGAAAAGCGGTGCATGCGTCAGGGTATCCGGCGATCAAGCGGTTTCGGGATTGAACGGTCTGACGCGCCTGGCCATCGATGTGGAAGGCACTTATCATGCTCTGGGATGTGATTCCTCATTGGAATCATAAAGGAGTTTTTACTAAACCGGCAGCGAAACGCGCAAAGGCCGTCATGCTGGAATGACGACGCAAAGACAATTATGAGACCCTTAATAAATAGCGCGCAGACAACAGGGCATCGATCAGAGGACATGAGGACCATCCCGGAATCAAGAGTGCAAAAACGTCGGAACGAGCCGACAGAAGGATGACCAAATGGGCTGTTCGATTTTGTAAAGGAGATCGGCCACAAGCTGTTCAACCGCGACGAAGAAGCGGCTGAAAAGATTCGAAACCACATTGAAGAAATGAACCCGGGCATCAGTGGTCTGGCCGTGGAGTTCAAAAACGGCGTGGTTTCCATGTCCGGTCAGGCGGCCAGCGCGGAAGCCATGGAAAAAGCGGTGCTCATGGCCGGCAACGTGCAAGGGGTTTCGGAGGTCAAGATCGACGGACTGCAGGCCCCGGCGGTTCAGGCCAAGGTCGAGTACTACATCATCAAAAAGGGGGACACATTGTCAGCCATTGCCAAGCAGTTCTACGGCAAGGCAAACGACTACCCCAGGATCTTCGAGGCCAACCGGGAGGTCATCAAGGATCCCAACAAGATCTTCCCAGGCCAGAAAATCCGTATTCCTCTCGGTTGATTCGACAGTGACCTTTCACCGTGCGCGCCCCTCTGCGCCGGCACCATGCCGAGCGCAGAGGGGGCTCGATTTGAAGCCGTATAGGAGGACGACCATGAATATCACCGATCTGTTGGGAGCCGTGATGCAGTCCGGAATGAGTCCTTCTTCCGGAGACCGGATGAAAAATGCGCTGAGCGGCGGAGGCGGCCTCATGGAAAGCCGGGCCGGGATGATGGGCGGCTAGTCTCCCGAAGTGCCGCTGGGGCTCGTGGAACCGCAGTCCGAAGCCGAACGGCAGGAGCTCGAGCAGGATTCGGAGATCGTGCTGAAAGCCATGATCAATGCCGCCAAGGCCGACGGACAGATCGACCGGGGCGAGATTCAGCGTATCGTGGGCAAGCTGAGGGAAACGGGCATGGCTGAGGAGGCCCAGGAGTACGTCATGACCGAAATGCAAAAGCCGATGGACACCCCGGCCTTGGTTGCCGCGGCCAAGGCCCTAAGAAGGGCTCTGCCCTTTTTTATCGACAAAGGCGGGCATCCCCAACCTTCGAAGATCTTCTTGGGCCCCATGGGAGGCCGTTTATTCGGATGACCGATCGTTCAAAGGCGCCGGCTGCGGACGCGCTGACGAATCCAAAACAGAAATACCGAAGACAGCACCAGGCTCGCGGCGAGCACGGCCCGAGGCATTTTGATCTCATGGACTACAGGATGTCCCGTCGCGACCACGAACAGTTCGGTTGCGTGGATGTCCATGTCGCCTCCGTGGTCCGCACAGGCAGCATTAAAAACGCCGGTAATCTTCACAAGGTCGCCCTGGTTATTATAATCGCCGAAAAATCGAACCTGGCGGGCCAAATCGGAGGAAAGCCAAATCGCCTGGCCTCCGTTGTACCCTTCGGTGGCGGCTCCCGCCTCAATGCTTTTCTCCATGTAGGCATCGTCATTGACATGGATCCATGCCATGCCTCCGCGGACCATCCGTTCTCCGATTGCCTCTCCCTTGAAGCTGATGATGCGTCCGTTCCAGCCGGTTGCGTTTTCAACCAGAGTCGTGCTGGTCACCTTGACTCCTGCCGGCGTTTGGTCATCCGGAAAAGGATAGTCGAGGTTTATGCCGGTGGTCCGCTTTGAGGTTTGTGCCCATGCGTGGCCTCCGACAAGAGTGTAATGCGAACCGGCCAAGTCCCCGAAAAGCAATGATAGCAACAGCCACACGGTCCGCCACAGAAGGTTTCGGCGAGGTCCATTCGGTCGAATGGGAATCATTTGGGGCATATCAGCGCCCATGCCCCCAGGCGACCATATAGCCGGTCAGCGCAAATAAGCTCATGAATTCAAGTCGTCCGGCCCACATCATTAAAATATAGACACTTTTCATGGCTGTCGGCATAGAGGGGCTGGTCAGCCCGCAGGATAGGCCGGTGTTCGATCCGGCCGAGACGGCGTCAAAAAGCGAATCCATGAGGTCATACCCGTAGAAAACGCCCACCAGGGTGCCGATGGAGTAAGTGGCGATGTAGGACAGCACGATGAGCATCGCCGCGCGCACCGTCGCGTCATCCAGCACCCGCGTGGTGATGTGGTGCCACTTTTGAACGACATGCGAGCTTTCCGGTAAGATCATCCGGCGAATTTCCTGGATGACCGCCGTGACGAGAATCCCCATCCGAATGCCTTTGAATCCGCCGGCGGTTGAGCAGGCGCTGGCGCCGATCGCCATGGCCAGGATGACTCCCAGCATGGCCAAGGGGCCCCACTGCCGCACGAAGGTGCGCGAATAAATCGTGCCGAAGCCGGTCGTGGTATGACCGCTGAAGAGTTGATAAGACATCTTTCGAAAAAGCGCCACGGAGTCGGTGTAGACCCCAAGCTGCATGAGGCCGGCGGTTGCAATGATCATGGCAATCGTCAGGGTGGCAGTGAATGAAATTATCTCGATATCCTTCCACAGCTCCGAGCGTCGGCCGGTCCAAAGCGACCAGTGAAGCGCAAAATTGAAGGACCCCACCACCATGATGATCACGCAGATGATCTCATACGCTATCGAGTGGTAATAGAAGGTATTGTAGGATTGAGGGGCAAACCCGCCGGTGGACCATGCCCCCATGAAGACCCACATTGCATGCAGCAGGCTTCTCAACGGGCTCTGGCCGATCGCGACCCCTGCAATCCACAGCGCGAGCGAACCCACCGCCAGGTAGGCCAGTGACACCAGCCAAATGGCCCGGGCCGTCCGAATCACGTTGGGAAGCAGGCGCTCGTCCTTACCCTCCCCGACATACATTTTGTAAGCCCCCGCCGACCCACGGAACAGAAATGTCAAAGCGACAACGATGATGCCCTGGCCGCCGACATAGGTAAGTAGGTGGCGCCACATGTTCAAACTGTTGCTGATGTGATCGAGATCCTGGATCAAATAAAGCCCGGTGGTCGTATATCCGCTCATCACATCGAACATCGCATCGATAAAGGACCCGAAGTGGCCCGACAGCCCATGGGGGATGGCTCCCAGGACCGTAGCGACAAACCAGGAAAAGCTGGCGATGACCAAGCCATGAGACCACCTTAGGTCTTGTGTCGTTTGGCAAGCAATCTCGGACGCCAGCCCAAATGAAAGACAGGCACCAATCGCTATTAAAAAATCAATGGCTGGGCTCCACTCTCCGAGCGACAGAGCCATCGCCAAAGGAACGGTCATCAGCATGGCCAGTCCGATGACCACCTTGCCGGTGTACAGTCCGATGATTTTGAAATCGTTATGCCGAGGTCGGATCAGCATTGGCGCCTTAGGGTTGGTTGATTGATGTGACAACCCCTCTTTAAAATGAAAGCCATGATGCTATCGCTGAAATGATGAGCGGTATCGTCATAAGGGTTAATACCGCCAGGGACTCAGTAGCGATACCAAGAAAAAAGTAGACATAGTTTCCCATTTTCCGCAAATTTAGAATGTCACCGGTATTCAGATCCATGAACGGCTCCTATTTGCCTGTGAAAAGACGGTTCAATTCGCTTTCCTGGTCAATGGGAGTCACCGCAAACACTTGATCTCCGCATTCAAGTGCCGTATCCCCCTTCGGTACGATGACTTGGTTGCCTCGTGCCACTGCCACCAACACCGTGTCCGGCGGAAGCTGGAGATCCAAGATTTTCTTTTCGCAAACGGGGCAGTCTTCATCGGGGAGCACTATTTCCACCAACGCCAGCCGCCCTTTTTTCAAAATATGGTGAGCCAGCACCTCTCCGGCAGATAGCTGCTTTTCGATGAGGTGGCTGATGATCGTTGTTGCCGAGACAGCTTGGACCCCCAAGGCGTTGAAAATGAACTCGTTGGCGGGGCTGTTGACTCTGCCGATGGCCCGCTTGACTCTGAAACGCACTTTTGCCAATTGGCAGGCGACCAGGTTCTGCTCGTCTTCGCCGGTGACTGAAATGAAGACATCAGCGTGTTCCACTCCTGCATCCTCTTGCGCGGTCAAGTTGCATCCATCGCCGGCAATTAACAATACCCGGCTGGGGAGTTCGGCTCCCAATTTTTCAAGGACCGCAGGACGCTTTTCGATCATTGCCACATCATTTCCCTTGGCTGCCAGCAAACTGCCAAGGTGGGAGCCGACTTTGCCTCCACCGTTGATTACGACATACATTGTCTCATGCCTTCCGCATGTACTTTTTGATTTTTGAAAAAGACTGACTTTTCACAATGGCAACCACCAAATCACGGTCTTTCAGGAGGGTGTCGCGCCAAGGGATAAAACTGGAACCGTCACGCATGACCATGCAGATCCGAAATTGGTTGGGAATTTGAACATCCGCCACTTTTTTCTGATCGATGGCCGGCCCGGCTATAAATTCAATCAGTTCCAAATCGCCTCGAATCGTCAGGTAATGGCCGTGGCCCTCAACCAGCTTGTCCAGGAGCATTTGGGCGATCATGGTTGTGCCGCAAACGTAGTTTATTCCAAGCTGCTGGAAGGCGGCTTCCCTCACGCTGTCGTACAATCGGGCGACGACTCTTGGGACGGCGAAGATCCTCGAAGCCACCTCGGCGGTCACCATGTTGACGTTGTCATCGTTGGTGACGGCGGCCAGGGCATCGCAGCCCTCAATGCCTGCCTCGACCAAGGCGCTCTTATCGAAACCATAGCCGGTGAGTTTCATCCCATTGAACGTCGACCCCAACCGCTTGAACGCCTCCGGATCATTGTCAAGGATGGCCACATCGTGGCCTTCCGTCGACAGCAGGACTGCCAACTGTGAACCGACATTGCCACAACCCACGACGATGATATGCATATTTTCGAATTGCCCCTCTATCGCGTGGCCTTGAAGGTTCTGCTCTGTACGGCATCCTCAAGGCTCTCCAAAACGTCTTCGCACTGAGCCGTGATTTTGCGTTTACGGTTCAGCGAGATCTCGAACGACTTGACGTTGGTGTTCTGCCGGGACCATTCGAGCACCCGGCCGGTAAATTCCATGAATGCGTCGTAAGCCGCCTCCGCCTTCTGGAGGAGGAGCCTTTTTTCAGGAGGCAGCTTGAGTCTGGCTTCGCTCAGCGATCTCCGGACCACTGCGTCGTTTTGGCGAATGACCTTTTCGATGCCGTCCATCTCATGGTCATCCGGCGACGCAATGTGAGGGGCATGCAGCACCTGGATTCTGAGCGCGGCGGTATGTGCATCGTAAAGCCGCCGGCAAACCGGCCCGGCTGCCGAATCGCTAATCAGCTCGGATAGTGCATGGCCGAACTCGTTCATGGCCGTGCTGGCGGCTCCGAAAGAGAGCCGGGCCGCCTTGAGGTTGGTATTCTGGACGGCAAATTCCAGCACCTGCTGATCGATTTTCCGGAACTCCCTCCAACACGAATCGAATTCCTGGAGCAAATCTTTCTCCGGGCCGGAAGGGTATTTTGCTATGAGCGCGGCCAACTCCTGCCGGTCCAGTTCTCCGGCCTCGGCAGTCCGCAGCGACTCCTCGGCCAACGCGATCGACGCCTCATCGGTGTCGGCCATGACAGAGCTTTTCTCCGCCTCCACGGATTTCAGCAGCTTGATCCGAAGGGCGGAGACGACCTCCATCTTCCGGGCCATCATCCGGGGAATGCTGTCCACTCCAACTTGGTGGTCCCTGTCATGAATGCCGATGAAATAGAGGGCCGCGATCAAGCCGAGGACGGCTATTAGAAGCCATAAAGGACTTATTTTTCGGTTGGAAGTTATTCTGTCCATATTCTCGATCTCATCATTGTGAAAGCCCACGCGACTCTGGGCGATTTCCCTCTGTTCCGTCGTTTCATAGTTTGATCTGCGCACCCAACTCCACCACCCGGTTTGGAGGGATCCGGAAAAAGGTGGTGGGATTGGCGGCGTTGCGAGACATGAAGGCGAAAAGGGCCTTGCGCCAGCGCATCATGCGTGAAGTGCCGGTGGTCAAAAGCGTTTCGCGGCCGAGATAGAAACTCGTCTGGATGGGCTCCACAGTCAGGCCGCATCCGGCGGCAAGCTTCATGATCCTCGGAACGTTGGGGGTTTCCATGTAACCATAAAGCGCCGTGAGGCGGTAAAACCCCTGGTCAAGGCCTTCCAGGCGTATGCGCAGATCGTCTGTTACAACGGGTACGTCCGCTGATTGAATTGTCAGCAAAACCACCTGTTCGTGCAGGATGTGATTGTGCTTGACGTGGTGCAACAAGGTGGGCGGGACGCCCTCCGGGGAGAGGGTCATGAATACTGCCGTCCCACGCACGCGTGTCAGCCGGTGCCGGGCCACGTCCGACAGGAATGATTCCAGCGGCAGCCGGTTGGCAAGAAGCTTCTGCTTCAGTTCTTCCCGGCCCTTTTCCCAGGTCGTGAAGACGGTCGTGATCGCCGCCGCCGTCACTAAGGTGATCCAGCCGCCATCGAAGACTTTGAAAAGATTCGCGCCGAAGTAACTCAGGTCGAAAAGCAGGAATAGCAGGACCGGCGGCAGGGCTTTCCACAACGGCCAGCGCCAGACGCGAATCGCGGCGACGAGGTAAAGGCCGGAGGTCAGGCTCATGGTGGCCGTCACCGCCAGCCCGTAGGCGCCCGCCAGACGGCCGGATTCCTTAAAGGACAACACGAGCAGCAGGCAGGCGATCATGAGCGCGTAATTGACGGTCGGGATGTAAACCTGCCCCTTGACCTCGGCCGAGGTGTGAACGATCTGAATGCGGGGACAAAAACCGAGCTGAATGGCTTGCTGCGTCAGCGAGAACGCACCGGAGATCAGGGCCTGCGAGGCGATGATCGTTGCGACGGTGGCCAGGGCCACCATCGGGTAGAGCAACCCCAGGGGAACGAGCCCGTAGAACGGGTGAAAGGCGGCGGCGGGGTTGTTCAAGAGCAGCGCACACTGCCCGAAATAATTCAGCAAGAGCGCCGGGTAGGCCAAGCCAAGCCAGGAGAACTGGATGGCGCGGCGGCCGAAGTGCCCAAGGTCGGCGTAAAGCGCCTCGCCTCCCGTAATGCACAGCACGACCGAACCGAGGACCACAAAACCGTGCAGGTGGTTGGCTGCGAAGAACTTCCACGCATAGCGGGGGTCGAGGCCCGCAAGGATCCGGGGGGCCTGTAGAATCTCCAGCAAGCCGGCTGTGCCAATGGTCAGAAACCAGAGAATCATGAGAGGGCCGAAGACCTTGCCGATGCCCGCCGTGCCGCGCTTTTGAAAAAGGAACAGCCCGACCAACACGGCGCATGTCAGAGGCACGATGAACGGTTTGGCTGTTTCGGTGGCGACCTCCAGCCCCTCGATGGCGGACAGCACCGAGATCGAAGGGGTGATGATCCCGTCGCCGTAAAGCAGCGCCGCCCCGAAGATCGCACCCAGAACCACGGTCGTGCGCACCTGCGGCGGCAGCTTTGCATTCGAACCCACGATCAGACCCAGCAAGGCGAAAATTCCCCCTTCGCCGCGGTTGTCCGCTCGAAGGATAAACCCGACATATTTTATCGTTACGACAGTGGTCAGAGACCAGAAGATCAGGGACACCACACCGAAGAGGTTAACCTCGTTCAAGATGATGGCATGCGGTCCGTTGAAGCACTCGCGCACGGTGTAAAGCGGGCTGGTCCCGATGTCTCCATACACCACTCCCAGTGCGGCCAGCGCCAGCTTGAACGTGTTGTTCTGAGCGGGAATCGATGCGGGGCCGGGGGTCGGGCATGCCAGTGGCTCCGCGGAGTTGGAATCCACAGGGGAATTTCCGGGATCGTTGCCGTTTGCTGCGATGACGTAGATTTTCTTCTTGCGTGCGACGTCTTCCATAGGCTTCCGCATAGGTGCTGTTACGAGTGAGATCAGTTGCGGTCGATGTCGATTTTGCCGCGCCGGTACTTGTTTTCTCCGGCTACCCGGTCGATGTTTCTGCGGGCCGGGGCGTACGAGCCGTCCAGCGCCAGCGCCGCATGATAATTCCTCAAGGCCTCCGACGGATGGGCCCCCTGAATCTCCAGAACAGCCCCCAGCAGGTTAAATGCTTCGGCCCGCGACGGGTCGATGGACACGGCTTTTCTCAGGTGTGCGCCCGCGGCTTCGAACCGGTGGTCGCTGATGCATTTCTTGGCCAGCTCGATGCAGGAGGCATAGTCCTTTGCCATGGAGTCGTCGAGGGCTTCGCGTTGGATGACGGCTTCGACCAAGTTGCGGATTTCCGGTGGGGTGAACGGCTTTTGGATAAAATCGACAGCGCCCAGCTTCATCGCCGCCACCGCCGATTCGATGCCACCGTGAGCCGTCATCATGATGACCCTTATTTGCGGGGCAATGAGTTTAATGCGGCGCAGCACTTCCATGCCGTCGATGCCCGGCATCCAGATGTCCAGAAGCACGATGCCGAAACCCCGTTGCTCGATGGCCGCCAGAGCAGCCTCTCCGCTGTGGGCGGTTTCGAGCTCATAGCCCAGATCGTTCAGTGCCAGGGACAGCGTCAGGCAAATGTTAGGATCGTCATCCACGATCAAGATTCGTTTGGACGTCATCATATTCTTTCCCCTCCATTTGCGGCAGCCGTTTGAAGTTCAATGCTCTCCACGTGTTCCCTAAGCGCGCAGCCGGCTTCACCGGCGGTTCCGGCGGCCAGCAGATCCTGACGCAGGAGCGGCTGCTGGCTCAACCGACTGATGAGGCTTAGGTACCGGACATGGACTTCCGGCGGCGAAACCGGCGAGAGCAGCAAGAAAACGATCCGCACGGATCTGCCGGTGGCGGGCTCCCTGACGCCTTGTTTGGCAAGGCCCAAACCGACTACCGCATGCTCCAAACCGGCCAGGCGTGCATGCGGCAACGCCACATCTTCGCCCAGAAACGTCGATCCCTGTTGCTCCCGCTGGGTCAGTGCCTGCCAGGCGTCCTCCTCCGGGAGCGTTTTGATCCGGCGGCCGCATTCGGAGAGCAGCTGGCGCATGGCGGTTTCTTTTTCTATCGGCTCATCCCAGATGAGAATGGCGGGCTCTTTCAACAAGGATAGAGAAGGCTTTGCGGCCGCAAGGGGCTTGGCGGCCCGGTTCGTTTCCATGACCGGTTTTTTCACCTGAGCGATGGCGCCGATTCCGACCTCGCGGGTATCCAGCACAACGACGGTGGTTCCCTTGGCTTCCTCGACCAGCCGTTGAATGAGGGTCGTTTTTCCGGAAAGCCGCTTCCACAGCGGCAGCTTTCTTCCGCTGCGACCGACTACGATGTGCCCCACCCGATACTCCTTGGCGAACTGCAGAATCGTTTTGACGACGTTGTCCCCTTTGTAAGTGAACACGGTTGCCCCGAGTTGCTGGGCCAGCGTCAGAGCGTTGGACAACACACGCTGGGTTTCGGCATCGATCTTGGTCGGGCTCTCGGAAGCGGTCTGCACATACACCGCATACCAGTTGCGGTTCAGCCGGCCGGCCAGTCGGGAGGCATAGCGCAACAAGGCTTCGCTGTTCGGGCTGCGCGAGCTGAGGCAGACCATCACCTGGTCGGGGCTGGACGGGATTTCGTCGGCGAGTGGCGCGCGTCGGCGCGAGTCGATCTGCGCGGCGAGCTCGCGCAGGGTCAGCTCCCGCAGCTGCTCGAGATTGGACGGCTTGAAAAAATGAGTCAGTGCCGTCTCGATGCGTTCGGTCGTGTAGACCTTTCCTTCCTCCAGGCGGCGTCGGAGGTCCTCCGCGGTAATGTCCACGTTAACGATCTGGTCGGCCTCAGCCACCACCCGGTCCGGGATGCGTTCGCGCACTTTGACGCCGGTGACCTGCTCGACGGTGTCGTACAGGCTTTCCAGATGCTGGATGTTCAAGGTTGAAATGACATGAATGCCCGCGGCCAATATCTCCTCGACGTCTTGGTAACGCTTGGCGTTCCGGCTGCCGGGGGTATTCGTGTGCGCGAGTTCGTCCACCAGTACGAGACTGGGCCGCCGTGCGATGATCGCATCCAAATCCATCTCGTGGATCTCTATGCCCCGGTACACAATCCTTCGCCGCGGGATCACCTCCAGCCCCTGCAGCAGGCATTCCGTTTCCTCCCGGCCATGGGTTTCGACCAAGCCGACCGCAATGTCGATTCCGTCTTCCTTGAAGCGTTGCGCTTCCAGAAGCATCTGGTAGGTCTTCCCAACCCCGGCGCAGTACCCCAGGTAAATTTTGAGCCGGCCGCGCTGTGCTTTTCGAACCAGCCGAAGAAAGCTATCGGCACGATGTTCCATCATCCCCGTGACTCCTCATTCGGGCTGGCTGCCGGCGGGGAAGTGATGCCGGCTTGCGGCAGGGTGAACCAGAACATCGATCCCCTCCCGGGTGTGGAATTCACACCGACGCTTCCGCCGTGGGTTTTGATGATTTCCTTGACGATGGCCAAGCCCAGACCGATTCCCGTTGGCTTTCCCTGGCCGGGGACGCGATAGAAGGGCTCAAAGACACGGTTTACATCATCCGCTACGATACCCGCTCCCGTATCCGTCACAGCAAAACGCACCATTCCGCTTTCTGCTTCGGCGCTGACGGACACCGCTCCCCCCGGGCCGGTGAAACGCAGGGCGTTTGAAAGAAGGTTGGACAGCACATGCTGGAGCCTCTTCGAATCGCCGAGAACCTCCGGCACGTCGTCCGGAACGGTATTGTCCAGGCGGACACCCTTATCTCTGGCTTCCACCTGAAACGGCTCCAATGAATCCTGAGCCAATTGATGGGGTGAAATGCGGTCGATATCCAGCAACGTTCTTCCGGATTCCATGCGGTTAAGGTCCAGCAACTCTTCGACGATGCCGGTCAGCCTTTCACTTTCCTCCCGGGCGGCAACCAGCAGTTCGGCCTGCTTCGGGTTCAACGGGCCCAGGGTCTCTTCAAGGAGCAGGTGGATGGACATGCGGATCGAGGTCAAGGGATTGCGCAACTGGTGCGACACGGTCGTGACCGCACTGCGTTTGAGCTCCTGCTGCTCGCGCACCTGGCTCATGTCTTTGAGGATGACGGCCGTGCCTGAGATCTCGTCGCGGCCGGATTCCGCCTGAATGGGCACGACCGTCGGCGCGAAGAAATATTCCCGGTTGTCCCCGAAAATCTGGATGCAACTCTCTTTGGCTGTGACATCCACCACACGGCCCTCTGTCTGAACCCGCCGGATCAAGGGCGACAACCAGTCGTAGCCGAGATCTTCGACTTTGACACCGGGCTTGAGACCGAACAGCCGCTCCGCATCCCCGGTGGCGACTTCCACACGGCCGTCCAGATCCAGCACGGCGATGGCCGAGGGCAGCGCCTTGAAGACTTCGCCGGTGGCGCGGCGGGTGCGCATCAGATCCAGGCGTTCGCTCCTGCGAATGGTGCGCAAACCCTCCGCCATGGAATTGAACGCCTCGGACAATTGCCCGATTTCGTCCCTGGACCCAGTTTCCAGGACCCACTCGAGATTGCCGCGGCGGACCTCGTTCGCCGATTCGATCAGTTGCCGGATGGGGTCCAGGATCCAGCGTTGGATGAGGAGGCTGAACAGAACGGCTGCGACGGCACAGGCAAGAATGGCAATCGTCATGCGGCGTTGTGCGGAGTCGGCCTGTGAGCGGGCGGCGTCGTTGGCTTCGCTCATGTTGGCCTGGTTCATTTCCAGGATCTCCTGAGCGAGTCCCTTGATCTGCACGAACAGCGGCAGGAGCGTCGAAAAATAATCCAGACGCCGTTCTTCGAGAGTGCGGGACGGGTCGATGACTCGGGGGATGATCTCGGAGTACGCTCGGTAACTATCTCCGAGTTGGCGGGATTTTTCTCCTTCACCCGGCAGCGTGATGTTCCCCATCTCCACCGTCAAGGCCCGCGAGAACTGCTTCATTCCGTCCTCGATCTGGTGCCGGCCGTCGGCGTCCGCCCCCAGGAACGTGAAGACAATTCCGCTCTCGACGCGCTCGAGGGATTCCTTCATTTCCTGACAGGCCACCACGCTGCGATAGTTCTCCCGCAGGATCACATCGATCGCTTCGCCCAAATGCCGGATCTGCAAGATGGTCATCACGCCGATGCCGGCCACAATGGCGAGCAGGCCGCCGAAGCCCAACATGAGTTTCTGCCGGATGCTGAACATGATTCGTCTCCTCAACCTGAAGCTAAGCACGTGCTGTGCCACGATACATATATAGAAGCTATCCCCGTGCGATGAATTCCGTGAGCCGCAACTGCTGGTCATTGCGGCGTTTTATTTTTTTCACGGGGACTCGGTCGTCCCGGCCCGGTTGGGAGCCGGAGATTGCGAAGTACAATCCGGACCTCCAATCACCCTTGCATTTTGCATGGCCAATCAGATGCAGGCGGTTCGGGTGCAAAGAAAGGCGGGTGCGTCCGTGTCCGAAGAGATTGCACGATGCAAGCCGAAAGAAAGGTTCCCTTGCTGATTGCAATTCCTCACTTCGTCAGGTGGAGGCTATTCATTTGAAATTTTGGAACATCGCGAATGGCACGCTCTATGCTGAAGATCGTGGCTGAGAACCCGGATAGGGGAAAAGGAGTCAATGCATGGGCGACGCTGCTTACATCTTCGGTGTGATCGTTTTCTTCATTCTCTGCGCGCTGTACGTTGCGGCGCTCGATCGGATGTGAACATGGACATGATCGTGGGCTGTATCGGCCTGGTGCTGATCGTTTATTTGTTTTTTTCGGTCATACGACCGGAAAGGTTCTGACCATGCGGATTTTCGACGACACCTTCGGGTGGGCCCAATTGGCGGTGTTTACCGGCCTGCTGTTGCTGCTGACGCGCCCGACGGGCGTTTATCTCTTCCAGGTGCTGGACGCGCAGGGAAAGACATTCCTGGATCCGGTCCTGCGACCGGTTGAGAGATGCTTTTATTTCCTGCTTGGAGCAGACCCGAAAAAGGAGCAGGATTGGAAGCAGTATACGATCTCCCTACTGGCTTTCAGCCTGGCCGGCACCCTCTTCACGTACGCCATCCTGCGGATGCAGCACGTGTTGCCGTTGAACCCCCAAGGCCTGGGGCCGTTCAGCGACCACCTCGCGTTCAACACGGCCGTCAGCTTCATGACCAACACCAACTGGCAGAGCTACGGCGGTGAATCCACGGCTTCCTATTTCTCCCAAATGGTGGGGCTGGCGTTTCATAATTTCGTTTCCGCCGCTACAGGCATCGCCGTAGCGGCTGTGCTGGTACGCGGCATCGCCCGGCATTCCGCCAAGGCCATCGGAAACTTCTGGGTGGACCTCGTGAGGCTGAACCTCTACCTTCTGCTGCCGGCCAGCATCGTTTACGCCGTGTTCCTGGTGTCCCAGGGCATGATTCAAAACTTCAAGCCCTACGACACGGCCCAGATCCTTGACCCCTACACCGTCGAGGTCGTGAAAAAAGACGACAACGGCGATGTCGTCAAGGGCGCACCGGGCAACCCGGTGACGGAGGAGCGCAAGATCGACACCCAAACCATCGTGCAGGGCCCCATGGCCTCGCAGGTGGCGATCAAGATGCTCGGTACCAACGGCGGCGGCTTCACGAACGCCAACGCCTCGCACCCGTATGAGAACCCGACGCCGCTCTCAAACTTCATCCAGATACTCTCCATTTTCCTGATCCCCAGCGGCCTGACCTATTATCTGGGCCGCATGGTTAAGAACCAGCGCCACGGGTGGGCGGTCTGGGGTGCCATGGCGGCCGTCTTCCTGATGGGGGTCGTCGCTTGCTGGTGGGCCGAGTCGGCCGGGAACCCCCGCCTGCATGCGTTGGGCGTGGAAGCAGGGTCGGGGAACATGGAGGGCAAGGAGGTACGCTTCGGCATCTTCAACTCCGCCCTCTTTGCCACCGTCACCACCGATGCGTCCTGCGGCGCCGTGAATTCCATGCACGACTCCTTTACGCCGCTGGGCGGGTTGATCCCCCTCCTCAATATCCAACTGGGCGAGGTGGTCTTCGGCGGTGTCGGGGCGGGTCTTTACGGCACGCTGGTCTTCGTGGTGCTCGCGGTGTTCCTGGCGGGCTTGATGGTCGGGAGGACTCCCGAGTATCTCGGAAAGAAGATCGAAGCCACCGACGTGAAATTAAGCGTCTTGTTCGTGATGGCGGCGGCGTTCAGCATCCTGGGCTTCACGGCCTGGGCGGCGGTGAGCGCATGGGGACCGGCCGCCCTGAACAACGCAGGGCCCCACGGCCTCAGTGAAATGCTGTACGCCTACTCGTCCGGCACCGGCAACAACGGCAGCGCCTTCGCAGGGCTGACCGCCAACACCTACTGGTACAACACCACCATCGGTCTGGCGATGCTGATCGGGCGCTTCATCATGATCATCCCGGCCCTGGCCCTGGCAGGAAATCTGGCGCGCAAAAAGCGTGCGGCGGCAACGGGCGGCAGTTTTCCGGTATCCGGCCCGCTCTTTTCCGTCCTTCTGCTCGGCACGATCCTGATCGTCGGTGCGCTGACGTTTTTCCCGGCGCTCTCACTGGGGCCCATCGTGGAACACTTCCAGATGACCGGCTCGAGCATCACTTATTAGTCTCCATAGAGGGAAATTCCATATACTCCTTTTAATTCCGAAGCAGGTTCCGGCAGGCCCGGGTTGGAGGGTAATTCGCCATGGCTGCAAAAATTCATTCAAGCTTCGATCGCGCCATTCTGAGTCAGGCGGTCGCGGACGCGTTCAAGAAGCTTCATCCGGTTTACATGCTGAAGAACCCGGTCATGTTCGTCACGGAAGTAGGTGCCGCGCTCACCACCCTCGCGCTGATCTTTCGGGCGGAGGGCGAGCCGTTCGGTTTTACCCTGCAGATCGCCTCCTGGCTCTGGTTCACGGTGCTGTTCGCCAATTTTGCGGAAGCGGTGGCCGAAGGCCGAGGCAAAGCCCAGGCCAACGCGCTGCGCAAGACCCGCACCCGGACCATGGCGCATCGCCGCGCGCATGACGGCGCGGCTTTCCAGGATGTCCCGGCGGATGAGATGAGAAAAGGGGACATCGTGGTGGTTTCCGCCGGCGAGGCCATACCCGCTGACGGAGAGGTCATCGAGGGTGCGGCCTCGGTGGACGAATCGACCATCACGGGCGAATCGGCACCGGTTATCCGGGAAGCCGGCGGCGATCGGAACTCGGTGACCGGCGGCACCAAGGTCCTGTCGGACCGGCTCGTGATCCGCGTCACCGCCAACCCGGGCGAGAGTTTTCTCGACCACATGATCCGCCTGGTCGAGGGCGCCAAGAGGCAGAAGACACCCAACGAGATCGCCCTCACCATCCTGCTGTCGGCGCTGACGATCATCTTCCTCGTGGTGGTGATCAGCCTTAAATTTTTCGGCATCTATTCCGAGGTGAACTTTTCGGTCACCGTGCTGACCGCACTGCTGGTGTGCCTGATCCCCACCACGATCGGCGGACTCTTGAGCGCCATCGGCATTGCCGGGATCGACCGGCTCGTGCAGAAGAACGTCCTGGCCATGAGCGGCCGGGCGGCTGAAGCCGCAGGCGACGTGGATGTGCTGTTGCTGGACAAGACCGGCACGATCACCCTGGGGGATCGCCAGGCGACCGAATTCCTGCCGGCCCAAGGGGTCAGCGTGGAGAAGATGGCCGATTCGGCCCAGTTGGCCTCGCTGGCCGACGAAACGCCCGAAGGCCGGAGCATCGTTGTGCTAGCCAAAAAATACAGGCTGCGGGGGCGTGCGATGTCGGAGATGCCTGCGGCTGTCTTCATTCCATTTAAAGCGGAAACGAGAATGAGCGGCGTCGACATCGACGGCCGAAGCATCCGCAAGGGTGCTGCGGACGCCATTGCTGCATATATCGGCGATGCGCTGCCGCCCTCGGTGCTCGTGGAGGTGGAACGGATCTCGCGCTCGGGCGGGACCGCCCTTGCGGTCGCTGAAAACCGCAGCGCGATCGGCGTGGTGCACCTCAAGGATGTCGTGAAGGGCGGGTTGAAGGACCGCTTCAAACGCTTCCGCGCCATGGGGATCAAGACCGTCATGATCACGGGGGATAACCGCCTGACCGCCGCCGCCATCGCCCAAGAGGCCGGAGTGGACGATTTCCTGGCGGAGGCCCGGCCGGAGGACAAACTGGCCCTGATCCGCAAGGAACAGGCCGCCGGGCATTTGGTCGCCATGACCGGCGATGGGACCAACGATGCGCCCGCCCTCGCCCAAGCCGACGTGGGGGTCGCCATGAACACCGGGACCCAGGCTGCCAAGGAAGCGGGCAACATGGTGGATTTGGATTCCAACCCCACCAAGCTGATTGAGATCGTCGAGATCGGCAAACAGATGCTGATCACGCGCGGGGCCCTGACGACCTTCAGCGTCGCCAACGATGTCGCCAAGTATTTCGCCATCATCCCGGCGATGCTGATGGCCACCTTTCCGGCCATCGGCCCGCTGAACATCATGGGCCTGCATTCGCCCTTGAGCGCGATATTGAGCGCCGTCGTTTTCAACGCGCTCATCATCATCGGTCTGATTCCGCTGGCGCTGCGCGGGGTGCGGTTCCGGCCGCTCACCGCCGCCGCACTGCTCCGCCGCAACCTGCTCATTTATGGTCTGGGGGGTGTGGTGGTGCCGTTCTTCGGGATCAAACTGATAGACCTTGCCGTCGCGGCATTGCACCTGGTGTAGCCGAGAGGACCTTCAAATGAAAAACATGCTGTCCGAACTTCGCGTTGCTGTGGTCGCCACCCTTTTTCTGGCCGTTGTTCTGTGCGGCGTCTACCCGCTGGTGGTCTGGGCCCTGTCGCAAGGCCTGTTCCCTCACGAAGCGAACGGGTCGTTGATTCAGCGTGGGGGAACCGTCGTAGGTTCCGAGTTGATCGCCCAGAACTTCGGCAGTCCGAAGTATTTTCACCCGCGCCCGTCGGCCGCAGGGGAAGCGGGCTATGATGCCGGCAACTCGTCCGGAACCAACCTGGGGCCGCTTTCCAAAAAACTAACCGATGCGGTGAAGGAGCGTGTCGAAGCTTACCGAGCTGAAAACGGCCTTGCGCCGGATGCGCGGGTCCCTGCCGATGCGGTGACGTCGTCAAGCAGCGGCTTGGATCCGCACATCAGTCTCAGGAATGCGTTCCTGCAGGCGCCGCGCGTGGCGCAGGCACGGGGTCTCGACAGCGAGGCGCTGGAGAAAATAATCCGTGCCATCACCGAGGGCCGTGACGTCGGTGTCTTCGGTGAGCCGAGGGTCAATGTGCTGAAGCTCAACCTGGCCTTGGACAAGAAAATGTGAGTTTTTGGCGGCGTCAGATTCCGAACTGCTTGCGTTTGCGCCAGAGAGTGGCCTGGTCGATGCCCAGAATGTCGGCGGCTTCCTGGAGGGATTTGGCCCCGGCCAGTACGCGGCGGATATGGTTTTCCTCAACAATCCCCAGCGGCACCCGGTCGCCCAGTTGAATGGGGGGATGGTGAGGGGAGATGGACTCCGGAAGGTTGTCGACTCCGATGACATCCCCGGGGCAGAGAATAGCGGCCCGTTCGATGACGTTGCGCAACTCCCGGATGTTGCCCGGCCACTCGTAGTTCCGCAGCGCCAGCAGCGCATGGTCGGAGAACCCTCGGAAGACCTTGTGATTCTGGGCGCCGAAAAACCCCAGCATGGTCGTCGCCAGCAGCTCGGTGTCGTCCGGACGCTCGTGCAGGGGGGGGATCTCGATTTGAATCACGTTGAGCCGGTAGTAGAGATCTTCCCGGAACCGACTGTCTTTGACCGCCTTCTCCAGATCGGCGTTGGTGGCCGCCAGGATGCGGACATTCGCCCTACGGGTGCGCTGGTCGCCCACACGCTCGTATTCGCGGTCCTGGATGAAGCGCAGCAGCTTGGACTGGATCGTCAGCGGCAGCTCGCCGATCTCGTCGAGAAAGAGGGTGCCGCCCTCACAGGCCGCGACCCGGCCGGGGTTATCCCGCAGGGCCCCGGTGAAGGCCCCCTTCACGTGCCCGAAGAGCTCGCTTTCGAGAAGCTCCGGGCTCAATGTCGGGCAGGAGATGATTCCGAGCGGCTTGGACGCACGCTGGCTCCAGGCGTGGATGGCCCGTGCCAGAACGGTTTTGCCGGTGCCGCTCGGGCCCCGCAGCATCACCACCGCTTCGGAAGGCGCCACCTGTCGCGCCAGTTCGATGGCCCGCTGCATCCCGGGGTGGTTGGATTGGAACAGGATCTCCGGGTGCATCCGATCCAGGTCTTCCTGGAGCCCGGAAATGCGTTGTTCCATGGCGTGCAGGGTGGCGATGCGCTCCGTCACCAGCAGCACCTGGTCGGGTTTGAAGGGTTTGGGGATATAGTCCGCAGCCCCGCGCCGAATGGCTTCAACCGCCGTGTCGATAGAGGCATAGGCGGTGATGACCACGATTTTAAGCCAGGGGCAGGCGGCCCGCAGGGAAGAGATCAGGTCCATGCCGCTTTCGGTCCCCAGCCTTAGGTCGACAAACGCCAGGTCGAACACCTGCAGCGCCGCTTCGTTCTGAGCGTCCGCCACATTGCCGACGGCGGTCACCCGGTGGCTGTAGCTTTCCAGACAAACCCCAAGGGTTTTGCGGATGTTGGGCTCGTCGTCGACGACGAGGATGTTCAGAGGTCCGGGCTTGTGATCCGCAGGCTTTTGCATGGATGCTCTCTTGCAGTGGAATCGGTCTGGAAACCGGCAAATCCTACCACCGGCACCACTGGCTGTAAAGCATGAGGAATTCCGATTGGCGTTGACAGCGTTATGCGGCTTTGTTATCTTCGCCAGCTGTAAAGGGGAGTAGCAACCGGCTATCTGCAGCCGGCCCGTATCCCGTCATTACGGTGGCAATCCCACCCGGGAGCGGCTCCAGTTACACGAGTTGGACTTGCAAGACCTTTACTCACAGCGTGAACCATCATGCCGCGGGTAAAGGTCTTTTTATTTGCCGCGGCGAAACCTGACAAGGAGGCAACATGATTGATTTGGGTTGGCTGGGGCAAGTTGCATTCACGTGGGAATTTTTTATGGCGGTTCTGAGCATCGTGCTCATCGATCTGGTGCTGGCCGGCGACAATGCAGTGGTCATCGCCATGGCGGTCAAGAACCTGCACGGCAAGGATCGCCAGATGGGGATCATACTGGGTTCGGGCGGAGCGGTCCTCATCCGGGTGATCTGTACCTTCCTGGTGGCGCAGCTGTTGAACATGCCCCTGGTCAAACTGATCGGCGGGGCCGTGGTCATCTGGATTGCCGTCAAGCTGCTGACGGAAGGCACCAAGGAGGAATCCCACGGCAAGGAGTGCAACAGCGTCCTGCAGGCGTTTTGGATCATCATCGTCGCCGATCTGAGCATGGGCATCGACAACATGCTGGCCGTCGGCGCGGCCAGCCACGGCAACCTGTTCCTGCTGCTGTTCGGGCTGATCCTCTCCATCCCGATGGTGGTGTTCATGAGCACCTGGCTCTCCACGCTCATGGACCGCTATCCGATCATCCTGTGGATCGGCGCGGCGGTGCTGGGCAAGGTGGGCGGTGAAATGATGATCACCGATCCCTGGGTGAACCGGTTGCTCAGCCCGACCCAGTGGGGCGAGTATGCCTGCATGGTTTTCTTTATTGTCTTCGTGTGCCTCCTGAGCAAGTGGATCATCAACAGCCGCAGGAGCAAGGCGGCTCTCGCGCAAGCGGGGGTGTTGCAGGCGGCTGTTGTTCCGGTCGACCCTGACGTCAAGCGATAGGTGCGTCCCGTTCACTCCGCCGGAGGGAGAACGATGGTTCTCCCTCCGCGTTCATTGCTCCGTCCATTCAATCCCCTCATTTGATCCGCGCCAGCCGTCCCGACTCTTCGCTGGTTGACACACACCCGCTCGTTCCATATTTTTGAGCCATTGCGCGCTGCAGGAATTCCAGGTAGTGTTCGGGCTTCCAGGCAAACCGTTGCGCCCGGTCCGGCAGCGCTCGACCCGGTTCCACAGACAGGGGGATGCCCATGGACATCACCGCAGCTGTTTTGACCATTCTGGGTTTGGCTGTCTTCGAATCCATCACCAGCATCGACAACGCCATTATCAACGCCGAAGTCCTGGCCACCATGCAAGCCAGGGCGCGGCGCTGGTTTCTGACCTGGGGCATTGCCATCGCCGTCTTCGGCGTGAGAGGCTTGCTGCCATGGCTGATCGTCTGGGTCATGGCGCCGGGTCTCAATCCCTGGCAGGCACTCACGGCAACGTTTACGGACGACCCCGCTGCTCAGAAGGCGATTCAAGTCAGCGCTCCGGTTCTGCTCATCGGTGGAGGCGTCTTTTTCATCTTCCTTTTCTGTCACTGGCTTTTCCAGGAACCCAAAAGATTCGGACTGCCCGGCGAAGACTTTTTCGCACGGCAAGGCGCCTGGTTTTATGCGGTCGCTTCGGTGGCGCTGATGCTGATCGTCTGGTTTGCTCTCAAGAAAGACCCCATGCTGGGGTTCGGCGCGGTCGTGGGGTCAACGGCTTTTTTCATAACGCATGGGTTTAAACGTTACGCCGAGTCGCAGGAGGAAAGGCTGCTGCATGATCAGACCTCCATATCGGACATCGCCAAGATCCTGTACCTGGAGGTGATCGACTCCACGTTTTCCATCGATGGAGTGGTGGGCGCCTTTGCCTTCACGCTGTCGGTGCCTCTGATCCTGCTGGGCAACGGCATCGGCGCTATCGTCGTGCGTCAGCTCACCATCTACAATTTGGAGAAAATCAAACGCTACATCTATCTCAAGAACGGAGCGATGTATTCGGTGCTGGTGCTGGGTTTCGTCATGCTGGCGCACGGGTACGGGCTGCATATTCCCGAGTGGATCGCTCCCCTTGCAACCATCTTCATCGTCGGGTATTTCTTCTGGAAGTCTTGGAAGCATGCCAAGTCGACCGGCGTCTGACTTCCGGAGCATGCCTTCCAACAAAAGCGTTTTGGGCATGACGCGTGCAACGAAGGTGAATCCCGTGCTCAAGATCTTGGCCGTAGCGGTCGGCGTTTACATGGCCTACTGCGCACTCCTGTTTTTCGTGCAGCGGCAGGTGATCTTCCCGCGGTACCTGATACCGACTCCCGCGGCGCCGGATCTCAAGGCGCCGGGGATCGAACGGTTATGGCTGGAGGCGTCCTTCGGCAAAGTCGAAGCATGGTACGTGGCTCCGGGGGAAGCGAATACACCTGCCCCGGCGGTCATTTTCGGACACGGCAACGGGGAGCTGATCGATTATTGGCCGAACGAGCTGGGGCGCTTCGCGTCCATGGGGGTCGGCCTGCTCCTGGTGGAGTATCCCGGCTACGGAAGATCGGCGGGGTCTCCTTCTCAAAAAAGCATCTCCGAAACCTTCACGCTGGCCTACGATCTTCTGTCTGTCCGTTCCGACGTCGATCCGGGCCGTATCGTTCTGTTCGGGCGTTCGCTGGGCGGCGGTGCGGTCTGCGATCTGGCGCTCAAGCGGCCGTCGGCCGCCGTCATTCTCATGTCCGCCTTCAAAAGCGTGAGTGCCTTTACGGTTCGGTACCTGGCGCCCGCGTTTCTGATCCGCGACCCGTTCGACAACCTGGCGGCGGTCCGGCGATACGCGGGTCCTGTGCTGGTCATTCATGGGAACTCCGATGAAGTGGTCCCATTCAGCCACGGACAGGCTTTGCATGCGGCCGCCCGAAACGGAAGAATGATCGTATACGAGGCCGGCCACAACGATTGCCCGCCGGACTGGGCGGTTTTCTGGCGCGATGTGGAGGGGTTCCTGCGAGCAGCGGGGATCCTTCAAAAAGATAGGGCACTAACCCGGTTTCAGGATTCATAGAGGAATACACGGAAGGAAAAGTTCCGCGGCTTATATTAATCGTCTCGAAATAGTACCGTCATGCCGGACCCCGGATTAATGATCTCCGGGGCAGGCTTGATAAGCCTGCCCCGTACCACGATACGGGGGCATCCAGAACGGGTTGGATTCACTGGATTCCGGCTAAAAGCATGCCGGAATGACGACGTAAAGACAATTTTGAGACCCTTAATAATTCTAAAGAAGCAGAATCAATGTGGGGGCACGATGATGCTGAGATACGCGCTTTTCGGTTTGGCTGTTTTTATTTTTGGAACGTTCAATCACCCGTTGCAAGCACAGACTCCTCCTGAAACGGCTTCAGCGCCCGGCGTCTTATATGGTTTCCGCCTCGGACTGTTGGTACATGATGTCGGGGGGCTTTGGAGCAATACTCGTTCCGAGGGCGGTACGGATGTCAATGCAGAGATGGTATTCAGGAAGCCGAGTTTCATGCTCTGGGGCGGAGCCATTCTTCCAAACGTTGGGCTCAGCATCAATAGCCAGGGCGACACCAGCAAGATCTATGGCGGGGTGGTGTGGGAATTCCTGTTCAGCAATGGATTCTTTTTCAATATCGGCACCGGTCTGGCCGTTCACAACGGCCAGCTGGAATCCGACGATTCCAATAAGAAACAACTGGGCTCCCGCATCCTTTTTCGCGAACCCATCGAATTCGGTTTCACGTTTTATGAACGCCATCGCATCTCGATTCTGTTCGACCACATCTCGAATGCCGACCTGGCCGAGCCCAATGAGGGATTGGATACCCTCGGGGTGCGATACGGCTATCAATTTTGATGACTTCGTAAATAGCGGGTTATGGCGCGCAGCACCACCCTGTTCGGCAACGCAATCGACGTGCTTACTTCCCTCGGCCGCCCCCTTTGGCAAAGGGGGCGGGGGGATTTTAAGATCGACTTCCTTGGAAGTCCAATCTCTGCGCTGCGCGGCATCTCGCTGCCGCTGCGGCGTACTGCGAGTACGCCTCGCGACACGAGATTCGCGCGCCTTGATCTTGACCTCTTTACGAAGTCATCGATTCGGATGACTTTTTACGAAGCTATCAATTTTAACCCGCCAGGGCGGCGGGGTTTCGGCCGCAGCGTGCCGCAACCGTCCGCCGCATAGGGATTCCGGAGCTCCAGTGGCTAAAAGAGTCTGCCCATTCTGGGTCGGGTATCTGTTAATCCATCCGATCAGAAAGCTGCTCGAAAATCCGTATAAACTGTTTGGGAATTTTGTGAGCGAAGGAATGGTCGTGCTGGAGCCGGGAAGCGGAATGGGATATTTCACCATTCCCCTGGCCCACCTGGTCGGGCCGTCCGGAAAGGTTATTGCGATCGATATCGAGCCCAAAATGATCGCGGTTCTGGAAAAGAGGGCGTTGAAGGCCGGCATGATCAACCGGATCGAGCGGCGGTTGTGCCGACCCGACCGATTGAACGTTGAAAATCTTCGAGAAAGCGTTGATCTGGCCGTGGTTATCCACATGCTCCACGAAACGCCGGATCAGGAAAAGTTCCTGGAAGAGATTCGTCAGGCGCTGAAGAAGGGCGGGCGCCTGCTCATCAAAGAACCAAAAGGGCATGTATCCAAACGAGATTTTGAAAACAGCGTTGCCCTTGCGCGAAGGCACGGGTTCAACCCGGATGGGCTGCAATTTAACTCGGAAGGCCACAAGGTTCTTTTGAAGAAAAGATAACGGGCAGCGTCGGGAAGAACCCGCTGTTCAACCGGTCCGGTCAGCAATCCTCGGGCAAATAGAGCGTATGTTTTCCGGGTGTGCTGTTGGGGCTGATATAAACGGTGCGGGTGCCGGCCGGGGATTCAACATCCCCGATATAGGGGTAGTCGCCCGGCTCCGTTTGTTCACTTTTCTCGAAGATTTCGAGCGCGGCAGAGAACAGCTCGCCGACCTGCGGGGAGATCGTCCGGCCGCCAAAAGCATTTGGCGATAGGTAGCCCAGCTGCTCCAGGAGGCTCGTCGTCACGTAGCTGAGCGGGCCGGCTGCGTAGGCGGAGTCCATTGTGGTCAGCGGGAAAAGGATGCCGTCGCGCGCGGCTTGCCTGTCGCTGGAAGAAAAAGTGACGGTGAAATCTTTTTTCATGGCGATTATAATTATATCATTAGAAGAGCCGGTTCGGGCAAGCAAAAAAGGACAAGGGATCTCGGTATGACCATGCCCACCACCGTATATCTGGTCCGGCACGGCAATGTTCACAACCCCAACCGAATTCTCTACGGCCGCCTGCCGCGCTTCCGGCTGAGCCAGAGAGGGATGGAAGAGGCACGCGCGGCCGGCCGGTTTCTGAACGGCGCTCCGATCGCTGCCCTATATTGTAGCCCGCTGCTGCGGGCCCGGCAGACGGCTCAAGAAATTCGTGCGCTCCTCCCGGATCTCACCCTGCGGCAGTCGCCTCACCTGCTTGAAGTGCTCAACCCCTTCGAGGGCCGGCCGAGCGCGGAGGTCGACGCCCGGCACGGGGACGTCTACACCGGCGTCGGCCCGCCGTATGAGCAGCCGTCGGATATCGTCGCGCGCACACTGGAATTTTTCCAGCTGGCCCGCGGCCGCCACGCCGGCAAGAAAGTGGTGGCGGTCACCCACGGGGACGTGATCGTTTTCGCCTTGCTCTGGGCGCGCGGGATGGCCCTTACCCCCCAGAACAAGTCCGGCCTGCATGCGCTCGGTTTCACCGGCGGCTACCCCGCCACCGGCTCGCTCACCGCATTCATTTTTCGAACGGACTCTCCCCGTGAGCTGCCGGAAGTGCATTATTTCAGGCCCTGAGGCCATTGACATCAACGCATCAAAATTGTTGTGTTTTGATGCATGAGAACGACGCTGGCCAGCGACGATGATGCGGCTTCGCTTTTGGAGCGTATCCGCAGAAAGCGAAACGTCATGTTTAAAGCAGCGGTCAATGAGGCATTGCGCCGCGGGTTGAGGGGCATGGCGGCCCCGCCGCCCCGGCTCGCGAAGCCTTATCAGACGCGAGCGGTGTCTCTCGGGCGCTGTTTGGCGGATAATCTCGATGACATCTCCGAAGTCCTCGCTATATCGGAAGGAGAGGGCCTCCGGCGATCTTGGTTGACGCCAACCTGCTCATCTACAACCTGCCGAGCGACATGCCGAAGTATTAAAATCCATTTTATTAGCCGCCCCGAAATGGCGACGTAAAGACAATTACGAAATTTTTTATGAATTCATCCGGTTGATCAGAAACGGCTAGATGCAAGGCTTGCGAAGTCCCGAGGAATGAGGCGTACGTCGATTACGCTGCAATGGCGAGGGGTGAGCGGACGCAGCAGATGATCGTTTATCATCACCCGGCTATGGTGGGGCCTCGACGCGGTGAAACCCCTCCGCCAGCCCGAAGGACTCCCCGGCCGCCATCTCCCGGCAGCGCTGGCGCAGCCACTCGACCGGGTCCCCCCGGTTGAACTCGCGGACCTGGCTCGCATGACAGCGCAGGGCGGCGATCTTGAGATCGAAAGTCTGCGTGATATCGGAGCGGAAGTTAATGTCTTCGGTCCCCCAGAAGTAAAGCTCCCGCACTTTATGGGGCATAAGCCCCTCCGCCAGAAGATCCGCGTAGGCCAGGCGGTCGCGGGCGAAGGGGAAGACGGCATCCAGTACCACCTGGCCGATGATGCGGTGATCGCGGTGCCAGATGTAGCGGCGGTAGGGGTCTGAGGTCATAACGATTTCGGGACGAAAACCCCGAATCATGCGCACGATGAGTTTGCGAAACTCAGCGGTGTCCTCCAGCCCTTGGTCCGGCTGGCGCAAGAAGGTGACGCGCTGAACTCCGAGGGCTCGCGCCGCGGCGCGCTGCTCCTCTTCACGGATTTCGACAAGCATCTCCGGGGTCAGGGTGGGGTCGGTGGTCCCCTTTTCACCGCTGGTGCAGATGAGATAGGCCGCTTGCCGGCCCTCCCGTATCCACTTGGCCACTGTTCCGGCGGCACCGAATTCGGCGTCGTCCGGGTGAGCGGCAATCACTAAAATATCCACTGGAGTCGTCACCGCGCTTCTCCGTTCACGCCGGCGGGGCCGCGCCGCAGCCGCAACAGGCCGGCCGCGCGGGTTTCGGATGAAACCCGGCTGCCGCTCTCGGGGCTGCGCCGGGGGCGCCGATCATGCTCTCGCTATATACCTTCAAAACATCGGTTGCCACCCGGGACCAATCGTAATCGGCCGCTGCGCGCCGAATCGATGCCGTGCCCGGCAGCCCCGCGGCCCGATCGCGCAGCAAGCCTTCGATCGCGGCCGCCAGGGAAGAGGGTCGAAGGTCTGGGGCCAGGCGACCGTTTCCAGGGTCCCGCAGGAGTTGCTCCATCGCTCCCACGCGGGTCGCCGCTACCGGCGTGCCGCAGGCCAGTGCTTCCAGGGCGACCATGCCGAAGCTCTCGTAAGACGATGGAAGTGATAGAAGGTCGGCCGCGCTGTAGAAGAAGGGGAGTTCGCTCTGCTCGAGCCGGCCCTTGAAGGTAACGCGCCCGCCAATGCCGCAAGAACGGCTCAGTTCCATCATCCGCCGGCGCGCCCGATCGTGCTCACCATCCCCGCCGACGACGATCAAGCGCAGTTCGGAGATATGCCTCAAGCAAGCGACGGCCCGGATCAGCCGATCCAGGCCCTTTTCCGGCGCCAGGCGTCCGACGTAAAGAACGAGCTTTTCTTCCGAGGCCACCCCGATTTGCTTGCGGGCGACGGTCCGATCCTTCGGCTGAAACCGATCCAGGTCCACGCCGCAAGGAATGACCGTGACCCGGTCTGCGTCGGCGTCGTAATGCCGGATGAGATGGTCCTTTTCACGGTCGGAGGTGACCACGATTCGGTCGCTGGCGGCAGCCAAGCCGCGTTCGGCGTCCATGCGGGCGTCCGATTCGGATTCGGGGCCGCACACCAGCTTTTTCACGGCGGCCAAGGTGTGGAACGTCGTGAGGTGCAGGGCCCCCCACGCTTGACGGGCCCAGAGTCCGACCTGGCCGGAGAGCCAGTAATGGCTGTGGATCACATCATACCTCGCGCCCTCCCGTTCCCGGAAGCGCTCCAGCGCGTGGAAGAATCGTGCAAGGTGAGGGTAGAGGGCGGTTTTGGGGGCGTCCCCACCCGGTCCAAGATCCAAGGGGACGAGGCGCACGTTTTCAGAAATCTGCAAAACGTCGCCGCATGCAAGGCCGTCGCCGGCGCGGGTGAAGATGTCCACGCGATGGCCGCGCAGGCCCATCTGCCGTGAGAGTTCACGGATGTAGACGCTCATTCCGCCCGTGTCCTGGGTGCCGAGCCGGCCCAGGGGGCTGGAGTGCACGCTGATCATGGCGATGGAGTGCGGTAGTGAACGCAACATGACTTCCTCAATTTCAAGTGATGATCCCGCGCTTAAACTTTTTGGATACTGGATGGGCGCTTCGCGCGGTCCAGGAAGTTCGATTAAAACAGAACCACGCGCTTCAGCCTTTTATCCACTATCCAGCATCCGGTACCCCGCATCGAGTACCAGGTATCGCTTTCACGCGCCGGAGAGGTCGATCCGGCACCGATAGATCGGCACCGGCTTGCCCCCCAGGTGGTGTTTGTAGGCTTCTTCTCCCTTGAGGAAATCGTATTTAGCAAGACCGCGAGCAATGCCATCCCGAATGCTCAGGACTTTGCAAAGAATGCCGACACTCAAGTGGGACAGGTCCGCATCGTAGCCGCTGTTGTAAAGGTAGCGGGTACCGCCGAAATCGCAGCACCATACCGCGGCGGCCGGACGTCCGTCAACGGCCAGAAACCCGATCCGGGTTTCCGGCACATACTCCGCCAGCAATCGAAAATAGCCTTCCATCCGGTCGTCCATGAAGGCGGCCTTGTCGGGGCGGTTCTGCCGGAAGAGCGCGAGAAAATCATTCAGCGCCGCGCGGATCGCCGGGGGCTCTTGCACCAGGCGGAATTCGGTCGCCGCATGGGTTTCCAGCCGCCTCAGCTTGCGCCGCACCTCGTGGCGCTGTTTGCCGGATAGGATGCGGAGGTAATCCTCCCAGGCTGCGGGCAGATCCATCTCGAACAGAACGTCTTCCTCGGCTATGGAGACCGGGTATCCCCTTGCACGGGCCGCCGGGACCAGCTCCTGGATGACCACCGAATCGGGCCTCAGCGGATTCAAATCCAGGCGACGAATGCCGGCGCCCCTCAAGTGATCCAAAAGCGCATCGCAGAATTCTCTCCGCCGGTCGGCGGTGCAGACCAGATCGAGGTGGTCGCAGACATCGGCATCGCCGATGAGCCGGGCTGTTCTCTCTTCCACGCACAGCGGTGCGATGCCGATCACCCTTTCGGCCGTCCGCAACGAGCGGATCCAGAGAGAAGCCCGTGGCGCGAAAACCTCCTGCCAGGCGCGCATCCAGCCCGGCAGCACAAAGGGCGATTCAAACCTCAGATGGCTTCCGGCCGCTATCTGACAGCCGGAAACGCTCTCGAAGGTGTCCGCCGCGAAGCCATCCGCGCGGACGGCTCCGGCGGTTTCGGTATCGCCCATGTCCCCGATCCTCAATTGATCCGCCAGCGGGCGCCCTCGTTGGTGTCTTCGACGATGACACCGGCACGTTGCAGGCAGTCGCGCAGCGCGTCCGCCTCCTCCCAGCGTTTCCTCCGGCGCATGTCGTCGCGCAGCCGCAGCAGCTCTTCCACGAGAGGACTCAGGCATTCGTCGGTGGAGCCGGGGCCGGTCGACAACGACGATCCCAACATGACCAGCCATTCGCGCAGCATCTCCCGGGCTTGGGAGATAGCCTCCTCGCCCTCCAGATTGCGGGCCGAGGCCCAGATGACGCGGTCGAGTTCCAGGATGGCGGCCGACATCCCTTCGGCATTGCGGCTTTCCTGTGCGGTCTGAAACCCCGATTCGAGGACATGGATGCTATCCCAAAAGGAGTCCGGCCGGCTTTCCGCCGACGCCGCTGCGGTTCCTTCGGGGGGCGCCGAAACGGTTCGCGGAGACGGGGGCTGCCAGTTGCCTTTGAAGACATCCAGCGAGACAACGGTGTTTTTCGCGAGGGCCAGCTCCGACCCGCCGCGGAGCAGCGTGGCGCCGCCGATGCCGCGGATGCAGGCTTCGTTGCGGGAGAGGTCTATAATGCAAGCCGTGTGCTCGTCCATCCCGAGAACATGGGCGTCTTCCGGCAGCAGAGCCGCGAGGGACCGAAAACGGGACTCTCCCATGAAGCAGAAGCGGGTGTCATGGGTGCCGCCCTCGGCATTGTTCCAATGCGGCATCACCACGAGGTTCAGGCCGAAGCGCCCCAGCAGGTTGAGCCCTTGAACCCAGCGCAGTTCCTCGCCGACCTTGTATATTTCATAGACCGGAAGGGTGCGGACACCGACGGTCAGGGCGGCGGCGCTGGCAGCCACCAGGCAGGCGCCTTCCTCGATCCGGCGGGCGAGAATGTCGGGAATCGGAGTGCCCTCCCACTGACGCACGGCGTAAGTCGGGCTGCCGGGGCCGACCAGGACGAAATCGGCCTGCCGCAGGGTGAGAAACGCTTTTTCGGATTCCAGCGCGCTGAGAGCGTCTTTCGATTTGAAAGCGGCCACGGCCATGGGATGGCCGACTTTATGATGGAAGTACTCGACGGCCTTGGCGGAGATCTGATCGGCGTTGAGCTGAAAACCGGCCGGGGTGTCTAGGAACACGGCCCTTGCGCCCGTGCCAAGGCGAGCCAGCAGCTCCTTATGGACTTCCACCATGGTTGCAGTGAGCTCGCCCGAACCCATGAGGACGATGGTGCCCTTCGCGGACATACTTTCCGTCAACACCTACGTTCATTAAAAAGATAATGGCAGAATTTATTCGTCCCGAAATAGTACCGTCATGCCGGACTTGATCCGGCATCCAGAAAGCTACTGGATTCCGGCTTTCGCCGGAATGACGAGGTAGGGCTTATTGTGAGACGTCTAATAATTCTTCACTTCCACCGGCAGCAAGAGTTGTTCCCCATGGCCGAACACCGTCTGGCTCTCGGGCTTGTAGACGGTGACAACCCCCTTACCGTAGACGGTCCATTCGCCGGCCGGGCCGTCGTTCAGCAGCCCGGTTTCCTCGTCGACTCCGATGAGGCTCGCGCCCGGCAGAAGCCGGCTGAGTCGAGGTGCCCAATTTTTTCCGAACCGATTGTGGTGCGGCAGTACGCAGCAGCCCTGCAGGAAGTTCAGGCCGGGCAGTGCCTGCCCGGATCCCTGGTCGAAATAGTGCTCGCACAAAACCATCGCGCCCGCACTGCTGCCGCCGATGACCGCGCCGGCGCGGTGGGCGATCCGCATCGCTTCCCGGACCCGGCTGTCCGCAAGAGTCTCGGCCAGGTAGCGGGTGAAGCCTCCGAGCATAAAGACGAACTTGGCGGATTCCAGTTCCCTGGCCAGGTCCGGCTGGTCCGCTGAAGCGCGATCGATGACGGGAACCGACCGGACGTTATCCGCTCCCAGGCTTTGAAACCAGGCGACGCCGTTTGCCCCGGCCTGCCGGTCGTTGTTGTCCGGAGCGGCCGCGGCTGGAATGACGCGGATCGGGGCCTTGCGCCCGCCGGCGGCCTCGATGGCGCGTTTATCGGCCGCTGCCATCCCGATCATGAACTCATTGCCGCCTTCGAGCAGCACAAATCCCATGGCGCCACCATAACACTCTAAATCGATTGCAAATCAAGTTAATAATCAGCCGTTGGATGTCAATCAGATTGTTTTGACATTTCGCAGGCTGTGATGATAAAAATTCAGGCGTTCTGCGATCCTGTCCCGCCTTGATGAACCCCAACCAAAGGAGGTCGGCATGAAGATCCCGTCCCGGAAATTTATCCTCTCTTTTTGCGCTTTCGTAATGGGGCTGATGCTGGTCGCCGCGGCCCTCAATGTCCAAGCGGCATCCTTCCGCCCTGAAAAGAGCACAGACGGCGCAGTGATCGCCACCAGCAAGTTCGCGTCCGAAGCCGGCATGCAGGTGCTGCGTGCCGGCGGAAATGCGATCGACGCCGCGGCCTGCGTGGGTTATACGATGGCCGTCACCCACCCGGTCGCCGGGAATCTCGGCGGAGGGGGCTTCGCCATCATCCGCACCGCCGACGGCAAGATCTACAGCCTCGATTTCCGGGAAATGGCACCGGGTCAGGCGACCCGCACCATGTACCTGGACGCTGCCGGCAACGTGGTGCCGAAGCTCAGCCTGGACGGATACCTGGCCGCCGGGGTGCCCGGCACCGTGGCGGGGATGAGCGCCATGCTCGATCGCTTCGGCACGAAAAAGCTCTCCGAGCTGATGCAGCCGGCCATCAAATACGCTGAAAAGGGATTTGTCGTCAGCGCCCGCAACGCCGAGACATTCAAGGAGCATGAGCCGCGCCTTTCCAAGTACGGCTCCAGCCGCAGGTACTTCCTCAAACCGGACGGCGCTACTTACAAAGAGGGCGACCTGCTGGTGCAGAAGGACCTGGCCAAGACCCTGCGGGCCATCGCCGAGCGCGGCCCCAAGGCTTTCTACGAAGGGAGCATCGCGGATCTGATCGAGAAGGACATGAAGGCCAACGGCGGCATCATCACCAAAGACGATCTGAAGCGCTACAAGCCGATCTGGCGCGAGCCGGTCCGAGGGAGCTACCGCGGCTACGAGATCGTTTCCATGGGGCCGCCCAGCTCGGGCGGAACCCACATCATCCAGATGTTGAACATTCTGGAGGGCTTTGACCTCAAGGCCATGGGACCCAACTCGGCCGCGGCGGTGAACGTGATGGCCGAGGCCATGCGCTTCGCCTATGCCGACCGCAGCGAGTACATGGGCGATCCGGATTTCGTGAAGGTGCCCGTGGACATTCTGGCCTCCAAAGATTACGCCGAGCGCCTGCGGAAGCGCATCGAGTCCGGCAAGGCCACCCCATCGGACCAGGTGCGGCCGGGCACATCCTTCAAGAAGGAGGGCAGCAACACGACCCATTACTCGGTGGTGGACCGCTTCGGCAACGCCGTCTCGATCACCTACACCATCAACGACTATTACGGCAGCGCCGCCGCCGTGAACGGCGCCGGGTTTCTGTTGAATAACGAAATGGACGATTTCGCAGCCAAGCCGGGCGTGCCCAACCTCTACGGGTTGCTCGGCGGCGACGCGAACGCCGTGGAGCCTTCCAAACGGCCGCTCTCCTCCATGTCGCCCACCATCGTCCTCAAGGATGGCCAGGTGGTCATGCTGCTGGGCAGCCCCGGCGGCGCACGGATCATTACGACGGTGATGCAGGTCATATTGAACGTGATCGACCACGGCATGACCATCCGCGAGGCGGTGGACGCTCCACGGGTGCACCTGCAGTGGATCCCCGACGAGCTGCGCATCGAGAAGAACGGCCTGAGCGCCGACACGGCCGCGAAGCTATCTGCGATGGGCTACAAGATCCAGGTGCGGGCCAACATGGGCGACGTGAACGCCGTCATGGTGGACCCCAAGACCAAGGTCTTCTTGATTGCGTCCGACCCGCGCAACGAGTTCTGAAGCCGGCCGTTCGCGGTCCGGCCTTTTTCTTGACACCGCTGGGTCGCTATCATAATATGCTATCCCTTGGCTGAAACGGCCTTGCGGCAGGCGCAAGCGAAGTTTTATAAGTCAACAGAAACAAACAAAACCCAGGAGGTGTTCCATGAAGAAACTGTTCGGTGCGTGCATGGTTTTTCTGTTTGTATTCGGTGCGGTGGCGACCATCCAGGCCGCCGACAACCTGGTGCTCGCCACCGGCGGCACCGCCGGGACCTACTACCCCTTCGGCGGCGCCATGGCCAAGATCTGGAACTCCAAGATCAAGGATATGAACGTGACCGCCCAGACCAGCGGCGCCTCGGGCGAGAACGTGCGCCTGATCAACAAGAAAGAGGTCGAACTCGCCCTGGTCCAGAGCGACACCCTGGATTTCGCCTTCAACGCCAAGGAAGCCTTCAAGGAGCCCCTGAAGGCCATGAGTGCCATCGCCGTCCTTTATCCGGAGGTCGTGCAGGTGGTGGTTGCGGCCGACGGCCCGATCAAGTCTTTCGCGGATCTGAAGGGCAAAAAAGTGGGCGTGGGCGCGCCGGGTAGCGGCACCGAGGCCAACTACCGGCAGCTGATGGACGCTTACGGCATGAAAAAAGAGGACGTCAACGGCCAGTACCTGTCCTTCTCCGAGAGCGCCGAGGCATTTAAGGACAAGCACATCGACGCCTTTGTCGTGACCGGCGCGGTTCCCACCTCGGCCATCATGGATGTCGCCACTCAAAACGCCATCCGCATTCTGCCGATCGCGGACGACATCGCCGCGAAGCTGACCCAGAAATATCCCTTCCTGGCCGCGGTGAAGGTCCCGGCCAACAGCTACAAAGGCCAGACCGCGGATGTGCCCACCGTGGCGGTGAATGCGGTTCTGATCGCCGGCAGCCAGCTCAAGGACGACATGGTCTACAACCTCACCAAAGCGCTGTTCGACAACCAGGCCGATCTGGCCGCCGCCCATGCCAAAGGCAAGGAGCTGAACGCTCAGTTCGCAGTGAAGGGCGTGTCCATCCCCTACCACCCGGGGGCGGTGAAGTACTACAAGGAGAAAGGGCTGATGAAGTAGAAAGCCGCCCGGAGCGGCTTTCTATATGAAGAAGTTCTTAGGCCAGAAGAATAAGGACCTTGCGACCCTTCCGGTAAGCTTTTGCGATTGACGCTGGAAGGGTCGCACGCATCTTAAATCAAATGCACCGTCGATGGATCGCAGGCTTGGTAGCCGCCGGCGCTGGGGTTGCCGGGCTTTTGCTCTGGCCGTTTATCCCCGCGTTTGAATTAATCGACGGACGCAGCGGCCGTGTCGCCTTTTGTGCCCGCGTCCGGGTCGGCGAAGAGTTTGTGCTGTCGTTTGTCCATTCTGTGAACAAGCGGCCCGTTTATGACACGCTGCGGGCGGAGGCCGATCACCTGGTCATTGTCGGGTCCCGGTTCGATTCCTTCGGCGCCGGCATGCCGGAGGCTTCGACGCCGGAAGGCACGCTGGCCATTGCCAAAGACGGCTGGCTGGAATGGACCATCAACCGTCCCGTCCCGGAAATCACCATCCGCGTGGGTTGGGTGGCCGAACACACCCTGCATATCAAGGATCGGAAGATCCGGCTGGCTGATCTGGCAGAACCGGGGAAACCATTAACCATGCGCGTTCGCGAACTTCGAATGTTCGACCTCCTCAAAGGCAGGTGCATCCCATGAGCGAAAAAGAAAAAGATCCGGTTCAGCCCGGTGTTCTCACCACCAAGATGGAAGGGGTCGAGGCCGTCTCCAAGGAAGAGATCGAAGAAATCCTAAAGAAGGTCGACAAGGAGGCTGCCGCCCGCAAGCTGACCGGCACGCCGCATTGGATCGTCTATGTCATCGGCGTTTCATGGTCGATCTTCCAGGTGTACACGGCGGCCTTCGGGTTGCTTCCTGCCCAGCTGCAACGATCCATCCATCTGGCGTATGCGTTCGTATTGACCTACCTTCTGTTCCCGGCCCGTGCCGGGAATGACGATAACCGCCTGCACTGGTACAACTGGGCGCTGGCTATTTTCGCCGGCTACATCGGGTTGTACATGGCCCTCAATTACGTGCGCATCATGGAGGCCGGTGGGGATTATTCCCGCATGGATTATCTTGTCGCCGGCTGCGGCATCCTGCTGACGCTGGAGGCGTCGCGGCGGGTGGTGGGGCTGCCGATCGTCTGCCTGGCGGCGTTTTTTCTGGTCTTTTCCTATTTCGGATCATACTTCCCCGGATTCATGTCGCACCGCGGGTATTCCCTCGAGCGGATCGCATCCCACATGTTTCTGACCACCGAGGGCATCCTGGGTATTCCTCTAGGGGTGGCGGCGACGTTCATCTACCTGTTCATCCTGTTCGGCTCCTTCCGTGAAAAATCCGGGCTGGGGCAGCTCTTCATCGATATTTCCAACGCCGTGGCCGGCTGGGCCTCCGGCGGCCCGGCCAAAATGGCGGTCGTCACCAGCGCTTTGGAGGGAACGGTTTCCGGGAGCTCGGTCGCCAACACGGTGGAATCCGGCAGCCTCACCATCCCCATGATGAAGCGCCTCGGCTACCGGCCCGAGTTCGCCGCGGCGGTGGAGGCGTCATCTTCCACCGGCGGGCAGATCATGCCGCCCATCATGGGTGCTGCGGCGTTCATCATGGCCGAGTTTCTCAACGTGCCTTACCTCGACATCGCCAAGGCGGCGGCCATCCCGGCCTGTCTCTATTTCTTCGGCGTGTTCATGGAGGTGCACTTCGAGGCCAAGCGCTGCAATCTGAGGGGCCTGAGCCGCGACGAGCTTCCCAGGTTTGCGGATGTCATGAAGGAGCGGGGACATCTCTTCGTTCCCCTGTTTGCGATCATCATATTCCTTTCGATCGGGTTCACCCCGCTATACGCCGCCCTCATGGGCCTGGTGACCTGCATCATTGCGGGTGCCTTGAAGGTGTCCACCCGCATGAGCCCCCGGCAAATAGCCGACGGGTTCGAGCTCGGTGCCCGCAACGCCGTCGGCGTCGCTCTGGCCTGCGCTTCGGCCGGCATTATCATCGGCGCGATCACCCTGACCGGGCTGGGGCTCAAGCTGGGTAACGGACTGGTGGAGCTCGCCGGCGGCAATCTTCTACTGACGCTTATCTTCACCATGATCACTTCACTCATTCTCGGCATGGGTGTGCCGACCACGGCCAACTACATCATCACCTCCACCATCGCTGCGCCGGCCCTGATCCAACTGGGCGTGCACCCGCTGGCGGCGCACATGTTCGTTTTCTATTTTGGGATCGTGGCCGACATTACGCCGCCGGTCGCTCTGGCCGCTTACGCCGGCGCGGGTATCGCCAAATCCAACGCCTTCTGGACGGGGGTCACCGCCACCAAGCTCGCCATCGGGGCGTTTCTCACGCCCTACATTTTCGTCTACAACACGTCCATGCTCTGGATCAATACGACGTGGTACGCGATGATTCAGACGCTGGTCACGTCTTGTGCGGGCATGACGGCGATCGGTGCGGCCATGATCGGTTATTTCGTGGCACCGATGAACTGGATCGAGCGGATCTTGTTCATCGCGGGGGGCCTGTTGCTCGTGGACCCGGGCACGATCACAGATATCATGGGGATCGGCTTGTTGGCCGCGTGCGTGGCCAATCAGTACCGCAAGAAAAGAGCAGGGGCGGTCAGCACGGCTACCACTGCGGATGCGTGAGCGAAGAACTTCGCAATGGACGGCTTTCGAGGAAGCTGAAATTCTTTTCTGCGGGAGCGGCTTTCAGCCGCGATCATCGCGGCTGGAAAGCCGCTCCCACGAGAAGAGCGAAGCAAACCAGTCCCCTGTAAAACCGCCGATGATAGCCCGCTTCGTTTCGTCATAGTCAACCCCTCACCCCATCGCCTTCATTTCATCAACCCGCCGATTGTAATACGCGATCACTTCCCTGCGGCTCAGCATGCCGATCAGTTCACGGGCGTCGTCATCCTGTACCACCGGCAGACTGTCGATGTTCTTCATTGTGAATTTTTTCAGGACCGAATTGAGATCTTCGGACGGCGAGGTGGTGATGATATCCGAAGTACCGATGTCCCTCATGACGACCAGCTTGCCGATTCCGGGGGAGAACAGCACGCTGCGGATATCGTTGATGGAAAAAATTCTCGCCAGTTTTCCGTGCTCATCCATCACCGGGAAGTAGTGCTGGTCCGATTCCGAGAAATGCTTCCTGAAATCCGCAAAGAGCATATTCTCCGGAATCATGACCACCTTGCGAATGCGGTCCAGCACATCGCAGACCGTGATGGCCTGCAGTACATCGACAAAGAATTCGCCGGAATGCGCGGGCGAATCGATTCTCCGCCAGACCTGGCTCTTGAATAGCGTCCAGCGCCGGGTGGCCAGGTAGGCCACCGAACACACCATTAGGCTTGGCAGCAGCAGATGGTAGGAATTGGTCATCTCGCTGACGAAAATAATGGTGGAGATCGGCGTGTTGGAAACGGCTGCGAAAAAGGCGGCCATTCCCACCACCACAAAGGCCCCGGGCGAACCGACGACTTCGGGGAGCACCTGGTGAAATGTCTGGCCCACCGCACCGCCCAGAGCCGCGCCGATGACGATCGATGGGCCGAACAGCCCGCCGCTGCCGCCGGAGCCGATGGAAAAAGAGGTCGTGATCATTTTTCCGATCGCCAGCGACAAGAGAAAGGATAACGCCACCTCCTGGGTGAGCGCTTTCTGGGCGTAGCCGTATCCGAAGGCCAGGGTGTGCGGAAGGAAAAACCCGACGATACCGGTCAGGCCACCGCCGATTGCCGGCTTCAAATAATTCGGAATGCTCAGGCCGTGGAAAAAGCGGGTGGTGGCGTGAAACAGTTTAATGAAAAATACCCCGGCCCCCGCCACCACCATTGCCAACACCAGATACGGGCCGAGTTCCAATGGGTTGCGAAAGATGAAATCCGGCGATTGCAACAGGGAGCCCCAGCCGAACACCATGCAGAACAGGCAGTAGGCAACGGCCGAGGCCATTCCCGCCGGGATGATGACTTCGTATTCGAACTCAGGATCCCGGTAGAGGAATTCGGCCGCAAAAAGCGCTCCGGCCAAGGGGGCCCTGAAAATGCTTCCCACGCCGGCAGCGATGCCCGCCGCCAAGAGGATGCGCCTTTCCCTTGCCGAGAGCTTAAGCTTCACGGCCAACCAAGAACCGATTCCCGCCCCGATCTGCGCAATCGGTCCTTCGCGTCCGCCGGAGCCTCCGGTCGTCAGCGTAATGACCGTCGCCAGGGTTTTGATCAACGGTATCCGGGCGCGGACAAGGCCATCTTCGTGGTGATACGCATGGATGGCGGCATCGTTGCCGGCGCCGGCAGCCTCCGGGGCAAACCGGTAGACCAGCCATCCGCTTAAGAGACCTCCGGCCGCGGGCAGGATCAAAAGCACCCAGCGGTTGAATACGCCGCTGCCAGGCGAAAACAGTGCAAACTCTCCGGCCGAAGCCGGAGGGCGATAGCCGGCCAGGAAGTCGAGAAAAACCCTCATGCCCAGCTGACAGAGGTAGTAGAATGCAATGGAGGCAATGCCGGCGACCACACCGACACAGACGTAGTAGAAGGCCCAGCGGCCGATATGAGTCAGTCCATCACGAAAAGGCACGCCTTTGCCGGCCCTCCCGCCCATCGGCAACCTTTTTGTCAGGTCCATTCAGGCAATTGCAAGCGCTCGTTTGAGAAGCAGATCTTAGAGGAATTGCAGGATTGGAGGATCCGGCTACTTTCCAGTCTTCCGGCCTTTAATCGCTCCGATTAAATTCTGCAGGGTGCCAAGTACGGCACATGCCAGCACGCCAAAAATGGCCGTCCGGATGATCCAATCGGATACTCCCATGTTTGAAAAATCCATGATCTCGCCTCCCTTCCATTTCTTATTAGCCCGGCCGCCAGATCCATCAATACCACCATTCCGGATGTGATAAGCCTGCCCCGGACCACGATACGGGGGCATCCATCTGATCATTAATGAACCCAGATAAGATAGACCAGCCTAATATTTTTATATCCCATTCTGCGTTTACAGGAAAGCCATAAAACAAACATCCCTCTCCAGCGGACATGGAGAGGGGTGATTGCTTTATGCGACCGAAAACCGTTCGAACCGTCCGCGGAGCCGTCAACTCCGGCTGCCTACTGGACTCTACTTGCCGCCGTCGGTCTTGGCCGCCTCGACCGCTACGGCCACATCCCCGCCGTGAGCGGGCTCGGTTTCGCATTTCACCTAACAAGCATCTTTCGAACATCGGGTCGATCTGCGCACTTGTGGCGGCTGGCATTGCACCTAATCCAACTTGCCGTTTCAGTGGCACATCGGGGCGCGAAGGGAAGGCGGACCGGTAGGGTTGCTGGCGTTGGTTTTTGTTGTTGACAGGGCGTCTGCCATTCGATATTGAATTCTGCATACAAAATACAACATTCAAAAAAGGCGGTGTCCCTATGGCCGCTCCAGCTCGCCTTAGAAAGTCAAGATCCTTTGCTTCCAGGCCAACCGGTCGGCGAGGTGTCATCAATCTCGGCGCCGAGCACGAAAACCTCGATCATAAAGCTTATCAGATCCTGAAATCCATGATCATGGATCGCCAGCTTCTGCCCGGCGAGAAAATTCCTCAAGAGAAGCTGGCCGAGGACCTGGGCATCAGCCGCACTCCGCTCGTCAACGCCCTCAAGTTTCTGGAGAAGGAGAAGCTCGTCCAGTCCATTCCGCGGCGCGGCTTTTTCATGCGCACGTTCACCAAGAAAGAGATGATCTCCATTTTCGAGTTGCGCGAAGTGCTGGAGGGTTTGGCCGCCCGCAAGGCCGCTCAAAAAATAACCGACAGCCAGATCGTCCAACTGCAGAAATTTTTCAAACCATTTGCCGGGGACAAGGATATCATCGACATCCGCAACTACGCCCGGGAGGATCGCCGCTTCCACAATTTTCTCCTCGATATCGGGGCCAAGGAGTTCCTAAAAAGTATCCTCGAAACTTATAACATCATCAGCTACAGCTATCAGGTGGTCGCACCCGAGGGCCTGGTGCGCCACCCCAGAGAAACCATCTGTGAGCATCAGGCCATGATCGAAGCCATTGCCCGGCGAGATGCCGAAATGGCCGAAACCCTCATGCGGCGGCACTTCCAGAGGTCCCGGGCGGTTTTGCAGGAATCCTTGAAGGCGAACGATTGAAAATCCAAGGAGCACGTCGCGCGTGAACACCCATGGGTCAGCATGCCTCACAGCCGCCGATGGGCGGCCGTTTTCGGTTTCTCCCGCAACGTTAAAATGGGAAGGAAACGGGCTGGTGCGGCCGGAGTGCGTCCTCGCTACCGCTGCGGGCGACCTCTTTGCCGCCGACTGGCGAGGCGGTGTCGCTCACATCCGGACGGACGGATCGCAGACCCTGTATGCCGGCCGCCTCCCCGGGGGACGCCCCCTGCGGCCCAACGGGATTGCCCTGCGGCGCAGCGGGGCTTTTCTTCTGGCAGACCTCGGCGTAACCCAGGGCGGGGTCTTTGAACTCGGCCGCGACGGGTCCGTCCGGCCTTTTATAGAGGAAGTTGACGGTGTTGAATTGCCGCCATCCAATTTCGTCGCCGAAGACCGTCTGGGCCACATATGGGTGACCGTGAGCACGCGGCTGCGACCGCGCACACAGGCGCACCGGGCGGACGTCGCGGACGGCTTCATCGTGCTCGTGGACGAGCGTGGTGCGCGCATCGTGGCCGACGGCCTGGGGTACACGAACGAAGCCGTCGTGAGCCCTGACGCAGACTGGCTTTACGTGAACGAAACCTTCGGCCGGCGGCTGGTGCGGTTTCCCATCGTCGCGGGCGGTGCGCTCGGCGCCCGCGAAACTGTGGCCGTCTTCGGCAAAGGCACCTTCCCGGACGGCCTCGCCTTCGATGCCACGGGCGGGGTGTGGGTCACCAGCTTCGTGAGCAACCGTGTCATCCGCGTGGGGCCGGACGGGGCGCAGCAGCTCGTCCTGGAAGACGCGGACGAAACCCACGTCGAGTGGTGCGAGCAAGCCTTCGCGGCCGGCGAGATGGGGCGTGCCCACATGGACGCCTGCGGCGGGCGGTTTCTGAAGAACATCTCGAGCTTGGCCTTTGGCGGCGCCGACCTGCGGACCGCTTATCTCGGCTGCCTGAAGGGAGATTCGATTGCGGTTTTCAGGTCGCCGGTTGCTGGGCATCCGCCGGTGCACTGGCGCTATTCCAAGTGAATTGGCGGGTCTTATGTGGGAGCGGCTTTCCAGCCGCGACGAGCCGACTTCGCCATAGCAGCCCTGGCTGCGACGGCTGAATCGAGGCTGAAAGACTCTCCCAAAAAAAACAACTTACAGGTTGATAGCCTGACGCCGGGCGTCATGGCCCGCTTAACAGGTAAATCTCCGCATGACACCCTCGAGCATATTTGAAATCGCGGTGCTTCCCGGAGACGGGATCGGCGTGGAAGTGACGTCGGCCGCCGTGGAGGTGCTCGATACCCTGTGCGCCGAAATCGGCGGGATCCGGTTCAACTGGCAACATTACCCCGGCGGGGCGCAGACCTATCGCGACACAGGTGTGGCGCTGGCCGACGAGACCCTGAAGGCATTGGAGAACGCCGATGCAATCCTGTTCGGCGCCATGGGCCTGCCGGACATCCGTTACCCGGACGGTACCGAGATTGCCCCTCAGCTGGACATCCGGGTGAGCCTGGATCTGTATGCCGGGGTCCGGCCGATCCGCGCCTTTGCGGGGCTGCCGTGCCCGTTATCCGACCCGCGCGCCGCCGGCATTGATTTCGTCCTCGTCCGCGAGCAGACCGAGGGGCTCTTTTACGCGCGGGGCCGCGGGCAGGTCATCGCCGACCAGGAGGCGCAGGATACGATGCGGATCACGCGCAAGGGCTCTGAGCGGGTTTTCGACTTTGCCCTGCGGCTGGCCGAGCGGCGAAAAGAACGCGGCCGGCCGGGGCGGGTCACCTGCGTCGACAAATCCAATGTGTTCGCATCGATGGCTTTCTTCCGCCGGATCTTCGACGAGCAGGCACGGCGGTTTCCCGCCATTGCGGCGGATCACTGCTACATCGACGCTATGGCATTAAATCTGATTCGCCAGCCGTGGGCTTACGATGTCATCGTGACCGAGAACATGTTCGGCGACATTTTGTCGGACTTGGGTGCCGGCCTGGTCGGTGGCATGGGCATGGCACCCTCCGGCGACATCGGAGATCGGCATGCGCTCTTTCAGCCCGCGCACGGGTCGGCGCCGGACATCGCCGGGACCGGCAAGGCCAACCCCACGGCCATGTTCCTGTCGGCCGCGATGATGCTGGAGTGGTTCGCGGAGCGCCACGGGCAGACCGCCTGCCGCGAAGCCGCCGACGTGCTGGGCCGAGCGATTGAGCGGACGTTTCAGCAAGGACGCGTCAAGCCATTTGAATTCGGCGGGTCGAGCGGCACCGCCGCGATCACCCGGGCGGTCATAGATGCGTTCCGGGTGAATGCCCGCAAGCGTTGAGAGCCGTACGGACGTATCGAGGAACAAGGACATGTTGGCACCAACCCCATCAAACCCCAAGAAGGAGGGAGTCATGAACCGAAAAACGCTGTGGGCCAAGGTTTTCTGCATCCTGGTGGCGGTCATGGTTTTCGGAGCGCTGAATGTCGGCGCCCAGACCGTGCTGAAATTCAGCCACACCGACCAGCAGCAGGGCGCGCGCCAGGCCGCTGCTCTTTTCTTTGCGAAAAAGGTCGAGGAGTACACCAATGGTCGTTACAAGGTGCAGGTGTACTGCTGCAGCCAGCTCGGCAACGACCCCAAGAACATCGAACAGTTGGCCCTGGGCGGTATCGATTTCACCGTTTCGAGCACCGGCTCCTACGCGCCCCATGTGGACACCCTGAACCTCACGATGCTCCCCTTCCTCGTGGAAACCTACGACCAGGGCTGGAAGCTCTACGACGAGTCCAAGTGGCTCCAGGCCCAGTTCGACAAGGCCCCCGCCAAGGGGTTCCGTTTCCTGTCCACCTTTGAGGCAGGGTTCCGCTGCATGACCACTCGCGACCCGTTGAACACCCCGGCCGACGCCAAGGGCAAGAAGCTGCGCACGTTTCCGAACGAGATGATGCGTTGGACGCTCGAGGACATCGGCTTCAGCGTCCAGATCATGCCGCTGCCCGAGGTGTACATGGCGATCCAGCAGGGGGTCGTCAGCGGCCAGGAAAACCCGATCGACACCATCTACTCCAACAAGTTCTACGAAGTGGCGCCCAACGTGACCCTGACCCAGCATGTCTACAGCCCGATCCCGCTCGCCATTTCCGAAAAGACCTGGCAGAAGCTCTCCGAGGCCGACCGCCAGGCCGTCACCAAGGCGGCCAAGGAAGCGGCCGCATTCAGCCGTCAGGAGATCCGCGCCAACGACGACCGGCAGCTGAAGGAGATGGCCGACAAGGGCGCCAAGATCGCCAAGCCCAACCTGGAACCGTTCCGCCAGGCGGTGCAGCCGGCCTATGCCAAGGCGCGTGAGAAGTTCGGCGCCGAGAACGTCAACGCCATCTTGAAGGATGCGGAAGCGGTGCGCCAGGCGCTTCCGGCCAAGTAATTATCTCGATCAACGGGTTGCATACCGGCAAGACGCCGGTCTTCAACGGGTCCGGCGTCTTGCTTCAAGGAGTTTTCTATGAATGCCCGACTCTTGCCGGCCGGGCCGCCGGCGCCGCCTGCGATCCGCTGGCTGGGTGTGGTGGTCGATTACACGCTGGTTTCGATGGGTGCGGTCATGACCGTTCTCGTCTTCTGCAACGTGCTCATGCACCTGTTCCACCAGGACATCGCCTGGACCACTGAACTGTGCGAGTTCATGATGGTCTGGGTCACGTTTCTGGGGGGGGCCTCCGCGGCGCGCCGCGGGGCGCACATGACGATCACCGAGTTCATCGACAAGCTGGCCGGGAAATCCCGCTTCAAGGCGGATGCGGTCGTTCAGATGCTGTGCCTGGCGGTGCTTTGCCTGCTGGTCCGGTACGGGGTTGGCATCGTCATGGCCAACTGGGGCAACATTCTGACCGTTCTCGACTGGCCCATGGCGTTTCAGTATCTCGCGTTGCCGGTCGGCTCGACGGCCTCCCTGGTGTTCGTCGGCTATGACCTCATTCAAATCCTGCGCGGCAAGCCCCGCAAGGAACGGTATGGAGATTGAGCGATGTTTGCCGTGATTATCTTTGCCGTGTTCTTCGTGGTCGCGTGTGCGGGCGTGCCCCTCATGTACGCGCTGCTGGCGACCACGGTGGGCATGATCTGGTCTTACGGGCTCTCGCACCCCCTGGAGTCGATCTTCCTCAGCTTCATCTCCGGCGTGGAACCTTTCATCCTGATCGCGGTGCCGTTGTTCATCTTCGGCGGCGAGTTGCTCTCCAAGGGCGGGGTGGGCAAGCGCATCGTGGCCTTCGCGGTGACCCTCTTCGGTTTCATGCCGGGCGGGCTCGGGGTGGTCTGCGTCGTCTCCTGCCTGCTCTTCGGCGGTATCTCCGGGTCCGCGATCGCCGACACGGCGGCCATCGGGTCGCTGATCATTCCCATGATGATCCAGCGGGGATATCCCCCTGCCTTTGCGGCGGCGCTGCTCTCGGTCGCCGGGACGCTCGCCCTGCTGATGCCGTTGTCCATCCCCTTCCTGGTTTACGCCTTCATCTCCGGGGTGTCGATGCGGCTGCTGTCCATGTCCGGAGTGATCCCGGCCATGATATCGGCTTTGGCGCTGATCGGCGTCTGCATCTGGTTCGGCAAGAAGACCGGCTGCGACAAGGGCGGCCATCCCGCTACGGCCGGTGAGATCCTGGCGGCCTTCAAGGAGGCTTGGCCGGCGCTGTTGATGCCCATCATGATCATCGGCGGAATATGGACCGGGCTGTTCACCCCCACCGAGGCGGCCGCCATCGCCGTCGTGTACGGGGTCATCATCTCGATCTTCCTATACAAGGACCTCAAGTGGCGGGACCTGCCGGAGATCATGCTGAAGTCGTTCCAGACCAGCGCGGTGGTGATGCTCGTCATCGGCGCCACCGGTTGCCTGGCCTGGTTGATCACAGTGGAGCAGGTGGCGGCCCAGCTGGCGGACTGGGTCCAGGCCGTGGCGCACCAGCAGTGGCTGTTCCTGCTTATGCTCAACGTTTGCCTTTTTCTGGTGGGCATCTTCATCGAACCGCTGCCGGCCATGCTGTTGACCATTCCACTGTTTTTGCCGGTAGCCCAGGCGTTTCGTGTCGACCTGGTCCACCTCGGGGTGGTCGTGACGGCCAATCTCTCGATTGCCTTGTACACTCCGCCCGTCGGGGGGCCGTTGTTTGTCGCAGCAAGCCTCGCCAAGGCCGGGATCGGGGCCATCACCAAGCACCTGATCCCGATGATGACGGTCACGTTCATCGTCGTGCTGATCGTAACCTACATCCCGGCGACGACCAAGGTCATTCTCTGGCTGTTCAATATGAGGTAAATGCATTTTCGGCCGCACCCAAGGAGCTTTTTCATAATGATCGGCGTTTCACCGGCCTATTTCGTCTCGAAATTTTCAAACCGGTTTTCCCCCGCTGATGTTGCGGCGGGCCTCGAGGATCTGCCTGCCCTCGGCTTTTCCGGCTTCCAGCTCGAAGTGTTTCACCGGGAAAGCCTTGAAACATGGGCGCGAACGGGCGCTGCCGAAATCCGGAGAAAATCTTCGGATGTGGGGTTGAAGGCCCATCAGTTGGTGGCCCACTTCATGCTGGGAGACTTTGCCGAACGGCAAAGTCTTGTTTCAAATGCGGCTGTCGAGAACATGAAGGCGGTGCTTGAAATGGTAGATCTTTTTGACGAATGTCGGGTTGTGACCGTTCCGCTGCCGGCTTTCGGTTACCCGTCGTCGTCAAGTAGGGATGATTACCTCTTTCTTTTCGAACGCTGCGCAGCGAAAGTGAGCCGACTCCTGGCGATGGTCGAGGAGGCTGGGCGCTGCATGGCCCTGGAAATTCTCCCGGGTGCCATCGTGGGCGGGATCGACGGTTTCCTGCGGCTGTGCGAGCACCTGGGGTCGGAGACCCTCGGCTTCAACTTCGACACGGGCCACGCCTGGGCCTGCAAAGAGAATCTTTATCTGATCCCCGCCAAGCTCGGGCCGCGGATTCTCGGCACCCACCTGTGCGACAACTTCGGAAACGAGAACCTGTCGCTGCGGCCGGGGGCCGGATCCATCGACTGGCCGCGGCTCATCGCCGCCCTCACGGCCTGCGGGTACAACGGGTCCTGGGACGTTGAAATCATCTGCAAACCGGAAGATGCATCTGTCGAATACGGCGGTGGTCGAAAATTCATCGAGAACCTATTGAACCAATCCTGATTGGCGCAGAGGAGACACCCATGCTCAAAATGGCCATCATCACCGGGTTCCTGTCCAAAACCAAGGACCGGTTCCACGAGTACAACCAGCCGCTCGATTTAGACGGCAAGTTCAAGCTCATGACCGAGCTGGAAGGCTTCGACGGTGTGGAGATCGTCTTCCCTTACGAGGTCAGCGACGCGGCTAAAACCAAGGCGGTGTTGAAAAAGCACAAGCTGAAGGTCGCTGCCGTCAACGTGAACGTCAAGGCCGAGCCCGAGTTCCGCAACGGCGGGCTGACCTCGCTCGACAAGAAAATCCGTAACAAGGCCGTGCGGTTCATTAAGGAAGCCAAGGATTTTGCCGAGGCGGTCGGCGCCGACAAGGTCACGTGTTGCCCGCTTGGCGACGGTTACGAGTTCGCCTTCCAGCACGACTATGCCGTGGCCTGGAAACATCTGGTCGAGACGTTCGGCGCGGCCGGAAGCTACAAGACGAACATTCCGCTGTTCATCGAGTACAAGCCCAGCGAGACCCGCGGCCGATGCTTCGTGGATACGGCCGCGAAGACGCTTTGCCTGCTGAACGACATCGGTATCAAGGAAATGGGGGTGACACTGGATTTCGGCCACTCCACCTACGGCAACGAGAACCCGGCCGAGGCGCTGGTGCTGCTGGCGGAGAGCCCTTTCAGATACTACATCCACATCAACGACAACGACGGTAAGTGGGACTGGGACTACTTCTGCGGCACCAAGCACTTCCTGGAATACGTCGAATTCATCTACTACCTCAAGAAGTACAAGTACAGGGATTACCTCACTTCCGACACGTCTCCGACCCGCTGGAACATCAAGGAGGTCTTCGAGGCCAACAGCCGCATGACCAATCGCATTTGGGATAAGTTGGATAAAATAGATGGAGGCCTGATCTCCCGATTGCTGGCCAGCGGAGACTATATGCAGACGTGGAAGTTCATCGAGGCGAATATCTTCGGTTTGAAATGATGGCGTTGCCGGGCTGACGATCCCGGTTTTTTGGGGAAGCTTGAAGGGGAACAGCATGGAAACCAAAACACTTGGGTCCGATATATCCCTGTCCGAGAGAGCCTACCGCATTCGACGGAATGCCCTCCGGATGGGGGCCGTTCAGGGACAAGGTTACATCGCGCAGGCGCTCGCTATAGCGGATGTGCTGGCGGTAGCCTATTTTCATGCACTTCGATACCGGCCCGAAGATCCCACATGGGAAGAGCGCGATCGGTTTCTATTGTCCATCGGCCATTACGCCATCGCGCTTTACGCGGTATTGATCGAAGCGGGCATTCTCCCTGCAGCGGAGCTTGAGACCTATGGTTGCGACGACAGCCGTCTACCGATGTCGGGCATGGCAGGGTACACGCCCGGTATGGAGATCACCGGCGGCTCGCTGGGACACGGCCTGGGCATTGCGGTGGGCATGTGCCTGGGTCTTAAGCGCAAGTCCTCACCCTGCTTTGTTTACAACTTATTGTCAGACGGCGAGCTAGACGAAGGCTCGACCTGGGAG
>JAUQXK010000086.1 GCA_030834695.1 Desulfobacterales bacterium
GCTGCATGGGTCCGGTTACCAGATGTTTCGTTGAGCGTACGAAAAATCATCTCTCTTTCCATATCTTTCAGAGAACGGCCGGGGTCAAAACCAATAGGGCTCGCTCCGGCCGTTCCTGCAGCCGCCTGAATAGCTTCTGGCAAAGACTCAACTCCGATCATGTCACTGCGCGCAAGAATGACGGCGCGCTCTATGGTGTTTTCCAGCTCGCGCACGTTTCCAGGCCAATCATGCCGCATCAAAAGATCCAACGCTCGCGGAGTCAGGCCTTTGATTTGACGCCTATTCTTTGCCATGTAGTGACTAACAAAAAAATTCGCAAGCAGTGGAATATCCTCACGCCGTTCTCGCAATGGCGGGACAACAATTTGCACGACGTTCAACCGGTAGTAGAGATCCTCTCGGAAACGCCCCGTTTTAATTTCATCTTCGAGATTCCGGTTGGTGGCTGTAATGACCCGGGTATCCACCTGGATCGTTTCATTTCCGCCAACCGGTTCAAATGAGCGCTCCTGGAGAACGCGCAGAATTTTAGCTTGAGTCGTTGGAGCCATTTCCGCGATTTCATCAAGGAAGATTGATGACATATGGGCCAATTGAAACCGACCCTTGCGGCGGTTCACTGCACCGGTGAAGGCTCCTTTCTCGTGGCCGAACAACTCGCTTTCCAATAGGGTTTCAGGCAGGGCAGCGCAATTAACCTTGATGAATGGACGTTGACCCCGTGGGCTGTGGTGGTGAATTGCGTTGGCTACCAGTTCTTTTCCGGTTCCGCTTTCTCCACAAATCAATACGGTTACCTCGGTCGCAGCTACAAGGGCCATCGTCTCGAACATCTTCTTCATGGCCGAGCTGCTGCCAATAATGCTTGAAAAATCGAAGCGGCTGTCCAGCTGTTCTCTAAGCTGAAGGTTTTCTTCTTCTAACCGGTGGTGTCGCAATGCCTTGGCTAACATAATTTTAAGTTCGTCGATATCCAGCGGCTTGGTCAGATAATCGAATGCTCCGGACTTTAGCGTTGCAACCGCCGTATCCACCGACGCATAGGCAGTCATCATCACAACAGGTATTCCAGGGCTGATCTCGCGGATGGATTTCAATGCCTCCATTCCGCTTGTATGCTGCATGCGGATGTCCATGAGAATGAGATCGAAGAAGCCTTTTTCAACTTGGGCGATGGCCTCGGAACCGTCTGCGGCCTGTATGACCTCGTATCCTTCCGAAGATAACACCGCCTCAAGCATTTTGCGGTGAGCCGGTTCATCATCTACAATCAAAATCCTTGGCTTCATGATACACCCTCCCTTAAGGAGCACGGGCTGATTCTTTATTAGACCCCGTTGGAAAAACAACCGAATTTAGGGTTCTCTGGTGACCCTCGATCATGTATAGAAATTGGCTTTACCCGCCCAATTTAAACTTGGGCATTTGGGATTCGGATTGTGAACCTGCACCCCTTGGCATTTGGGTCAACCGGGCTTTCAACTGTTATTTCACCGTTGTGGCTTTCGACGATCTGCTGAACGATGGCAAGGCCAAGCCCCGTGCCATAGCTTCGGGTTGTAAAGAATGGCTCGAAAATCTGGTTTTGATGCTCCGGAGCAATCCCATGCCCGTCGTCCGATACCCAGATTTTCAATTCGCCTGATGGATCTATTGTGGCGCCAACTTTTATGGCACCGCCAGGCTCGACGGCCTGAAGAGAATTCAGAACAAGATTAAGAAGCGCCTGGGTCAACTGGTTTGGGTCAACCATACAGGGTAGGATATCGGAAGCAACCTCCAGTTGCAGACTTACGCTCTTTGAATTGCCTTCGTCGGCAACCAGACGTACGACATGGCGTACCAATTCGTAAATGTTGCATTCAACAGGCTTAACTTCCACGGGACGGGCAAGGCTCAATAGATCCGATACTACTCGATTGATTCGGTCCACTTCTGTCACCATGGTTTCTGCATAATCCTGCTCCTGTGGTCGGCCGTTTAAAGAATGTTTCAAAAATTGGGCAAATCCCCGCACCGAGCTCAAGGGGTTCCTGATTTCATGAGCCATCCGTGCGGCCATCTGACCTATCGCCGCCAGTTTTTCCGCCCGCCGCAGTTTTGTTTCCAGGCGTTTTATTTCAGTCAAGTCCCGCAGCATAATTACCGCACCTGAAGCTGAACCGCTTTCTCCCAGAATGGGCGAGATGCTCAAGGCGAGAGCAATTCGTTCACCGGACGGCTTTTGATGGAAAATCTCCTTATCCTGGATCGTCTGGCACTGATCGATCACCGAGTCGATACAATTCAATTGAACGTTGATGATGTTACTAAGGCCGGCTTCGCTTAAGCGGCTGTCATTCATCCCCAGCATCTTAAGTGCTTGCTGGTTGTAAGACGTGATTCGTCCCGTTGGATCGATGCCGATGAGGCCGTTGGGCAGGCTTGCTAAAACCTGGCGGGTGTAATCTTTTGTCTGATCAAAAGCTTTATTCACCAAATAATAGTTTTGGATGACGAATATAAAAAACAGTGCGGCAGAGCCGAGCAAAAGAAGTACCACGGCCATCATGAATGCATGCATGAGATCCCCGTGCCGGGCTTCAGTATATGAGGTCATTTTGAGGCCGATCACCACCACATCGTTCTTATGGCTGTGAAGGAACGCCTCGCCATGGGGAGTGGGTATCATTTGCTCATGATGGTTGTTGGTGCCTAAGATAGGATAAGGGTGAAATCGTCGCGCTAATTCGTAAACCGTCTTGCCGCCGGGCAGCGTGCGGATTTGTTCAAGTATCTGATTGTCATTTTCCGCTGGGATGGAAGGAAAAGTTGCTTCCGAAGGTTGGGTTGCCCCGCCAGCATGCGACACCTTACCGTCCGGTCCGATCAGGTAAATATACTCAATAACCTCGTTGTGGCAGATTTCCTTGATGAGCATGTCCACAGAATCCTCGTTCCACATGGGCAACATCATCCCGGTGCGCGCGCCGGCTTCAAGGGCCTCCAACAATACAATCCCTTGGCTACGCAGAGCTTCCAACGCAGCCGCTTTCTGTCGATCCAAATTGCGGTAGGTTGAAATGCCAAAAAGCCCCAAAAGCACTATGACTCCTGTAACGATGGATAATGCCGGAAGGAACAGCCTTTTTGTGGTTAGGATTCGCATGCCTATAAGCTCCA
>JAUQXK010000087.1 GCA_030834695.1 Desulfobacterales bacterium
AGGGGAGAGGAACGCGCAGCCTCCGCGCCTACCGTGGTGGCGGACCGACATCCTCGACGAGGCCGGCGCTCGGGATCTGCTGAGCCGGCTCACTCCACGAACGCAGGAGTGGGCCGCGCTCGAGGCCGTGCGCCAAGGGAAATCAAACTGTCCTTCTCGATCGGCGTGTCGTGAAGGGGGGCCTCGGGGAAGGCGTGCCGGACGCAGGTCGGCGTTGTCCGAGTGGAGGACGCGCCCGTGGTCGGGGCGAGTGCCAACGGCTTGCGAGAGCCGCGGGTGGGCACTGGGCGCGTTCGGGACGGCTCTGGACGCAGGGGTGCGTCGCGCCGGGCGGGCGCGGTCCGGCGAAGAGGTGCTCAAAGAGGGCTCTCCTGCTGAACTCGTGGGTCGGTTTGCGGCGTGGGAGTGGCGCGCACCCCTCGGATCTCGCACAGTTCGGTTGCTGAAGCCTGAACGGGCGAGGAGGGAGAGGTGCGCAACGCGAGGATGGTACTTCGCGCGCTCGGAGTCGAGCGCGCCGTGGTGGAGGACGTGCAGTGGGAAGAGCGGGAGGTGCGACCGAGGCTGGTCGTGCGGGTCCGACCGCTGAAGACCGAGACGCGGCGATGCCCGCACTGCGGTCGGCGCTGCCCGAAGTACGACCTCGGCGCAGGTCGACGCCGATGGAGAGCCCCCGATGTCGGTCTGTGCAGCGTCTACTTGGAGGCCGAGGCCCCCCGCGTTCATTGCGGCAAGCACGGCGTGCTCGTGCAGCGCGTTCCCTGGGCGCGACAGGGCTCGAAGTTCACCACGGCGTTCGAGGACCGCGTCGCATGGCTGGCCACTCGGACGGACAAGACGACGCTGACGAGCTTGCTTCGCGTCGCGTGGCGCACCGTGGGCTACATCCTCGAGCGTGTCGGCGCGAGCATGCGCGCACAGGTCGACCCGTTCCAGGGAGTGACCCGCATCGGCATCGACGAAGTCTCCTACCGCAAGGGACATCGCTATCTGACCGTGGTGGTCGACCACGACACCGGCCGGCTGCTGTGGGCCAGTCCCGGTCGGGACGAGGCCACCCTGCGACGCTTCTTCGACGAGCTGGGCACCGAGCGAGCCGCCGCCATCCGGCTCGTCAGCGCGGACGCCGCCACGTGGATCGGAAACGTCGTTCGCGAACGCTGTCCGAACGCGACCCTGTGCCTGGACCCGTTCCACGTCGTGCAATGGGCCACGCGCGCTCTGGATCAAGTTCGCCGCACTCTCTGGAACGAGCTGAGGCGTTCGGGGCAGAAGGAGCGCGCCAAGAGCCTCAAGGGCTCGCGCTGGGCGCTGTGCAAGAACCCGGAAGACCTGACGGCGTGCCAGTCGAAGACGCTCGCCGCGGTTCAGCGTGACAATCAGCCTCTCTATCGCGCCTATCTGCTCAAGGAGGAGCTCCGCGTGGTCTTCCAACAGTCCGACCCTCTCGTGGCGAAATGGCTCCTGGCCTCGTGGCTCGCCTGGGCCTCCCGCTCGCGCCTCGAGCCCCTCGTCAAGCTCGCACAGACCATCCGCGCGCATCGTGAGCCGATCGAGAATGTGCTCGAGCACGGTCTCTCGAACGCGCGCATCGAGGCCGCGAACACCAAGATGAGACTGCTGACGCGGCTCGCCTTCGGCTTCCACTC